>NZ_CP042906.1:4865000-5465000 GCF_008728855.1 Hypericibacter terrae | reverse complement strand
GAGAATGCGCTGGCCCTGGCACTCGATGGCTCGGGCCTCGAGCATCACGCGATCGGCGACGGCCTCTCGCCGCGCCACGCCGCCGCCGCGATCTATGAGGGACGCAAACTGGCACTGGCGTTGTAGGAACGAAACACAGCAAGCGGCACCCGAGACATCGAATCCCTTCCCCCTTGAGGGGGAGGTTAGGTGGGGGGTGAGCCAGGAACGCGATGGAAGATCATCAACGCGACGGCTTGCTCTCTCGATTTCTGGAACGAAGCCCACAAGAGGATTGCTGCTTTATAGGTAGCGAGACCGGCATCCACCGCCCACCCCAGCCTCCCCCTCAAGGGAAGAGGTGAAGTGTATCTATGGGTGAGTCGGCGCCGGCGAGTCGATCACGCCGGCACCACCAGCCGATAGAGCACCCGCTCGCCGGTCAGGCCCTTCAGCATATGCGCGCCGATCTCTGTTCGCTCGATCTCGGGCGGGAGCTTGGCGGCGGTGGCGGCGCTGACGAGGATGGTCGTGTCGGCGCCGTCGTCGACCCCATGGCCGGCCTGCTCGATGCGCTGCGCGGTGTTCACGGCATCGCCGATCAGCGTGTAGTTGACGCGGCCGGGGGCGCCGATATTGCCGGCAATCGCGGTGCCGGTATTGACCCCGATCCGCAGCCGCACCGGATTGAGCTTCTTGCGCCGGCGCCGGTCGTTGTCGGCCTTGATGCTGGCGGCGATGGCGAGCGCGGCGCGGCAGGCATGGAGCGCGTGATCGGGATCCTCGGCCGGGGCACCCCAGAACGCCATCACCGAATCGCCGATATATTTGTCGACGGTGCCCTGCTCGCCTTCGATCGCGGCCGCGAGCATGCCGAAATGGCGGTTGAGAAAGGCCGCGAGGCGCGGCGGGCTCAGGCGCTGGCTGATGGGCGTGAATCCCACGATGTCGGTGAAGACCACGGTGAGCTCGCGTTCCACCGGCGCCAGCTCGGCCATGTCGCCCATCCGCATCAGCCGCTTGACCAGCGCGCGCGGGACATAGGTGTTGAACCAGGCGAGGCCGGTGCGCATCGCGTTGAAGGCGCGGGCGGCGCGATCGAGCTCCGCCAGCATGCTGCCGGGCAGGGGCTGGGTGCCCTCGAAATCGAGCCGGGCGATGCGATGGGCGGCCGCGGCGAGCCGGCCGATGCCGCGCGACATGATGCGCGACAGCACGAGGGCGAACAGCAGCGTGATGCCCAGCACGATGGCGCCCGCCAGCAACGCATAGGTCAGGCGATTGAGGATGGCGGTCGCGCGTGACGCCGGAAAGTAGCGCCCGACGCGCCAGGCCACGTCGTCATAGCCCGCGATCAGCTGGTAGACGACGATGAAGCTGCCGCTGTCGACCGTGACATTGCCGCCCTGGAGGCCGGCCGAGCTCAGGGCGTCGCCCAGGGGCGTGCTCTGGCCATGCTCGAAGGCGTCGATGACCGTGTCGCCCACTTCGCCGGTCGTGGGAATCGGATGCTCGGAGGAGAGGCCGCGCGCGCCGCCGGCGAGCGACGGATGGGCCAGGACCTCGCCGGGCCCGCGCAGCACGAAATCCACATTGCCGGTCCGCGGGTCGGGGACGATCGCATTGGAGAGCGCCGAGAGCGGCACGCCGGCGATGGCGAGGCCGAAAAAGCGGCCGTCGCGCTTCACCGGCCAGGAAGCAATGATGAAGCTTTCCCGCAGGGACGGCACGAAGGTGATGCCATGCCAGTCGAGCCCGTCCTGGTACTCGCCATAGCGCAACATCAACCGAAGCTCCGGCCAGAGGCGGACGCTGCGCCGCCCCGCCTGCAGCCCCGAGAGGATGCGTCCGGCGCCGATCAAGGTCAGATCGGGCTCGATGAAGGCCACCATTCCCAGCTGCGGCGCGGCCGTGATCATGCCTTCCATCAATTGCGGCATGCGGGTGCCTTGCGGATCGAGCTCGCCGCGCTCCAGGGCGCCCGCCAGATAGCGGACGGCATTCTCGGCGGGGTCCAGGCTCGCATGGATGGAGGTCTGGCGCTCGGCCGCGCTCGAGCGCGACACCATCGCGATCAGGTCGTAGGTGTTGCGCCGGGCGAGGTCGTAGCCGATCAGCGTCACGGTTCCGGCGGCGGCCACGGTCAGCCCGCCGAAACCCAGCATCAGCACCAGCAGAATCGAGGGGCGCCAGCGTTGTCGCGCCGGTTCGCGCCCGGGCGGCGCCACGACGATCGGCGTCGCCGGGGCTGCGTTTTCCGACGGTGAGGGAACGGAGGGTGGCGGAGCGATCGAGCTATTCGACAATCAGCTTCACACGTTGACCCGCGGCCAGGGTCTCGTTCGCCGCGAGTCCGTTGAGGACCCGGAATCTCTGTTCCTGATAATCGTCGAAGGCCATCGATTTGGCGAGAGAGGATACGCTGTCGCCCGTCTTGACGGTGATCACGCGGACCCTGAGCGGCTTGATCTGGGCGGCTTCGCTGGCGGAGAGCTTGCGGAAGCTCGCCGCCGCCTGGCGGAAGCCGGCATCGGCCGCGCTCGCATTCTGCGCGGGGCTGAGAAAGATGAACCGGTAAATGGTGCTGGCGTCGTAGCGGATCGCCACCAGCCGCAGGAAGACGGGGCCGTCCCTGGTATTGCCCGAGGCGGTCGCGGTCGCCGCCTCCATGCCGTTGATGGTCATGTTCTCGAGGCTCTGCAGCCGGATCTTCGCCGCCCATGTGTTCGAGATGTAGTCGCTCATGCTGCCGGCGCTCGTGAGTCGACCGCCATCGAAGATCATGGCGGTGTCGTTGGGCCCCAGCCCCTGGACCGCGTCGCTGCCATTGGCGAGCTGGAAGCCCTGGGGGGCCGTGAAGGCGAGCCGCAGATCCGCATGGGAGAACTGGCGGCCATGGATGACGCCTTCCTTCGGGTCGTCGCCATAGAGGATGCCGTCGATATGGTCGAGATAGACGTCGCGCTCGAGCTTGGGATTGGGGACCGGCGTCGTCGCCTGGGCTTCCTGGATGGCACGCTGGACGCGATCGGCCGTGCGCGGATGAGTCTGCATGATGTTGAACTGATCGGCGGTCTCGGGGTGGCCCTCGATCGTGGCCTCGAGCTTGGCGTCGGCTTCCAGGCTGGAGAGGAAGGCCGCCATGGCCTGCGGGTCGTAGCTCGCGCGCGAGAGGTAGCGCACGCCGAGCTGGTCGGCCTGGAACTCCTGGTCGCGCGAATAGCTCTGCAGCCAGGCCTGCGCGCCATAGCCGGCGAGGTTGGTCAGCCCCTGGCTGCCGGTGAGGATGCCGAGGCCGACCAGACCGATCTGCGCCAGCATGCCCTCGCTGTAGCGCTGGGCGGAATGGCGCGCGGTGATATGGCCGATCTCATGGGAGAGCACGCCCGCCACCTCGGCCTCGTTGTTGGCGAGAGCGAGCAGGCCGCGGGTGATGTAGATATAGCCGCCGGGCACCGCGAAGGCGTTAACGATGGGCGAGTCCAGCACGGTGAAGGTGAATTTCAGGTCGGGCCGCTCCGACTTGGCCGAGAGGCTGCTGCCGAGGGTCTGGATGTAGGACTGGAGCTCGGGTGTGCCATAGGCCCCGCCGAACTCCTTCAGGATTTCCGGATGGCTCTGCGCCCCGATCTTGGCCTCGTCGGATTCCGACATGAAGCCCGTGAAGCTGGGCTGGCCGGTGGCGGGATTGACGCTGCAGGCGCCCAGGAGCGCGGTCGCGAGCAGAAGCGCGGCGGCGGCGAGATGGCGAAGCGGGTGTCTCATTGCTCGAGGACCTCGATCTGTTCGGGATGCGTCACATCGATCAACGGGCCATTGAAGGATTTTATCCAGCCCCTGACGCGAAGGCGACGCCCTTCCCATGTCAGCGGATCGAGCCCGGCCGCCTTGAACAGCTTGAGCGCCTGGGCGTCGATCGCAACGGTGAAGTCGGTTTTCCAGTCGGTGCCGAAATTGAGATAGAGGCGCGATTGCGGCTTGGCCGCGGTCACCACGCGCCCCTCGACCAATTGGTAACTGTCGACCATGCCGCCGAGTTCCCCGGGATCGCGGATGCGATAGAAGGCGTTGGCCCAGATGCCGCGCCGGGCGGCGCGTGCCGCCTGCTCATAGGTCAGCAATTCGGCCGCGAGCGCCCGGTTGTCGGGGAAGCTGTAGGCGCGGGCCATGCCCGCCTGGATCAGCGCCGCCTGGACCCAGAGCCCGTCCTCGCGTTCGAGCTGGGCCAGCGTGCGGCCATGGCGATCCATCGTGGCGCCGCCGGCGAAGAGTTTGAGGGTCCGGCCCACGGTCATCTGCGCGAGCGCCTGCCTGGCATCTTCGGCCAAGGGCCAGGTCGGGAAATCGGGACGGCCCAGCGGCAGCTTCGGCGCCTGGATCCCGACCAACCTGACCTCGCGGCCATCTTCGAGCATCAGCGTGTCGCCATCGACCACGGTCACGACTTTGCTCTCTCCCAGCGCGGCGAGGCCGGCCTCGGGCAAGGCCGGGTCGCCCGCTCGCGCCGGTGTGATCACGAGGAGGCAGAACAGGCCGAAAACCGCGGCGCCGAAGGGGGCTGTCAGCCGCTCGCGCCCTGATATAGTGGGCGCCGCCGCCGGGTCTCGTACCCGGCGGCTCCGCATGAATAATGGCCAAAGGGCAGGTTGCATGGCTGACGGCGCTTTCTATCCGCAGATCGATCCCTATGACACCGGCATGCTCGCCGTGGGCGGTCCGCATCAACTTTACTGGGAACAGTCGGGCAATCCCAAGGGTGTCCCGGTGGTCTTTCTCCATGGCGGTCCGGGCGCCGGCGCCAGCCCGGCCCATCGTCGCTTCTTCGATCCGGCCCATTATCGCATCGTGATCTTCGATCAGCGCGGCGCCGGCCGCTCCAAGCCGCTGGGCGAGATCCAGGACAACAACACGCCGGCGCTCGTGGCCGACATCGAACGGTTGCGCGAGCATCTGAAGATCCAGCGCTGGCATGTGTTCGGCGGGTCCTGGGGTTCCACGCTCGCCATCGCCTATGCCGAGCATCATCCCGAGCGCGTCATGGCGCTTTGCCTGCGCGGCATCTTCCTCTGCCGGCGCAGCGAGATCGACTGGTTCCTCTATGGCATCCGTCACTTCATGCCCGAGGCCTGGCGCGAGTTCGCCGAGCATATTCCGGCCTCCGAGCGCCACGACCTCCTGCGCGCCTATTACAAGCGGCTGACCGATCCGAGCCCGGAGATCTACATGCCGGCGGCGCGGCGCTGGTCGATCTACGAGGCGCGCTGCTGCACCCTGCTGCCGAGCCCCGAGACGGTCGAGGCTTTCTCCACCGACGTGGTGGCGCTCGGCATCGCCCGCATGGAAGCGCATTACTTCTCGCACGACATCTTCCTGCCGGAAAATTTCCTGCTCGAGAATGTCGGCCGCATCCGTCATATCCCGACGGTGGTCGTGCAGGGCCGCTACGATCTCGTCTGCCCGCCCGACACGGCCGACGATCTGAGGCGCGCCTGGCCCGAGGTCGAGTTCACCATGGTGCCCGATGCCGGCCATTCGGCGATGGAGCCCGGCATCCGCGCCGGCCTGGTTTCGGCGATGGATCGATTCCGCAGCATCAAATAGGCGACGCGAGGAGCTTCGCATGGCCAAGAACGATGTGGTGATGATCACCGGTGCCACCGGCAATCTCGGCCGCGCGGCGGCGTCGGCCTTCGCCCGGCAAGGGGCGCGGCTCTGCATGGTCGCGCGCGAGCTGGGCGATCTCGGGGTCTACAAGAAGGAAGGTGCTGCCGACGTGCTGGCTTGTCCGGCCGATCTCCTGGATGCGACATCGGTCGACAAGGCCGTCGCCAAGGCGATCGAGCGTTTCGGGCAGATCGACGTGCTCTGCAACATCGCCGGCGGTTTCGCCATGGGCGAGGCGGTGCATGAGATCGATGCCAAGGGCTGGGCCCATATGATGGAGCTCAATGCCGGCTCGGTCTTGCGCATGTCGCATGCCGTGGTGCCCGGCATGCTCGCGCGCAAGAGCGGCAAGATCGTCAATATCGGCGCCTACGCGGCGCTCGGCGGCAAGGCGCAGATGGGCGCCTATATCGCCTCCAAGAGCGCGGTCATCCGCCTGACCGAGAGCATGGCGGCGGAGCTGCGCGATGCCGGCATCAATGTGAACTGCGTGCTTCCCAGCATCATCGACACGCCCGAGAACCGGCAGGCCATGCCGAAGGCCAACCCGGCGAAATGGGTGGCGCCCGAGGCGCTTGCCGACGCGATCCTGTTCCTGGCGTCGCCCGCGGCGCGCGCGATCCATGGCGCGGCGCTGCCGGTGGTGGGCTTGAGCTGACCGGCCTCGGTCGCCGTCGCTAGATCTCGACCTGCGCGCCCATCTCGACCACCTGACCCGGCGGAATGTCGAAGAAGGCGGTGGCGTTCAAGGCGGTGGCGGCGAGCGCGATGAAGAGGCGCTCCTGCCAGAAGGGCAGGCCCGGCTTGCTCGACGGGATCATGGTCTCGCGGCCGATGAAGAACGAGGTCGTCATCATGTCGGTGGCGAGGCCCTGCTTGCGCGCCGCCTCCAGCGCCGCGGGCACGTTCGGGTCCTGCATATAGCCGTAGCGCACGATCACCCGGAAGAAACCCTTGCCGAGCCGTTCGACCGCGACGCGCTGGTCGGCGGGCACATGCGGCAGATCCTCGATGATGACCCGCAGCAGCACGTTGCGTTCATGCAGCACCATATTGTGCTTCATGTTGTGCAGCATGGCGCGCGGCACCACGGTCGGATCGCCGGTCATGAAGATCGCAGTGCGGGCGATGCGCATCGGCGAGGCTTCGAGCCGGGCCAGGAAGGAATCCAGCTTGAGCCCCTCGCCATAGAGCTTGTCATAGACGACCTTCCGGCCGCGCCGCCAGGTCGCCATGACGAAGATGGCCGTGCCGCCGGCGAGCAGCGGGAACCAGCCGCCGTTCGGGATCTTGAGCAGGGTCGAGCCGAAGAAGAGCAGGTCGATGCCCAGCAGCGCGCCAAACAGGGGCCCGACCACGAGCCAGTGCCAGTTCCAGAGATAGCGCGCGACGATCGCGGCCAGAATCGTGGTGGCCGACATGGTCCCGGTCACGGCGATGCCATAGGCGCCGGCCAGATTGTTCGACGAGCCGAAGCCCAGCACCAGGGTCAGGACCCCGATCATCAGGATCCAGTTCACGCGCGGCATGTAGATCTGGCCGATCTCGGTCGCCGAGGTGTGGCGGACCTCCATGCGCGGCACATAGTCGAGCTGGATCGCCTGGCGGGTGAGCGAGAAGCTGCCGGAGATCACGGCCTGCGAGGCGATGACCGTCGCGATCGTCGCCAGCACCACGAGCGGAATGAGGCCCCAGGCCGGGGCCTGGAGGAAGAACGGATCGGAGGCGGCGTCGGGGTTGCGCAGCACCAGGGAGGCCTGGCCCAGATAGTTCAGCGCCAGGGCCGGGAGCACGAAACGCAGCCAGGCGGCGCGGATCGGCGAGCGGCCGAAATGTCCCATATCGGCATAGAGCGCCTCGGCGCCCGTGACCGTCAGCACCACGGCCCCCAGGATCGCCAGCGCCTTCCAGCCGCCGGCCGCCAGCAGGGTCAGGCCATAGACGGGATCGATCGCGCGAAGCACGCCCGGCTCTTCGGCGATGTTGATGATCCCGAGAATTGCAAGGACGGAGAACCAGACCACCATGATCGGCCCGAACAGGCGCCCGACCAGCGCCGTGCCATGCGATTGGATCATGAACAGCCCGACCAGGATGGCGACCGCGCAGGGGACGACATAGGGCTGGAACGAGGGGGCGATGACCTCGAGACCTTCGACGGCGCTCAAGACCGAGATCGCCGGGGTGATCAGTCCGTCGCCATAGAAGAGCGCCACGCCGATGATGGCGAGCGAGACCATGAGGAGGCGGCGTCCCCGCGGCGATTTCAGCCGCAGCGCCAGGGCCGCCAGCGACAGGATGCCGCCCTCGCCGCGATTGTCCGCCCGCATGATGAGCAGGACATATTTGATGGTGACGACGATGATCAGGACCCAGAGCGTCAGCGAGGCCACGCCCAGCACCGTTTCCGGCCAGGATTGGGTTCCCGGCGCCGCAGCCAGCGATTCGCGGAAGGCATAGATCGGGCTCGTGCCGATATCGCCATAGACGATGCCGAGCGCACCGATGACCAGGGCGGAATGGCGCGCCGGCTTTTGTGTAACGGTCTCGCCGCCGGCGCTCATGGACCGGTTTTTCCCCTGCTGCTCCCATCCCGATCGATTCGGCCATCGACCGGCAAGCCGCGGATGGTAAAGGGATCGTCGGCGCTGTGCCAGGGGCGAGGGCCGCAGCCGCCGGCCTCTGCCGGCGGGGCGTTTTGCCGCCCGATTCCCGGATGTCGAGGCGATTGCGCGGCTCCGCCTCTGCCGTTAGCTTCGCCTCCCACGGCGTCCCCGTAGCTCAGCCGGATAGAGCAACAGTTTCCTAAACTGTGGGTCGGGTGTTCGAGTCACCCCGGGGACGCCAATCTCGCATAAAGCCAGCCGATCCTCGCTCTCTCTTGCATTCCTCGATAGGCTGACCGGCGCAGAATGGGATTGCGAAGGGGGATCGGTCATGAAGCGAATTTCGCTGTTGGGCATATTGGTCGGCGGCATTTTCGATATCTTCGTGAGTGGGATATTGGGTGTGGCCGTCGTCTTAGTTCTCACGTTTAGCGGATGGATCCCGGGACAGGGGGCGACGGATGTCCAGGGACGGGTTGCCGAAATCATGAGCGCGCCGGCGGCGATTGTGGCGACCTTCGTGACGGGCGGCTTGGTTTCCATCGCGGCCGGCTATATCGCTGCAAGCATCGCCAAGCGGGCTGAACTCTTGAACGGCGCCTTGTCGTCGATATTCTGCGTGTTGCAGGGGCTATATTTCATCGCGGCGGGCGGCACGGGTCACTCCGTGGGTTACTGGGCGGCCGAATTCATCCTTCCGCCGCTCCTGGGCCTATCAGGCGGGTACTTGAAACAACGTCGTCTGGTTCCACGGACATTCTGACAGCGCTCCTATCGGCGCGGCAGCAACTCAAGGCGAGCCGCTCCTGCTGCGGCCGCGCCAAGGGGCTTTCCACGACCCTCACACACCTCGAGCCTTCATCGTCTAGATGGCCCGGTAACACGGATTCGAATCCAGTTGGGGACGTCGACCCTTCCCCGCCGTTCCGTCCTACCGCATCTTCGACTTGAGCGCGATCGTCTTCCCATCCACGGCGAACTTCCCGAAGCCCTGATGGTGGATGGTTCTCGGATTCTTCTGCGCCGGGTCGGTCCAGGCCTTGGTCACCTCGAGGATGAAAAGATTGTAGTCATTCACGAGGCGCGTATCCGTCACCTTGCATTCGAGATTGGCGAAGCATTCGGCGATCAGCGGCGCCTTCACATCCTGGGCCGGCATGGGCGTCAGGCCGAAGGCCTTGAACTTGTCGGTGTCGCGGCCCGAGCAATTGCCGACCTTCACCACCTTGGACGCCAGCCTCGAGGCGGGAATCGCGATGACGCATTCGCGCGTCGCCCGCAGGGCCGCGAAGCTGTAATCGTTGCCGCTCACGATGCAGGCGACCAGCGGCGGCTCGAACTTCATCATCATGTGCCAGGACATGGTCATGACGTTGGGGCGGCCCTTGCGGGCGGTCGTCAGCAGCACGACCGGGCCGGGCTCGAGCAATTGATAGACCTTCGACAGGGGCAGGTTTTTCATGACGGCCTCCCGCAATGGGCGAGAGCTGGATCATAGAGCCGCCTACCCCCGGCGCTCGAATTTCTGCCGGCGTCCCTACCGCCGGCTGCCTTACGAGGTCGTCGTTTCAGGCATGGCCGGCGCCCGGCGCCGTGGCCGGCTCGATCCGGTCTCTCCCTTGTGAAACGCGATGCCGAGCTCGAGGCTGTCGGCGATGCGATAGGCGCGTTCGAGGAAGTGAGCGGCCGCCGCGGGTGGGCAGAGCGCCCGGGCCGTCTCGCCGAACAGCTCGAGCCAGCGGTCGAAATGCGGCGTGCCGATCGGCAGGGGCAGGTGGGCCACCATCGGCTGGCCGTGATAGCGGCCGCTCATGAGCGCCACGGACGACCAGAAGTCGCACATCTTCGCCAGATGATGGTCCCAATCCCCGACTTTGCTGGCGAAGACCGGGCCAAGCAGCGGGTCGAGGCGGGCGCGATCGTAAAAGCCATGGACCAGGCGCCGGATCATCGCCTCGTCGATTCCGGTGCGCGCGACGATGTCGTCGACGATCAGATCGCGCTCCGACCGTTTGCCATCCTGGTCCATTCGCGGGCCTTTCTGCCGGTGCGGGGTTCCGATGCCGCGGGTCGGCACCGGCGTTGTGCCGACGCCTAAAGATACATATAATATATATCTTATAGCCGGAAACCTCCGCCGCGGATGCGGTCGGGCGTCGCAGCTGGGCAGGCCCGACCTGCCTTCGCCGGCCGGTTTGCGAGCGAAGGATGGCCAAATGCGTCTGACATTGGGGACCGATTACGCGCTGCGCACGCTGATCTATGTCGGGACCAACGCAGGGCGCCTCACGACGATCGCGGAGATCGCCCGAAGCTTCGATATCTCGAAGACCCATCTGATGAAGGTGGTGAACCGGCTCGGCCAGCAGGGCTATCTCGAGCCGGTGCGCGGCAAGGGCGGCGGGCTCAGGCTCGGAAAACCTCCGGACCGGATCAATCTGGGCGCGGTCGTGCGCGAGACCGAAGAGGATCTCGCCGTGATGGGATGCCTGTCCGGGAAGGGCTTCTGCCGGATCGAAGGATGCTGCGTCCTGCGCCGCGCGCTCCGCGAGGCGACCGACGCCTTCCTGCGAACGCTCGATGGTTACACGCTGGCGGACCTGCTGGTGCCTCGGGCGAAACTGGCGCGAAGCCTGGGTCTGGCCCCCGAAGCCCCACCGGCCGCCTGAGCCGGCATCAGGCCTTGGGAAGCCGCAGCTCGCGCACCGAGGCCGCGACGGCGTCGCGGTCGGCATAGACCCAGTCGCCCGGCTTCACCGCGAGGCCCGCGAATGAGAGTGGCACGCCCACCAGCCCGCCGATCGCGAGCTCGCCGCGCCGCGCCGTGGTCCCCAGCGCCTTGACCCCGAAATCGATCGCGTCGATGCCGGCCGTGTCGCGGATCGCGCCATGGATCACGGCGCCGGCCCAGCCATTTGCCGCGGCCGCCGCGGCGATGCGGTCGCCCATCGAGGCGACGCGCAGGGAGCCGCCGGCATCCACCAGCATCACGCGGCCCTGGCCCGGCGTCGCCGCCAGACTCATGAGCGCCCGATGATCCTCATGCGCCTTCACCGTCATGCAGGGCCCCGCGAAACTCTGCCGGCGGCCGAAGCCGCGGAACTGCGCCTCGCAGACGAGAAGCTCGTCGGGATAGGCATCCCACAGATCGGCGAGCGAAATCTCCATGACCCTTCCTCTTTCCTGTCGGCGGCGGGCCCGCAGAATAGCGGCGGCCCCTCGGGTACGGAAGCGGTGCCGTCGCGGGGCAAGGCGTGGACGGAGCCATTTCACGCTGGCCAAGGCCGCGATTCTCTGCTCGCCTAGGCGCCGGATCGAGGCCCCCGAGGTGTCATGAGCGCGCGCCGCTATTCGCCGATGGAGATGATCGAGACGCTGATCGGTTTTCCGACCGTCTCCGCGGATTCGAACCTGAACCTGATCGGGTTCGTGCGCGACTATCTGTCGGGCCGTGGCATCGAGAGCCGGCTCACCTATGACGAAAGCAAGCGCAAGGCAAACCTGTTCGCCACCATCGGGCCGGATCGTCCCGGCGGCGTGGTGCTCTCGGGCCATACCGACGTCGTGCCGGTCGCGGGCCAGCCCTGGGAGAGCGATCCCTTCACCCTGACGCGGCGCGGCGACAGGATCTATGGCCGCGGCACCAGCGATATGAAGAGCTTCATCGCGGTGGCGCTGGCCTTGGTGCCGGAGTTCCAGAAGGCCGGCTTGCGCCGGCCGATCCATCTGGCGCTCTCCTATGACGAGGAGGTCGGCTGTTTTGGCGTACCGCATATGCTGCGCGACATCGCCGCCAACCTGCCGCTGCCGGCGATGGCGATCATCGGCGAGCCGACCTCGATGCAGCTCGCCAACCGGCACAAGGGCGATCTGGTGTTCCGCACCCGCTTCACGGGCCGCGACGGCCATTCGAGCGCGCCGCAACGGGGCCTCAACGCGATCTTCTCGGCGGCCGAGTTCCTGACCTTTCTCTCGCGGCTCGCCGCGGAGCTGCGTGACGAGGGTCCCCAGGACGAGAGCTTCGATCCGCCCTACACCACGGTGAATGTCGGCCAGATCGATGGCGGTACCGCCTTCAATATCGTGGCGCGACGATGCGAGATCATCTGGGAGTTTCGCCCCCTCCCCAGCGTGGCGCCCGAGACCATCGTCGCGCGGGTGCGGAATTTCGTCGAAACCGAACTGCTGCCCCGGATGCGTCAGGCGGCCGAGGAGGCCGAGGTCGAGACCGCGACGCTGGTGGCCCTGCCGCCCCTGATGCCCGAGCCGGATTCGCCGGCTGAGGCCCTGATCCATGCGCTCACCGGCGTCAACGAGGCCATCGGTGTGGCCTTCGGCACCGAGGCCGGCCATTTCCAGCAGACCGGCATCCCCGCCGTCGTGTTCGGCCCCGGCAGCATCCAGCAGGCGCACAAGCCCGACGAGTTCATCGAGATCGCCCAGGTCGAGGCCTGCGTCGGCTTCATGCGCAAGCTCGCCGCCTGGGCGGCGTCGTCACCGCCCTGAACCCGACGTCGCCCTAAACCTGCGCCTGCCGCTTCGCATGCTCGCGGCGAGGATGCACATAGAGATCCGGTGAATCTCTCGCCACCTTCACCGCGGGCGGGGGCGGGCGGATGGCGTAGGTGACCGGCTGCTGATGGTCGGCGAATTGCCGCTGGGCGTTATAGACCCGGTCGAATTTCCAGATCGAGCGCGCGAAGTTGGTCTGGCCCTGGAGGGCGAGCTTCAGGATCAGCCCCGCGGTGTCGCGCAAGGCGCGGAAGCCCATATGCTTCTGGGCGATGTTGCGCTGGGTTTCCACCAGCTCCTGGTAGAATTCGAGCAGGGGCAGGCGGGTCGGCAGCACCGCATGCTGGATGTCGAACAGGCGGTAGTCGCGCGTGGCCAGGCGCCGCGCCTCGGTCAACCACAGCTCGGTGCCGGGATAGGGGGTGGCGACCGTGAAATGCACGACGTCGGGCACGCTCAGCGCCCATTCGCGCACCACGGCGAAGCGCTCCTTGTCCCAGTCGGGATCGGCGATCAGATTGATGGCGACCTTGATGCCGAGCTTGCGCGCGATCTCGAGCGCCTCGAAGTTGGTGCCGGGCGAAGACCGTTTGCGATGCAGCTTCAAGCCTTCCGCATCGATCGCCTCCAGCCCGAGGAACAGATATTTGAGTCCCAGCGTCTTCCAGTAGGTGAAGACCTCCTGGTTGCGGATCAGCACGTCGGCCCGCGTCTCCAGGTAATATTGCTTGCGGATGTTGCGCCGCTCGATCTCGCGTCCGATCGCAAAGCCATGCTCGGGATGGATGAAGGCGACGTCGTCGACGATAAAGACGTTGGGCTCCTTGATCCTCGCCAGCTCCTCGCCTGCCGCCTCGGCGCTCGCCATGCGATAGCTGCGGCCATAGAAGGTCCAGGCGCTGCAGAAGGAGCAATCCCAGGGGCAGCCCCGCGTGAACTCGATCGAGGCGCAGGGATCGAGCATGCCGATGAAGTAGTTCTTGCGCCGGCGCAGGAGATCGCGCGCCGGCGGGAACTGGTCCAGGCTCTCGAGCAGAACCGGGACGGGCCCGCGGCCCTTGACGGTCACGGTGCCGGGGACCCGGTCCACCCCGCCATCCTCGATCGCGCTGATCAGCATGGGCGTCGCGATCTCGCCCTCCCCGCGCAGCACGCAGTCGATGGCGCCGCCGCCATGCTCGAGCAGCTCGTCGGCGATGAAGGAGGCGCTGTGCCCGCCGACGAACACATAGCAGTCCTTGATCTGCTGCTTGGCGCTCTTCGCGAGGTCGACAACCTCCGGCAGATTGGCCAGGTAATTCAGCGAGAAGCCGATGGCGCGCGGATTGAAGCTCTTGAGCTCGTCCGCAAGATCCTCATGCCCGAAATTCTGCAGGTCGATCAGCCGGACCTCGTGGCCCGCGGCGCGTACAGCCTGGGCGACCCGCTCCATGCCAAGCGGCTCCAGGCGCAGATAGACCTCGCTATACATCAAGGGGCCGGGGTGGACGAAAAGCACGCGCATAACGCCTCCTGTGGAATTCGGGAACCCGGGTCGTCGCCTCCTGAACTGTGGAACTACCGCCCTCAACGCGGGCGATCACGCCGTCGATCTTATCCGGTTGCGAGCGGCCGGCGCGAGTCCTGGTCCTGATGATCGAGGAAGAGCCCACCCCCTGATGGAAGGCCCACTCTACCAAGTGGGCCGAGTCATCCCTGTGGCAAGGAGGGAGCAGGCGATCTTGAACCGGTCGTCGCAGCCAGTTGGGGGAAGCGATCCACGATCGCGGCGACCGCCTGCCGGAAGCGCTCCTCCCAATCGCCGGTCAGCGTCAGGTGCGGCAGGTTGCGTCCGGTCAGTTCCGCCTGGCATCGCCGGGCGAAGCGGGCCCGCATCTCGGGATCCGGGAAATAGCGCGTGCCGTCGTCGATCCAGGGCACGTCGACATCGCAGTTCAGATAGAGATCGGCCGGCCTGGCGATGTGATCGAGCCGCGGATCTCGCTCTCCCAGCAACATGTCCGACCAGACCGCGGTCAGGACCGGATCGGTGTCGAGCAGCAGGATGCGGTTGGCCTGTCGGGCCGCCGCCGCCGTCAGCGCCCCATGGCCGCGCGCGATCAGAACGAGATCCTCCAGGCTGCAGCCCGTGCCGAAATGCTCGGTATGGGTGCGCCCATATTCCGGCACGAACAGCGTGTCGAAATGCGCGGCCAGCCGGCGCGCCAATGTCGATTTGCCGGTGCTTTCGGGCCCGAACAGGCAGATCTGCTTCACGAAATGGGGCCGGACCGGCGCCGGGATGCGGTCCCAATGGGCGAAGGGATCGCCCAGCACGTCGCGGCCGGCGGCGGGTACGGCAAAACGCGGCGGGTCCACCGGCACGAAACGGCCACCGACCTCCGCCGCCAGCCGATGGCCGTAGCTCTCCGAGGCGAAGACGAAGTCGATCGGCTCGGGATGGGCGCGCTTCACGATTCCGCGCCAGATCGGCCAGAAATCCGGATGCTCGGACGGCGCCTGCGGAACCTCATCGGTCAGATGCACGACGCGCGCTTCGGGGAAGAGCTCCCTCATCCAGGCGAAGCGCAGGGCGCCGGGAATGGGGTCGCGCGGCAGGCTGCAGACCAGGATCGTCAGATCCTCGACATAGTCGCGGGCGAAATCGCAGAGCAGCACGTGACCCTGATGCGGCGGGAGGAATTTTCCCAGAAGGAATCCACGGGCCATGCATGCTCCGGCGGCAGGGGACGAGGCCCGCCACTTTAGCGGCAGCCCGGCCGGCTCGTCGCGCCTCGCATGGCGGTGGCCGTCAGATTCTCCAGATCCCCGACGCCGTCCTCAGGCCGGGCGACGATGTCTGCAGCCGTCGGCGTCGTCTCGATTCTCTATCCGAGAGCCCCGGCGACCGGCCCGCACAAGATCGTCAGGACTGGCGCTTCTCCGCCTCGATCAGCCGGCGCGCCTTGTCGCGCAGCTCGGCCAGCGTGTCGCCCGGCGCATGGCCCTCGACCTGATCGAAATCGAGCTCGAGCACGATGGCCCGCAGGAGGCGCATCGCCTCGCTGTCCGGATTCGTCGCTTTATCCTGCTTCATCGCTTTCATCGCGGTCCCCATCACTCTGCGTTTCCGTTCGGGGGGCGGCAATGGACGGGATCCAGGCCCCTCGGGCGGCGGTGTCGCGAAGCGGGGACTCCCATCCCGTTCCTCGCGCATCGATACCGGCTGGCGTCGAGCGATAGTCGCGGAAGATGGCGAGATGGTGGCAAGACGCGCCCATGAGCGCTTTGTCACGCTGACGGTTTTGTCATGTTGGCCACGATCGTCAGGCGGCGCGGCGCTCGCGGCGGAAAAACTCGCGGGTGAAATCCAGGAAAGCCTGCGCCACCGGCCGCAGCCTATGGTCGGCGAGATGCACGGCGGCGATCGGCGCCGAGGGCAGCGCATCGGTCAGCTTGACGGCGCGCGTCTGCTTGCCGTCATAGGTGGTGAGCGTCCTGGAGGGATGGTTCAGCACCGTGTAACCCAGGCCGTTCGCGACCAGGCTGCGCACCGCTTCGACCGACTGGGTGCGGTAGCGCACCTGGGGCGCCACGCCGAGCGCACCGAAGACGGAGGCGAAATAGTCGCGGCTGATCGGCATGTCCAGCAGCACGCAAGGCTCGTCGACCAGCTCCTTGAGCGAGATCGCGCGGCGGCGCGCCAGCCGGTGATCGGCCGGCAGCAGCGCATAGGCCGGCAGTTCCAGCATCCGCTCGATGGCGAAGCGTCGCGGCAGTTGCAGGTCGTAGGTGAGCGCGAGCTCGATCCAGCCCTCCATCATGCCCTGCTGCAGGAACCCCTGGTCGCCCTCATGGAACACCACCTCGATCTCGGGATACTTCCGGGTGAAGCCGCTGATGATCGAGGGCAGATAGCGCGCCAGGATATAGGCGAGGCAGCCGATCGAGAGCGTGCCGCGCAGCGCGTGGCCCACGCCGGCGAGCGTGGTGGCGAAGTCGTTGACCTGGCTCAGGAGCTTGCGGACCTCGCGCAACACCTCGGTCCCGGCCGGCGTCAGCGCCACGCCGCGCGCATGCTGGCGCACGAAGAGATCGACCCCCAGTGCGGTCTCGAGCTGGCGGATGGCGAGCGAGACCGCGGGCTGCGAGACATGAAGGCCGCGCGCCGCGGCGGTGACATTGCCGGCATCCGCCACGGCCACGAAATAACGCAGCACCCGCAAGGGAAGATCGATCAGGTTCATCAATGCAGATGATAAGTAAATTATATTTTCCTATCCAGGGCCTCCTTTGCGACCCTGAGGCCCTGTCGCCGAGGAGGGCCGCCATGCCGGATACCGAACGCAACGGGCGCGACTATGTCGTCAGCAAGCCGGTGGCGCGCCGCGCCACCGATCCGAATCTGCGCACCGGGGCGGAGTTCCGCGAGAGCCTGCGCGACGGGCGCCATGTGATAGCCAACGGCCGCGACGTGGCCGATGTGACGGCAGAGCCGACGCTCAGCCGCGGCATCGACCAGGTTGCCCGTTATTTCGATGCCCAGCATGACCCGGCGACGCGCGATCTTCTCACCACGATCGAGCCCGACACCGGCGAGCGGATCTCGACCGCCTGGCTGGTGCCGCGCTCGATCGAGGATCTCTGGCGCTATGACGCCATGATCAAATGCAGCACGTCATTGAGCTTCGGCGTGTTCGGGCGCCCGCCGGATTACGGCCCGGTCAAGGCCATCTCCTTCGTCGCCTGGAATCATCTGGTGCGAAAGCAGGAGCCCGAGGCGCTCGACAAGATCATGAATTTCCTGCGGGTCGGGCAGCGCAACAACCTGACCAGCGCCGACGTCATCATCGACGTCCAGACCGACCGCAAGACGCCGGTGGCACAGCGCGCCGCCCGGCTGCGCGTGGTCGAGGAACGCAAGGACGGGATCGTGATCTCGGGCGCCAAGGCCGGCAATTCGGTCCTGGCCCAGGGCAATATCGGCACCATCTCGATGCCGCCGCCTGTCCCCGGCATGCCCGAGGAATGCATGATCTGGGCGGCGGTGCCGGCCAACGCGCCCGGCATGACCCTCTTGCTGCGCGAAGCCACCACGAACGGCGCGGAGGCCCGCGAGGATCATCCGATCGACGCCGATGGCGAGGAGGCCGATGGCCTCCTGATCTTCGACCGCGTCTTCATCCCCTGGGACTATGTGTTCAGCTACAAGAACAAGACCACGGCCGACATCTACAACATCCTCGGCCAGTTCGCCTTCTGGAAGATCGCGACGCGGCTCTCCTACCGCGCCGAGATCTTCGCCGGGGTGGCGCAGATGATCGTCGATGCGCTGGGCACCGACCAGATCCCGGCCGTCCGCGCGCTGGTGTCCGAGGTGATCCACTATGCCGCCACGCTGCGGGGGATGATGACGGCCGCGGTCGCGCGGGCGAAGCCGACCGAGAGCGGGGTCATGCTGCCCGACCATGTGTTCGTGACGGCGGGGCGGCTGCACAGCATCGAGGCCTATCCGCGCATCATGCAGATCCTGCGCGAGCTTTCCGGGCAGGGCCTCATCGGCCGCGTGCCGCAGGCAACCTGGGACCGGCCCGATATCGGGCCGCTGCTTGACGAGTATCTGCCGGGCCACAAGCTCGACGCCCGCGACAAGAACCGGCTCTTCAACCTGGTCTGGGACATGTCCTGCAGCCCGAGCGCGATGCGCCTCGCCCTGTTCGAAAACATCAACGCGACGCCGGCGCCGGCCCTACGCGAGGAACTCTACCGGGTCTATGATCGGGGGCCGGCGATGGCGGCCATCCGCAAGCGGGCCGGGATCGCCTGAGAACCGGGTGCCCGGCTCCATCCTGGCCCCATTGTGATGCGACGGAGAGGATGCGAGGCATGATCCGCAACCCGATTCCCTGGCCCGACGGCGCGCGCTGCGCGGTCGCGATCACCTTCGACATGGATGCCGACAGCATCCTGCATCTGGCGCATCACGAGCAGGCCAACAACAAAGTGATGACCATGTCGATGCTGCGCTACGACCCGGAGGTCGCGGTCCCGCGTCTGGTCGACATGTTCGCCGAGTTCGGCATCCAGCAGACTTTCTTCCTCCCGGCCTGGTGCATCGAGCGCTATCCGGCGACCGTCGAGCTGATCCTGAAGGGCGGCCATGAGATCGGCCATCACGGTTATCTCCACGAGCATCCCAACGAGCTGCCGCCCGAGGAGGAGCTCTACTGGTTCGATCGCAGCATCGACGCGATCGTGAAGGCGACCGGCCAGCCGCCGCGCGGGTTCCGCGCGCCCTCCTACCGCTTTTCGGCCAAGACGCTCGATTTCCTGGTCCAGCGCGGCCTGAGCTACGACGCCTCCCTCATGGGCGACGACATTCCCTACCTGCTCGACAACGGCCAGGGCCGCGTGGTCGAGCTGCCGTCGCACTATGCGATGGACGACTGGGCGCATTTCATGGTGGCGCGGGACTTCGGCTATATGATGCCGATCAAGGCGCCGTCCCATGGCATGGATGTGTTCCGCGAGGAGTTCGACGCGGCCTGGCGCTATGGCGGGCTCTGGATCTCGGTCTGGCATCCGATGCTGATGGGGCGCCTCGCCCGCGCCGCGGCGCTGGCCGACCTGATCGCCCATATGCAGGGCAAGGGCAAGGTCTGGTTCGCCAAGCTCGAGGACATCGCGGCCCATGTGAAGAAGGTCGTGGCCGACGGGAGCTGGAACCCGCGCGTCGATCGCCTGCCTTATTACCCGGGCCCGATCCCGGAATTGCCGAGGAAGCCGACATGAGTCCCGACAGCGCCACCGCCGGCCGCGCCGCCGCCGACAAAGCCACCTTGCTGGACTGGATCGAGCGCGACCGCGAGCGGCTGATCGGGTTCCTCAGCGGTTTCGTTCAGGCGGCGAGCCCCAACCCGCCGGGCGACACGCTGGCGCCGGCGGCCTTCGTCCGCGAATTCCTCGAGGCGGAGAAGCTTTCCTATCGCGTGATCGCGCCGCAGGCGCAGATGCCCAATCTGGTCGCGAGCTTCGAGGGCAGGGGCCCGGGAAAGCATCTGGTGCTGAACGGCCATATCGACGTGTTCCCCTCGGGCGATCCGGCCCACTGGACGCACGGGCCCTGGAGCGGCGACATCGCCGATGGCTATGTCTGGGGCCGCGGCGCCGCGGACATGAAATGCGGCACCACCGCCTCGATCTTCACCTATGCCTATCTCCATCGCCTGCGCGAGAAGCTCAAGGGCAGGCTGACCCTGACCGTGGTCTCGGACGAGGAGACCTTCGGGCCCTGGGGTGCGCGCTACCTGATGGAGAATCATCCCGAGGTCCATGGCGATTGCTGCCTCAATGGCGAGCCCAGCGATCCGCTCACGGTCAGGTTCGGCGAGAAGGGACCGCTCTGGCTCGCTTTCACGGTCCGCACCAAGGGCGCCCATGGCGGCTATCCTCACCTGTCCGAGAGCGCCACCCAGATCGCGGCGGCCCTGATCGGCGATCTCTACCGGCTGGCCCGCCAGAAAGTGCCGCCGCCGGGCAATGTCGGCGGCATCCTCGATCGTTCGGCCGAGGTCATCGAGCGCGCGCTGGGTGCGGGGGCGACCGAAGTGATGCGCTCGGTCACGCTCAATATCGGCGTCATCCAGGGCGGGCTCAAAGTGAACATGATCCCGTCCGAATGCCGCTTCGAAGCCGATTTCCGCCTGCCGGTCGGTATCGGCAAGGAACAGCTCATGGAAAAGATCCGGCAGCTCCTCGGTCGCTACCCGCAGGCCTCGCTGGAGGAGATCAATTACAGCCCGTCGAACTGGTGCGATCCCGAGCATGAGATGATCGGAATCATCCAGGGCAATGTGAAGGCGATGAAGGGCTTCGAGCCGGCGCCCATCGTCGGGCTCGGCGGCACCGACACGCGGCTCTGGCGCTATCGCGACATCCCCGCTTACGTCTATGGCCCTTCGCCCAAGACCATGGGCAAGACCGACGAGCGGGTGGCGATCGAGGAATTCCTCCATATCGTCCGCACCCACGCCCTCTCGGCCTACGACTATCTGAGCCGCTGAAGCCCGGCCGGCCGCCGGTTTCCTGGCTCCGGCGGCCGGGATCGCGCGCCTTGACTTATCCTATGGGGGAGGATAGGATACCCATCATGCCCGACGATCATCGCGGGGAGGCCCCTCGGGGCACGCCCCATGCCAGCCATCCCGAAGTGCTGAAGCGCCTCAAGCGCGCGCAGGGCCATCTCGCCACCGTCATGGCGATGATCGAGGCCGATCGCGGCTGTCTCGACATCGCGCAGCAGCTCCAGGCGGTCGAAAGTGCGATCGCCAACGCCAAGCGCCTGCTGGTCCATGACCATATCGACAATTGCATCGAGCGGGCGGCGGGCCCGGTCTCGCGCGGAACCCGCGTCGCGCTCGACGAGTTCAAGGCGATCGCCCGCTATCTCTAGACGCGGGCCATTCCGCGCCCTCCCACCCGGAGCTCCGGCTTGAAGTCTCACGCCGCCCATTCCCTCGATCGCTGGCAGCGCGATCATGTCTATCTCGCCGACCGCCATGACAAGCGCGCGCGGCGGGTCTGGATCGCCGTCTGGCTGACCGCGGCGATGATGGTGGCCGAGATCGCCGCCGGCTATGCCTTCGGCTCGATGGCGCTCCTGGCCGATGGCTGGCATATGGCGACCCATGCGGGCGCGCTGGGCCTCGCCGGGCTCGCCTATCGCTACGCGGCGCGCCACGCGCGCAATGCTCATTTCAGCTTCGGCACCGGCAAGCTCGGCGATCTCGCCGCTTTCACCAACGCGATCGTGCTGGCCCTGATCGCGGCCTTCATCGTCTATGAGAGCGTCCGACGGCTGCTGATGCCGGAGCCGATCAACTATGACGACGCGCTGATCGTCGCCGCGGTCGGACTGCTGATCAATCTCGGCTGCGCGGCGCTGCTGCATGAGAAGGCCGCCGGCGGCGCGGCGGCCGATCACGGTCACGATCGTGCGTCGCACGATCACGATCATGGCCACAGCCATCGCGACCACAACCTCCATGGCGCCTACCTCCATGTCATCGCCGATGCCGCCACCTCCGTGCTGGCGATCGCGGGTCTGCTGGCGGGGCGGCTCTGGGGCTGGGCCTGGATGGATGCGACCGTCGGCCTCATCGGCGCCGCCGTGATCGGCCGCTGGTCCCTGGGGCTGATGAAATCGAGCGGCGCCGTGCTGCTCGATGCGGTCCCCGATCGCGGGCTGGAGCAGCGCATCCGCAGCCGGCTGGAGAGCGACGCCGACCGCGTCACCGACCTCCATCTCTGGCGCCTGGGGCCGGGGCATTACGCCGCCATGGCCTCGCTGGTCTCGACCGCGCCCCAGACGCCGGCACAGTACAAAGCGCGGCTCCAGGACCTGCCGAGCCTGTCGCATGTGACGGTCGAGGTGGAGCCTTGCGAGATCTGCGAGACGCTCTGAGGCGAGATCTGTGCCGTCCCCTCTCCCGCTTGCGGGGGAGGGTCAGGGAGGGGGATGACGCGATAGAGGTCAGGGACAGGCGCGGACGGTTTGCGCAGCGATGGCTGGCATCGCGTCGTCCCCCTCCCTAGCCCTCCCCCTGAACGGGGAGGGAACAAGGCTGCGCATGTCCCTCACCCCACCAGGCGATCGGCTTCGCGTTCGCGGGCGGGCGGGAACCAGAGCGTCACCCGGGTTCCGACATCCTTGCGGCTCTCCAGCGTCATGCGGCCGCCATGGAGCTCGATGAAGCGCTTGGTGATGGAGAGCCCGAGGCCGCTGCCTTCGACCCGCCGCGCCAGGCTCGATTCGATCTGCACGAACGGTTCGAGCGCCATCTTGAGCTCGGACTCGGTCATGCCGATGCCGGTATCGGTCACGCGGATCTCGATCCCGCCATCCGCGGCACGCCCGCCTTCCACCGCGATGCGGCCCCGCTCCGGCGTGAACTTGATCGCGTTCGACAGCAGATTGAGCAGCATCTGGCGCACCAGCCGCTCGTCCGCCAGGATGCTGCCGAGCCCTTCCATGTCGCCGATGGTCGCCGTCAGCCGTTTCTGATCGAGTTGCGGGCGCAGGAGATTGACGCAGGCCTCCGCCATCTTGCCGAGATTGACGCGCTCTTCATGGAGCTGCAGCTTGCCGGCCTCGATGCGCGACAGGTCGAGGATGTCACTGATCAGGCCCAGCAGCTGCTGGCCGGAAATGCGGATGTCGGCGGCATAGTCGCGATAGACCGGGACGATCGGCCCGCGCACTTCGCTGCGGATCAAGTCGGCGAAGCCGATGATGGCGTTGAGTGGCGTGCGCAGCTCATGGCTGATGATCGACAGGAAATCGGATTTGGCGCGGCTCAACTGTTCGGCGCGCTCCTTCTGCTGCAGCAGCGCCAGATTCTGTTCTTCGATGAGCGCGCGGTGGCGCAGCATCTCGGCGCGATTGCGCTCGAGGAAGAAGATGATCCCGCCCGACAGGGCGAGCATCGCCAGGAAGGCCCCGATGATCGCCGGCAGCATCTGCCGCAGGAGTGCCTGCCCCGGCCTTTCCGGATCCCACGCGATGGCACCGATCGGGCTCCCGTCGGGCGCGCTGAGGGCAATCGCCGTATCGGACGGTTTGGGGGGCGTTGCCTGCCAGCGCAGGTTCTTGAATCCATAGCTGGCGGCGATGTCGTTCAGGAGCCCGGGGTCGATCGCACGGATCAGCACGAGCAGGTGATCCCACTGCGGCCCCGGTTTGCCATCCTGCCTGGTGATTGCACCCACGGCGGCGATTGCCGGCGCGCCCTGCCACATCACGAAGCCGTCGGCGGGTTCCGGGCCGGTGTCTTCCGTCCAACGGCCCTTGGCCGCCGCACGGGCCGCATTGAAGAGAGGCTGCAACACCGTCAGGACCGGCGCGATCGAGGAGGGCGGCTGCGTTTGACCCTCGACAAAGACGATGGTGGGCTGCTCCGCGCCGTCGATCACGAAGGCGGTCGCGATATGGAACGAGGTGTTGAGATACTCGCCGATATTGGCGTCGGCCCACTCCGTTGACGGCTGGTCCACCAGATTCTCGACCGCATCGGACCAGAAGCTGTAGTCGCGTGCGAGATTCGCGACCTCGTGCTGGCGGGCGACCAGAATGGCGGCCAGCGTGGTCTGCGACTGCGTCACGGCCAGGCGGTCCTGACTGCGTGCGGCCATCTGCGTCACGGTCAGAATCGCTGCCGCGCCCAGCAGCAGCAGGGCGATGACCGCAAGCATCGGCCAACGGGGAATCGAGTTGGACAGCATGGAACGCGTCAGCAAACCTTCGGTTCGAGCGGACCCCAGGAGTTCGAGGCCCCGGAACGTCGCCATCGGCGATCCGTCACCCCTGGCCGATCGGGGAAAGGGTCGCAGAAAAGGGTTATGATGCCACTAACCTGTTAGGGGCTCTTTTACGCCGATTCCTTCCTCCGGACCGGCTCTCGTCCCGCTTTTGGGTCAGAACCGGGAACGGCGGCCCGCAGGTCGCGGTTCCGTCATAGGACCCTGTTAATCCCGCCTCTTCGGCCGAGCGGGTCCTTCAGTCTAGCCCGCCAGCCGCGAGGCCTCCATCCGCCGTTCGGGCGGGAACCAGAGCGTCGCCGAGGTGCCTTCGCCCTTCCGGCTCTCGAGGGTCAGGCGGCCGCCATGGGCCTCGACGAATCTCTTGGTGATCGGCAGGCCGAGCCCCGAGCCGCCGAAGCGGCGCGACAGGCTCGATTCCACCTGGACGAAGGGCTCGAGTGCCATCTCCATCTCGGCCGCCGCCATGCCGATCCCGGTATCGGTGATGATGAGCTCGAGGCCGCCATCGGCCGCGATCCGCCCGGAGAAGCTCACCATGCCGCGCTCCGGCGTGAACTTGATGGCGTTGGAGAGAAGATTGAGAATCATCTGATTGACCAGCCGCTCGTCGGCGCGGATCTCGCCCAGCCGCTTGACCTCGTCCAGGCTGAGCTTGAGCTTCTTGCGCTCGATCTGCGGCATCATCAGGGCCAGGCAGGTCTCGGCCGCGGCATCGATCGAGACGATATCCTCATGCAGCTCGAAGCGATTGGCCTCGATCCGCGACAGATCGAGGATGTCGTTGATGAGGCTGAGCAGATGCTGGCCGGAATTGTGGATGTCGTTGGAATATTCGCGATAGCGCGGATGGCCAATCGGCCCCTTGATCTCGCTGCGCATCAGGTCGGCGAAACCGATGATGGCGTTGAGCGGCGTGCGCAGCTCATGGCTCATGGTCGCCAGGAACTCGCTCTTGGCGCGGTTCGCGCTCTCGGCCTGGGTCTTCGCCTCCATCAGCCGTTCCGACAGGTTGCCCAGCTCGAGCCGGGCCTGATCGAGCTTGCGGAACTGCTGCACCAGCATGCCGACGAAGACGAGCGCGCTGGCGAAGAGGCCCGTCAGCATCGCCGCCAGGATGAGATAGAGCTGCCCCAGCCTCTCGCGCGACTCCTGGGCGCGATCGGCCACCAGCTGCACCACATGCGAGGCGAGCCGGCTCACCGACTGCTCGAGCGAGGGCATCCCGGCGCTGACGATCGCCAGCGATCCCCCGCCCTGGGGCAGATCGCTGACCTGCGGATCGAGCGCCATGGTCTCCGCGCGCGTCTGCTGCACCAATTGGATCGCCTGGCTGTCGCCGCTCATGGCCCTGGCATTCTCGCCGCGCGCCAGGAGCTCCACCCGGCTGATCAGGATGTCATATTGCAGCGCCACCTGGCGCAGATTGCCGGTGTCGGGATCGGCCTCGGCGGCCGCGAGCTTCTGCTGGAAGCGCGCGAACTCCACCTGCAGCTCTGAGGCCGCGAGCGTCAGATTCTCCGTCGGACCCCGCGAGACCGCGGCATGCTCGCCCAGGATCAGCGCCAGCGCCACGACCACGGTGAGAGAGAAAACGCCGACCAGCGTGCCGAGCAGCCAGTGGATCGGGCGCGCCTGGATACGCTTCAAGGCTGCCTCTCCAGAAGCGGCTGCCCGATGCGACCGGTCATGGCGCGAGGCTCGACCCGTCATTCGATGCCGGCCCGCTGCGCGCGACGACAGACTTGCCGTCCCAGGGCGTCGCGCCGTCGCGCACCACGATCTGCGACAGCTGGCGGACCGATCGCGCGGCGACGGCCTCGGTATCGAGCCCCCGCTCGATCGGGTAGAGGATCATGAGCGGACCCATCTCGCGCACCGGGATGTCATGACCCTGACGCGTCAAGGCGATCACCACATCATGATGCTCGGCCTCGGCGATCGGGATTTCCGCGACATAGTCGTTGAGCGCGATCGCCTCGACCGCGGTGCCATGGGCGCCCACGACCGCCAGGAGGCGGCGCAGCAGCACGCCCTGGAATTGGACCGGCTCGTCGTCGAGCGGCGAGATCGCCGCCAACGTGATGATCCCCATCGATTCCAGCATCTGCCGGTCGAACAGCGCCACTTGGCCGTCGGTGGTCCGGTCGATGTCGCCCGAGACGGCGAGCAGGATGGGTCCCTGGGGTGCCGGCAGCAGATCGCCGGCCCGGGCCGCGGGCGATGTCAGGAGCAGCAGGAATGAAATCAGGGCGGGAAGGAGGGGCATTGCCGGGCCCGCCGAGATCAGCCGATGAGGGCGGAGTCCCCGACGATCCCGCCGTCGGCGCCGCCATCCCCCCCAATGCGACACGCCCATCGAAATGATGTGCGTCCCCCCATCCAGTGCTGAAGCCTCGTCTCTGAGACCGAGTGCCGATCCGGACTTGCTAGACGGCTCCGAATCGACCGAATCGGGTGAAGTATAAACAAATTCATAAGATATTCACCCTTATTAACGCTTTGGCTCAGGAGTCGAGGCCAACCTGCTCGAATCCCGTAGCCGATTAAAACATTTATATTTCAATTAGTTATATGTCTTGCCTCGGAAATGGGCAGGCTGCTCTAATGCCGGCCCCGCAAGCGGCCCGGCGCTCCCTTTCTAGCCCGCCCGTCCATCTTCAGGCTGTCCGCGACTCCATGACCCGTCCCGAACCGGCCTCCTATTACGCGGCCACCGCCTCGCCCCGGCCGGCTCGCCCGCCCCTCGAGGGGTCCCTATCGGTCGACGTCGCCATTGTCGGCGGCGGCTTCACGGGTCTCTCGGCGGCCCTGGAGCTGGCGGAGCGGGGCTACAAGGTGGCGCTGCTCGAGGCCGAGACGGTCGGGTGGGGTGCCTCCGGCCGCAATGGCGGCCAGGTCAATACCGGCTATCGCAAGGGTCCGGGCGAGCTGGTGGCGATGTTCGGCCGCGACCAGGCCCGCCGGCTCTGGGCGCTCTCCGAGGAAGCCAAGCAGATGATCCGCGACCGGGTCGCGCGCCATGGCATCGCCTGCGACCTGAAGCCCGGCTCGCTCTATGCGGTGCTGAAAGAGGAAGAGCTGGGCGAGATCGACGGCGATCTCGAAGTGCTGCGGACCCAGCTCGGCTATGACCAGGCGGCGCACGTCGACCGCGCCGGCATGGCGGAGCGCCTGGGCACGACCCTCTATCGCGGCGGCCTGGCCGATGCCGGCGCCCTGCATCTTCATCCGCTCAATTACGCGCTGGGTCTGGCCGCGGCGGCGGAGAAGGCCGGCGCTCGGATCTTCGAGGATACGCGCGCCACCAAGATCGACCCCGCGGGCCATGGCGCCGAGACCGCGCGCGGCCGCGTGACGGCGCGCTTCACGCTGGTCGCCTGCAATGCCTATCTCGAGGGGCTCCTGCCGGCGCTGGAGCCGCGCATCCTGCCGATCTCCAACTACATCATCGCGACCGAGCCGCTGGGGCCGGCCCGCGCGCGGTCCCTCATCCGCGACGATGTCGCGGTCTGCGACAGCAAGTTCGTGGTCAATTACTATCGCCTGTCCGCGGATCATCGGCTGCTGTTCGGCGGCGGCGAGGTCTATACGCGCCGCGATCCGCGCGACATCAAGCGCTTCGTCCGGCCCCATATGCTGCGGGTCTATCCGCAGCTGGCCGATGCCCGCCTCGACTATGGCTGGGGCGGGCGGCTCGCCGTGACGATGTCGCGCCTGCCCAATATCGGCCGGCTCGCGGGCGATCTGTTCTATGCCCAGGGCTTCTCGGGCCAGGGCGTGGCGCTCACCGGCATCGCGGGCCGCGTCATCGCCGAGGCGATGGCGGGCCAGGCCGAGCGCTTCGACATCATGGCGCGGATCCCGCACCGCGCCTTTCCGGGCGGACCGTTGTTGCGTCATCCGGCCCAGATTCTGGGTATGTTGTGGTACGCCATGCGCGACCGGCTTTGAGGCCTTTGCCGGATCCGAACGTCCTTTGCCGTTTTCATCACTGTCGGGGGAATCATTGATCGAGAAGATGCAACCGCTGTCGGCCTTCGGACTGGCGGAACGCCTGCGCATTCGCGGCGTCCTGACCGATATCGACGACACGCTGACGAGCGAAGGCCAGCTGACGCCCGAAGCCTACGACGCCTTGGGACGGCTGCATGAGGCGGGGTTCCTGGTGGTGCCGATCACCGGGCGTCCGGCCGGCTGGTGCGATCACATCGCGCGCATGTGGCCGGTCGATGCGGTGGTGGGCGAGAACGGCGCCTTCTATTTCCGCTATGACGCGAAGGCGCGAAAGCTCGAGAAGCGCTTTCTCGACGACGAGGCGACCCGCGCGGGGAAGCGCGCGCGGTTGAAGCAGCTGGCCGACAGGATCCTTGCCGCGGTCCCGGGTGCCGCCCTCGCCTCGGATCAGCTCTATCGCGAGAGCGATCTCGCCATCGATTTCTGCGAGGACGTCCCGCCTCTGCCGGCGGCGGCGGTCGACCGGATCGTGGCGCTGTTCGAGGAAGCCGGCTGCACCGCCAAGATCAGCTCGATCCATGTCAATGGCTGGTTCGGCGACTACGACAAGCTCGGCATGTCGCGCCGGATGTTGAACGAGGTGTTCTCGATCAATCTCGATGCGCATCGCGACGAGTTCGTCTATGCCGGCGATTCGCCCAACGACCAGCCGATGTTCGCCTATTTCCCGCATGCGGTGGGCGTCGCCAATGTGCGCGACTTCATCCACCGGCTCAAAGACAAGCCACGCTATGTCACGCCGTCGCGCGGCGGGGCGGGCTTCGCCGAGCTCGCGGCCGATCTGCTGGCGGCGCGCGCGCGGTCGTGAGCGAGACGGCGCCCGTCACGGCCGGGATCGGGGCCAGCGGCCTCACCGGCTATCTGGCGCCGGAAGGTTTCGTCGAGGATCTGGTCGCGGAACTGGGCCCGGTCGCCGCGGTGCATGACCGGCTGGTGCTGGCCGAAGGGCCGGCGAGGCCCGCGGCCTGGGCCGCCAACATCTGGCGGGACCCGGTGCGGATTCCGATCGGCTCGATCGCCGAGGGCGCCAAGGCGCTGCGCGCGATCCAGCGCAATTGGGCGCTCTATGATTTCCAGCTCCATGGCCGCGCACGCCTGATCCAGGAACGTCTGCCGCATGTGAGCGCCAAGCCGCTGCAATTTCCTCAGGCCGTGCCGGCGGCACCGCTGGGCTCCTGGACGCTGCTCGACGCGACCACGGTCCTCGCCGCCGCCCATTGCAGCAGCCCTTTTCCCAACGGCGAGGTCCAGTTCATCGAGGACAAGCTCGCGCCGCCCAACCGCGCCTATCTCAAGCTGTGGGAAGCCTTCACGCGGCTGGGCCGGATGCCGGGTCCCGGTCAGCGCTGCCTCGATCTGGGTGCCAGCCCCGGCGGCTGGAGCTGGGTGCTGCAAAGCCTGGGCGCGACGGTGCTGGCGGTCGACAAGGCGCCGCTCGCGCCCGACATCGCGAAGCTGCCCCATATCGAGTTCCTCAAGGCCAGCGCCTTCGCGCTCGAGCCGGCGCAGGTCGGGCCGGTCGATTGGCTCTGCTCAGACGTGATCTGCTATCCCGAGCGGCTGTTGAAGCTGGTGGAACGCTGGCTGGCCTCAGGTCTCGCGCGCAATCTTCTCTGCACGCTGAAATTCCAGGGAGCGACCGATCACGAGACCGCGCGCCGCTTCGCGGCGATCCCAGGCTCGCAGCTGTTCCATCTCCATCACAACAAGCATGAGCTCACCTGGTGCCGGCTCGCGGGATCGAGCGGCTGATGGACGCCTCCCCCTACCCCCTCCCGCAAGGGGAGGGGGCGAGGAGTAATTTTCACGGGAGGGGTGAGCGCGCTCGATCGCCGACGCTCTACTTCGCCATGCCCTCATAGATGAGCCGGCCGATCTGGTCATAGACGGCGGGCTTGGCGGTTTTCAGATAGAGGGCGAAGGCGATGCCGGCCACCAGCACGGCGATCACGATCGGCAGGATCCAGTTGGCAAAGGCGAAGCCGCCGCCCAGGAAGTCGATATTCGCGAACAGGAGATAGACGATATAGACCTGGGCGAGGAAGGCGATCAGCGGCGCCACCAGCGTGCTGAACCAGTGCGCGTCGGCCGTGTGGTTCCTGCGGAAATAGACGATCACCGCCACGCAGACCAGGGCCTGCGCGATCATGACCAGCGCCGTGCCGAGCAGCGCCATCAGGCCATAGAGCATCAGATAGGCCTGCTGGGTCGCGTCGTTGGTGCCGGCGAAGATCGCGAACAGCAGCACGATGACGGCCGCGATCACGGACTGCGTGAAGGAGGCGACATAGGGGCTCCTGTAGTGCGTGTGGGTCTTGCCGAGGGCCACCGGCAGGGCCCGCTCGCGGCCGAGCGAGTAGAGATAGCGCGCGGCCGTGTTGTGGAAGGCCATGCCGCAGGCGAAGGAGCCGGTGAGGATCAGCCAGCTCATGATCTGCTCGGCCCAGCCGCCGATGAATTGCGCGGCCGGCTGCAGATAGAACATCGCCGAGTTGGTCTGGGCCTGGGTGATGGCATCGTCGAGCGTCGGATAGGCCGAGACCGCGGCCCAGCTGGTGATGGTGTAGAAGATGCCGAGCCCGACCACGGAGATATAGAGCGAGCGCGGCACGATGCGCTTGGGGTCGCGCGATTCTTCGCCATAGTTGGGCGCCATCTCGAATCCGACCCAGGACCAGAACGCGAAGAAGAGTCCGATCGCGGCCGCACCCGCCGCGAGATCGGTGCCAGCCGCGTTCTTATGCGCCGCGAATCCGATGAAGGCGTTGGCGGGATTGACGGCGGCGCCCGAGACCATCGCGTTCGGGCTGGTGAAGATACCGGCATCGAAGATGATGAGGATCGCCACCTCGCCGATGAGGGCTGCACCGAGAATGATGGTCGAGAGCTTCACGTCGAAGAAGGTCAGGACCGCGATCAGCGCGACCATGAAGAGCGCGAACCAGTGCCAGCCGATATTGGCGCCGGTCAGCTCCATCACCTTGGCGTTGGCGAAGAAGGCGAAGCCGCCGCAGAGCGAGGCCTCGAACACCGAATAGGCGACGACCGAGCCGAAGCCCAGGGCCATGCCGAGCTCGCGGCCGAGGCCGTGGCTGATGAAGGAATAGAACCCGCCGGTCGCCGTGACCTTGCGGGCCATTGCGGCGAATCCCACCGAGAATAGCAGCAGGATGACGGTGGCGACCGCGAAGGAGGCGGGGGCGCCGATGCCGTTGCCATAGCCGACGCCGATCGGAACGTTGAAGAGCATGGCCGAGATCGGCGCGGCGCCGGTCACCGTGAGGAAGAGCACGCCCGGCAACCCCACCGCCTTGTTGTGCAGCATGTGGAGATCCTGGCGTTGCGTGATTTCGTAGGCCCCCTTGGCGCCGATGGCACCGGAGGGTTTCGCTCCTTGAGCCGTCATGGACTTCTCCCGCGATCGTTCTTCTGGTTGCAGCTCGCCTTTGCTGGCGGCCGTCCGTGCCTGGAGAACTCTCGATCGATCCGCGCTGGCTCTGATGGCCCCCTGAAGCGAAGCGACCGATCTCAGTGCTGCCGAGCGGCCCGCCTTGTTGCCGGCGAGCTGGACGCTGGGGCCTTCAAGCCTATGCCAGCGTCATCCGATCCTACCAAGCCTCCGGCGCATCGCGGGTCCGGCGATCATTACAGTTCGTTCACGGTAAAGGCAGGGCCGGGAATCCGCGCGCGGAGAGAGTCAGGAACGGTGCCCTATGGGGCGCCGGTTTCGCTCCCGGCGCGGGCGCGGCGGACCAGCAGAATGAAGGCATAGCCGCCCAGCAACAGGATCGCGGCGCCCACCGTCGAGACGGTGCCCAGCACCGGGACGCCGGGCGTATAGCCCGCCACCATCTTCGCATACATGTATTCCGGCACGGTGGTGTCGGCGCCGTCGGTATAGAGCGAGAGCGGGAAATTCCCCCAGCTCAAGAGGAACGCGAACAGCGCGCCGGAGAAGAGGCCGGGCCAGAGCACCGGGAGCGTCACCTCCCGCAAGACCTGCCAGCGGCTGGCGCCGAGATCGAAGGCGGCCTCCTCGAGCGCGGGATCGAAGCTATAGACCTGGATCGAGATGACGAGCGTCACAACCGGCACGACCCAGACCAGATGCGCGAAGACGGCGGTCTTCCAGGAGGTCTCGATGCCGAGCGCGCTGAACCAGAGCAGGAGCGCCAGCCCCAGCACCGATTGCGGAAAGAAGATCGGGAGCAGCACGATCTTCTGGTAGATCGAGCGACCGCGCCAATCATAGCGGGCGAAGGCCAAGGCCGCGAAGAATCCCAGCACCACCGAGATCGCGGTCACGATGAGGGCGATGGTGATGGAGGTCGAGAGCAATGCGCGGACTTCCAGCGAGGCGAAGGTCTTGCCCCACCAGGCGAGGCCCCATTTGGTGATCGGGAAATTGAAATAGCGGCTCGAGGTCAGCGAGGCCAGCAGGCCGCAGACGGCCGGCATATAGAGGAAGGCCACGATCGCCACCGTCCAGGCGGCGATCAAGGCGTGCGACCAGCGCTTGCCGCGTTCGATCGTCATCAGCGGCGCCCCAGGATGCGGTCGAGATCGAAGCGCCGCAGCACGGCCAGGACCAGCGCGCCGACGATCAGGATCAGCATCACCGAGATGCCCGCACCCAGGGGCCAGTTCTGCGCATAGGTGAAGGCGATCTCGATGTCGTGGGTCACGGGAATGACCGACTGGCCGCCCAGCACCTTGGCCTCCGCGATGGCGCCCACCGCCAGCACGAAGCTGAGCAGGCTGCCGATGATGATGCCAGGCATGGCGAGCGGCAGCTCGACCTCGCGGAAGATCTGCAGGCGCGAGGCCCCCAGATCGTTGGCGGCATCGACCAGGTCGCGCGGCACCATCGAGACGCCCAGCGTCATCGGGAACAGCATGAAGGGCAGATAGACATAGACCATGCCGAAGATGATCGTGACCGGCTGGAACAGGATGCTCTCCAGCTCGATGCCGAAAAGGGACTTGATGCTGCCAAGCAGCACGCCGCCCTTGATGAAGAACAGCACCCAGCCATAGAGCCGCACATTCTCCGAGACGAAGAGCGGCAGCACCATCACCAGCGTCACCAGATTGGCCCAGCGGCCGAAGGTCTTGGCGAGGCCATAGGCGACCGGATAGCAGATCGCGATCAGGATCGTGACGGTGACCACCGCCATGCCGAGCGACCAGAGGAAGGAGGTGTAGTAGGTCTCCTCGAAGATGACGCGGTAGTTCTCGAGGGTCGGCCATTGCCAGACCGAGAAGCTGCGCGGCGGCATGAAGCTGAAGGCGATGATCGTCAGCAGCGGGGCCACGAAGCCCAACAGCAGCAGCAACAGGACCGGCAGCGAATGGCGCCGTCCCGCGGCCGCGACCCAGCGCCAGAGGCTGGCGCCGGTACCGCCCTGGGGTGGCTCGATCCGGCTGGCGCTGTCCACGAGCTGCGCCATCAGTCGGCCACCAGGATGCTGTCCTTGGCGTTCCAGCCGACGACGACATCTTCGTCGAGCCTGGCGCGGAAGGGCCGCTGGCGCAGCCGCTCCAGCAGGAACACATGGCCGGCGACCCGGACCTGGTACTGGATGCGCGAGCCCAGCTCATATTCGTTATAGAGCTTGCCGGTGAGGCGGTTCTCGACCTCTTCGCCGTCGCCGGCGAAGCGCATGAATTCGGGCCGGATCACCAGATAGCCCTGGCGGAATCCGGCCGGCATCGCGCCGATGGAGAAGCTGGTCTTGAAGGTGTCGGAGACGAGCCTGCCGCCCTCGCCGAGGCGCACATCGAACAGATTGACCTCGCCCATGAACTCCGAGACGAACTTGTCCTTGGGCGTCGTATAGATCTCGTTGGGCGTGCCGACCTGAACCAGCTTGCCGGCACGCATCACGCCGATGCGGTCGCTCATCACCATCGCCTCCTCGAGGCTGTGGGTGATGTAGATGAAGGTCTTGCCGGTCTCGCGATGGATGTCCTTCAGCTCCTTCTCGAGCGTCTTGCGCAGCTTGTAGTCGATCGCCGAGAGCGGTTCGTCGAAGAACAGGATCTGCGGGTCATAGGCGAGCGCGCGGGCCAGCGCCACGCGCTGGCGCTCGCCACCCGAGCATTTGGTGACGCTCTTGCCGTAGTAATTCTCCGGCAGGCGCAGCTGGCGCATGAGCTGGAGGCAGCGCTCGCGTCGCGCGGCCGGTGCTTGCCCTCGGATCTTCAGCGGGAACTCGATATTCTCGCCGACCGTCCGGTGCGGGAAGAGGGCCAGCGACTGGAACACCATGCAGGTGGGCCGCTTGTTCGCCGGCACGTCGTTGATGCGCTCGCCCTTGAGCAGGATGTCGCCGCCGGTCGGCGACTCCATCCCCGCCAGCATGCGCAGCAAGGTGGTCTTTCCGCTGCCCGACGGGCCGACGATGGTGAAGAACTCGCCTTCGCGGACCTGGAGGTCGATGTGATCGACGGCCGTCAGCCCGCCGAACTGCTTGGTCACGCCCTTGAGATCGAGGATCGACGGCCGTATCACGCCTCATACCTCTTCAGAAATGCCATCAAAAGCAGGGGGCGCCGACCCGGTGGGACGGCGCCCCGCTATTGTCGAACCGATCAGCCGCCCGAAGCCTCGCGCTTGGCGGCCGTCATGATGTCGAGCAGCTTGTCGTAATCGGGAACGATATCGTACTCGATCGAGGCGTTCATTTCCTCTTCCAGCGAATCCCACTGGATCGCATCGAGCTCTTCCTTGGTGAAGAGCTTGAAGCAATCCGGGTTCGCCATCTGCGCCACCGGGTTGAAGGTGCCCTCGGCGAAGGCAACGGTATGCGCGACCTCGGGATGCTGCACATATTCGAGGAACTGCGTCGCCAGCGGCGAGAGCTGCGGGTTGTTCACGGTCGAGGTCACCTCGATCCAGCTCACCCCGCCCTTGCCGCCGGCCATCGGGCCCTTCTTGGGCGTGACGCCGCGGATGTTGAGATTGCCGTCCGCGCGCGCCGGCGAGGCCGAATAGGTGCCGCCGGTCATGTGGAAATTGATCTCGCCCGAGATCAGCGCCTGGTTCATCGTGGCGATGTCGCCAACGACCTTGGCGCCCTTGAAGACGCGCTTGGCTGCCTCGGTGAATTTCGCCACCTCGGCGTCGTTATGCTCGCGGAACGGATCGAAGCCTGCGATCAGGCAGATGTTGAACACGTTCCAATCGTCGGATTCGAGCACGCCATATTTGCCGGCATTGGCGGCGTCGTTCCACAGATCCCAGCCCTGATCCTCGGCTGTGGCGCGGCTCACCTTGTCCGTGTTGACGACGAAGCTGTAGGGGCCGAAGCGCTGGCACATGCCCAGGAGCTCCTTGCCGTCGTCGCTCATCGCCCAGCGATAGGGCGGCTTGAAGGCCGGCATCATCTTGTCGAAATAGGGCTCGAACCTGGCGCGATCGAGCGGCTTGATCAGCTTCTCCGGGTACATGATTTTTCGTGCCCAGGGATTATTCACATTGATCAGGTCCCACACATTGGTCTCGCCCGCGCGCAGGCGGTTGATCATGGTGGGATCGTTGGTGAGGGATTCCGCCTTCACCGTCGCGCCCTTCGACTGGCGGAAGGGATCGAGCACCTGGGCCGAGTTGTAGCCCTCCCAGCACAGGATGTTCAGCTCGGTCTCCCGCGCGGCCCAGGCCTTGCGGCCGAGCGCCGATCCGGCGGCGAGGGCAACGGCTCCGGCGCCTGCCGTTTTCAGTAAGTCCCGGCGCGAAAATTGCTTCGTCATGCCTCTGTTCCTCCCTGAGGGCCGGCCCTTGAGCGGTCCGGCTTTGTTACCTTGCGCATTGAAATGCCAGTCGAATTCCAGCTCGCGCGGACACGCTTCCCTGCTGCCGGAACCGGCACGCCTGCGAGTCCAGGGAGAAGCTAGCCTCCGCCCGCCATTTTCACAATCGAAGATAAACCGATCCACCATTTGCGATATAGAAAATGGCATCCGGCCGGACCCACCCGTCTTCCAGGACCCATCCGCTACCGACGATGCCCATGATTGCCGCGTCCGGCAACCGGTGACTTGACCCAACCGGGTGCAAATTTGACAGAAGCGAACCCGCGCCCAGGAAAGGCTCCCTCGGCCGCGCGCCTTGCGGGCAGGCTGCCCGGTAGCGTGATCAGCCTGGCGGCCAGGAGAGGGGCTTGGGCCGACTGGCGAGGCGGGGACCGGGCGCCGGGGCCCCCGAGATTTCACGCACCAGCTTGGCGAGCAGCGTCTCGCGGAAACTGGAAAGTCCGTCAGCCTCCGTGACGAAAGCACCCGGTCCGCCGATCACATGATTGGCGAAATGGGTCGCCAGGGGGATGCCGTTGGAAAAGGCGCTTTCGTCATGCGAGTCGATGGCGACCGCATTGATGGTGATGCCCGCCGCGACGGCCGCGTCGCGCGCGACATCCACCTTGGGGGCGCCGACGTCGGGGCCGTCGCCCGAGACATCGATCACGCGGCGGGTGCCCTCGTAATTATTGGTCTGGATCAGCCGCGTCGCCAGCACCACCCCTGCGCCGATCGAGTTGAAGCCCTGCGCGCGCCGCGGCGCGTGCAGCAGGGCGTCGGCGAAGGCTTGCGCCGAGCCGGCGTCGCGGATCACCTGCCAGTCGACCACCAGATCGGTCGAGAAGCTGCCGGCCCATTCGATGTAGGCGACGGCGACGGCGCCATGGGCCCCTTCGCAGATGACGTCGAGCACCCGGGGATCGGTGATCGCGTCGGCATAGCCCTGACGTTGCAGCTGCAGCTCGTCGGCATCGATCGAGCCCGAGGCGTCGCCCGCCAGCACCAGCTCGAGATCGACCGGCTCTCCGGCCTGCGCCACCGTGGCGACGGCCGCGCTCAGCAGCAGCCCGAGTAGGAGGTCACGCGCGCGGCCCATGGAGGTGGCAATCCACCAGATGCGGATCGCCGGCCTGGCCCACATCGGTCGTCACCGGACGTTCGGTGCGGCAGCGATCGAAAACCTTGGGGCAGCGGGGATGGAAGGGGCAGCCGGGCGGCGGCGATTCCGGATTGGGCACGTCGCCGCTCAAGATGATGCGCTGGCGGCGGCGATCGGCGTCGGGCTCGGGGATGGCGGAGATCAGCGCCTCGGTATAGGGGTGGGCCGGCTCGCGATAGAGGCGGCGGCGCTCCGCCAGCTCGACCAGGCGGCCCAGATACATGACCGCGACCCGGTCGGAGATATGCTCGACCACCGCCAGGTCATGCGAGATGAAGACATAGGCGAGATTGAGTCGGGATTTGAGCTCGGCCAGCAGATTGAGCACCTGCGACTGGATCGATACGTCGAGCGCCGAAACCGGCTCGTCGGCGACGATGAGCTTGGGCTCGAGCGCGATCGCGCGGGCGATGCCGATGCGCTGGCGTTGGCCGCCCGAGAATTCGTGCGGGTAACGGCGCGCGGCGTCGGGCTCGAGACCGACCAGGGTCAGCAGCTCCTCGACCTTGCGCCGCCGCGAGGCCCGGTCGCCGATGCGATGGATGACGAGAGGCTCGGCGATGCTGGACCCCACCGAGAAGCGCGGGTCGAGCGAGGCATAGGGGTCCTGGAAGATGAGCTGCATCTGGCGCCGGCGCAGCCGCAAGGCGCCGGGCCGCAACGCCAGCAGATCTTCGCCCTCGAAGCGGATGCTGCCTGCATCGGGCTCGTGCAGCCGCAGCATCAGCCGCCCCAGGGTCGATTTCCCGGAGCCCGATTCCCCGACGATGCCCAGGGTCTCGCCGGGCTGGAGGGCGAGGGTGACGCCGTCGACCGCGCGCACCGAGCCCTTGCCGTCGCGCGATTTGAAATGCTTGACCACGCCCTCGAGCTCGAGCAGCGGCGTCTTCGCTTGCGGCGCGGGCCGGGCGGCGGTCGCGGTCATGGCACCGGGTTGAAACAGGCGGCGCGGTGGCCGGCCGCGATCGCCGCCAGCATCGGCGTTTCCGCGCGGCAGCGGCTTTGCACGCGGGCACAGCGATCGGCGAAGTTGCAGCCGATGCCGCGCTTGCGGGGCGGCGGCACGCTGCCGGGAATGGTCGGGAGGCGCGCGGCCGTCTCTCCCAGCTTCGGGCGGGAGGCCAGGAGGCCCGCGGTATAGGGATGAGAGGCATGGGCGAAGAGTGCGCGCGCCGGCGCCTCCTCGACGATGCGGCCCGCATACATGACGATGACGCGGTCGCAGAGCTCCGAGACCACGCCCAGATCATGTGTGATCAGCAGCAGGGCCATGCCGGTTTCCGCGCGCAACCGGCGCAGCAGGTCGAGGATCTGCGCCTGGATAGTGACGTCCAGCGCGGTGGTCGGCTCGTCGGCGATCAGGAGCTTGGGTCCGCAGGCGATCGCCATTGCGATCATGACACGCTGGCGCAGGCCGCCGGAGAGCTGATGCGGATATTGCGCCAGCCGGCGCTCGGGCGCGCCGACGCCGACCTGGGTCAGGAGCCGCGCGGCCTCGGCCCAGGCCTGCTCGCGATCCAGCCCGCGATGGAGCGTCAGGACCTCGGCGATCTGGTAGCCGACCGTGAAGGTCGGATTGAGGCTCGTCATCGGCTCCTGGAAGATCATGCCGATGCGATCGCCGCGCAGCGCGCGCATCTTCGCTTCCGAGAGGGCAAGGAGATCCTGCCCTTCAAAGCGGATCGCGCCGCCTTCGATCACGGCCGGCGGTGTCGGCAGCAGGCGCATCACCGACATGGCGGTGACGCTTTTGCCGCAACCGGATTCGCCGACGAGGCCGACCGCCTCGCCCGCATCGATCGAGAGCGAGATGCCGTCGACGACGCGAGCCTGGCCGTCCTCGCCGCGAAAGGCGAGGGTGAGGCCCTCGACCGACAGAAGCGGCGAGGGCACTGGGCTCATTCGAAGACGGCGCGCGGGAAGTAGAAGGAGACCACCCAGTTCGGCTGATCGACGATCTCGCTGATCTTCAGATCGCCGGCGACGCTGCAGAGCATGTAGGCGTCGACCGCCGAGAGATTGTGGCGGCGGCAGAGCAGATCGACCATGCCCTTGACCGCATCGCGCGCTCCGGTGAAGAGGTCGGTGCCGATACCGGTGGTGGCGTCCCAGCCCCTCTTCCCCCGCGGATCCTCGCCGCGATGAGGGATGAAGTAGCGCGGGTAGGCGAGCTTCGCATCCTTCACCAGGTCGAACTTCAGCCCGATATCCATCTGGCTTTCGATCGCGGTGCCGCAGACCTCGCCATCGCCCTGCGCCGCATGGGTGTCGCCGACCGAGAACAACCCGCCCGCCACCTCGACCGGCAGCCAGAGCTCGGTGCCCTCCGCCATGTCGCGGATATCCATGTTGCCCCCGACGCGCCGCGGCGGGACCACGCTGTGATGGCCGGCCTCGCCCGGCGCCAGGCCGATCGTGCCGCAGAAGGGGCGCAAGGGGATGCGCGCACCGGCGCTGAAGCTGGCCGGGCTGCCGAGACCCTTCTCATATTTCCACACATGCAGCGCCGGATCCTTGAACTGGTCGGCCAGGAGCCCGAAGCCCGGGATGTTGGCGGTCCAGCCCCAGCCCGAGGCGCTATAGCCGAGGATGGTGACCTTGATCGCGTCGCCCGGCTCGGCGTCGGCGATGTAGATCGGCCCCGAGACCGGATTGATCTTGCCGAAATCGAGCTTGGCGATGTCGGCGACGGTGGCGTTGGGCGAGAGCTGCCCGCCCGAGGAATCGGTGGTCTTGAACTCGACCGTGTCGCCCGAGGCGATCATGAGGCGCGGATTGAAGCTGTTGTCCCAGCCGAAATGATGGTGGGACTTGTGGATGGTGTGGTTGCAGCCGAGCGTCATGACGAAGCCTCCCTCTCGTGATCCGCCGTTCGGATGTTGCGGCGGTTGTGATGGGCTTGAGCGGAAATCCCGGCGGGCGGCGGCCCCATCGGCTCGGCCGCCCGCCAGGGTCAGGCTACTGCGCGTCGGTCGCGAAGATGTAGTCGTAATTGACCGGAATGTGGATCGGCTCGACGAAGAGCTGCGGATCGCCGCCCACCCGCGGGCTGTGCATGGTGTAGCGGGTCTCGTTCATGATCGGGACCCAGGGCGCGTCCTTCATCACGTCGGCGAAGATCGCGGCCCAGGCCTTGTTGCGGTCGTCGGCCTTGGCCGGATCGGTCATGGCGTCGGCGGCGCTGGCGCGCTTGTCGAGGTCCGGGTTGCAGTACCAGGACCAGTTCCAGCCGCCGGCGATGGCGCCCGAGCAGCCCAGGATCACGCTGTAGAAGTTGGACGGATCCGGGAAGTCGGCGATCCAGGCGAGACCGCCCGACCAGACCATCGGCGCCTGGCCGTCGGTGCCGCCCGCGGTGATGACCTCGGCCTGGGCCAGCGCCTTGATCTCGGCCTTGATGCCGACCGCCGCCAGATCCTGCTGGATCGCCTGGGCGATGCGCGGCTGCGGGTCGGTGTTCATCACATAAAGCTCGGTCGAGAAGCCGTTGGCGAGGCCGGCTTCGGCCAGCAGCTTCTTGGCCTGCGCCGGATCGTAGGGATAGCCCTTGTAGTTCGGGTCATAGCCCGGCATGGCCGGCGGCAGCACCTGATTGGCGACCTTGGCGCGGCCGTTCAGGATCTGAACGATGCGGTCCTTGTTGATCGCCATGTTGATCGCCTGGCGCACCCGCACATCGTCGAGCGGCTTCATTTTGACGTTGAGGGCGACATAGCCCGTATGGAGCTGCTCGCCCGCGACGAAGAGTTCCTTGTTGGCGGGATCGCTCGTCACCTGCACGAACTGCGCCGGCGGGATGCCGTCGCCGAGGATGTCGACCTCGCCCTTCTGCAGCCGCAGGAGATTCACGGTCGGCTCCTGGCCGATCTCGAAGGTGATCTTGTCGAGATAGGGGACGCCCTTCTTGTTGTAGTCCTGGAACCGCTCGAGCGTGAGGTTCTGGCCCAGATTCCACTCGACGAACTTGAAGGCGCCGGTGCCGACCGGATGATGGCCGAAATCGGCGCCATACTTTTCGACCTCTTCCTTCGGCACGACATAGGAGAAGTTCATCGCGACGATATGGAGGAAGGCGGCGTTGGGCGCGGTGAGCTTGATGACGACGGTCTTGTCGTCGGGCGTGGTGATGCCCGAGAGCGTCGTGGCCTTGCCGCCCGCGACATCGTCATAGCCGGCGATGTTGCTGAAATAGCCCGCACCCGGGCTCTGCGTCGCGGGATTGACCGCGCGCTCGATCGAATATTTGACGTCGCCGGCCGTCATGGCGCGGCCGTTATGGAACTTCACGCCGTCGCGCAGCTTGAAGGTGTAGGTCAGGCCGTCGGGCGAGATGTCGAAGCTCTCCGCCAGGTCGGGGGTGAGCTTGGTCGTGCCGGGCTCGTAATCCATCAGGCCGTCGAAGATGCTCTTGATGATCGACCAGTTCTGCCAGTCATAGCCCACCGCCGGATCGAGCGTGGAGATGTCGTCCTTGTAGGTGATGATGATGGCCCCGCCCTGCTTGGGCGCGGCCAGGACCGGCAGGCTCGACAGCAGCAGCGCTGCGGCCGCGGCGATGAAAAGTCGCTTCATGGGTTGTTTTCTCCTCCCTGAGTGCATGTTCGACGGTGTCGGGCTCTTGGTTGCAGCCCTTGGCGCGTTTCTTGCGGAAATTCCGCCGTTGCGCGCCCGATCCCCGGCAATGGCGGGCATTGTCAGCGCAACCGGATACGGGGGTCAATCAGCGGCGTGATCAAATCCGCGACAAGATTGCCGATCACGATCCCCACCGCAGCCACCAGGGTGACGCCCATGATGATGGGGATGTCGATGCGCTGGATCCCCATCCAGGCGAGCTGTCCGATGCCGGGCCAGCCATAGACCGATTCCACCACCACGGCCCCGCTCATGAATATGCCGACATCGAGCCCGATCATGGCGATGATCGGCAGCACGGCGTTGCGGAAGGCATGGACCAGCACGACCTTGGCGGGGCCGAGCCCCTTGGCCCTGGCGGTGCGCACATAGTCCTGGCGCAGCACATCCACCATCGAGGAGCGCATCATGCGCGCATACCAGCCGCCGCCGGCGATCCCCAGCGTCAGGGCCGGCAGGATCAGATGGCCCAGCGTGCCGTAGCCGCCCATGGGAAAGAGGCTGAGCAGGTTCGAGAAGATGTAGAGCAGCAGCAGCCCGACCACGAATTGCGGCGCGGACACGCCGGCGAAGCTCAGCATCATGATCCAGCGGTCGGCCGGACGGCCTCGTCTCGTGGCCGCGAAGATGCCGGCCGGAATGCCGATCAGGAGCTCGAAGAAGATGGCGCCCGCCATCAGCAGCAGGGTCGCCGGCAGGCGGCTCAAGACCAAATCGGAGACTTGCGTCTTCTGCACATAGGAGCGCCCGAGATCGCCCTGGGCGAGGCGCATCACATAGCGCGCATATTGCTCCGGCACCGAGCGGTCGAGCCCGAGCTGCTGGCGGATGTTCTCGACCGTCTGCGCGGTCGCATTGCGGCCGGCGATCATGCGCACCGGATCGGCGGGAATGAGAAAGGTCAGGCCGAAAGTGACGATGGTGATGCCGATCAGGATCGCGAAGGATCCGGCCAGGCGGCGCGAGAGATAGCCCCACATCAGCCGCGCCCCCGCTGCGTCGGATCGAGCACGTCGCGCAAGGCATCGCCCACCAGATTGAAGGCGAGCGCCACCAGCAGGATCGCGGCCCCTGGAAAGAAGACCAGCCAGGGCGCCGACAGGAAATAGGACTGGCTCTCGAAGATGATGCCGCCCCAGGACGGCGTGGGCGGGCGCACGCCGACGCCGAGGAAGGAGAGGGTCGCCTCGAGCAGCACGGTGGTGGCGATGCCGAGCGTGGCATAGACCAGGACCGTCGGCACCAGATGCGGCAGGATGTGGCGGAAGAGGATGCGTGCCGGTGCCGCCCCCAGCGCGCGCGTGGCCTCGATATAGTCGCGCTGCACCAGGGCCCGGGTCTCGGTATAGACCACGCGCGCGATCTGCACCCAGTTCACCATCGCGATCACCATCGCCACGATCCAGAGCGAGGGCGCGAAGATGGCGGCCAGCGCGATCGCCAGCAGCAAGGCCGGGAACGCCATCATCAGATCGGTGAAGCGCATGATCGCGGTCGAGAGCCAGCCCTGGACGAAACCGGCCGTGGCGCCCAGCAGCGCGCCGACGACGACCGCGACGCCATTGGCGGCGACGCCGATGATGAGCGAGGTGCGGGCGCCATAGATCAGCCGCGACAACAGGTCCCGCCCGAGGAGATCGGTGCCGAGCAGGAAATGGGCGCTGGGGGGCAGCGGCGACCCCTCGAGCGTCAACCCGTCGAAGAACTGCTCGGCCGGATCGAACGGCGCCACCCAGGGCGCCAGGGCCGCCACCAGGACGGTGACGGCAATGACGACCAGTCCCGCCAGGGCGAGTTTATCGCGCCTGAAGCGCCGCCAAGCCTCGTTCATGTTGCTTAACCCGGGACCGCCCTCGAAAGCCCGCCTTCGCCGAACGAACCAGGACGACCGGCCGGCGGCAACGCGGCGACCGATGCTAACCCCTCGGTTCCGCAGGTCAATCGGTTGTGGATACCCGGACGGGGGATGCGCCGGCCTCGTGACGACGCATTGGCGCCAAGATCCGTCGACCCTTGTAACCCTTCTGACAATGGGGTTAGGCTTGCATAAGTGGTCGGGCAATCAATCATCCGCCCGCCCTGCAAATTGACGTCGACACCGACAGGCGCATGGAACTCACCGAAGCGACTGCCCATGATGCACAGCCCAGCCGGCGGCCGGGCGCGAAGCGGGTGGTCAACGAAGCCCGCATCCTCGCCGCCGCCGAGGAAATCTTTGCCGAAGCGGGCTATGCGGCGGCCTCCATGGCCGCGATTGCCGAGCGGGCCGGCCTGCCCAAGGCCAACCTGCATTATTATTTCGGCACAAAGGAACAGCTTTATCTTCGCTTGCTGGACACCATCGTCGATGGCTGGCAGGAGACGATGGACCTGTTCACCGCCGACAGCGATCCGACCGAAGCCTTCCGGCTCTATATCGCCGACAAGATTGAATTCTCGCGCCGGCGGCCGCGCGCTTCGAAGATCTTTGCCAACGAGATCCTGCATGGCGCTCCGCATTTCCTGTCGGTCCTGCAGACTCGAATTCGCGAGCGCTTCCACCGCCATTGCGCGGTAATCGAGGGTTGGATTCGCGAGGGCAAGATTGCACCCGTCGACCCGCATCACCTCTTCTTCGTACTCTGGGCTTCGACGCAGCACTATGCCGATTTCGATATCCAGGTGCCGGCGCTGCTCGGTAAGGAGAGCATTGGGCCGGAAGACTACCGTGCCGCGACCGAGTTGATCACGCGGATGGTGCTGGCCACGCTCGGCCTCGAAACGAGCGCGCCGCGCTGATCGGGCTCCAGCCCTGAATTTCAGAGCCGTCCATTTCCACCGGGACGCCCATGGCCGATCCGATCGCGATCGAGACTGTCGAGATGCATACCGGCGGCGAGCCGGTGCGCCTGGTGGTGAAGGGCTATCCGCCCATTCCCGGCGAGACAATCCTGGCCAAGCGGCGCTATGCCCGCGAGCGGCTCGATCATCTGCGCCGGCTCCTGATCTTCGAGCCGCGCGGCCATTTCGACATGTATGGCGTGATTCCGGTCGAGCCCGATCTGCCGGGCGCCGATCTCGCCGTGCTGTTCATGCATAACGAAGGCTATTCGACCATGTGCGGGCATGCCGTGATCGCGGTCGGCCGCTGGGCGGTCGAGAGCGGCCGGATCAAGCGCGCCACCTCGGGCGAGACCGCGGTCAATATCCAATGCCCCTGCGGCCTGGTGCGGGCCTGGGTGGCGGCGGACGGCGCCGTCCGGTTCGAGAGCGTGCCGGCCTTCGCCTTCGCGCTCGACGCGGCGGTCGATCTGCCCGAAACCGGCCGGATCGCGCTCGATATCGGCTATGGCGGCGCCTTCTATGCGGTGCTGCCGGCCGCGCGGCTGGGGCTGTCGCTGCCGGGTTCGCCGCTGCGCGATCTGGTGGATGCGGCGGCCCGGGTCACGGCCGCGGTCAAGGCGCAGGTTCCCTTGCGCCATCCCGACGATCCGGACCTGGCGTTCCTCTATGGCACCATCTTCACCGACGGCGGCGAAGGCATCGATCGCCCCTCGCTCAATGTCTGCATCTTCGCCGAACGCGAGGTCGATCGCAGCCCCACGGGCAGCGGCGTCACCGCGCGCATGGCGCTGCAGGTGGCGCGCGGGGTCGCGGCTCTGGGCGATCGGCGCCAGTTCCAAAGCGTGACCGGCTCCGTCTTCACCGGCCGCGCCGTCTCGCCGGTCCGGGCGGGGGAGTTCGCTGCGGTGCGGGTCGAGGTGGGCGGCCGCGCCCATTACAGTGGCAGCGCCCGCTTCACGCATGAGCCTGACGACAGAATCGGTCAGGGCTTCCTGCTGGGGTGAGGCGCGCCCGGAGCCGGGCTCAGGAGTGGCTTTCGGCGGCCTCCCCTCGCGTTGTATCCTTCGCGGGAGCAACCGAAAGCGTCCCCGAATGACCGAAGCCGACCGACAGGAGCAGATCCTCGCCCTCGTGCATCAGCGCGGCTTCGTCTCGATCGATGCCATGGCGGAGCATTTCTCGGTCACGCCGCAGACCGTCCGGCGCGACGTCAACCGGCTCTGTGCCAAGTCGCTGCTGCGCCGCTATCACGGCGGCGCCGGGCTGCCGTCCGGCATCGAGAACTCCGCCTACCAGGCGCGCCAGGTGATGCAGCTGGCCGAGAAGAAGCGCATCGCCCATGCCGTGGCCGCGGAGATTCCCGACGGTAGCTCGATCTTCCTCACCATCGGCACCACGACCGAGCAGGTGGCGCGCGCCCTCCTCAATCACCGCGCCCTCAAGGTCATCACCAACAATCTCCATGCCGCGAACATCCTGGCCGAGAACGCGGATTTCGAGGTGCTGGTGGCCGGCGGCGTGATGAACAACCGCGAGCGCGGCCTGGTGGGCGAGGCCACCGTCGAGTTCGTCGGCCAGTTCAAGACCGACTACTGCATCGTGGGCGTGGGCGGCATCGACGGCGATGGCACGCTGCTCGATTTCGACGTGCGCGAGGTGCGGGTGTCGCAGGCGATGATGCAGCATGCGCGCCAGACCATCGTCGCCGCCGACTACAGCAAATTCGGCCGCAACGCGATGGCGCGGCTGGGCCGGCTCGAGGAGGCGCAGTTGCTGGTGACCGACCGGGCGCCGCCGCCGGCCTTGAAGGCCCTGATCAAGCGCGGCAAGACGAGGCTCCTGCTGGCCCGCTGAGGGCCGCGGATTTCCTCGGGTTTCTGCCGGCGTCCCGTCATGTTCGATTTCGATCACAACTCGGTCTGATATTTTCGTTTGTGAAAATGATCCGGCCCGACTAGTCTCCCGGGGCTCGCGTGGGGCGGGATGATTTCCCGTCGCCCCAGGCTCGCGCCTCTGCCGGCCCGACAAAGAGGAATTCATGGACTTCATCTTCATGCTGACGCGCGACGACCAGACCATCGAGGACTGCGTCGAGCTCTACGACACGATCCGTGCGTTGCCGCTGCGCCATGTCGGCTTCAAGGATGTCGGCGTGGCGCCGGAGACGCTGAAGCGTCTGCATGACAAGCTCAAGGCCGACGGCCGGGCCACCCACATGGAAGTGGTCAGCACGAGCGAGGAGAGCTGCCTTCGGTCGGCGCGCATCGGCGTCGAGCTCGGTGTCGACTACCTCCTGGGCGGTACCCAGATCGATCTGATCCTGCCGCTGCTCAAAGGCTCGCGCACCGGCTATTACCCGTTCCCCGGTATCCCCATCGGTCATCCGACCAAGCTCGGCGGCAGCCCGTCGCGCGTGGCGGCCGACACGAGGAACGCGGTGGCGAAAGGCTGCGCGGGCGTCGATCTTCTGGCTTATCGCGCGACCGAGGCCGATCCGCTCGATCTCATTCGCGCGGCGCGGGGCGCGACCGACCGCCCTGTGATCGTCGCGGGCTCGATCAATTCGCCGCAGCGCATTCGCGATATCGCGGCCGCCGGTGCCGATCTCTTCACCATCGGCACCGCGGCGCTCGATTGCAGCTTCTATCCGCGACAGGGTCTGCTGACGAATCAGTTGAAGCATATTCTCGAGGCCTGCGCGGCGACCGCCTGACGCCGGACAAGGATCGCCCGCGGGAAAGACGGGTATTCATCGCCCATGGCTCTTTTGCTCGGCATCGATCTCGGCAGCCAGAGCCTCAAGGCGGTGCTGCTCGATGAATGTCTGGCCCTGCTCGGCAGCGGAAGACGGAGTTATTCGATCGCCTTCCCTCGGCCCGGCTGGGCCGAACAGGATCCGCGGCTCTGGGAGGATGCTCTCGGGCCCGCCATTGCTGACGCGCTGGCTGCTGTGGGGAGCAAGCCCGGCGACGTCGCGGCCCTTGGCGTTGCCGGACAGCTCGATGGCTGCATACCGGTGGACGCCAAGGGTCACCTTCTTCACCCGGCTCTCATCTGGATGGACCGGCGCGCCGACGCCTCGCTGAACCGCGTCCGCCACCGCCTCGGCAGCAAACGCGTCCGTGCGCTCACCGGCGCCAATCTCGACGGGACGCATATGGCGCCCAAGATGCGCTGGCTGATCGACGAGACCGACGCCGGCAGGGCCGCGAGCCTGTTCCATCAGCCCGTGACCTACATGGTCGAGCGCCTGACCGGAGCGCGCGCGATCGATCACGGGCTCGCCTCGACCTCGCTCGTCTATGGCCTGGCGGAAGGCAACTGGCTGCCCGAGCTGATGGCGGCGTTCGAGCTTCAGGCCAAGCTGCTGCCGCCCTTGCGCCGCAGCGAGGACAAGGCCGGCTGCCTCAACGCCGAAGGCGCGCGGCTGACGGGGCTGCCGGCGGGGATCCCGGTTGCGGTCGGAACCGGCGACGATTTCTCGACGCCCTTGGGCGGCGGCGTGATGCAGACCGGGATCGTCGCCGATGTGCTGGGCACCGCCGAGGTGGTGGGCGCGCTCGATCGCGAGCCGCGCATCGATCCCTCGGCCCTGACCGAGACCCATCGCTATGTGGGCGCCCGATTCCACTACATCGAGAATCCGGGCTGGGTTTCGGGCGGCGCGCTCGAATGGCTGCGCGCCACCCTGGGCATCGCGGATTTCGCCGCATTCGATCGTCTGGCGGCGGCGGTACCGCCCGGTGCCGACGGGCTCCTGTTCCTGCCGGCCCTGAGCGGCGCCATGACACCCGAATGGATCGCGGGCGCCCGCGGCTGTTTCTACGGCCTGACGCCGTCGCATGGCCCGGGCCATCTCGCGCGCGCGGTGCTGGAAGGCAACGCCTTCGGCCTGCAGGACGTGGTGCTGGCGCTGAAGGCGATGAATGTCGCGACCGACCGGCTGCGGCTTCTGGGCGGGGGTGCCCGCAGCGATCTCTGGGCGCAGATCCGCGCCGACGTGACCGGCCTGCCGGCGGAACGGGCGCGCCATGCCGATGCGAGCGCGGTCGGTGCCGCGCTCCTGGGCGGCGTCGCCGCCGGCGTCCTGCCCGACCTTGCCAGCGCGGCCGGGCTCGTGGGCGCCGCCGGGTTCGCGATCGAGCCCGATGCGCATCGCAACCGGCTTTATCGCGAAGCGCATGGCCGCTATCGCCAGCTCTTCCAGTCGCTGAAGCCGATGTTCGGGGCCGGGTAGGATCGCGATGTCGGATTCCCTCATCGCCGATCTCCTGGCCGGACGCTGGCGCGATCCCGAGACCGGCGCCGCGGTCACGGTGCCGCTGCGCAGCGTCGCGATCGCGCCGAGCCTCGCGGGCCAGGAAGCCGATCTGCTCAAGCCCTTGGGGCTCGGGCGCCGCCTGGCGCTGGTAAGCGACCCCACGACGCATGACATCCTCGGCCGCCGGGTCGAACGCGCGCTGGGGAGCATCGCCGATCTGCAGCGCGTGGCGCTGCCCGACCGCCCCCATGCCGACGATGCGACCGTGGCCTCGATTCGCGCGGCGACGACAGGCGCCGATGCGTTGATCGCGGTCGGTTCCGGCACGATCAACGATCTCTGCAAATATGCGGCCTTCCTCGACAGCAAGCCCTATGCCGTGTTCGGCACCGCGCCCTCGATGAATGGTTACTGCTCGGCCAATGCAGCGATCACGGTCGGCGGCCTCAAGAAATCCCTGGCGGCGCAGGTGCCGGTGGGGGTCTTTCTCGATCTCTCGGTGCTGGCCGCGGCGCCCCGGCGCATGATCCGCAGCGGACTGGGCGATTCGCTCTGCCGCTCGACCGCCCAGGCCGACTGGCTGCTGTCGCATCTGCTCCTGGGGACACCCTATCGCGAGGCGCCCTTCGCGCTGCTGGCCGCCGACGAGAACGCGCTGATCGAGGAGGCCGGCGCGCTCATCGCCGGCAATGCCGCGGCCATGACGCGGCTGGCGCGCACGCTGGTGCTCTCCGGCCTCGGCATGGTGATCTGCAATGGCAGCTATCCCGCGAGCCAGGGCGAGCATCTGGTCTCGCATTATGTCGAGATGATGGAGGGCGAGCGGCTGCCCGAGACCTTCCATGGCGAACAGATCGGCGTCACCACGCTCAGCCTCGCGCGGCTGCAGCATCGCCTGCTCGACGGACCGCCGCCGGTGCTGCGGCCGACAGCCATCGCCGAGGGCGATCTGAAGCGTCATTTCGGCGTCGAACGCGGCGAGGCCTGCCGCCGGGAATGGGACGGCAAGGCCCTCGACACGACCAAGGCGGAACTCCTCACCGCGCGGCTGGCGCAGGACTGGGACCGGATCCGGGCGCGACTTCAGAGCGTGATGCGCCCGGTGCTGGCGCTCGAGCGGGCGCTGGTGGTCACGGGCGCGCCGCGGCGCGCCTTCGATCTCGGCTGGTCCGCGGTGCTCTACCGCACGGCGCTGATCCGCGCGCGCCAGACCCGCAATCGCTACACAGCACTCGATCTCGCGGGCGATGCGGGCCTGCTCGAGGAGTTCGCGACTCGCGAGAGCCACTCGCAACCCGGCGCCGAATAACAACGGACTTCCGGACCAATTCCGTACCGCTAGCGGACGCCGTCGATGTTGCGTGCAGCGCAACATCGAGGTCGTTCGCTAAACTCATCCCACGGCTGGCGCAAAGGCCAGCGTCACTGACGTTGCCGATGACATGCCCCCTGGGTCGAATTCAGGCGCTCTGTTGCGGCGCGGCTTTCACGCGCTATGCTGCACGCGGCCTTGCAACTTTGCCGCTTGATCGCGATCGAACGGCGCACTGCAGCTTGTGAACGGATATCTTCAATGCGCATCCTCATCGCCGACGATCACACCCTGTTCCGGCGCGGCTTCTCCCTGCTGCTACAGCGCCTCTATCCCGACTCCGAGATCGAGGAGGCGAGCGACGTCGTCTCTGCCCTCGAGGTCGTGCAGCGAACGGCCATCGACCTGCTGCTGCTCGATCTGGGGATGCCGGGCATGGAGGGCCTGTCGGGCCTGGAGCAGTTGCGCGCCGCCGTACCCTCCGCTGCGATCGTCATCGTCTCGGCGATCAGCGATTCGGATCGGATCCGCGAGGCGCTCGAGCGCGGGGCGCGCGGCTATGTGCTGAAGACGATCAACGACGCGGCGCTCAAACACGCCTTGTCGCTGGTGATGTCCGGCGAAACCTATGTGCCGGCGGAGCTGCTGCAGGAGCGGGCACTCAAGGGCGTGGGCGGGCCGATCGGCAAGGGCGGGCCGGAAAATCCACTCGCCCATCTGACCGATCGTCAGCGCGACGTACTGGGGCTGCTCATGACCGGGCAATCCAACAAGGAGATCGCGCGCGATCTGGGCCTGCTCGAAAGCACGGTCAAGGCGCATATCAAGGTGATCCTGAACAAGCTCAGCGTCGCCAACCGCACGCAGGCCGCGATGGTCGCCGCCGGCCTGGGCTGGCAGCCCGCGCGCCCGGTTCATTGACGGCGGTCGCGCGCCGTTCAAGCAACGAGAGGCCGATTCGCGTCTCAAGTCGATTCGACTTGAGACGATCAGGCTCTAGCGATTCGACAACAGCCTTTCGATCGCGTCCTGCAGGCGATGGGGCTCGATCGGCTTGTGCAGCAGCTCGAAGCCCGAGGCGCTGGCCTCGGCCAGGCGGGCGGGCTCGGTGTCGCCCGTCAGAATCAGCCCCGGCACCTTCTGACCCAGCTTCTCGCGGATATAGCCGATGGCGCCGGCCCCGGTGAGCCCGTCGCGCAGGCGATAATCGGCGATGATGGCGCTGGGCGTGCGGCCGGTCTCGGTCAGTTTCGCCAGTGCGGCCGGCGCGGAATCGGCCACCAGCACCTGATAGCCCCAGCGGCCGAAGAGCGCGTTCATGGCCTTGAGCTGATCGGGATCGTCGTCGATCGCCAGCAGCAAGGCGCCTGCGGCCGCCGATGCGGGCAGGATCGGACGCGTCGGCGCGGGTGCCGCGGTCGCCGCCAGCGATTGCGCGAGCGGCACCAGCACGCGGAAGACCGAGCCGCGGCCGGGCTCGGAGCGCACCTCGATCGGATGGTCCAGCAGCTTGGCGACGCCGGCCACGATCGCCAGCCCGAGCCCCAGACCGCGCGTGCGATCGCGCTCGGGATTCCCGATCTGGTAGAACTCCTCGAAGATGCGTTCGATCTTGTCGGGCGCGATGCCGATGCCGGTATCCAGCACTTCGATCGCGAGCCGGTCGCCGGCCCGCCGGCATCCGACCAGGACCTTTCCCCGCTCGGTGTAGCGCAGCGCGTTGGAAACCAGATTCCTCAGGATCCGGCCCAGCAGAGTGGGGTCGGTGTGGATCGTGGCGCTCGACAGCAGGACGCGCAGGGCCAGCCGCTTCTCCCGCGCCGCTTCCGAGAATTCCGTCTCGACCTGATCGAGCAGATCGGCGACGGCGAACTCGCGGAACTTCGGCGCCAGCACGCCGGCATCGAGCCGCGACACGTCGAGCAGCGCGTCGAGCAGCTCGTTGGCCGCCTTGAGCGCGTCCTCGATCGAGCCCAGGAGATCCAGATCGCCGCGTTCGTGCAAGCCGATGCGCAGGGCCGCCGCGAACAGATGTGCCGCCTGCAGGGGCTGGCGCAGATCGTGGCTCGCGGCGGCGAGGAAGCGCGACTTGGCGCGGTTGGCGCGTTCCGCCTCGGCATGGGCATCGCGCAGCGCGTCTTCCGACAGCTTGCGTTCGGTGATGTCGCGCACGCTGGTGCGGAATCCGAGGGAATGGCCGGCTCGGTCGAACAGCGTCTGCCAGCTGACAGCGGCCCAGACCAGCTTGCCGTCCTTGCGCCGGATGCGGAAGGCGACGTCGTTGCCGCTCTCCCCGCGTTCGCCGCGATCGATCACCGTTGCGATCAGGGCACGGTCTTCCTCATGGACCAGCGGCAGCGGGTAGTCCTGCATCGCCAGGCATTCGGCGACGCGGTAGCCGGTCATGCGCTCGACCGCCGGGTTGATCCAGAGCGGCTGGCCGTCATGGCCGAGCCAGCTTTCCCAGTCATAGGTGTAGTTGGCGATGGCTTCGAAGAGCCGGTCGGTCTCGGACAGGGGGACAGGATGCGAGGCTCCGGCCGCGCCGGCCGGGCCGCTCTGCGGCTTGCCCGCCGACGCCGCAGCCAGCGGCGTATCGCCGTTGGATCGAAGCAGCCGCATGGTCTGTCCCTCCCTTCCCGATCAGTGGAACCGCTCGGGCGCTTCTTGTCCAGTTGGGCCTGCTTTCTCCCCAATTCGGGGGAGAGTTTGCTCAAACGGGCATACCCTTCAGCCAAATGACGCTTGGACATCGGGAGGGGCGGCGGGCACCGTTTCCTATAGGGAACGGAAGATTCCTAATTGACTGGCGCCAAGGACTGAGATTGCGCCTTCCGGCGAACCGATCGGCCATCGATCGGGGGAGTCCGGGCCGGGCGACGACCCCAGCCGGCGGTGCCGAACAAGGTCCGGAACGACCCCGAACGGGGCGGCCGGTCCACCGCAAGGGGGAACGTCAATGGCACAATCCGCTCAGAATCTGTCTGCGCGCATCGAAAGCATGTTCGGGCGCGACAAGATCTTCGCTTGGGGCTTGGTCGTGGCGCTTTGGGCCACGGTCGCCTTCGTGCTGCTCTCGGTCAACTCGATGATTCCGTCGAACGGCATCCGGATCGCCTCCTGGATCGCCGCCTTGGTGCTGCTGCTGTTCAACACCGCGTCGATCGGCGCGATGGTCCGGCATTACAGCCACGACAAGGAACATATCTACGGGATCGACATCAAACATCTCGACGCCGGCCGCTGACGCCGACACCGAGCGAGGGGGGAAATCAATGGCGCAGAAATACAATCCACCGAGCCAAGGGCGAGGCGGACAGATTTTTGACGTCCTCTGCCTGCTGGTCATGGTCTTCGCGGTGCTGTTCGTGCCGGTCTGGCTCAACATCGCCGTGCCATCGCGGGTTCGGGTGCTGCCCGAAGGCGTGCAACTCACCGAAGCGGCCGATGCCGATGGCAATGTCACCCAGACCTGGACAGGACTCACCTGGGAAGCGATCAAGCAGAATCCGACCATGCAGGAACGCTGGCAGGCCCTGGGCTACTCGGTCGAGGGGGCCGCGGACATCGTCACGCAGCCCTTCGACTACACGCTCGATATCGGCGGCATCGTCATGACCGGCGTGGTCATCCTGGGCTATTTCGTCTTTGTGCTGGTCTTGTCCAGGCGCGAATACAAGGACGTCATCGCCGAGAAGTTCGAGTAGCGCAGGAGCCCCGGGGGAAACATCATGGATATCTGGCAAATCTTGGAATGGGCAGCGTGGATCGTGTCGGCGCTGTTGTTCGCCTGGATGCTGTTCGATTTCGTGAAGACGGATCGCAATTACAGCGAAGCGCAGCTCCTGAGCTCGCGCGAGGGCGTGGACGATCTCTTCGGCGAAGCCAAGAAGGGGAACTGAGCCATGGCCGAGCAAACAATGGCTGCACCGTCCTCGCAGCGCATTCAGCTGCTGAAGGTGCTGGGACCGGCGCATGTCTGGGCGCTGGGCGTCGGCATCGTGCTGGTCGGCGAGTTCATGGGCTGGAACTACGCGGTGGGCAAGGGCGGCGCCTACGGCGCCCTCATCGCCTGCTGGGTGATCGGTCTGCTCTATACCTGCGTCGCCATGATCGATTCCGAGATCACCTCGACCGTGGCGGCCGCGGGCGGTCAATATGCCCAGGCGAAACACACGATCGGGCCGCTGATGGCGTTCAATGTCGGCCTCTATCTCGTGCTGGCCTACACCATGCTCGAGGCGGGCGACGTCCAGGTCGCGGGCCAGTTGATCCAGATCGGCATCGGCGAGCTCGGCAGTACGGTGGACTGGATTCCCTTCACCGTGCTCTCCCTGGCCATCCTGGCCTGGCTCAATTATCGTGGCGTCTTCATGACGCTGACGGTGAACTTCGTCATCACTGCCGCGGCCTTCCTCACCATCATCATCCTCTTCATCGGGCTGAAGCCCTGGAATCCGCATGAAATCATGCGGCATACCGAGCTGTTGACCGACCTGCCCTATGGCTGGCTCGGTGTGATCGCAGCCTTCCATTTCGGCATCTGGTTCTATCTCGGCATCGAGGGCACCTGCCAGGCGGCGGAAGAGGTCCGCTCGCCGGGCCGTGCCCTGCCGCTGGGCACGATGACGGGTATCATCACGCTGCTGATCGCGGCCGGCCTCACCTGGTATGTCTGCGTCGGTATGCTGCCTTGGGAGTATCTGGGCTGGGACTACACGCTGGCGCCTCTCTTCGACGCGGCGCGTGTCTCGGGCAGCACCTTCCTGCATGTGGCGCTCTTTGTGGGCACCTTGTTCTCGGCCATCGCCTCGGCCAATGGCTGCATCAACGACGCGGCCCGGGCCTGGTTCTCGATGGGGCGCGATCGCTATCTGCCGCAATGGTTCGGCGCCGTGCATCCGCGCTATCGCACGCCCTACCGCTCCATCGTGTTCCTGATTCCGATTGCGGCGATCTTCGCCCTCAAGGTGCCGCTGGCGCAGATCATCACCTTCTCGATCCTGTCCGGTCTGCTGAACTACACCTTCATGCCGATCAACATGTGGAACTTTCGTAAGAAATGGCCGATCGGGTCGATCCGGCGCGGGTTCGAGCATCCGTTCCATCCCTTGCCGGCGGCCGTGCTGCTGTCGCTCTGCATCATCACCTTCTTCGCGGTCTATCTGGGCTATGGCCGCCAGCTCCTGGCGATGATGTTCTTCTATATCATCGCCTCGCTCTGGTTCCATTTCCGCCGCTATCAGTTCGTCCGGCGCGGTGACCAGTTCACCATGGCCTGGCCGAAACCGCTCGGCTATTGAGCGCAACAAGCGGCCGCCGCTTGCCGGCGGCCGCCTTACCTCCCACTGTGACTGGGGCCGGCGTCGGAAATTCTGCCGCCGGCCCTTTGTCTTTCATGTCTGAGGCTCCGGACCGGCACGATGTCATGGCTCGCCGCCCCGCTGGCGGTTCTGTTCTTCCTCATCCTGATCGTCATGCATCGGCGTCATCGCGTGGCGGTCAAGGCCGAGCGCGGCGCGTTGTTCGAGAATGTGCTGACGCTGTTCGAGCGTTATCGCGTGGAGCAGGACGATGTGGACTATCCGGCCCTGAGCGGCCGCTATCGCGGCTTCGACATCAAGCTCGAGGCGCTGGTCGATCATGTCGCCGTGCGCAAGCTGCCCTCGCTCTGGCTGCTGGCGACGGTCAAGGCCGAGCTGCCGCAGAAATCGGCGCTCGATTTCCTGGCCCGCCCGCTCAACACGGAGTTCTATTCGCCCAGCAGCCATATGGAACATCGCCTGCCCACGCCGGCGGGATATCCGGCCGGCTTGCGCGTGAGTGCCGATGGGACAGAAGGCCTGCCCTCGGCCACCGTGATCGCCAGCCAGGCCACGCTGTTCGAGGACAGCAAGATGAAGGAGCTGGTGATGGCGCCCAAGGGCGTGCGGCTGGTCTATCAGCTGGCCGAGGCCGAACGGCCCTATTATCTGGTGTTGCGCCAGGCGGAGTTCGGCACCCGTCTGCGTCTCGAACCGGCGCTCGCCCGCCGCCTGCTCGACCGGGCGATCGCCATTGTCGAGGAACTGCGCCGGGACACGCCGCCGGATCGGATCCGCTCCACATGACGAGAGCCCGCATGGCGAAGCCACAGACCGCAAGATCCAAGAACCCGCCGGCGCCTGCCGGGCCCGGGGCGAAGCCGCCCTTCCATCCCTATCTCGTGCTGGCGATGTCGGTCTTTCCCGGCGTGGGGCAGATCTTCAACGGCGATTCTAAACGCGCCTTCATGTTCGCCTTCTCGATGCTGAGCCTGGGCTGGATCACCTATCACCTGACCTCGCCCGACCAGTCCTTCCTCGGCCGCTATGCCGGCGGCGTCTTCGTCTATGCGATGTCGATCCTGGATGCCTACAAGCAGGCCCGGCTGCGCTGGGAGCTCTGGCATTTCCGCCGCCGCCAGGAGCAGGCCATCCCCGACGCCGAGTCCTGATTCCCCGTCAGGCCGTTGCGTCCGGCGTGGTCCGGCCAAAGCGGTATCGAATTGGCTCATCGGGAAGAAATCGAAAGCGCCCGCGTTGCGTCGGCGGGGCCACTCTGATATCCAGATTCCATGGCGAATTCGGACGTAAAGATCCTGACGCCCTGGGAGTCGAGGGGACACAAGGTGCCGACGGCACCCCGGTGATCCCGTTGCCCGCCGCGTTCCTTGGAAACGGACGTGGCGGTTTTGTTTTGGGCTGGGTTTCGGAGCGGGAATCCATGTCGAGGGGATGCGCGAGGCATCGTCGGTTCTGGGACCGGCCCGTGACGGGCGGGAACCGCGACGTCGTGGCCGCGACAACCCCCTCCATTGCGAAGGCGGCCTCGCGCCGTCTCCTGATCATTCTTCGACCGGCGGGGAAAGACCGGCAACCGGCGCCACCGCTTCAGGCAAATCGGGCTCGACGGGCCCAACGGCCATTTTAGGGGGATCACTCATGGCAAGCGCTACCACTCAGAGTCCGACGATGTTGCGGGACGTCGATTGGAAACAGGTCGTCTTCGTGGCGGCCGGCGTGCCCGCGCTGGTTCTCTTCTCGATGGGCGGCATCTCGGCCACGGTCGGCGCGCCGGCCTGGCTGGTCTGGACCATCTCGGTCCTGCTGGGCTTCGCCCAGGCCTTCACCTATGCCGAGATCGCCGGCCTGCATCCGTCCAAGACCGGCGGCACGGCGGTCCATGGCGCCACGGCCTGGATCCGCTACAGCCAGATCCTGGCGCCGCTCTCGCTCTGGTCGAACTGGCTGGCCTGGACCCCGGTGCTCGCCATCGGGTCGGGGCTGGGCGCGGGCTATCTGCTCTCGATCTTCTATGCGCCCGAGGCCAGCATCATGACCTGGCAGGTCACGCTGGTCGATCTGGGCTTCATCTCGGACGGCCTCTCCCTGCGCTTCAACGCGACCTTCCTGCTGGGTGCCGCCATCATGCTGGTGGTGTTCGCGATCCAGCATCGGGGCATCCTGCGCACCGCGCAGATCCAGACCCTGCTGACGATCGCCTCGCTGCTGCCGCTCTTCATCGTCTGCATCATCCCGCTGCTCGCGGGCAATGTGCATAGCGCGAACTTCGTGCCCTTCACGCCGCTCGCGACCGACGCCAACGGCTCGGTCATCGCCGGCGTCTGGGACCGCGAAGGCCTGAAATTCTTCATGGGCGGCCTCTTCATCGCCGCCTGGTCGGCCTACGCCTTCGAGACCTCGGTCTGCTACATGAGCGAGTTCAAGAACCCGGGCCGCGACATGCCCCGCGCGATCATCGTCTCGGGGCTCATCTGCATCGTCGCCTATGTGCTGGTCCCGGTGGTGTTCCAGGGCTTCTTCGGGACCCAGAAGATGCTCGACCCCGGCATCTATTCCGGCGCCGGCATGGGGCTGGCGCTGGCGGAGATGGTCCAGGCCGGGCCCTTCATCACCAAGGTGCTGGTGATCCTGCTGTTCTTCACCCTCATGCTGGCGATCATGACGGCCATGGCCGGCTCCTCGCGCACGCTCAATCAGGGCGGGCATGACGGCTGGTTCCCGAAATACCTGGCCTATGTGAACAGCCATGGCGCCCCCACCCGTGCCATGTGGACCGACCTCTGCTTCAACCTGATCCTGCTGCTGATGTCGGACTACATCTTCGTGCTGGCGGTCTCGAACTGTAACTACCTGATCTTCAACTTCCTCAATCTCAATGCCGGCTGGATCCACCGGATCGACAACCCGGATGTGCGGCGCCCCTGGCGCTGCCCGACCTGGCTGCTCGGGCTGGGTACCATCTTCGGCTATGTGAACGCCTTCCTGCTCGGCGCCGGCGCCAATGTCTGGGGCGCCGGAACGCTGCTGTCAGGCTTCATCTCGGCGGCGCTTGTGGTGCCGTTCTTCCTCTACCGCCACTACGTCACCGACAAGGGCAAGTTCCCTGAGCATATGTATTCGGACCTGCTGCTGGCGGGGCAAACGCAGCTCGGGCCGAAGAAGGCAGGGATGCTGCCTTATCTCGCCTTGCTCGGCGGTGCCGCTTCCTGCGCGCTTGGCTATTTCATCTTCTGGTGACACCGACAGCCGGTCGGAAGAACCGGGCATAGAGAAGCCGGCGGGATCGCTCGATCCCGCCGGCTTTCGTTTGATCCGAAGGAACCGGCGGGGTCGCCGCCGGTGCGCCCGGGCGCTCTCAGTCGAGATGGATCCAGACCGACTTGGTCTGGGTGTGCAGCAGCATCGATTCGAAGCATTTGTCGCGGCCCTGGCCCGACTGCTTGTAGCCGCCCCACTGCATCGTCATGTCGCCATGATCGAAGCAGTTGACCCACACCACGCCGGACTGCAGGTCGCGCGCGGCCTTGTGGGCGGTGTCGATGTTCTTGGTCCAGACCGAGGCCGCCAGGCCATAGAGCGAGTCGTTGGCGATCTCGATCGCCTCGTCGATGTTCTTGAAGGGGAGCACGGCCGCAACCGGGCCGAAGATCTCCTCCTGGGCGATGCGCATGTCGTTCTTCACACCCGCGAACAAGGTCGGCTGCACATAGGCGCCCTTCTCGAGCCCCTTGGGCACGCCGCCGCCGAAGCAGAGCTTGGCGCCTTCCTTCTTGCCGATGTCGATATAGTTGAGCACGCGCTTCTGCTGGTCCTTGGTGACCAGCGGGCCCATCTGCGTCGAGGGATCGAACGGATCGCCCGGCTGGAACACGGTCTTGGCGCGCTTGGTGAAGAGATCCAGGAACTCGTCATGGACCTTCTTCTCGACCAGGAGGCGCGAGCCTGCATTGCAGACCTCGCCCTGGTTGCCATAGATGCCGGCGATCGCGTAGTTCACCGCCGTGTCCAGATTGGCATCGCCCATGATGATCTGCGGGGTCTTGCCGCCGCATTCGGTGGTCACCCGCTTCATGTTCGACTGGCCAGCATAGATCATCAGCAGCTTGCCGATCTCGGTCGAGCCGGTGAAGGCGATCTTGTCGACGTCGAGATGAAGCGCCAGCGGCTTGCCGACCTCCTCGCCGAAGCCGTGGACGACGTTGAGCACGCCCGCCGGGCCGCCGGCTTCCATGAACAGCTTCGCCATCAGGTTGGCGGAGAGCGGCGATTGCTCGGCCGGCTTCAGCACCACCGAGTTGCCGGTCGCGAGCGCCGGCGCGATCTTCCAGGAGGCCATCATCAGCGGATAGTTCCAGGGCACGATGCAGCCGACGACGCCGAGCGGCTCGCGGACGATGTAGTGGAACTCCGACGCCGCGGTCGCCGTGACCTGGCCGAAGATCTTGTCGATGCATTCGCCCATGAACTGGAAGGTGAGCGCCGCGCCGGGCACGTCGCTGTTGAGCATGTCGCTGACGGGCTTGCCCATGTTGAGCACGTCCAGCAGCGCGAAATCGACCGCATGTTCGCGGATCAGGCTGGAGAAGCGGTAGAGCACGTCCATGCGGTCGCGCGGCGCCATCCGGCTCCACACGCCGCTCTTGAAGGCCTTGCGGCCGGATTTGACGGCGGCATCGACATCCGAGGCGTCGGAGCGGGCGACCTCGGCAATGACGTCGCCATTGACCGGATTGATCGATTCGAAAGTCTTCCCCTTCTTGGCGGGGACGAACTTGCCGTCGATGAAATTGCGGGTCTCGGGTTTGATCTTGCCGGCGAGCTTGTGCCAGTCCTTCTTGCCGAGCTTCTTGGCCTGTTCGAGATCCATGTGTCCTCCTTTGTCGGCGCCGTGAAGGGCGGGGGCACTCGGGAATCGAGGCCCGATGAACGCCTCGTCGCAGCGGGGAAACTGTCGCTGACTGCGTTGGATCCGTGGCATGAACGGCAGGAACGCCGTCCGGGGTCTTCGCCTCTTGGGCCTCGGATCAGGATGGTCGCCGCTTATAGCACCGGCATAGCCTCCGAGCCATATCGCCCGGGGGATAGGCGGGAGGTTCAGCGCAAGGTGGCCTGGACGCGCTCGCGATACCAGATATAGAGGCCCGACAGGACGATCACCGCGGCGCCCACCGCGGTCCAGCGATCGGGCAGGTTGCCGAACACCAGATAGCCGATGGCCACGGCCCAGGCCAGCTGCAGATAGCTGAAGGGGGCCAGCAGCGAGGCGGGCGTGAGCGTAAAAGCGCGGATCATGCAGAGATGCGAGACGGCGCCCATGAAGCCCACGAAGATCAGGAGGCACCAGCCCGTGACATCGGGTGCGCGCCAGGATCCCGGCAGCATCGCGGACATGACGACGAGGCCCACCACGCCCGAATAGACCAGCGTCACGGACCAATGATCGATCGGGCCCAGGAGCCGGGTCACGATCTGATAGAGGGCGAAGCAGGCCGCGACCAGAAGCGGCATGGCCATGGCCCAATGCATCAGGCCGAAGCCGGGGCGGATGATGAGGAAGACCGCGAAGAAACCGATCCCGACGGCGATCCAGCGCCGCATCCCCACGCGCTCCTTCAGGAGGGGGACCGAGAGCGCGGTCAGGAAGAGGGGCGCCACGAAGCCGATCGAGGCCGCGGTCGCGAGCGGGATGTAACGCAGCGCGATGAAATAGAACACGGTCGAGCCCAGCAGGAGGACCGAGCGGATCAGCTGCAGATCGAGCCGGCGCGTGTGGAACACCGACCGGCCGCGCCAGGCGACCAGGATCGGCAGCGCGGTCAGCATGTGAAAGAGATAGCGGCACCAGGTGATCTGGACCGTCGAATAATCCTCGGTCAGGAACTTCGCCGTCGAATCCATCATGACGAAGCCGAGGCCGGCGGCGACCATCCAGACGACGCCGCTCATCGAAGGTCGCAGGGTGGGAAGGGCCGGGGCCGGCGGCAGGGCTGTCATGGGGTTTGAAGCGGGGATCAGCCGACGGCGGAATCGAAGGCGGCGATTCGGGCCTGGGCGACGGCCGCGATCTCGCGGCCGATCTCGGGATCGGCTTCGCTGAGGCGCGCGAGATCGCGGGCGCTCAGCACCAGCAGATTCGAATAGGAGAGGGCGACCACATCGGCCGTGCGCGGGCGGTTGGTGACGAGCGCCACCTCGCCGAAGAACTCGCCGGTGCCGAGCCGCACCGGCGTATGGGGCAGCACCACCTCGACCGCGCCCGTCGTGATGAAGAACATCGTATCGCCATGCTCGCCGGCCTTGACGATCTCCTCGCCCGGCAGCGCCAGGCGCGGGCGCATCAGCTTGGCGACGCGCCGGCGGCCGTCGTTCGAGAGGCCCTGGAACAGCCGCACCCGCTGCAGCAGCGTCTCGGGCGCCATGGCGATGTCGAGCCGCAACTGGCGGAAGGCCCTGCGCCGGCGCTGGTTCAGGCCGCGGATGAGATTGTCATAGACCTCTTCGCTGAGGACCGACTCCTTTTGCATCGCGATATAGCCGTCCTCGATCGAGCGCAAGGCGAGGCGGCTGACATAGAGCTCCTCGAGCTGATGCGCATAGTCGGGATATTGCAGGCGCAGCGCGCCCAGCGCCTTGGCGACGCCCTCGCGCCGGCGCTGCAGCACGGCGCCGGCCGCCGCCGCCGCCCCTTCGCCCACGACCGGGCGCACCCGGCGGCGCAGGAACTCGCCCAGATCCATCAGGAGAAGCGAGCTGACGAACAGCTTGTTGAAACGATCGCCCAGCATTTCGGCCAGCGGGCGCTCGATCGCGAACCATTGCTGCAGATGCATGCCCCAGCGGATGCGGCGCGGAAACTTCAAGATCTCGTCGACCGCCTTGACATAGCCCTCGGCGCCGCCCTGCTTGATGCCGTCCATCAGGCGGCTGGCATCGGCCAGCTTGGACTCGGTCGTCTTCCGGCTGACGGTGCCTTCGCGCAGGCGCTGATGCACCAGCTCCACTTCATATTGCGTGATGATCGAGAGCGCGACCGCGGCCATGTCGAGCTCACGCTCGCCCGACGCGGCGCTCGCAGACTTGGCGATCTCGGCTTCGGCGGCGGCGGCAGGGGGCGCCGTGCCCAGCGGCGCTTCGATCTGATCGAACACGCGCTTGGTCAAAGCAGGATCGAGCCCTTCGGCCGCGACCGCCGTCTCGACCTTGGTCTTGGCCTCGGCATGGGCGAGATCGAGGGCGCCGGCGCGCAAGGCACGTTCGGTGGCGCCGAGCTTGTCGAGTCCCAGCAGCCGCAGCAGCGGCCTTAAGGTCGGCGCATTGACGAAGAGGGTGAAGAGCACGAAGCCCGTGGTGAGCACGCCCACCAGATGGCGGGTTTCCGCCGGCAATTCCGGGTCGGCCGCGACGCCGAGCGCCAGCGCCAGGGACACGGCCCCGCGCAGACCGCCCCAGACGATCACGGCGCGATAGGCGGCGCTGACCTTGCCGGTGAGGCGCATGGCGGCCAGGGGCGGCAGCAGGCCATAGACCACGACCGCGCGCGCGACCAACGCGGCGGCGACCAACACGCCGAGCCGCAGGAAATCGACCGGCGCCAGCCCCGCCAACAATTGCGGCACCAGCATCGCGGCCAGCACGAAAATGAGCGAGTTCGACCAGAAGCCCAGCTGCTCCCAGGTCTCGACCAGGCTTTCCCAGGAGGTCGGCGTGACCCGGGTGCGGCCGTTGGTGCCGAGCGTCAGCCCGGCGACGACGCAGGCGACGACACCCGACACATGGAGATATTGGGTGCCGACGATGAAGCTGAGATAAGCCAGCGCCACGGTGAAGGTCATCTCGGCATATTTGAAACCGCGCAAAGCCGGCAGCATCAGCGCGGCACCGCGCGAGACCAGATAGCCGAAGAGGGCGCCGCCCAGGAATTCCAGCAGGAAATCCACGACGGTATGGACCATGCTGCCTTCGCCATGGCCGGTGATGAGTCCGGCGATGAGGCTGGCGAGCGCGATGGCGGCCGCGTCGTTGAAGAGGCTTTCGCCCTGCACCAGCAGGGTCAGCCGTCGCGGCGCACCGATGTCGCGGAAGATGCCGACGACGGCGGCGGGGTCGGTGGTGGCGATCACGGCGCCCAGGAGGAGGGCGGCCAGCAGGCCGGCGCCGGTGAACTGCCACAGGGCCGCGCCCACCACGAGCGCCGTCACGATCACGGCCACGATTGCCATCAGCAGGATCGGGACGATCTCGTCCATGAGCCGGCGCACATCGAGTTTGAGCGCCATCTCGAACAGCAAGGGCGGCAGGAAGATGTAGAGGAAGGCGTCGCCCGGGATCTCGAGATTGCTGAGCGCGGTCAGGAAGTCGTTGGCCATGTCGCCTTGGTTGGCCTGGCCGAGCTCGATCACCACGCCGAGCCCGACGCCCAGCATGGCGAGCAGCACCGTCTCGGGCAGCAGCAGGCGGCGGGCGAGCGATGGCAAGAGGCTCACCAGCACGAACAGCCCGGCCAATCCAAAGACGGTGGAGACGACTCCCTGCATGGCGTCAGCTATGTCGGCGTTCTGGCGGGTTTTTGGACATAGAGCATACCTGGTCCAAAGGCGGAAACCCCAGGACTTGGCCTTGGACGGCCACCCTAGCCCGGAAAACTCGGCAAGGTCACGCGGACAGAGGAGTGAAAACGCGGCAAATCAGCCGGACCTGCTCCGGGGCGTCAGCCGGTTTTGCCCAGGGCGTCATAGACCCCGTCCCAGGGCTGCGCCGGCGGCGTCTGGCGGTAGCCGGCGATCCGGCGTTCATAGAGGGCGTAAAGCGGCATCAGCCGGGGGAAATGACGCTCGGTCTCGTGATGCAGCTGGGCGAGGGCGGCCGCGGCCCCGTCCCAGTCCTGGGCCCGGTAAGCCTGGATCATCGTCTTATGCAGCGCCGACAGCCCGCGGAAAGGCTCGCTCGCGGCCAGGGCCCCGTCGCCGATCAGGGCATGAACCGGCTCCGGCCGCTGCTTGCCCTTGACCCGGACCAGGTCGACCTCGAGCAGCGCGAAGACGGGGGCGTTCCCGGGGGCGGGCTGGACGGCCTGGGCGGTGCTGTCGCCCAGCACGCAATCGACGCCGTAGAGCCGGGTCAGGCCCTCGAGGCGGGAGGCCAGGTTCACCGCGTCGCCGATCGTGGTGTAGGCCTTGCGCTGCTCGGAGCCCATATAGCCGACGCTGCAGGGGCCGGTATTGATGCCGATGCCGAAGGCGAGGCCCATCGGACCCTCGCCCTTCTCGGCCGCCTCGCGCGCCAGCTCGGCATTGATCGCGACCAGGGCCTCGCGCATGCCCAGCGCCGCCTCGACCGCGCGGCGCGGATGGTCGGGCACGTCGAGCGGCGCGTTCCAGAAGGCCATGATCGCGTCGCCCATGAACTTGTCGATGGTGCCGGCATGGTCGTCCTGGATCACGCGCGCCATCGGCGTCATGAAGCGGTTGATGAGGCGGGTGAGGTCCTGCGGCGCCAGCCCCTCGGCGATGCTGGTAAAGCCCTGCAGGTCGGAGAACATGACGGTGAGCTCGCGCAGCTCGCCGCCGAGCTTGGGCGGCTCGGGCTGGCTCGCCAGCTTCTCGACCAGGATCGGCGACATCATCTGGCTGAACACGTCGCGGATGAAGCGCTTCTCACCCTCGGTGCGGAGATAGCCCAGAAAGGTCGTCGTCATATAGAGCACGGTGGCGACGGCCACGGGGAAGATCGGATCGACCAGCCAGCCATAGCGGGTGAAGGCGAACCAGGAGGCGCCGATGGCGGCGGCACTGCCGAGGAGGCCGACGACGGCACCGCCGATGGCCGTGAAGCGCCGCGCGATGACGATGAGCGCGCTGCCGAAGAGGAGGAGGAAGAGAAGCTCCGCCCCTTTGGCCCAATCGGGACGTTTCAGAAAATTTCCGGTCGTCATCTGTTCGAGGATCTGAGCAATGACCTCCACGCCGGACATCGTCGCGGCAATGGGCGTCGGTTTCAGATCCTTGAGGCCCTCCGAGCTCGAACCGATGACCACGAGATGGCCATCGATCTTGGATGCATCGTTGGTACCGGCCAGGACCTGCCATGCCGGCACAAATCGTTCCGGGCGATGGCCGCTGTCATAGAGGAAGACGGTGCCGTCCTTATCCGTTGGAACGATGAGCCGCCCGATCTTGACGGCGACAATGCCGGTCTTCGTGTTTCCCATGCTGTATTCGCTGCTGGCGCCCGAAGCCTTGATGACGTAGCTCGGCACGCCCTGTGCGACACGGAGCACTTCGGCCGCGAAGCTCGGAACGAGCTTGTCGTTCAGGGTCGTTGCCACCGGCAGGCGCCGCACGGTTCCATCCGCGTCGAGTTCGACATTGACGCTGCCATAGCCGGCGGCAGCCTTCTCGAAGATCGGCAATGGACGAACCGCTCCCGAATAGGGAATGAGAAACAGGCGCGGATCGTCGCCGGCATTGGTGAAGCCCGCGATGACCGGAAGCGGGTTGCTGTCGTTGATCGGGGTCTCTCGGTTGACGAGCAGAACGCCGACGACCGTGGGACCGCTGGCAAGCGCTTGCGCCAGGGCCGTATCGGGATCGGGCAGCTTCAGAATCGTATCCTTAACCGCGTCGAGATCGGAATTGCCCGGCCACAGCTTGATCAGGTTCTGAGGGCCCGTGCGATCGGGCTCGGCCAAGATAATATCGAGCGCTATGGCTGCGGCGCCCTGCTGGCCCAGCTTCGTCACCAGCTCCGCCAATTTCGAGCGCGGCCAGGGCCATTGCCCGATCTGGGCGAGACTCTCCTCGTCGATGTCGACGATCGTGACCCCGGCATCGGCATAGGGGCGGGGCTGGAAGCGCTGATAGCTGTCGAAGACGAGGTTGCGGAGCCGTTCGATACCCGGTCCCTCTTCGACCCGCAACACCAGGGCGGCCAGCAGAAGCGCGAAGGGGATGAGGAGATCGAGCCAGCGCTTCATGAAGGGGAAGGGACCGTGGGTGCGGTGATGGTCGCCTAGAGTCTAACCTTTACTTTCGGAGTCGGTCACCTGTAGGCGGCTGTCTTTCGGGCCCCGAGGCGCTAACCTGTCGGCCGCCTATCCCCAGCCGGCCCCTGGCCCGCGCCCAAAGGAAATCCCATGCTCGATCCCTATCGCCCCGAAGGCAGTTTCGTGAAGAAGGCGGTGGCCGCCGAGGGCGGCATCGTCACCTCGCAGAGCCTGGCGGCGGCCAAGATCGGTGCGACCGTGCTGGCGGACGGCGGCAATGCGGTCGACGCGGCGATCGCGACCAGCTTCGCGGTCGGTGTGCTCGAGCCCTGGATGAGCGGGATCGGCGGTGGCGGCTATATGCTGGTGGCGATGGCCGGCGCGCCCGAGGTGCAATGCGTCGAGTTCGGCATGATCGCGCCCAAGACGCTCGATCCGGCCGACTATCCGCTCGCAGGCGGCACCACCCAGGCGCTGTTCGAATGGCCCTCGGTCAAGGGCGATCGCAACATCAAGGGGCCGCTCTCGGTCGCCGTGCCGGGCACGGTCGACGGCATGCGCGTGGCCCACGAGACCTTCGCCACGCTGCCCTGGGCCCGCCTGCTGGAGCCCGCCGCGGCCCTGGCCCAGGCCGGCCTGCCGGTCGACTGGTACACCGTGCTCTCGATCGCCGTCGCGGCACGCGAGCTTTCCGAGAATGCCGGCGCCCGCAAGATCTATCTGCCGGGTGGACTGCCGCCGGCGCCGGCCGCGGCCGAAGGTCCGCCGCCGCGCCTGGCGCTGGGCAAGCTCGACATCACGCTCCGCCGGCTCGCCAAGGCAGGCGCGCGCGAGTTCTATGAGGGCGAGACCGCGCGTGCCATCGCGGCCGAGATGCAACGCCTCGGCGGCAAGCTCTCGGCTGCCGACCTCGCCGACTATCGCGCGCGCGTGGTGCCGGCCCCGGCGTCCTCCTATCGCGAGGTCGAAGTCTTCGCGCCGGGCGGCCTGACGGCGGGCCCGACGCTCGCCCGTACCCTGGAGTTCCTCACCGCCGACATGGAGGAGCGATCCGGCCGCGCGCCCGGGCCCGATGCCTACCGCGCCTATGCCTCGGCCCTCGACCGCGCCTATCGCGAGCGGCTTCAGACCATGGGCGATGCGGGCGACGGCACGGCGCGCAACAATCCGGCGAGCGCCTCCTGCACGACCCATATCTCCGTGGTGGACCGGCAGGGCAATATGGTGGCGCTGACCCAGACGCTGCTGTCGCGCTTCGGCTCCAAGGTGCTGCTCGAAGACAGCGGCGTGATGCTCAATAACGGCATCATGTGGTTCGATCCGACGCCGGGCCGGCCCAACTCGATGGCGCCCGGCAAGCGCCCGCTTTCCAACATGGTGCCGACGATCCTGCGCAAGTCGGGCCAGCCCTGGGCGGCGCTGGGCGCCTCCGGCGGCCGGCGCATCCTGCCCGCAGTGGCGCAGATCCTGTCCTTCCTGGTGGATTTCGGCATGGATCTCGAGGCGGCCTTCCATTGTCCGCGCCTCGATGCCAGCGGCGCCGGCGTCACGCTCGACAATCGCCTCTCGCCCGAGATCAAGGCCGCGATCGACCCGGCGCTCGCGGTGCGCCGCGGCACGCTCGATGTCCATCCGGTGCTGTTCGCCTCGCCCAACGCCGTCATGCGCGAGCCCGGCGGCGGCCTCAATCGCGGCATGGCCGATATCGCCTCACCCTGGTCGGGCGCCGCGGCGGAACCCTGACAGAAACCAGGGCCCCTCCCATGCCGGCTTCGCCGGCGATCTGAAGGAGTCGGCGGGCGAAGTCCGCGGGCGGGAGGGGCGGCGAGCGGGGAGGGGGCGCCCGCCACAGGCGAAGCGATGAGCAAGTTGCGCGTTTGTTGGCAAAAACCTCGTGCGCGGCACCCCCTCCCCCTATCCGCTCCCGCAAGGGGAGGGGGCTTGAAATCTTGCTCCCGCGCCTCTCGCCATTCGGCTCGATTCTTTCACGCGCCCCAAGGTGGGTTGACCCCGGGGCGATCCGCCCCCGATGATCGTTCCCGCAAGGACTGCCAATTCACAAGGGCTCAGGACCGGTTCGTCCGCAACCTGGCCCGATCGGATGCATAACGGGGAGCGTTTCATGACACTGCGCCTGACCCGCAGGGCCGCGTTCGGCCTTGCTTTCGCCTGCGGCCTGCTGCTCGGCAGCGGCGCGGCGTTCGCGGAAAAAATCGTCATCTCCAACTGGGACGGCTATATGCCGGCCGACCTGTTGGCCAATTTCACCAAGGAAACCGGCATCGAAGCCGAGATGTCGGTCCACGCCACCAATGAAGAGATCATGGGCAAGGTCGTGGCCGGCGGCGGCAAGGGCTATGACGTGCTGTTCGTCTCCAGCCCCTTCGTCGAGGCGCTGCAGAACCTGCAGCTGATCGCGCCGCTCGACGCCGCCAAGATCCCGAATCTCGCCAATCTCTATCCCGAAGCCCGCGCGCTCGCCTATGACCCGGGCAACGCGCATTCCGTCCCCTATGCCTGGGGCACGACCGGCCTCTGCTACCGCTCGGACCTGATCAAGACCGCGCCCACCAGCTGGATGGACCTGCTGCAGCCCTCGGCCGACATCAAGGGCCGCATCACCATGCTGGCGACCGATCGCTGGCTGATGGCGGCGGGCGAGAAGGCCTTGGGCTATTCGGTCAACACCACCAACGAGGACGAGATCGCCAAGACCAAGGCGCTCCTGATCGAGGCCAAGAAGAACCTGCTCGCCTATGACGACACCACCTTCTATTCGAAACTGGTGTCGAGCGAGGCGGTGCTGGTCCAGGCCTGGGACGGCTGGTGCAATTACGGCATCGCCGAGAATGCGGCCATCAAGTTCGTGGTGCCGAAGGAAGGCAGCGACATGTGGGTCGACACCATGGTGGTGACGGCGGCCTCGGAACATAAGGACGCGGCCATGGCCTTCATCAACTATGTGCTGCGGCCCGAGATTCACCGCTGGGTGGCGGAGAACATCCTCTACAAGGTGCCGAACCAGAAGGCGATGGAAGGGCTCGACCCGAAGCTGATCGAGCAATATCCCAATATCGGCATGACGCCCGCGGAGCTGATGAAGCAGGAACAGCTGCGCGATCTGGGCAAGGCGCAGAAGGACTATACCCGCGCCGTGACCGAGATCACCTCGGCGCAGTAGGCCGGAAACGACGGTCGGGGCTGCCTCGATAGTCCGGGGCAGCCTCGTCTTCGTTTCGTGCCGGTTTTTCCCCTGCCATGAGCTCGATCGCCCTGTCCGCCGACAAGCCGCGCCCGCCGCGATGGTCGCCGGCCGCCCGGACGCGGGCCGGCCTGCTGGCGCTGCCGCTGGGCTGGATCGCGCTCTTCCTGGTGCTGCCCTGCGCGCTCGTTGTGGTGCTGAGCTTCTTCGAGCGCGGCACCTATGGCGGCATCGACTACATCTTCACGCTTGAGAACTACAGCCGCGCCGCCGACAGCCTCTATCTCGGCATCCTGCTGACCTCGCTCAAGATCGCCGGCCTCGCCACGCTGATCGCCTTCGTCCTGGGCTATCCCATGGCCTATCTGATCGCGACCGCGCCCTTGCGCTGGCAGAAGATCCTGTTGCTGCTGGCGGTCTTGCCCTTCTGGACCAACTATCTGATCCGCACCTATGCCTGGATCGTGATCCTGAACCGGCAGGGGCTGATCAACGGCCTTCTCTCCTGGCTGGGGTTGACCAGCGAGCCGGTCGATCTGCTCTATAACGAGTTCGCGATCCTGGTGGGCCTGGTCTATGCCTATCTGCCCTTCATGATCCTGCCGCTCTATGCGGCCATCAGCCGGCTCTCGCCCGACCTGATCGAGGCCTCGACCGATCTGGGCGCGCCCGGCTTCACCAGCTTCCGGCGCATCACGCTGCCGCTGACGGTGCCGGGAGCCGCTGCCGGCGCCATCTTCGTCTTCGTCTACAGCATGGGGAATTTCATCACCCCCGACCTCCTGGGCGGCGGACGCACGGTAATGGTCGGCAATCTGATCTATGACCAGTTCCTCAACGCCCGCGACTGGCCCTTCGGTTCCGCCCTCTCTTTCATCCTGATGGGCGTGATGATGGCGCTCCTGAGCCTCCAGGCCTATCTCGTCAACCGCGCGCGGCGGATGGGCACCTATGACTGATGCCAGCGCCCTCGCCAGGCTGCAGGGCCGCGGCACGCGCCGCCTGCTCAAGGCGCATGCGCTCGTGATCTATCTCTTCCTCTATGGGCCGATCGTCACCCTGATCGTGCTCTCCTTCAATGCGGGGGGCATGCCGACCGCCTGGACCGGCTTCTCCTTCAAATGGTATGGCGCGCTGATCCAGAATCCCGAAATCCTGAAGTCGGTCGCCAACAGCTTGGCTGTGGCTCTGGCCGTCACGCTGATCTCGACGGCCGGGGGCACCTTGCTGGCGCTGGGGCTCGAGCGCGGGCGGCCTTCGACTCTCCTCGACAGCTTCGTCATGGTGCCGATGATTATTCCCGACATCGTTCTGGCGATCGCACTCCTGTCCTTCTACACGCTGCTGCAGTTCACGCTGGGGCTCTACACCATTGTCCTGTCGCAGAGCGTGTTCGTGATCGCCTTCGCGGCGGCCGTGGTGCGCACGAGACTCAGGAATTTCGACCGCTCCGTGATCGAGGCCTCGATCGATCTGGGAGCCGGGGCCTGGACCACCTTCCGGCGCGTCACCCTGCCGATCATCCTGCCGGGCGTGATCGCGGCGGCCCTCCTGTCCTTTACCCTGTCGATCGACGATTTCGTGATCGCCTATTTCTCCGCCGGTGCCGGCAGCGGCTCCACCACCTTTCCCATGAAGATCTACGCCATGATCCGCTTCGGCGTGACCCCCGAGATCAATGCCATCGCCACCCTGCTGCTGCTGGTGAGCTTCACCCTGATGCTGCTGGCCCAGCGCTTCAGCCGCGAGTCGGGGCGGGGGCCGGGCGCATGACCGGGCTGATCCAGATCGCCGCTGTGGAAAAGTCCTTCGGACCGGTCGTGGCGCTGGCCGGGATCGACCTGGAAATCCGCGAGAACGAGTTCTTCGCCCTGCTGGGGCCGTCGGGCTGCGGCAAGACCACCCTCCTGCGCATCCTGGCCGGGTTCGAGACGCCGGATCGCGGACGGATTGCGCTGGACGGCCGGGATCTGGTCGCCATGCCGGCCAACCGGCGCCCGATCAATATGATGTTCCAGTCCTATGCCCTGTTCCCGCATATGACGGTCGAGGGCAATGTCGCCTATGGGCTGGAGATGGAAGGCGTCCGGGGCCCGGAGCTGAAGCGGCGTACCGCCGAGGCCTTGGCGATGGTCCAGCTCGAGGATGTGGCCCGACGCAAGCCGCATCTGCTCTCGGGCGGCCAGCGCCAGCGGGTGGCGCTCGCCCGGGCCCTGGTCAAACGGCCCCGGCTCCTGCTGCTGGACGAGCCCTTGGCCGCCCTCGACAAGAAGCTGCGCGACCAGATGCGGCTCGAGCTCAAGCGGCTGCAGCATGAAACCGGCATCACCTTCCTGATCGTAACCCACGACCAGGAGGAAGCCCTGGTCATGGCGGACCGGATCGCCCTGATGAATCAGGGCCAGATCGCCCAATTGGGGCCGCCGCGCGCGCTCTATGAGGAGCCGGCCAACCGCTTCGTCGCCGACTTCATCGGGCTGATGAATCTGATCGAAGGAAGGGCGGCGCCGGGCGGCCTGGCGGCCCAGGGCCTGGACCGGGTGCTGCCGGCTGCCGAGGGCGGCCTGCCGGCGGGAACGCCGGCGTCGCTGGCGATCCGACCGGAGCGAATCCGGGTGCGCCCGGGAACGCCGACAGCGTCGGGCGACGGGCTGGCCGGCCGAGTCGAGAGCGTCGCCTATCTGGGCCAGGACCTCATTCTCCATGTCCGCGTCGTCGGTCTGGCGCGGCCCCTGGTCGCGCGTCTCGGTGCCGGTCAGGAGTCGCTGCCCGAGATGACCGAGGGTGCGGCGGTCGCGTGCGAATGGACGAAGGAACGGGCGCGACTGCTCACGAACTGATCGATCTTGCGACGGGCGCGCTGGACAAGCGCGCGCCGAAACGGAACACTCCCAATCTCGGATCGAAGAATCCGGCGAGCGCGCCACCGGCGCGTCCGATATCCAACCTTGTTAGGGGGAGGATCTATGGCCAGACGATCAGTCAAGAAGAAGGCGGCGAAGAAGAAGGCCGCCAAGAAGAAATCCGCCAAGAAGACGGCGAAGCGGAAAGCCCCGAAGCGCAAGGTAGCGCCCCGGCGCAGCGCCAAGAAGAAGGTTGCCAAGAAGGCCGCCAAGAAGAAGGCGGCGCGGAAGAAGAAGGCCGCGGCACCGAAGCCCGCCCCGGCTCCCAAGCCGGCGCCCGCCCCGGCACCCAAGCCCGCCATGGCGGCGCCGAAACCGGCTCCGGCGCCCAAGCCGGCACCCGCGCCGGCTCCGGCACCGATGAGCCACGGCTCGGAACCCAAGCCGGCTGCGCCCTCGGCCTGGGCGCCGACGCCCAAGCCCGATCCCGACAAACCGCAATAAGGGCTTGAGGCGACGACGATCGAGGGAATGACGGACGAGGATGGATGATGGCGAAGGCGGCGAGAAAGAAGGCGAAGACAAAGGCGGCGAAGAAAAAATCGGTGAAGCGGGCGGCAGGGCGTAAGGCCGCCGCCAAACCGAAAGCCGCCAAAAGGAAATCAGCCCGCAACTCCGCCGCCGGCGCCAAACCCAAACGATCCTCGGCCCCCAAGGCCAGGAAGGCCGCGGGATCGCCGAAAGCGACAGCCGGAAAGACGGTCGCGCCGAAGCCGAAACGCGCCAAGGCTTCGGCGCCCCGTTCCTCTTCCAAGGCCGGCCCTGCATCCGAGGCAAACCCGGTCAAGGCACCGCTGTCCCGCCCCCGCCTGGGGAAGAAGGGCAAGCGCGTGGTGCTCTATCCAGAGGCCGCCTTCGGCCCGGCGCTCAACTGCGTGGGCGTGGCCCAGCAGCTCCGCCAGATGGGCCATGACCCGGTCTTCGTCTGCGACAAGGGCTTCAAGAGTGTGTTCGAGGGCTATGGCTTCGAGGAGAAGCTGGTCGACATGTCGGGCGGCATGCCCGACGAGGAAGCGGCCCGCTTCTGGTCGGACTTCATCGCCCAGCACCTGCCTCACTTCAAGCTCTCGCCGATCGAGCAGATCCCGACCTATGTGGTGCCGGTCTGGGAGATGATCGTCGATACCGCGATCAACTCGCACGAGATGCTCCTGGCCCATCTGCAGAGCCTCAAGCCCGACGTGGTCTGCGTCGACAATGTGATCCTGTTCCCGGCCATCAAGATGATCGGCAAGCCCTGGATCCGCATCATCTCCTGCTCGGAGAACGAGGTCGCGGACCCGGACATCCCGCCGCATCTCTCCGGCTGCGGCGAGAACGACAAGGCCTGCTTCCATGCCTTCGAATCCGAATTCCTGAAGCAGGTGAAGCCGGCCCACGATCGCTTCAACAAGTTCCTCGCGAAGGTCGGCCATCCGGCCTACGAGCTGGGCGAGTTCTTCGAGACCTCGCCCTATATGAACCTGCTGCTCTATCCCAAGCATCTGCGCTTCAAGCGGCGCCACGAGCTCGATCCCAAGCGCTTCCAGTATCTCGATGGCTGCGTGCGCGACGAGGGTCAATACGCGGTGCCGAAATTCGCCGCCAACGAGGGCAAGCCGCTCATCTATGTGAGCTTCGGCAGCCTGGGCGCGGCCGATGTCGATCTCTACAAGCGCATGCTGACGCTGTTCGGCAAGCTGCCCTATCGCTTCCTGATGAATGTCGGCGACTACATCGACCAGTACCGGGACGTTCCCGGCAATGTGCATCTGGAGAAATGGTATCCGCAGCCGGCGGTCATTCCGCATGTGGATCTCTTCATCCATCACGGCGGCAACAACAGCTTCAACGAGGCGCTCTATTTCGGGAAACCCGCGATCATCATGCCCTATTGCTGGGACGGCCTCGACAATGCGACGCGCATCCAGGACACCGGCTTCGGCGCCAAGCTGCCGCGCTATGCCTGGAGCGACGAGCAGTTCGCCGCGACGATCCGCCGGCTCCTGGGCGACAGCGCGATGAAGCTGCGGCTGGAGGCCTGCGCCCGCTACATGCAATCGCAGAAGGGGCCGGAGAAGGCCGCGCGTCTCATCGCCCAGGTGACGGAGCGGCCCGGCATGGCGGAGGGCCTGTCGTGAAGCTCGAAGGCTCGTCGGCGCCGCATATCCATCCGGCGAAGAGCTACAACGACCTGGTGGATTGGGGCGATCAGCCCGACGCGATCGAGGGCCGCTCTCATTCGAGCGGCCGCCTCCTCTGGAAGCGCGACGAGAATGGCGAGCGCGCCGTCGAAAGCGGGCTCTGGGTCGTGACGCCGGGCTCCTGGCGGCTTTCGATTCCGGGCGACGAGATCTGCTATTTCCTTTCGGGCCGCGCCACCTATACCGAGCATAATGGCGAGACCATCGAGGTCGGCCCCGAGACCGTGGTGCATTTCCCCTCGGGCTGGACCGGGCGCTGCGATGTGCACGAGACCACGCGCAACACCTATATGCTGGCGCGCACGCCGACCGCGCTCGATCGCGGTGCGGCACCCATCATGCGCAATCCGCTCAACCAGGGATCGCTGGTCGATTGGGGCGCGGTGCCGACCATGATCGAAGGCAAGTCCATGACCTCGGGCAAGCTGCTCTTCAAGGGCCCGGGCGGGCGCAGCGAGACCGGTATCTGGATCTGCACGCCGGGCACTTGGAATTGCCACGTCACCAGCGACGAATATTGCCACTTCATCGCGGGACGCTGCACCTACACCCATGAATCGGGCGAGGTGATCGAGATCCGCCCCGACACGGTCGCGTTCTTCCCGAAAGACTGGAAGGGCACCTGCCGGATCGAGGAGACCATGCGCAAGGTCTATATGATCCGATAAATCTACTAATCTTCCGCAACGCATTTTGAAATCTCCGCCACCATTAAAGGCCTGGGCATTGTTCATCGATTTCAATGTATTGGAACAAAATGGCGTTGAGCTCTGACGTCGCCAAACATAACGCGCGCCGCGGAGTCTGGACCGTAAGTCGGCGCGTGACGATTTACTACCCAATCGAAGAGATCGCCGTTATTTGGCCGCCTATCGCGAGCCAAAACGCAAAACTTGTTAGCGTAATCCACGAATGCTCGGAACTGATCCCTGTCGAATCGCCAGGTTATCATCCGGCGAAGCTTCGCATTCGCGCAGTTCTTCGCCCAGCATCAGAGCATGTGGTTAAATTCCAGAAGGAGAGCCCGTCGAGATTTCTGGCGAATGCAGTGATATGGCTGCGCTTCAGCACTAAAGCGGTTCCGACCCGCGACGCGCCACCGATTGAACGTAGCGATGGTACGTTAGAGGAATGGCCTTTAGACGAACGTCGAAAGCTCTTCGAGACCCTCTTTGCTGAGTCTTGCGAGAGAGCGATTCAGCTTTTTGTCGTAGCGATGAACATCGCTCGTCCGGGCGTCTTCAAGTTAGGCGCCGGCATCTGTCTCATGGACGATCATCCCGTGCTCAGGATGGAGCCAATTCTGCATGAGATCGATGTCGTCTTTAGGGAGGCAATTGAACGAGGTTGGCCAGACTTCATCGAGCTTGATCCTGTTAAAACGTGGAAATGGGCGAGTCGCCATGCAGGTTTCCTTGAGGGCACGAGCCAAACGCCTATTGGTCGCGCGCTGAACGCCTACTCCTACTTCTTTGGAGAAACCTTTTCAGGGGGCGAGATCGAAGAGTTAGTCTGGAGTTTGATTGGGTTGGAGGCACTTTACGCGAGAAATGAAGATTCGATCGTCAATCAAATCGTGGGAAAATGCGCCCTTCTAATTCCTGGTGCCGAAAAGTACCAGAAGCAGATAAAGGATCTGTATAATTTTCGTTCTCGTCTCCTTCACGGTCAGAGAAATATACCCAATAAATTCAACGCCGGTGATGCGACGAGCGAGATCGACAAGGTCCAAAGTGACTACTACATTATGCAGTTTCTAGGAGCCGCTATTTTGGTTGCGTCTCTGCAGTATCTTGTGCGTCACGATCTCAATTCATTAGATTTTTCGTATCGTCTTGCCCAAGGTATTGCATCTCAAGAATCACGAACGAAGTAACCGAGACGATTTTCGCAACTTGGGCGCTCCCCGCTTCTCCGCATTGTCACAAGAATGTTGCTGCCACGCGGACTAGCCACCAACGTGGGTTCGGTACCATGCTTGGGCCCTGAGAAATTCTCCCAAGCAAAGGAGCGGATCATGGCCGGTAAAGCCAAGCCCATTCCCGACAACCACCACAGCATCACGCCCTATCTGATGGTCGACGGTGCCGCCAAGGCGATCGAGTTCTATGCCAAGGCGTTCGGCGCCAAGGAGGCGCTGCGTCTGCCCATGCCCGACGGCCGCATCGGCCATGCCGAGGTTACGATCGGCGATTCGCGGGTCATGCTGGCCGACGAATATCCCGAGATGAATGCGAAAAGCCCCAAGGCCTTCGGCGGCTCGCCTGTGCATATCCATCTCTATGTGCCCGACGTGGACGCGATCGCGAAATCGGCGCTGGCGGCCGGCGCCAAGGAGCTGCGTCCGGTCCAGAACCAGTTCTATGGCGATCGGTCGGGCAGCTTCCAGGATCCGTTCGGCCATGTCTGGCATGTCGCGACCCATATCGAGGATGTGCCGCCCGGCGAGATCGCGAAGCGCGCCGCGGCGGCCATGGCGAAGAAGGCGCTGAACTGACAGCTTCGCCCCGGCCGGACGTCTCGCCCGGCGTCGATGGTTTGGTCTAATCTCCCCCCGAGGATGCCGATCCGGCAGGCCTGACGAGGGGGATTCATGACCGAGGCCAAGTTCGATCCGTTCGCGGGCGCGATGTTCGTCGATCACGAATGGCGCGTCCTGCCGACGCTCTCACGTAAGCCGGTCCTGGATCCCGCCAATCTCGAGCGCGTGGGCGAGATCGCCTATGCGGACGCGGCGAGCCTGGCGCCGGTGCTGGCGAAGGCGGTCGCGGCGCAGCGCGACTGGGCGGCTCTCGACACCAAGACCCGCGCGGGGCTGCTGCATCGCCTCGCCGATTCGATCGAGACGGAGAGCCACCGCGAGACCGCCACGCTGATGGTCAGGGAGATGGGCAAGCCCTATGCGGAGGCGGTGGGCGAGCTCATGAATGTGGCGCCGATCTTCCGCTATTTCGCCGAGCTGGCGCGCGATGAGGGAGGCGACGTGGCGGGACCGGCCTCGCCCGGCAGTCTGCAGATCATGCGCTGGTTCCCCATCGGGGTGAGTGCCCATATCCTGCCCTTCAATTTTCCGATCGTGCTGATGGCCTTCACCGTCGCGGCCTCGCTCGCCGCCGGCAATCCGGTGATCGTCAAGCCGGCCGAGGCGACCTCGCTCTGCACGCTGCATTTCATGCGCCATTTCCGCCAGCTGCCCGCGGGCCTGGTCGCCTGCGTCACCGGCGGGGCCGGGACCGCGCAGGCCCTGATCAAGGCGCCCGAGATCGGCGCCGTCGCCTTCACCGGCAGCGCCGAGGTGGGGTGCCGCGTGGCCGCCGCCTGCGGCGAGCTGATGAAACCCTGCGTGATCGAAGGCGGCGGCAGCGATCCGATGATCGTGATGGACTCGGCCCCCGTCGATATCGCGGCCGCCGCGGCGGTCACCGCGGCCTTCCATCTCTCTGGGCAGATCTGCACCGCGGCCGAACGGCTCTATGTGCATGAGGCGATCCATGACGAGTTCGTCGCGGCGATGACCGCGCGCGCCCGGGCGCTCAAGGTCGGGCCCGGCATGGGGCGGGTCGAGATCGGGCCCCTGGTGAGCGAGGCCGCGCGCAACAAGGTGATGGCGCTGGTCGACGACGCGCTCGCCAAGGGCGCCAGCCTCGCCTGCGGCGGCCGGGTGCCGCCGCAATTCAACAAGGGCTGGTTCTACGAGCCGACGATTCTCACCGGTTGCGGACCTGAGATGGCGATCCTGCAGCAGGAATGCTTCGGGCCGGTGGCGCCGATCTGCAAGGTCGCGAGCTTCGACGAGGCGATCGCGCTCGCCAACCGGACCCGCTACGGCCTCGGAGCCGCGATCTACACCACCAGGCTCGACGAGGCGATGGCGGCGACCGAACGGCTCGAAGCCGGGATGGTCTGGGTCAACAATGTGCTGGGCGACAACGAAGCCTTGCCGTTCGGCGGCTGGAAGGCCTCGGGCCTCGGCCGTTCCTTGAGCCGCATCGGGCTCAACAGTTTCCGGCGCGCGAAGATGATCATGCTCGATCCCAGCCCCGCGCTGCAGGGCTGGTGGTATCCCTACAGCGATGAGTTCTTCGCCGAGCGCGAGAAGATCTGACCGCGCATCGCGTCCCGATATGAGCGACCTTCGCCGGGGTCGCTCGTATCTCCGAACCGTATTCGATAACGCGCTGGCGGAACGCCGGATTACGCAGTTGTGCACTGGAATTTACCGCGCTGCGAGACGGGTGGGTTGACTCCCAGGCGCGATGGCGCAACGCTGATCCCGTCGATCGCCTGATGGCGACGACCAGCGGACCGTCCCTGCGGGACGACCCGATGGCCACAGCCGGACGGCGGCGGACATCGTGTGAACAACAGCGCAGGAGGGTGCCAGCCCGCATGACTCCACCGGGCATAAAACCGGGGCCCTGCCGCGACGCGGGGCCAAGATTCCGCTGAATGCCGGACCCTGCCGGCTCGCACTGGCGGGATCGCACACAATCTGGAGAGTGGAAACGCGCGATTGCGTGAGCACGCGCGATACATGGTTCCGAAGAACCCATGGGCGGGCCGAAGAGGCCGGCTCAAGACAAGCCCCGACCGGGGTCACTCCCCGGCGGGGTTTTGTTGTCGGCGGGGACTCCGATCGCTATTCCCGCTCTTCTCGCTCGCGCTTTCCTTGGAGCTTCGATCGAGATCGGCGATCGGCCCGCGTCGCTCTTTCTTGAACCAGCCCCTCCCCCTACCCCCTCCCGCTCGACGGCTCCGCCGTCGGGGAAGGGGGTGAAGTGGAAGAAAATGCTCACCCTCTTCCCTTGCGGGAGGGGGTAGGGGGAGGGGACCGCTCGCTCTCGAAAATCAGCATTCGTGCCTCATCCATCCCCGGTCATGGTCCGTACCAGGAAATGGGGTTATGACTCGTGACCCGTCTCGATGCGTTCTCTTCTCCCGAGTCTTTCGCGACCATGGCCGAGCTCTGCATCGTCATCCCGACCTTCAACGAGGCCGACAACATCGCGCCGCTGGCAAGCGCGCTCGACGACGCCCTCGGTGATGTCGACTGGGAGGCCATCCTGGTCGATGACGATTCGCCCGACGGGACTGCGGCGCGCATCGAGGCGCTGGCCCATCCCCGGATCCGCTGCCTGCTGCGGAAGGGACGGCGTGGGCTGGCCTCGGCGGCGATCGAAGGATTTCTCGCGAGCCCGGCGCCCTTCGTGGCGCTCATGGACGCCGATCTCCAGCATGACGAAGCCCAGCTGCCGGCGATGCTGACCCTGGCCAAGAGCGACCGGCTCGAGCTGGTGGTCGGCACGCGCTTCGCATCGGGACGGTCGGCGGCCGGTTTCGCCGGGCTTGGCCGGGCCTGGCTCAGCCGCGCCGGCGCCCGCGCGAGCCGTTCGCTGACCGGCGACACGCCGCTCTCCGATCCGATGTCTGGATTCTTTCTGATGCGGCGCGCGCTGATCGAGGAGCTGGGTCCGCGCCTGTCGCCGCGCGGCTACAAGATCCTGCTCGATCTGGTGGCCTCCGCCGGCAGGCCGCTGCGCGCCGGCGAAATCCCCTATCGCTTCCGTCCGCGCCAGGCCGGCAGCAGCAAGCTCGGCTTCAGGGTCGGCGCCGATTTCCTGCTGCTCGTCGCCGCCAGATGGTGGAAGCGCGGTCCGTCTCGTTAGGTCTGAACGCACCGCCACCGTAGCCGAGCAGGCTCCAAGAGCTTTTGCCGTGGCAGCCATTCTGCCGGACTGGCAAACTGGCTGCATGAGCTTTGGGATAAATCTCGATGAAGACGATTGGGCTCGCCTGGTGGGCGGGTATCGCCATCGTTATGACCCACGAGAAGCATTGAGAATGCTGCTGCAGGGCGTCGAGGTTGAAAAAGCCTGGAGAGAGCTCTGGAACGAGCTTCATCACCAGAACGATGTCGACACCGCTTCCTACGCCGCCGTGCCCGCTCTCGTGCATATCTACGAACTGCGAGGCGTGCCGCACTACAATACCTACGCGCTCGTCACGACGATTGAGCTTGCTCGGCAGAACGGTCGTAATCCCGATCTGCCGGAGAATCTGAGAGCGGCCTACGAGGCCGCCTGGCAAAAACTCGTTGAGATCGGGCTGAGGGAGCTAAAGGCGGCGAATACCGAGCCGCTCGTCTCCTGCATCATCGCCGTATTGGCGATCGCCAAAGGGCAGCGCGACCTTGGATGGTTTGCCACAAACTACGATGAGAGCGAGCGCCGGGAAATCCTGGAGAGGGCCGAAGTCATCTAGGGTTCTGCTGGTGGTTCTCGCTCTGCCCGTCAGAACGCCTCCGCCGGCATGCCGGCGAGCGCGCCCTTTCCCGTCATGATGATGGCGAAGTTCGCCGAATGCTCGGGCAGGATGCGCTCGAGATAGAAGCGGGCGCAGGCGAGCTTGGCCTTGTAGAACTCGGCCTCCTCGCCGCTCTGCTTCGCCAGCGCGATCTTCGCCATGCGTGCCCAGAGATAGGCGAAGACGGCGTAGCTGAAGAGCTTCAGATAGTCGGGCGCCACCGCGGCCGCGGCCTCGGGATCCTTCATGCCGGTCTCGGCGACGAAGGCGGTCGCCTGCTGCAGGCGCGCGAAACATTTGGCGAGCGGCAGGACGAACTCGCCCATCGCCGGTTCCGCCATCGAGGTCTCGATGAAGGCGCCGACCGGATGGAAGAAGCGGCGCAGCAGCCGGCCCATCGAGAGGCCCAGCTTGCGGCCGACCAGGTCGAGCGCCTGGATTCCGTTGGTGCCCTCATAGATCTGGGTGATGCGGGCGTCGCGCGAGAACTGCTCCATGCCGTTGTCGCGGATATAGCCATGACCGCCCCAGACCTGCATGCCGAGATTGGCCGCCTCGAAACCGAGATCGGTCAGCGCCGCCTTCACGATCGGCGTCAGCAGCGCCACCAGATCGTCGGCCGCTGCGCGCGCGGCCGGGTCGGGATGCTTCAGCGAGATGTCGAGCTCCTGTCCGACCCACAGCGCCAAGGCACGCGCGGCCTCGGTCTTGCTGCGGATGGTGAGCAGCATGCGGCGGATGTCGGAGTGGACGATGATCGGATCGGCGGGCTTGTCGGGCGCCTGGGCCCCTTGCGGTGCGCGGCCCTGGAGGCGCTGCTTCGCGTAATCGCGGGCTCCCTGATAGGCGGCTTCGGCGATGCCGAGCCCCTGCACGCCGACGCCGAGACGCGCGGCATTCATCATGGTGAACATCGCCGACATGCCCTTATGCGGGCGGCCGACCAGCCAGCCGGTGGCGCCGTCGAAGGCGATCTGGCAGGTGGGCGAGGCATGGATGCCCATCTTCTTCTCGATGGCGATGCAGGAGACCGCGTTGCGGGGTCCCAGGCTGCCATCGGGCTTGGGCATGAATTTCGGCACCAGGAACAGGCTGATGCCGCGCGTGCCGGCGGGCGCATCGGGCAGGCGCGCCAGCACCAGATGCAGGATGTTGTCGGTGAGGTCGTGCTCGCCGGCCGAGATGAATATCTTGTTGCCGGTGATCTTGAAGCTGCCGTCGCTCTGCGGCTCGGCCTTGGTGCGCACGAGGCCCAGATCGGTGCCGCATTGCGGCTCGGTCAGGCACATGGTACCGGACCATTCGCCGGTGGTGAGCTTGGGCAGATAGAAGCTCTTGAGCTCGTCCGAGCCATGCAGCGCCAGCGCGTTATAGGCGCCGTTCGAGAGGCCGGGGAACATGCCGAAGGAGAGATTGGCCGAGCAGATGATCTCCTCGACCGCGAAGCTCACCAGCTTGGGCAGGCCCTGTCCGCCATATTCGGGATCGCTCGCGAGCGAGATCCAGCCACCCTCCGCAAAAGCCTTGTAGGCCTCCTTGAATCCGGGCGGCGTCGTCACGACGCCGTTGGCGAGCTGCGAGCCGATCTCGTCGCCGGGACGGTTCAGCGGCACCAGCTGCTCCTCGCAGAAGCTGGCCGCGGCATCGAGCACGCTGTCGACCAGCTCGGGCGTCGCCTCGGCATAGCCCGGCAGCACGGTCAGCTTGCTGTCGTCCAGCAGCTCATGCAGCACGAAGCGGATATCGCGAAGCGGGGCTTTGTAAGCGGGCATGAAGGCGCTCCTCTAGAGGCGAACTTTTCGCTGTGGAACCACCGAGCAGCCCCCTCCCTGGCCCTCCCCCGTGCCGGGGGAGGGGATAAGAGTCGCAAGCCTGTCCCCTCCCCCCTCGAGGGGGAGGGCTAGGGAGGGGGATGACGCGATTTCGCAACTCACGTCGTCAATTCCGCAGCGGCTTGCCGGTCTCGAGCATGTGCTCCATGCGCTGGAGCGTCGGCTCCGTGTGCATGAGGCTCATGAAGCCCTTGGCCGCGAGCTTGCGCAGGGTCTCTTCCTCGGTCTTGACCTCGATATCGGCATCCTTGCCGCCGGTGAGGAGATCGGCGAGCGCCTCGGCGACGACGCGGTCATGCGGCATGGCCTTGCCGGCCGCGACGAAATTGTCGACCGCGAGGCGGATCGCCGTGCGGCCGGTGGCGCCGGGGAGCGTGAAGACCGGAACCTCCGGCGGCTTGTAGTCGGCGACCATCGACAAGGCGCGGGCCTTGGCCGCCGCCAGCAGCCGCTCGCGGTTCATCACGATCTCGTCGGTGGGGCGGAGGAAGCCCAGCTCGCGCGCCTCGGCCGCGGATTTGGAGACCTTGGCCATCGAGATCGTCTCGAAGGCCTTGGTCACGGGCGGCATCGGTCCGCCGGGACGGCCCTTCTCGACGGTGTAGCGCTCGAGCAGCTCGTTGGCGCCGCCCCAGCCGGGGATGAGGCCGACACCGACCTCGACCAGGCCGATATAGCTCTCGGCATGGGCGACGACGGCGCGCGCATGGAGCGTGATCTCGCAGCCGCCGCCGAGCGCCAGGCCGGCCGGCGCCGCGACCGAGGGGAAGGGCGCGTATTTCAGCGCCTTCAGGGTGGCGAGGCCTTCGCTCACCAGATTCTCGATCAGCGGCCACATGCCGATATTGGCGCCGAACAAGGCCAAGCCCAGATTGGCGCCGACCGAGAACTGCTCGGCCTCGTTATAGATCACCAGCGCCTTGTATTTCTTGGCGACCATGCCGATCGACTGCTTGAGCAGGCCCAGGATCTGGTCGTCGAGCGCGTTCATCTTGCTGTGGAACTCGAGACAGACGACGCCGTCGCCGATATCCCACAGGCTGGCCGAGCTGTTCTCGGCCACCGGCTGACTCGCGCGCTTGATATCTTCCAGCAGCAGCACGCCCTCGGGGCGCTCGACCGGGTGATGTTTCCCGTCGGTGCCGAGATAGAGCAGCTTGCCGCCGTCGATCTTGTAGAAGCCGCCGGCCTTGGCGGCCGCGGCCAGAAGCGGCGGCACCGTCTTGCCTTCGGCCGCGAGGCGCTTGGCGAACCAGTCGGCGCCCATGCGGTCGATCAGCTCGAACGGGCCCCATTTCCAGGCATAGCCCATCTGCATGGCGCGATCGACCGCGACGATATCGTCGGCGATCTCAGGCACCAGCGAGGCGGTGTAGGGCAGGAGCTGCGAGAGCACCTTCCACGCATATTGCCCGCCGCGATCGGGATGCTCGACCACCGCGCGCAGGCCCTGGCGCCCGGCCTCGACGCTCTCGAGCCGCGCCTCGATCTTGGGCTTGAACTCGCCGGTCTTGAGATTGATGGCTTCGAGCGTCTTGCCGCCATGCTCGTCGCGCTGCATGCGATAGAAGCCGCCCTTGCCCTTGCGGCCGGTATAGCCGTCGGCGATCAGCTTCGTCATCAAGGGGAAGTCGCGCCGGATGCGCAGATAGTCGTCGCCCTTGGGCAGCGACTTCGCCATGGCGCTGTCGACATGCGGCTGGAGATCGAGGCCCGTCAGGTCGAGCAGGCCGAACACGCCGGTCTTGGGAATGCCGAGCGGCTTGCCCATCACGGCATCGGCCTCTTCGACCGTCAGCCCCAGATCGAGCGCCGCCGTCACCGCGGCCTGCATCCAATAGACGCCGATGCGGTTGGCGATGAAGCCCGGCGTGTCCTTGCAGCGCACCACGCCCTTGCCCAGCGCGCGGTCGCCGAACTCCTCGATCACCGCCAGCGAATCGGGATTGGTCTTCGGCCCCGACACGATCTCCAGGAGGCGCATATAGCGCGGCGGATTGAAGAAATGCGTGATGACGAAATCGCGCGCGAAGCTCTCGGGCATGCCCTCGATCAGCGTCGCCAGCGGAATCGTCGAAGTGTTGGAGGAGATCACCGAGCCCTTTTTGCGCAAGGGCTCGATCTTCTGATAGAGCGAGCGCTTGATCTCGGGATTTTCGAGCACCGCCTCGACCACCCAATCGACATCTGCGAGGAGGCCCAGATCGTCCTCGGTGTTGCCGGGCGTGATGAGGGCGGCGTTGGCCGGCAGCATCAGGGGTGCCGGGTCGGTCTTGAGCAGCTTCTCGATCGCGCCCTTGGCGATGACGCTGCGGTCGGATGCCGGCTTGCCGTCCTTGTCCTTCGGCACGATGTCGAGCAGCAGCACGGGGACGCCGGCATTGGCGATCTGGGCGGCGATGCCGCTGCCCATCACGCCGGCACCGATGACGGCCGCCTTGCGGATCGAAAGCTCGGCCGGTTGGCCGGGTTTGCGCGGCGCCATGGATCAGACCGCCTCGAGGATGGTGGCGATGCCCTGGCCGCCGCCGATGCATTGGGTGGCGAGCGCGAATTTCTTGCCCTCGCGCGCCATGATCTGCGCGGCCTTGCCGGTGATGCGCGCGCCCGTGGCGCCCAGCGGATGGCCGAGTGCGATGGCGCCGCCATCGATATTGGTCTTGGCGAGGTCGAGCTTGAGCTCGTCGGCGCAGGCCAGCGCCTGCACCGCGAAGGCCTCGTTGAGCTCGATCACATCGATATCGCCGACCTTGAGCTTGGCGCGGTCGAGCGCCTTCTTCGTCGCGGCGACCGGGCCGATGCCCATGATCTCCGGTGCGCAACCGGCGACGCTGATGCTCTTGATGCGGGCCAGGATCTTCAGCCCATGGGCCTTGGCATATTCTTCCGAGGTCACCATCACGGCCGAGGCGCCGTCGGTCAAAGGCGAGGAACTGCCGGCGGTGACGCTGCCATCGGCCTCGAACACCGGCTTCAGGCCCTTGAGGCCTTCGAGCGTGCTGTCGGGGCGGATGCAGCCGTCCTTGGCGACGATGTCGTTGCCGGAGCCGACCGGGACGATCTCGGCATCGAGCTTGCCCGCGGCCTGCGCCGCGCTCGCCTTCTGCTGGCTGGAGAGCGAGAAGGCGTCCTGGCGGTCGCGGCCGATCTTGTATTTCCGCACCAGATTCTCGGCCGTGATGCCCATCGCCATATAGGCGCCGGGCACCTTGTCCGCGAGAACCGGGTTGGGCATCGGGTTGAAGCCCATCATCGGCACGCGGCTCATCGATTCGACGCCGGCGCAGATGAAGACGTCGCCCGCTCCCATGGCGATCGAGCCGGCCGCCGTGTGGATGCCCTGCATCGAGGAGCCGCAGAAGCGGTTGACCGTGGCGCCGGCGACGCTCTGCGGCAGGCCCGCGAGCAGCACCACGAGGCGCGCGACGTTGAAACCCTGCTCGCCTTCGGGGAAGGCGCAGCCCATCTGCAGATCCTCGATATCGGCGGCGGGAACGCCGGTGCGCTGGAGGAGCGCCTTCACCGCGGTGGCGGCGAGATCGTCCGGCCGCACCCTGGCGAGCGCGCCCTTATGCGCGAAATGGAAGGGCGTGCGGGCATAACCGACGATGACGGCGGAGCGGGTCATGCGGATTTCCTTTCGGCGGTGGCCTCGGCTTGAAGGACCTTCTTGTCGATCTTGCCGACGGCGGTCTTGGGCAGGGAGCTGCGGAACTCGAAGGCGGTCGGCATCTCGATCGGCGACAGCTTGTCGGCGAGGAACGCGATGAGGATCTTGTCCGTCAGTGTCTTGCCGGGCTTGGCCACGATCACAGCCTTCACGGTCTGGCCGCGATAGGGGTCGGGCATGCCGATCACGGCGCAATCCGCGACATCGGGATGGCGATAGATCGCTTCCTCGATCAGGCGCGGATAGACCTTGTAGCCGCTGGCATTGATCATGTCCTTGAGACGGTCGGTGATGAAGACATAGCCGTCCGTGTCGATATAGCCGACATCGCCGGTGCGGAAGGCCCCGTCGACCGTGTTGGCCGCGGTCTCGTCCGGCCGCTTCCAATAGCCCGCCATCACCTGCGGCCCGCGCACGCAGATCTCGCCGCGCTCGCCCTGCGGCAGGAGCCGATGCGGCGGTTCGGCGTCCCGGATCTCGATGATGGTTCTCGGATAGGGCAGCCCGACCGAGCCGGGGCGTCCGCCGCTGAAGGGCGGGTTGCAGCAGACGACGGGCGACGTCTCGGACAGGCCGTAGCCCTCGACCAGCTTGGCATGGGTCATGCCCTCGAACCGCGCGCGCACCTCGTCGGGCAGGGGCGCGCCGCCGGAGATGCAGAAACGCAGCGAGTCCATCTTGTAGCTGGCGATCTTGGGATTGTTGATGATCGCGTTGAACAGGGTCGGCACGCCGGCGAAGACGGTCGGCTTGCGCTTGGTGATCGTCTGCATCATGCCCTTCATCTCGAAGCGCGGCAGCAGCACGATCTCGGCGCCGACCCGGATGCTCCAATTCATCACCACGGTCATGGCGAAGACATGGAACAGCGGCAGCACGCCCAGCATGATCTCCTGCTCGGGCTTGTCGCCATTGCCGACCGGGAACCAGAGGCGGCATTGCTCGGCGTTGGTATAGACATTCGAATGGGTCAGCATCGCGCCCTTCGGAATGCCGGTCGTGCCGCCGGTATATTGCAGCAAGGCCAATTGCCGGAGCGGATCGATCGGCGGCGGGACGAACCCGCCCTCATTGGCGATCAGGTCGGAGAAGCGGATATGGCGGTCGTCGCGCGGGCAATCCACCAGCGTGCGGCGCATCGCGATCTGATAGAGCCAGCGCTTGGGCGCGGGCAGGATCTCCGCCATCGAGCAGACGATGAGCCGCTTGAGGCGCGTGCTGGCGAGGAGCGGGTCCAGCTTGTTGTAGAGCTGCGCCAAGTCGAGGGTCGCCATCATGTCGGTCTCGGAATCCTCGATCTGGCGCGTCACCTCGGGCGGCGTATAGAGCGGATTGTAGTTGACGACCGTGGCGCCGGTCTTGAGCGCCGCGAAATAGAGCACCACGAAATAGGGGCAGTTCGGCAGGAAGAGCCCGAGCTTCATGCCGGGCCCCAGGCCCAGGGCCGAGAGGCCCTTCGCGGCATGATCGACCTGGCGGCCGAGCTCGGCATAGAGGGTGCGACGGCCCATGAAATCGAGCGCCACGCGGTGGGGCCAGGTGGCGACCGCATGATCGAGCAGCGCATAGACCGGCTTCGGCTCGATCACGGCATTCCAGTCCACATCCGCGGGATAGCTCGCGAGCCAGCGAGGCGCCGGCTCGGCTTGCGGCGAGACCAGAGAAGCGGTCATGCGGGTGTGGCCATGATCTGGAAAGGTCCCGTGGTGGGGCGGCGCCGGTCCAAACGACTCGGCGCCCCACCGCCCCTAATGTGGCAACCGTCCATCCTTGCGCCTAGGCCGTAAAAGCTTTCCTTAAATGCAATCTATCGGGCCGCCAGGGTTGATCGACCTTGGCGCCGCGGGGAGATCCATATTTTATAATAATATCAGAATACTACAGGGTGGCGGCCGGCCTGCCGGCGGGCCTCAGCCCCAGTTTTCGGCCATCCGGCCCATCATCGCCACCACGAACCGGCGCGGCAGGAAGCGGGCGAAACAGGCGGCGAGATGGCCTTGCGAGCCCACCATCTGCACCGGGCGCCGGCCGATCGCGGCCAGTGCCACGCGCGCCACATCCCCCGGCTCGTCGATCCTGGCAAAGCGCGGGACCGGCATGTTGGCACGCTCGAGCCAGGCCGTCCGGGTCACGCCGGGACAGACCGCCAGGAGATCGACCGGCTCGCGGCGCAGCTCGTTCGCGATCGCCTCGACATAGGCGCGCAGGAAATGCTTGCTGGCGGCATAGGTCGCCAGATAGGGCATGGGGAAGAACGCGACCGTGCTCGCCACATAGATCAGACCGGCGCGGTGACCGTTCGCCCGAGCGCGCTTCAGCATGCCCGGGGCAAGGGCGCGGGTGAGGGTGACCGGCGCCAGGACATTGACCTTGACGATGCTTTCGTCGTTTTCGCCGGGCTCGGCCTCGGCAAGCGCGTTGCCGAAGCGCCCGAAGCCGGCATTGTTGACCAGGAGATCGGGCTCATAGGGCTCGGCCCACTCGACCAGGCGGCTCAGTCCCTCGTCCGTCCCGATATCGGCCGTTTGCAGTTCGACCGAGCGGCCATTGCTGGCGAGGGAATCCGCGAGGGCCTGCAGCCTCGGCCGGTCGCGGCCCGTCAGCAGCAGGTTGGTGGAAGGCGGCAGGGCCCGCGCGATCGCCTCGCCGATTCCACTGGACGCGCCCGTGATCAGGGCAGTCTGGTAGGCCATTCGAAAGTTCCCCTCAGCCCCGTGATGTCCAGGCCCCGATCCCGTTCCGCGAGGCTGTTCTGGTATAGCTGTTCTGGCACAATTGCATTTGTCGGCCGCCTTGGGAATGATGCCGCCGCTCACCGCCGCCGGCACCGGCCCGATCCCGGTCCCCGTCCCGCCAGCGCCCCCCAACAGACGCGAGATTTCCCCCGCGATGGCTCAATTCCGCACCCTCGATCAGCTCGACGTCGCCGGCAAACGCGTGCTGCTGCGCCTCGATCTCAATGTGCCGGTCAAGGACGGCCGCGTGACCGATCCGACCCGCATCGATCGCTCCTCGGCCACGGTCCAGGCCCTGATCGATCGCGCCGCCAAGGTGATCATCCTCTCCCATTTCGGCCGGCCCGACGGCAAGCGCGTGGAGTCGATGTCGCTGCGCCCGATCGCCGAGGCCCTGGGCGCCGCGCTGGGCGGCCGCAAGGTGGGCTTCGCCGAGGATTGCGTCGGGCCCGTCGCCGAGAAGGCGGTCGCGGCCCTGAAGAACGGCGAGGTGCTGCTGCTCGAGAATCTCCGCTTCCATTCCGGCGAGGAGAAGAACGATCCGGATTTCACCAAGGCCCTCGCCCGGCTCGGCGATCTCTATGTGAACGACGCCTTCTCCTGCGCCCATCGCGCCCATGCCTCGACCGAGGGGATCGCGCATCTGCTGCCGGCCGCGGCCGGCCTCCTGATGCAGGCCGAGCTCGATCACCTGACCAAGGCGCTCGAAACGCCGCAGCGCCCGGTGGCCGCGATCGTGGGCGGCGCCAAGGTCTCGACCAAGCTCGATCTCCTCGGCAACCTGGTGCAGAAGGTCGACCTGCTCGTGATCGGCGGCGGCATGGCCAACACCTTCCTCTTCGCCAATGGCATGGCGATCGGCAAGTCGCTCGCCGAGCGCGACATGGCCGAGACCGCGCGCGCCGTGCTGAAGAAGGCGCGCGATGCCGGCTGCGACATTCTCCTGCCGGAGGATGCGACGGTGGCGGCGAAGCTCGAGCCCGGCATTGACAGCCATGTCGTCGACATCGACGCCGTGCCGGCCGATCAGATGATCCTCGATGTGGGCCCGCGCACCGCCGATGCGATCGCCCGGCGCCTCGAAGGCTGCCGCACGCTGGTCTGGAACGGGCCGCTGGGCGCGTTCGAGACGGCGCCCTTCGACGAAGGGACCACGCGCCTCGCCCTGAAGGTCGCCGAGCTGACGCGCCAGGGACGGCTGCTCTCGGTCGCGGGCGGCGGCGACACGGTCGCCGCCCTCGGCAAGGCCGGCGTGGTCAATGCGCTGACCTATGTCTCGACCGCCGGCGGTGCCTTCCTCGAATGGCTCGAAGGCAAGACGCTGCCGGGCGTCAAGGCGTTGCAGGACGCGGCGAAGAAGACCTAGCGGCCACCATCACCGCCATGATCACCGGGCTTGCTCCGCCCGGTAGGGGCTGGGCTAAGATTGGCGTTGCGCGCTCCTATGCGCCACGCCCCCGCTATCGACAACAGCCATCTTGGGAGGACAGCATGAGCGATCGGACATTTCTGGAGACGCTGACGGCCCGCGGACTGAATCGCCGTGCCTTCGGCAAGGCTCTGGCGGCCGCCGGGCTGGCGATGGTGACGATTCCCATGCTGCCGCGCCGCGCTGCGGCGGCGGACGAGGTGATCTATTATACCTGGTCCGACTACAACACGCCCGATCTCTTTCCTGCTTATGTCGAGAAGCATGGGGCGCCGCCGGAGACACCGGTGTTCGGCGACAACGAGGAGGCGCTGCAGAAGCTGCGCAGCGGCTTCATCGCCGATGTGACCCATCCCTGCAGCACCATGACCCGGCGCTGGCGCGAGGCCGGCATGCTGGCGCCCATCGATACGACCAAGCTCTCGAACTGGGGCGACCTGTTCGCGCCGCTCAAGACCTTGCCCACCACGACCGCCGATGGTCAGCAATGGTTCATCCCGTTCGATTGGGGCCAGACCTCGATCACCTACCGCACCGATCTGATCGATCTGCAAGGCCAGGAGGAATCCTGGGGCCTACTCTGGGACGAGCGCTACAAGGGCAAGCTCGGCACCATGGCGGCGGCCGAAGATGCTTGGTGGTGCGCCGCGATCTATGCCGGCGTCGATGTGCTGAAAGAGGTCACGCAGGCGGACATCGACAAGGTGCATCCGCTTCTGGTGAAGCAGCGCCCGCTTCTGCGTTTCTATTCTTCCGATTCGACCCAGGTCGAGCAGGCGCTGGCTTCGGGCGAGGTGGTGGCGGCGATGACCTGGAACCAGTCGCCGCTGGGCCTGACGAAGCAGGGCGTGAAGGTGAAGTTCGCTAACCCGAAGGAGGGCGCTCTCACCTGGTGCTGCGGGTTGGTGCTGCTGAAGAAGGCGCCGCATCCCGACAAGGCGCTCGATCTGATCGACGCCATGATCGATCCCCGCGCCGGCAAGTATCTCATCGAAGAGTTTGGTTACGGCCATGCGAACCAGAAGAGCTTCGACGGCGTTGCCGAGGAAGACCTGGTGGCGCGTGGCCTCTCCAAGCAGCCGATGGAGATTCTGGCGCGTGGCAAGTTCGCAGGGCCGCAACAGCCGGAACTCGAGCAGGCCATCAACCGCGACTATGAGAAGATCCAGGCGGGGTTCTAACCCTCGGCAGGAATGTCCTTCGCCGCTGCGCCCGGCTCATCCGGCGAGATGCGGCCAGGACCACCGGAGGATCAGTCCGGCGGCGACCAGCCAGATCGCGGCGGCCGCGACGCGGCTGGCCGGCCGCTCGATGCGCGCTCGGCCTCTCGGCGGAACTCGGCCATCACCTCGGCCGGTATCAGGCGAATCACGAGCAGGATCCCGAGCGGGACGATGACGAGATCGTCCAGATATCCCAGCACCGGAATGAAATCCGGGATGAGATCGATCGGGCTCAGCGCATAGGCGGCGACAGCGGCGGCGATCGCCTTCGCGTACCAGGGCATGCGCGGGTCGCGCGCTGCCAGCCATATCGCGACGACGTCCCGCTTGATCGACCGGGCCCAGGCCTTCGCGGCTTCCCACATGGACGTTATGAAAGGCCGATCAGCTGCAGCAGCACCAGGGCGGCGGCGCCGGAAAACACCGCCAGCAGCATGTTGCGCCGGCTGAAGTAGAAGACCGCGAGCGCGATGCCCGCCGCGAGCAGTCGCTCGGCAATCGGCGTCGCGCTCAGCGCGCCCAGCGGCAGCAGGATCATGCGCGCGATCAGCCCGGCCAGCATCGCGTAGGCGACGGCCGCGATCCAGCGGAACAGCGGTCCGTCCAGGCTGAGGCCGCCGCCGAGCGCCACGCCCAGCCCGCGCCACATGTAAGTGACGACGAAGGCGCCCGCGATCAGCAGCCAGATTGCGTTGTCGCTCATGATGTCGCCCGCATCGTCTTGCGCGCCTCGATCCAGCGCGCCACGGGTTTCTCCAGCAGGAAGCTTGCGCTGCCGGCGACGAGGCCCGTCAGCAGCAGGCTCCAGTTCGGCGAGAGGAGATGGAACAGCGGCCCCGCGATGGCGCCGAGAATCAGCGGCAGGGCGCGGGCGCGCTGGGCCAGGTCGACCGAGAACACCAGCAGGAAATAGATCGGATTCAGGAACAGGAGCCCGAGCCCGACCGTCGCCGGCAGCCACTCGACCATGAAGAACCCGCCGGCCGTGGCCACGAGCGAGAAGCTCCAGAGCACCAGGCCGAAGCCGATGAAGAAGGGCAGGCGCTGGTCGGAGGGCAGCACCGGACAGCGCTGCATGCCGTTGGCCCAGCCGGTGATGGCGATGAAATGGGCGGCGAGGAAATAGCGCCAGCGCGGCGTGCCGGGATGGCGCAGGAAGGGCATGAGCGACAGCGTCATCGGCAACAGCCGCAGGCCCGAGAGCCATACCGCGAGCAAGATGGCCGCGGCGGACGCGCCGACGCCATAGAGCTCGATCAGCGTGATCTGGCCCGGCAGGGCCCAGCCGGTGGTGGTGGAGGCCAGGCTCATCGGCAGGGTCCAGTCCGACTGCCGGCAGAGCGAGCCGAATCCGAGAAAGGATGCGCCCAGCACCAGCGCCGGCGTGCTCGCCGATTCGCGCATGCCGCCGATGAAGGCGGCACGCCGGCTGGCGAAGGCGGTGGGCAGGGTCTTGCGGGACGGCGCCATGGAACCGGGTCGGGAAGGGGGCGTTGGCTGGGATTGGGTCGCGATTGCCGTCTCTGATACAACAAACCGGGCCCGGCTTCACGGCCGGAGCCGGGTTGGCCTCCGATCGTCGCTCGCTATAGTCGGGGATGCGGGATCCTCGACCCGACAGGAAACGGACATGACGCCAGCGGACTCCCCGATATCGATCGGCGCCGGTTTCAGGGCTCTCTGCCTCGCGACCGGCCTGACCCTTTCGGGCGCGGCCTTCGCCGCCTCGCCGTCGGAGCCGCCCGGCACCCATATCCAGCTCGACCCGTCCACGCTCCCCGCACCCGACGCGACCGAGGCCGTCGGCAATTTTTCGGAGCTGGTGACCGCATCGGATCATCCTCCTTTCCAGCTGCCGCCGGGCTTCGCCGTCAATCTCTTCGCCAAGGGCTTCGATCGCGCGCGCTGGCTGGCGATCGCGCCCGACGGCGCGGTCCTGCTCTCCGAGGGCCGCGACGGGCAGATCACGCGAATCGTCGACAGCGACGGTGACGGGGTCGCCGATTCCAGCCGCATCCTTGCCGCCGGTTTTCACGGGCCGCATGGCATGGCCTTCCATGACGGCATGCTCTATGTGGCCGACATCGAAGGCATCTGGAAATTGCCCTACCAGCCCGAGGGGACCCTGACGAAGCCATCGCGCACGCGCATCACGGCGAAGGGCGCGTTCGGCGAAGGGCAGGGCCATTGGACCCGCAATCTCGTCTTCAGCCCCGATGGATCGCGCATCTATGTCGCGATCGGCTCGGAGTCCAATGTCGCGGTCGAGCCCCTGCCGCGGGCCTCGATCCAGAGCTTTGCCGCCGATGGCAGCGATCAGAAGACCGTCGCCACCGGCATCCGCAATCCGGTCGGCCTGGCGTTCTATCCTGGGAGCCACGATCTCTATGCGGTGGTGAACGAGCGCGACGGGCTGGGCGACGGGCTCGTGCCGGATTATCTGACCCGGATCCAGGAGGGCGCCGACTATGGCTGGCCCTATTTCTATATCGGCAATCACCGCCAGCCCGACATCGAGATCCCCGCGGGCGTGAGCGGTGACAAGGTCACCGAGCCGGACCTGCTGTTCCGGTCGCATTCGGCGCCGCTGGGCCTCGTCTTCTATGACGGCAAGCAGTTTCCCGCCGAGTATCGCGGCGATGCCTTCGTGGCCCTGCATGGCTCCTGGAACGCCGGCAAGCCGCAGGGCTACATGGTGGTGCGCGTGCCCTTCGCCAACGGCAGGCCCAAGGGCTGGTACGAGCCGTTCCTGACCGGGTTCTGGATCGGCGGCAACGATCCGCCCAAGGTCTTCGGCCGTCCCGTCGGCCTGGTCGTGGCGCCCGATGGCAGCCTGCTCGTGGCCGACGATGCCAGCCAGTCGATCTGGCGCATCAGTTGGAAGGGCGTGGACCCGGAATAAGCGCAAGGCGGGGGTTCGCGGCGGCCGGGCTTGTCTCGACGGGGAGGCGGCGGCACATTACCGGCCATGGCCGATATCCCGCCCAAACCCGCGACCAGCGACCGCCCGACTTCCCGCACCGAGGCGCCGGTCAATCTGCCGGCCCGCTACAAGCGCGAGATTCCGGAGGGCGACAGCCGCCTGCGCATCGTCTGCAGCGATTGCGGCTTCATCAATTACGAGAATCCGAAGGTCGTCGTCGGCGCCGTGGTGCGCGAGGGCGATCGCATCCTCATGTGCCGGCGCGCGATCAATCCGCGCCATGGCTTCTGGACGCTGCCCGCCGGCTATCTCGAGCTCAACGAGACCACGGCCGACGGCGCCCGGCGCGAGGCCTGGGAGGAGGCGCGCGCGAAGATCGAGATCGACGGGCTGATCGCGGTCTATTCGATCCCGCGGCTGAGCCAGGTCCAGGTGATCTACCGCGCCCGGTTCGCGGCGCCGGGAATCGAGCCCGGCCCCGAGAGCCTCGAGGTCGGCCTGTTCGCCTGGGACGAGATCCCCTGGAACGATCTCGCCTTCCCGTCGGTGCGCTGGGCGCTCGAGCATTATCGCGAGGTGGGCGACGCGGAGCATTTCGCCGCCCGCACCAACCCGCCGGGCGAGCTCGGCAATTTCTGAAGGACGCGGCGATGAAAGTGGCGGGCCTGGATCATATCCAACTCGCCATGCCCGCCGGTCGCGAGGCCGAGGCCCGCGCCTTCTACGAAGGCCTGCTCGGCATTCCGGAAATGACGAAGCCGCCGCCTCTGGCCGCGCGCGGCGGCGCCTGGTTCGAGCGCGGCGCGCTCAAGATCCATCTCGGCGTCGAGAAGAATTTCATGCCCGCGCGCAAGGCACATCCGGGCTTGCCCGTGGAGGACCTGCCGGCGCTGATCGCAACATTGAGGGCGGCCGGCATCGCCGTGAATGAGGACGAGCCGCTCGAAGGCTTTATCCGCGTCTATGTCGACGACCCGTTCGGCAACCGGATCGAACTGATGGAGCGGAAGGGGCGGTGAGGGAGGTGTTGCGGAAACACCCTCCCCCTACCCCCCTCCCGCTCGACGGCTTCGCCGTCGGAGGAGGAGGCCTGATTTTTTTCCTAGCCCCCGCCCCTTGCGGGAGGGGTAGGGGGAGGGGTGGCCGCAAGCGTGCTGATCGCCCGTCACGCCAGCTGCAGCACCAAATTCCCCGCCACGACCGCCACCGCGGCCACCGCGCGTTTCCAGCCGAACTTCTCGTGCAGGAACAGCGCGCCGAAGGCGGCGCCGAAGAGGACCGAGGTTTCGCGCAAGCCGACGATGCCGGCGAGGGTGCCCACGCTCATGCCCCAGATCGCGAGACCATAGGCGCCGCAGGAGAGCACCGCGCCCGCGCTCGAGCTCCGCCAATGGCGCTTGAGATGCTGGAAGAAGGCGCGCCGGCGGATGGCGATGGTGATGAGCAGCAGCGGGATCGCCTCGAGCGCGAACAGCCAGAGGATGTAGCCCAGCGCGTTGCCGGAGCGGCGCACGCCGAGGCCGTCGGTCACGCTGTAGCCCATGATGAAGACCGCGGTCGCGAGCGCATAGAGCACCGAGCGGCCGTGATCGCCCTTGGGCATGCCGCGCTCGAAGGCGAGGCTGACGATGCCGAGCGAGATCGCGGCGACGCCGAGGCATTGCAGCGGCGAGAGCCATTCGCCGGCGGCCGGTGCGGCCGCGATCGCGACCAGGAGCGGCGCCGTGCCGCGCGCGATCGGATAGGCGTGGCTCAGATCGCCATGGCGATAGGCCCCGACCAGCCCGGCGTAATAGCCCAGATGGATGACGATCGAGAGGAAGATGAAGATCCAGCTCTCGCGCGCCGGCGGATCGACGAAGGGGAGAGCGAAGGCCGAGAGGATGGCGCCGCCCGTCATGACCGCCGTGATCGCCGACAGCCGGTCGCCGGTGCCCTTCACGAAGAGGTTCCAGCCCGCATGCATCGCCGCCGCGAGCAGCATGAGGAGCGCGACGATCAGATGGAGACTCATGGAGGGGGAACTCGGGAGGGAGAGGAGGTGTCACGGAACGGTAATAATCGGCGGCGGAGTATTGCCGATTACGTTTCCGGCGCAAAGCGCCGCGGCGAAGGACCCCTCCCCTACCCCCTCCCGCGAGGGGAGGGGGCGTGGATTTCTTCTGAGTCCGCGGCGTTCTTTCGTCGCCAAATGCAAACAGCCTCCCCGGAAGAAGGAGAGGCTGTTTCTATTCTTCCTAGCCCCCTCCCCTTGCGGGAGGGGGTAGGGGGAGGGGTGGCCGCAGATGAGATTCGGAAACGACGGAGCGTCTTACTCCGTCGTGATCCTCAACACGTCCTCGGTTTCCGGCTCTTTCTGCAGATCCATGCCGGCGAGGCGGGCGGAGACGTAGTTGCGGGCTTTCTGGGCGACGGCGAGGACGTAGCGCCGCCGGGTCCAGGGCCGGCCGACATAGTCGAGCTTGTGCCGGTCGGCGTCATAGAGAATCGATTCATAGCCGCTGGCGGTGAGGAAATCGCTGAGCTGCTCGGGCGAGCTGCCGCATTCGTTGAGCGCGCTGTCGATCGCGATCAGCAGCGCCGGCGGATTGGCCTCGCGCAGCATTCCTTCCGCGCCCTTGAGCGCCACCAGCTCGCCGCCAGCGATGTCGAGCTTCATCAGTGCATAGCGCCGCGCCGCCATCGCCTGGTCGAGGCGGATGCATTCGACGCCGATGACGCCGCCGACCGCGAGCTCGCCCGGCAGCGGCGGACGCCGCCGGCCGCTCTTGCCGGTGCCGTCGACGAAGCGGCCGAGCTGCGCCTGGGTGCCGACCAGCTTGGGATGGATCACGATCGCGACCGCATGGCTGCGATGCACGGCCTCGGTCAGCTTGCGCCGCAGCGAGGGGCTGGGCTCGAAGGAATCGACGCGGCCGTCGGGGCCGACGGCGGCGGCGGCGGCCACCGCGAACTTGCCGTCGCGCGCGCCGATATCGAGCACGGCATCGCCGGTGCGCAAGTAACGGCGCATGAAATTCTCGGTGTGGTGGTCGGCCCAGCCTTCGGCGGCTGCGGTGCCTGCCGCCGGTACCGCGGCGGCGGGCTCGAGCGGGTCGCCGGGCTTGGCGAGAAGACGTTTCTTCAGGCGCCCGAAGACGCCCAGCGCTCCCTGGGACTCCTGCCCGTCGAGGGGCGGTCGCGCATCGCGGCGATCGTCGCGCTTCAAGGTTTGACCAGCTGACATCGGTTCCGTCCGCCCCCGCGAACGACTCGGCGTTCCAACCGGCGAATCCTAGCCAGCCTGAGTCGCGAATCAATCACCATTCCGCGCCGGGCCTGGGGGTAAGAGGCCGGCGAGGCGGTTCGCAGCTTAGGCGCAACATATTGATAGTTGATGGAGATGCCCTCCTGCTTCAGTCGACGAATCCCCTCCCCCGAAACGGGGGAGGGCAAGGGAGGGGGTGGAGCAACAGCGAGACCTTCGATCACCCCCCCACCCCAGCCTCCCCCTCAAGGGGGGAGGTGCAGAAAGGAAGGCGCGAGCTCGCTCGCCCTCAGCCCCTACCCCTCCACCAGCGACTGCGCGAACGCCGCCGCTTCGAAGGGCCGCAGATCCTCGGCCCCTTCGCCGACGCCGACCGCCACCACCGGCAGGCCGAACTTCTCCGCCAGGGCCACCACCACACCGCCCCGGGCGGTGCCGTCGAGCTTGGTCACGACCAGCCCGGTCAAAGGCACGATCTGGCGGAAGGTCTCGACCTGGGCCAGCGCATTCTGGCCCGTGGTGGCGTCCAGCACCAAAAGGCAATCCTGGGGCGCCGCGGGATCGAGCTTCTTGAGGACGCGGGCGATCTTGGCGAGCTCGGCCATCAGGTTCGCCTTGTTGTGGAGCCGGCCGGCCGTGTCGATCAGGAGGAGATCGGCGCCGGCGGCCTTGGCCGCTTCCAGCGCCTCGAAGGCGAGGCTGGCGGAATCCGAGCCGCTCTCGCGGGCCACCACCGGCACGCCGGCGCGCTGGCCCCAGATCTGGAGCTGCTCGATGGCGGCGGCGCGGAAGGTGTCGCCGGCCGCGAGCCAGACCGTCTTGCCCTGGGTCTTCCAATATTGGGCGAGCTTGCCGATGGTCGTGGTCTTGCCGCTGCCATTGACGCCGACCACCAGCACCACATGCGGCCGGGCGGCGGGGTCGGGCGCGAGGCCCCTGGCCACCGGCGCCAGGATCTGGGCGATGTCCTCGGCCAGCGCCGCGCGCACGGCCTCGGGCGCGATGTCCTTCTCGAAGCGGCGGCGGCGCAGCGCCTCGGCGAGCTTGGCCGCGACCGACGGCCCGAGGTCGGCCGCGATCAGCAGCTCCTCGAGCTCCTCCAGCGAGGCGGTGTCGAGCCGGCGCTTGGTGAAGATGCCGGTGATGCCGTCGGAGAGCTTGGCCGAGCTCTTGGCGAGGCCGCGCTTCAGCTTCGCGAGCCAGCCACCGCTCGCTTTTTCGTTCGTCTCGTCAGCCATTCAGGGGAGATCCGTAGCAAGAAGAATTTCTCCTCGCCCCCACGGCAGTGGGGGAGAGGGATGCGCAGGCTTGGCTGAGGCGAAGCCGAAGCCTAGCCGAAGCTGGGAGAGGGGGATGCTGCAGGAAAGGGCCCACCTCTCCCAGCTTCGGGTAAGCCTCCGCTTCGCTCCGGCTAACCCTGCGCAACCCTCTCCCCCCGCTGCGCGGGCGGAGAGGTAAATCCTTGGCAGGGAGAGACGGCGTCGACGGCGATGGCACTACGCGGCCTGCTGCGCGAGGGCTTCGAGAATGAGCCCGTCTTCATCATGGCCGGTCACGCGCGCCATGACGATGCTGCCCGGCGCCGCGTCACCGAGAAGGCGCGCCGGCGCGAAATGCTCGGTATGGCCGAGCGCACTCTGCCCGCCGTTCTTTTCAACCAACAGCGCGGTGCTGCGACCGGCGACACCCGTGAACCAAGCGGCCTTGGCGATCTCGCCCTTCGCCCGCAATTCCGCGGCACGCGCGCGGCGCAGCGCCATCGGCAGCTGCGGCATGCGCGCGGCGGGCGTGCCCTTGCGCGCCGAATAGGGAAAGACATGGAGGAAAGTGAGGCCGCAGTCATCGATCAGGCTGAGATTGGCCCGATGCGCCGCCTCGCTCTCGGTCGGGAAACCGGCGATGAGATCGGCGCCGAAGACGATGTCGGGGCGCAGCGCGCGCAGCCGCGTGGTGAGGGCCACGGCATCGGCGCGGCTGTGACGGCGCTTCATCCGCTTCAGGATCAGATCGTCGCCATGCTGCAGCGAAAGATGGAGATGCGGCATCAGCCGCGGTTCCTCGGCGACGAGCGCCACCAGATCCTCGTCGACCTCGATCGGATCGACCGAGGAGATGCGCAGGCGCTTCAGGCCCGGCACCAGCTTCAGGAGGCGGCGCGCCATCTGGCCGAGCGACGGCGTGCCGGGGAGATCCTGGCCATAGGAGGTGAGATCGACGCCGGTCAGCACCAACTCGGCGACGCCGCTCTCGGTGAGCTGCCGCGCTTGGTTGACGATCTCGCCCACGGGGAGCGAGCGGCTGGGCCCGCGGCCATAGGGGATGATGCAGAAGGTGCAGCGATGGTCGCAGCCCTGCTGCACCTCGAGGAAGACGCGGGCGCGTCCGCCGAAGCCGGCGATGAGATGGGCCGCGCTTTCGCGCAAGGCCATGATGTCGGCGACGGCGGTGCGGGGCGCCTCGCCGCCGGCGAGCGCCTGCCAGCTCTTGGCCTCGAGCTTCTCGCCGTTGCCCATCACATGGTCGACCTCGGGCATGGCGGCGAACCGGGCGGGGTCGATCTGGGCGGCGCAGCCGGTGACGACGATGCGGGCCTCCGGGTTCTCCCGCCGGGCCTTGCGGATCGCCTGGCGCGCCTGCCGCTCGGCCTCGGCCGTGACGGCGCAGCTATTGACCAGGATGGCGTTGCCGAGCCCCGCCGCCTGGGCATGGCCGCGCATCACCTCGGATTCGAAAGCGTTCAGGCGGCAGCCGAAGGTGAGGACGCGGGGCTCGGTCACTAATGTCATCCCCGCGAAAGCGGGGACCCATGCCCGTTCAGGGCGCTGGCCCCACCATGGGCCCCCGCATTCGCGGGGGTGACGATGAAGGGGCGGGGAAACAAGGGAAGGCCCGCGCAAACCGGGGCGCGGCCGACGGCGGGCCAGACAATATTAGCCCAGCAGCGACGCGTCGAGTCTGCCGGTGAAGCTGGTCTCGGCCGGGCCGGTCATGCGGACATGGCCGTCCGCCAGCCATTCGATCTCCAGATCGCCGCCATCGAGCTGGATCGTGGCCTTGCGGCCGGTGAGCTTGCGGCGATGGGCCGCGACCAGGGTGGCGCAGGCGCCGGTGCCGCAGGCGCGCGTGATCCCGACCCCGCGCTCCCAGACCCGCATCCGGATGCGGGTGGGCGACAGCACCTGGGCGACCTCGATATTCGCCTTCTCGGGGAAGAGCGGGTGGCGCTCCAGCACCGGCCCCAGGGCGGCCACGTCGATCGCCCCGGCGTCCGGCACGAAGAAGACCGCATGGGGGTTGCCGATATTGACGCCCACCGGGTCCGACAGCGGCCCCAGTTCGATCCCCAGATGGAGGGTGTCGAGCGGCTTGGCGAGCGGGATCTCGCGCCAGTCCAGCTGGGCCTCGCCCATATCGACCGAGATCCGGCCGTCCGGCGCCGCCTCGGCATCGAGGAGCCCGACCACGCTTTCGATGATCACATGGCGGCGGCCGGTCTCGGCCATGACCAGGGCCGCCACGCAGCGCGCCCCGTTGCCGCAGGCCTCGACCTCGCTGCCGTCGGCATTGCGGATCCGCATATAGACGTCGGCCAGCTTCTGGCGCGGCTTCTCGATCAGGATGATCTGGTCGCAGCCGACCCCGGTCCGCCGGTCGGCGATGGCCCGGGCCTGGGTGTCGGAGATGTCGGTGAGGGGGGTGGCGCCGTTGGCGCCAGCCGAAGCGGTGCCGTTGGCCGATCCGCCGCGCAGGTCGATCACGGCGAAGTCGTTGCCCAGCCCATGCATCTTGGTGAAGGCGGTCGCGAGCGTCATGTCGGTTATATGGCAGTGCGGTGGGCGCATGTCCACTGGCGGAGGAACGCCTGCCGGCCGCCGCGAAAGTCCCAAGTCTCCACAGGGCAACACCACTGTCGGTGCATTGTTGATGGTTGGCGCAACAATCAATAATTGTCACAACCTAAAGTCGAATATGTAATTTGACTCGATTCCTATCTCCGTGATAACGGAGTCACGAAGTGTTCGTCTGCAAAGGGGCTCGATGTTGATTCGATAAGAAAGAAAACAAATGCGCATGTAAAAAATATAATTGAACCTAGGCTGCGTCTAATAAAAGATGTCGAATCTAAATAGGCGGTTATGCTCCTGAGAAATTAATCAGAGAAACTACAAGGATGGATTGAAATGTCCGGTTCATGGATGCTGGGTATTGCAGTTGCCATTGTGGGGTCTGTCGCCGCGAGTGGCTGTGCGCGGATTGCGTTCTACGACGATCCAAAGCAATTCAATTCCGACCACGAAACCGGCATAAAAATCTACCAGACGAAGCCATATTTGATGGTCGTGCGCACGGGAAATAAAGACACGCCAATCCAGGGCACGATTATCTACTTGCCGGATATGAAGGACCCTGTCTATGCCAAGGCCTGGAGCGGGATCGGTACCAGCAACCTCCAGATCACCTTGTCGAACGGCATCCTGTCGACAGTGGGTCAGACGGTGGACTCCAAGGTCCCGGAGACGATGACGGCCATCGGTTCCATGATTTCGAGCTTGGCGTCCGCAGCCGAGACGGGCTCCGGCGTTTATCACGCGCAGGGTACGGACATGGGCGAGCAGGCCAAGTTACTCCAGACCACCAAAGAGGACATGAAGCGGCAAGTCGACACCGCGCGGACTCATAATCTGTTCAGCGTCAACGTACTTAATGCAATTTTTGACCCGGCGAAGAAGAGCGGCGTGGTCAGGCAGCTCGACGACGCTTACGATCTCTTGAACGCACCCGGCGCGGAAGCGCATCGCGACGAGATCGTCACGCTGCTCACCCAGGCCGCCGATCAGTTCGACAAAATCGACCTCGGCGAAGGAGGATCGGGCGAGGCGCAGAATGTCCGGACGATACTGAAGAACGACATGACCGTTGTCGGACTTATCCTTAAAAAGCTCACCGGTGGAGATCAGAAGCCGCCGGCACCGCCAATCGTTCAACTCTATGAAATTGACAACTCCAGCGGCAAACTTGTCCTAACCCCAGTTCAAATTCCGGGACTTCAGTAGATTGAACAGGCGTAATCACGAAGCGGGTGTTCGGCGCATCCGACTGGCGCGCCAGGAGCGGTCGCGACGCCTCGCGCGGTATCCTAATGTTGTGGGCACCATGATTGGCCCACGCATGGTCGGCGAGAAAATGGACCCTGAGGAACTTTGCCTCACCGTTCTTGTCGCCAACAAGATCGCTAAATCTGACCTAAAGGTTGATGATCGCCTGCCGCGATACGTGCGCCACGAAGGCAAGACCATTCCAGTCGATGTGGTTCGGCTGCGAAGACTGAAACCTCAAGTCAGCGTGTTTCCCGATCCGGGCCCCGTGGCCATCAAAGTTGGCGATGCTTCCCAGGGTACGATCGGTGCTCTTTGCTCGGTCGGCGGCCAGTTCTTTGCTCTTACTTGTGGCCATGTCGTGCCGAACGCTAGCTTTGAGAATATCGCTTACTCCTACTCTCCGGGATCCAAGACTTGGATTCCGATTGGCAAGACACACAAGCGCATCATTTCTCCGGACACCGATGGATTCGTAGATGCCGCCCTCATAGCTCTGGAGCATCCAGAACTCATTGTACGCGCTAGTCACGCGACGTTCCTGGAATTCGGTATGCCGATGGGTGGGCAACAGTTGTTGGCCCACGGAGCAAGTCACGGAATCTGCCACGGCGTTGTATCGGGCCTGCACGCGATCATCACCGATGCCGTGCTAGGCACACTCTATTGTGATGCCTTGATTAATGTGAGCAGCCCGGGAACCTTCGGTGGCGATAGCGGGATGCTTTGGAAGGACAGCGATGGGCGCGCGGTCGCGATGCACAGTTACGGCGAGGGGGCGGGAGGAAGTCGTAAGACGGCAGCGATGCTCGCGAGCCGTGCGGCGGCTGCATTGACTGGCGTCATGCCGGGAATGGTTAGGTTGCTCTCAGTTCCGAACTGAGCATTCAAATTATCAATTTTCAGACCGACCTCCAAATCATGCCGCTTAGCTCGATAATTGGCGCGCTAATCAATGGGGCGGTGTTTAGTCACAACACCGCAGCGCTTAGTCACGCGACGCCTATCGGGACGATCGCGGGAGCGAAGCGAACCTCGATACCGCCGTGGCGGCGGCCAAGACCTATGACGACTTCCTTCCTAGTTCGCTGTGCAAATCCCCAGCAGCCTCGCCAAGCTAGCGGAACGGTTTGCAGGCGCGATCACCTAGGGTGTTGCGCCCTCCTTTGCCGCATAGCCTCACTGGTTCTTCATCCACATCGTGCGATGCACGATGCCGAGCCTTTGATAGGGCAGGCTCGGTCAGCTTGCCGCTCTCCACATCCCGTCGCGGTGCCGTCTGATGGCAGATCCAGTTGCACCAGCTCGGCAGGAATGTCGCCGGCGGTTTCTGGCGATACACCACATGGTTGATTGCGGCCTGCTCGACCAGTTAGCTCGTCATCTGCTGGAGCGAGGCTCGAGGCGTATCGGCCCAGGCCCGCCAATAGGGCGCCTCGGCGCGCATGGCGAAGACGCCGGAAATGAACAGCGGGTAGCGCACCAGGTGGTCGACTGTGGCTTCGTCGAAGGCCTCGGCGTAGCTCAACCGGCTGACGTGGAACTCCCGCCAGGCGCCGAAAAAATTGCGGTAGCTGCGGTCGATCTCGGGCACCACGGCGAGGCAGGGCTGGCCGCTGGCGGGGTCGGTCTGACGGGCGCCCTCGATGAAGAGCTCGACCGCGCGCGCCCTGGACCCAAGTGTCGGCATTGATCCAGAGAAAGAGGCGGTGCCCGGAAATTAACAGGCATGGGGTTCGATCGAGGGGTTCCGACAGCCGATAAGGCAGCACTTCTGTCGGTCTCCCTTCATAACTTAATCATCAATCAATGATGTGCGCCGCTGTGTCTCTGACCGCGCCCTCCGGCCCCCCAACATGAAGCGGAATTTAGTCACAGCACCCGGGGGCTGAAACGGGCGATAGTAAACGGGGGCCATCGGCTGGGTTGCCCCAGGGGGACGGGGGATGAGCATCAATCCGATCTGTGTTCGACTGGCATCGGCGGTCGCCGTTGCGCTGGCGCTTTCCGGCTGCAGCGCCTCGGACTATGCCGCGCCCATCGCCTCATTCGCGGACGCGACCACGGACGCCGAATCGGCCCTCAACGATCTCAACAAGACGGCCACGGGCGCGTACACCGAGTTCCTGTCGGAGCATGCCCGCACCAATATGAGCCTGGCCGTCATGGGCGCGAACGGCGATTGCGAGCTCGGGTCGGAGCGCTGCCGGGTCGCCATCGTCGATCCGGCCCATCCCGATCAGCCGCAATATTTTCCGCCCGACCCGCTGCTCGGCAACATGGTCGGGGTGATGCATGACATCAATGTCTATGCGCAGAACCTGGCCGCCCTCGTCGCCGACGACAGCGCGGCCAAGGCCGAGGCCGACGTGAACGCGGCCCTGGGCAGCATCGAGCATCTGGCCAACACGGTCGCCACGGCCGAGGGGAGCCCCGCCGGCACCGTCCCGGGTTTCGCCACGCCGGTCGGCTCGGGCGTCAATTGGCTGCTGGGCGAATATTCGAACCAGGTGAAGCTCGCAGGATTGAGGACGGCCACCAAGCAGGCCGACCCGGTCATCCAGCGCGCGGCCGCTCTTTTCAAGAACGCCGCGATCTTCGGCTCGGATCCTCAGCGCGAGGCGCTGACGAGGGCGTTTCGCGACAAGATCGACGCCTATCAGGACGACCGCGGCAGCGAGGCGGATCTGAACGCCGCCGTCGATGCGGCCGAGACCTATGACAACTTCCTGCAGGCCCGGCCGGGTGACGTCTTCCTGGCCATGGGCGAGGCCCATGCGGCCTTGACCAAGGCCCTGAACAATCCGGAACTCACCTGGCCGCAGGTGTTCGCCAAGATCAAGGTCTTCGCTGCGAAGGCACAAGAGCTGGCCAAGATCGCCAAGGACCTGGCGGCTCTGACCGGGGAGACTCCGTGATGTTCGACAGGCAAAGCGCCGAAGCCATCGTTGCGGACGCGATGCAGAGCCGCGCCCATCTTCTGGACCTGGATCATGCGCTCCAGAGCGAGATCGACGAGATCGTGCTCGGCGCGGCACGGGCCGGGCGATCCTTGACCAACGACGAGAAGGCCCGGCGCAAGATGCTGCGGGCGAGCCAGGCCGATGTCGGGGAAGCGTTCCGAGCGCTGGCCTTCGTCACCCTGGCCCGCCTCGACAGCTCGGCCGACGTGCTGGAGCTCAAGGGCAAGCTCGATGAGATCAACGACAATCTCGTCGACGATCTCACCCGGCTCAAGAACATCGCGCGCTATGCCGCGATCGCGGCGCAGGTCGCCGACGGGCTGGCCGTGCTGGCGGAGCAGGTCGCGGGCGCGCTCGCCTAGATCAGGCGTTGCCCTTGGCCGCATAGCCCCATTCGTTCTTCGTCCACATCGTGCGATGGACGATGCCGAGCCGCTGATAGGGCAGCAGCGGCTCGGTCAGCATGCCGGTCGAGGGATCGCGCCGCGGCGCCGCGTGATGGCAGATCCAGTTGCACCAGCTCGGTAGGAAGGCCGTGGGCAGCTTCTGGCGATACACCACATGGTTGATCGCGGCCTGTTCGACCAGGGAGCTCGTCGTTCGCTGGAGCGAGGTCCGGAGCGTATCGCCCCAGGCCTGCCAATGGGGCGCCTCGGCGCGCATGGCGAAGACACCGGAATTGATCAGCGGGTAGCGCACCAGCTCGTCGGCCGTGGCCCTGTCGAAGGCGTCGACATAGCTTTTATGGATGACGTCGTGGAATTCCTGCCAGGCGCCATAGAAGTTGCGGTAGCTGCGGTCGAGTTCGGGGACCACGGCGAGGCGGGGCTGGCCGCTGGCTTGGTCGGTCTGGCGGGCGCCCTCGATGAAGAGCTCGACCGCGCGCCAGTCCTGGACCCAGGCGTCGGCATCGATCCAGAGATAGAGCCGGTGCCCGGGGAAATAGCGGGGCAGGAAGGGCCTGGCGAACATGGCCCGGAAATAGCCGGGGGTCTGGGGCCGGGCCGGGAAGTCGATGTCCCAGCCGGGCTCGACGACCTTGTCGGCCAGGGCGGCCAGCCGGTCCCGATGCTGGCCCAGGCCGACATCCAGGAGGCAGAGCGCGACCTGGCGGCTCTCCGGCTTGTCCCGGATCGAGCGCAGGCACTCCTCCAGCATCCCGGCATAGGTGGCATCGGCGCCGGTCACGATGGCGATCTCGGTCATGGGCGGGTCCTGGCTCGCGCGGGAAGAATTTAAGTCATAGTTTCAATATATTACGTTACGACAATCGAAGCGAATGTCGCCAATGTTATCCCCTCCCCCTTTTTGAGGGGGAGGGTTAGGGAGGGGGCCGCGCGGATGGGCCCAGCAGCCCCCTCCCTGACCCTCCCCCGCGAAGCGGTGGAGGGGACAAACAACGACAAATCGCCGCCCCCTTTCCTAGCCGCAGGCACCCCGCTTTCCTTGACGCAGGCGGCCCTCCGCCTCTATGTTCCGCCCGCCTTCACCACCAAGGCGACCACCCGGCCCCGAGGGGCCCCGCCCGTCCGCGAATTTCGCGCACGGGCGAAAAGTCGTTTTGGGCTGATCGCAGCGCCTTTCGAGACCCGAACCACCAGGTTCCAAGACCGACGATGTTCGAGAGCCTTTCCCAGAAACTGTCCGGCGCCTTCGAGCGGCTGACCCGGCGCGGCGCCCTCTCGGAGGGCGACGTCGACGAGGCGCTGCGCGAGGTCCGCGTGGCCCTGCTCGAGGCCGACGTCGCGCTCCCGGTGGTGAAGGACTTCATCGCCAGCGTGCGCGAGGCGGCCATCGGCGAGGCGGTGCTCAAGAGCATCACGCCGGGCCAGATGGTGGTGAAGATCGTCCATGACCACCTCGTCCAGGCGCTGGGCGGCGGGGCCGAGGGCATCAACCTCGCCACCACGCCGCCCGCGGTCGTGCTGATGGTGGGCCTCCAGGGCTCGGGCAAGACGACCAGCACCGCCAAGATCGCGATGCGCCTGACGCGCCGCGAGCGCAAGCGCGTGCTGATGGCCTCGCTGGACACAAGGCGGCCCGCGGCGCAGCAGCAATTGGCGACCCTGGGCCAGCAGGCCGAGGTCAAGACCCTCAACATCATCGGCGGCGAGCCGCCGCTCGCGATCGCCAAGCGCGCGCTCCAGACCGCGACGCTCGAAGCCTTCGACGTGCTGATGCTCGACAGCGCCGGCCGTCTCCATATCGACGACGAACTGATGGAAGAGATCGCGGCGATCAAGACCGCGACCAAGCCGATCGAGACCCTGCTGGTGGCCGACGCCATGACCGGCCAGGACGCGGTCAACGTCGCCAAGACGTTCCAGGATCGCATCGGCGTCACCGGCATCATGCTGACCCGCGTCGACGGCGATGCGCGCGGCGGCGCGGCGCTCTCGATGCGCGCCGTCACCGGCCAGCCGATCAAGCTCCTGGGTGTCGGCGAGAAGCTCGACGCGCTCGAGGATTTCCATCCCGACCGCATCGCCGGCCGCATCCTCGGCATGGGCGACGTGGTCAGCCTGGTCGAGAAGGCGGCCGAGAACATCGAGCAGGCGGAGGCCGAGCGCCTCGCCAAGAAGATGCAGAAGGGCCAGTTCGATCTCGACGATCTGGCCGACCAGCTGAAGCAGCTGCAGAAGATGGGCGGGATCGGCGACATCCTCGGCATGCTGCCGGGCGTGGCCAAGATCAAGGCGCAGATGAAGAACGCCAAGATCGACGACAAGGTGATCGGCCGCCAGCGCGCCATCCTGTCGTCGATGACGCGCAAGGAGCGCAAGAATCCCGACCTGATCAAGGCGTCGCGCAAGCAGCGCATCGCCGCCGGCTCCGGCACCTCGGTGCAGGAGGTCAACAAGCTCCTGAAGCAGCATCAGGAGATGGCGCGCATGATGAAGCAGATGGGCAAGATGGGGCAGAAGGGACTGATGCGCCAGGGCATCCAGTCCATCCTGCCGCGCGGATAAGGGGATCGGTATGACAACGCGCCCCAATGGCTGCTTCTCGCATGTGACGCTCGGCAGCAACGACCTGAAGCGCTCGGTCGATTTCTACGACGCGGTGCTGTCGCCGCTCGGCCTGAGCCTGCTCTTCCCCTATGAGGGCGAAGCCTATGGCTATGGCCGCAAGGGCATCGACACGCAAGGGGCGCCGGTCTGGATCCTGAAGCCGTTCGACGGCCGCGCCGCGGTCCCCGGCAACGGCGTCCATGTCGCCTTCATCGCGCCCAACCGCCACGCGGTCGATCTCTTCTACTCGAATGCGCTGAAGCATGGCGGCAAGGACGAAGGCAAGCCCGGGCTTCGGCCGCAATATCACGCCCATTACTACGCCGCCTATGTGCGCGACCCCGACGGCAACAAGCTGCAGGCGGTCTGCCACGATCCAGAATGACTCGAGTCAACACAAACGAACCGAACAACGAACGATCAAACCTGAGGAGCAACGAGACACATGTCGCTTAAGATTCGCATGAGCCGCGGCGGCGCCAAGAAGCGCCCCTTCTACAGCATCGTCATTGCGGACTCGCGCAGCCCGCGCGACGGCCGCTTCATCGAGAAGGTCGGCACCTACAACCCGATGGTGACCCGCGAGAGCGGCAACCGCGTCCTGCTCAAGAAGGAGCGCATCGAGCATTGGCTGAAGATGGGCGCCACCCCGTCCGAGCGCGTCCAGGGCTTCCTGGCCGAGATCGGCCTGGCGGAAAAGCCCAAGCAGCATGTGCAGACCACCAAGCACCTGCCGAAAAAGAAGGCGCAGGAGCGCGCGGCGGCCGCGGCCGACGCGAAGGCCAAGGCCGGCGCCGAAGCCCCGGCCCAGTAAGCCGGACGCGAAGGCAGGCGGCGTAAGGACCGATTCTCGACATCATGGCGGGAAGCAACGACATGGACGAAACAGGCAAGGCACGGGTGCTGGTGGGCGTGATCGCCGCCGCGCATGGCGTGCGGGGCCTCGTTCGCGTCAAGAGCTTCACCGCCGATCCGAAGAGCGTCGCGTCCTACGGCGAGCTGAGCGACGAGCGGGGGCAGCGTCGCTTCCGCCTGAAGCTGCAGGGCCAGGCCAAGGAGGGCGTGATCGCCCAGATCGACGGCGTCGCCGATCGCGACGCGGCCGAGGCGCTCAAGGGCACCAAGCTCTATGTCGGCCGCGAGGCCCTGCCGGAGATCGGCGCCGATGACGAGTTCTACCAGGCCGACCTGGTGGGCTTGCGGGTCGAGGCGCGCGACGGCAAGACCCTGGGGCGGGTCAAGGCGGTGCTCAATTTCGGGGCGGGCGATCTGCTGGAGATCGAAGGCGAGGGTGTCAGCCTGATGCTGCCCTTCACCAAGAAGGTGGTGCCGCTGGTCGATCTGCCGGGCGGCCGCCTGGTGGCCGAACCGCCGGCCGAGGTGGAGGCGCGATGATGATGACCGCCAAACCCTCGACGCAGAGCGATCCCGCGATGAGCAGCCAGACGACACAGTGGCGCGCCAGCGTGCTGACGATCTTCCCGGAGATGTTCCCGGGCCCCCTGGGCCAGTCGCTCGCCGGCAAGGCGCTCGAGGCCGGCCTCTGGGCGCTGGACGCGATCGACATCCGCCGGTTCGCCAGCAGCAAGCATGCCTCGGTCGACGACACGCCCTTCGGCGGCGGTCCCGGCATGGTGATGCGCCCCGACGTGATCGACGCGGCCCTCGAAGCGACGTTGGCGCCGGGCGAGACGGCGATCTATTTCAGCCCGCGCGGCCGCGTGCTGGACCAGGCGCTGGTGCGCGAGATCGCGGCCCGGCCCAAGGTCACGCTGCTCTGCGGCCGCTACGAGGCCGTCGACCAGCGCGTGCTCGATGCGCGCGAGGTCGAGGAAATCAGCCTCGGCGATTTCGTGCTCTCCGGCGGCGAGCCCGCGGCGATCGCGCTGATCGACGCGGTGGTGCGCCTGCTGCCGGGCGTCATGGGTGCGCCCGAGGGCCTCGACGAGGAAAGTTTCGAAGCGGGTCTCCTCGAATACCCGCATTACACCCGGCCCGCCGACTGGCAGGGCCGCGCCGTGCCGGAGATCCTGCTCTCCGGCCATCACGAGAAGATCCGCCTCTGGCGTCGCCAGCAGGCGGAGGACATCACGCGTGCGAGGCGGCCCGATCTCTGGGCCCGTTACCTCGCCCGCAAGACCGATTCCAAGAAGAAGGAAGCCAAGCGATGACGACGTTGCAAGAAGTTGAGAAGAGCCAGGTGAAGAAGCTGGCCGCGACCGCCAAGCTGCCGGAGTTCCGTCCCGGCGACACGGTGCGCGTGAATGTGAAGGTGATCGAGGGCACGCGCGAGCGTATCCAGGCGTTCGAGGGCATCTGCATTGCCCGCCGCAATGCCGGCCTGAACTCCTCCTTCACCGTGCGCAAGATCTCCTACGGCGAAGGCGTGGAGCGCGTGTTCCCGCTCTTCAGCCCGCGCGTGGAGTCGGTGGAGATGGTGCGCCAGGGCGATGTCCGCCGGGCGAAGCTCTATTATCTCCGCGGGCTTCGCGGCAAGGCCGCCCGCATCAGCGAATCCACCCGCGAGCGCGCCGGCGACGAAGCGGCCGGCGAAGCGGCGGAAGGCTGAGGCTGGGCGTGGCCAATTGCGCTTTTACCGCCACGCACCAATTATGACTGATGTCATGCCCGGCTCCCCGGTTCCGGCCTGGGGCCGGCCCGAGGACAAGCTTTGATCCGGGCATCCATCGTGCATCTGCACCATGGATTGCCGGGTCAAGCCCGGCAATGACAAGCCAGGGGTAGCGAAGGATCGCTCCCGACGGATCTACTGAGGCACGACAATGGCCACACCGCGCACGCTCTACGACAAGATCTGGGACAAGCACCTGGTCGATCGCCAGGAAGATGGCACCTGCCTGATCTATATTGATCGCCACCTCGTCCATGAGGTGACGAGCCCGCAGGCCTTCGAAGGCCTGCGCACGGCCGGGCGCAAGGTGCGCCGGCCGGAAGCGACGCTCGCGGTCGCCGACCATAACGTGCCGACGACCGACCGCTCCAAGGGCATCGCCGAGCCGGAATCGCGGATCCAGATCGAGACCCTCGAGAAGAACTGCGCCGAGTTCGGCGTGCCCTATTTCTCGATGGACGATATCCGCCAGGGCATCGTGCATATCATCGGGCCGGAGCAGGGCCTGACCCAGCCGGGCCAGACCATCGTCTGCGGCGACAGCCATACCTCGACCCACGGCGCCTTCGGCGCGCTCGCCTTCGGCATCGGCACCTCCGAGGTCGAGCATGTGCTGGCGACCCAGACCCTGATCATGGCGCCGGCCAAGAACATGCGCATCACGGTCGAGGGAAAGCTGCCGCTGGGCGTCACCGCCAAGGACATGATCCTCGCGATCATCGGCAAGATCGGCACCGCCGGCGGCACCGGCCATGTCATCGAGTATGCCGGCGACGCCATTCGCGCGCTGTCGATGGAAGGCCGCATGACGGTCTGCAATATGTCGATCGAGGCGGGTGCGCGCGCCGGCCTGATCGCGCCCGACGAGACCACCTTCGAATATGTGAAGGGCCGGCCGATGGCGCCCAAGGGTGCCGTGTGGGAGCAGGCGGTCGCCTATTGGCGCACGCTGCCCTCCGATCCCGGCGCTCACTATGACAAAGAGGTCGTGCTCAAGGCGGCCGATATCGTCCCGCAGGTCACCTGGGGCACCAGCCCCGAGGACGTGCTGCCGATCACCGGCGCCGTGCCCGATCCCGACAAGGCGACGGATGCCGGCAAGCGCGACGCGATGAAGCGCTCGCTCGACTATATGGGCCTCAAGCCCGGCACCAAGCTCAGCGAGCTCAAGGTCGATCGCGTCTTCATCGGCTCCTGCACCAACGGCCGCATCGAAGATCTGCGCGAGGTCGCCAAGGTCGCGCAGGGCCGCAAGGTGGCGAGCCATGTCAACGCGATGGTGGTGCCCGGCTCCGGTCTCGTGAAGGAACAGGCGGAGTCCGAAGGCCTCGACAAGATCTTCATCGAGGCCGGCTTCGAATGGCGCGAGCCCGGCTGCTCGATGTGCCTGGCGATGAATCCGGACCGGCTCGAGCCCGGCGAACGCTGCGCCTCGACCTCGAACCGCAACTTCGAAGGCCGCCAGGGCCGCGGCGGGCGCACCCATCTGGTGAGCCCGGCGATGGCCGCGGCGGCGGCGGTGACGGGCCATCTCACGGATATCCGCGAGCTGAAGTAGAGATCGGCCACCCCTCCTTCTCTTTCTATCTCCTCCCCCCTTGAGGGGGAGGATTAAGGAGGGGGTCCTCTCGAAGCGTCGAGTTGCGGCTCACCCCCCTTCCTAACCTTCCCCCTCAAGGGGGAAGGGATAAGCAAGCAAGCGCTTGGGGGCCGCTCATCAAATCGCCCGTCATCCGCATCCGCCCTGCCACACCCGGCGACGGCGCCTTCATCGAGCGCGTGCATCGCGAGGCCGTGCGCGGGATCGCGCACGGGCCCTATTCGCGCGCCGAGCTCGAGAGCTGGATCGCGGGCCTCCATCCCGATCGCTATCGCCAGGCGATGGATCGGCAGGGCGAGCGCATGCTGCTGGCCGAGGCGCCGGGTCCGGGCGTTGTCGGCTTCTGCTCCTGGCGCGACCGCAGAGTCATCGGGCTCTATGTGCTGCCCGGCTTCACCGGCCGCGGCATCGCGCGGCGCCTGCTCCGCATGGCGGAAGCGGCCATCGCCGCGGCGGGCCATGGCGAGGTGACGCTCGGCGCGAGTCTCCCGGCCTTGGCCTTCTATCAGCGCTGCGGCTATCGCGTGACGTATCGGCATGATTGGCAGACCCGCGGCGGCCTGGTCCTGCCGGTCGCGGACATGGCGAAAACCCTGGCTTCGCCGCGGGTTGGGACCTAGAGCCGCCGCAGGTCAGCTTCGCGACAGCCTCCCCCGCGCATTCTCCAGGTCGCCGGCCGCAGGACGCGGAACGGCCATCACCCCTGACCTGGAGAATTCCCCGATCATGTCGCTGTTCCGCACCTTCAGCCCTTCGATCGCCGCGCTCGGCCTTGCCGCCACCGTTCTCGGCGTCGGGCTTTCCTGCGCCCTCGCACCCGCCTGGGCCGGGACCCGGAGCTGCGAGCAGGAGATCAAGAGCATCACCGAAACCGCCAACCAGCAATCCGACGGCACGAAGAAGGACAAGGCGCTGTCGTTCCTGGCCGCGGCGCAAGACGAACTGGTCGATGAAGGCGACGAGGAAGACTGCATGAGTCAGGTCGACAAGGCCAAGCGCGTGCTGGGCCTCTGATTTTCGATCGGCCGCGGGCCTCCAAGGGCAGCCCGCGATCGACGCGTCCGGGAGCTCTGCCCCCGCGGGGTTCCCGGGCGCTCGCTTTCCGGCCCGGGCTTGGGCCTCGCTAAGCCTCCGTCGCTGGCGCAAACTATCCTCACCTCCCCCGAGCGCGAGAGCCGCGATCCATGCGCCTGCTCCTGGTCGAAGACAATGAGCGCCTCGCCCATTTTCTGGCGAAGGGCCTGGCCATGGAGGGATTCGCCGTCGACCATGTCGGCCTGATCGAGGATGCCGAGGCGGCGCTGGCGACGATGCGGTTCGACGCCATCCTGCTCGATCTCGGCCTGCCCGACGGCGACGGGATGGATCTCCTCAAGCGCCTGCGCGCGCGCAACGACACCACGCCCATTCTCGTCACCACCGCGCGCGGCGATCTGGGCGACCGGCTGCGCGGCCTCGATGGCGGCGCCGACGATTATCTGATCAAGCCCTTCGAGATCGCCGAGTTGGCCGCGCGCCTGCGGGCGCTGATGCGCCGCCCCGGCGCCGTCATGAGCCGCGCGATCGAGCTCGGCAATCTGCGCTTCGACGCCGAGAACCGCACCGCGACCGTCGAGGATCGCCCCCTGGCCCTGGGCCGGCGCGAGACGGACCTGCTCGAGGCGCTGATCCGGCGCAGCGGCCGCGCGATCGCCAAGGCCGCGCTGGAGAACTCGATCTATGGCCTCGCCGGCGAGGTCGAGCCCAACGCGCTGGAAGTGCTGGTCTCCCGCCTGCGCCGGCGTCTCGCCGAGGCGGGCGCCACGGCGCAGATCCATACGCTGCGCGGCATCGGCTATCTCATGTCCGACGGGGCGCCGTGACGCTGCCCGAGCCCTTGCCGCCGCCCGCCGCCCGGCGCTCCACCGCCAGCATGGCCTCGCGCCTGGGCTGGCGCCTCGGGGGCCTCTTCGTCGTCGCCTTTCTGGTCGCCGGCCTGCTGCCTTACATCAACAGCCGCGACGACCGCACCGAGGTAACCGCCGAGACGCTCCAGGCCGACATGCGGTCGCTGGCGCAATCGATCGCGCGCGAGACCGACGGCCGCATCGCCGTCGGATTGCCGCCGGATCTCCATTTCGCCTACCGGGTGCGCGACGGCGCCGGTACCGTTTTGGCGGCCTCGCCCGACTGGGAGGGGCTGCAGAAGGCCGTACCGCCCGACAGCGGGCCGGAGCTGGAGGTCTCGGTGCTGAGCGGGCGCTTCGACACGCCCTCGGGCCCGCTGCTGCTCGACGTGATGCTCAACCATCATGCGCCGACGCTGCTCGACGGCATCGTGAACGAGTGGGGCGACGAGATCCTCCCGCTGTTGCTGCCGGTGCTGGCGGCCGCCCTGCTCATCGGGGTCTGGACCATCCGGCGCAGCTTGGCGCCGCTGGCGCGCGTGGCGGATGCGGCCGCGAGCATCACGCCGCGCGAGACCGGCGTTCGGCTGCCGGGCGACGATCTTCCGTCCGAGCTGGTCCCGCTCGTCACCGCGGTCAACGATGCGCTCGACCGGCTGGCGGAAGGTTTCCGCCATCAGCGCGAGTTCGCCGCCGATGCCGCGCATGAGCTGCGCACGCCCCTCGCCGTGCTCTCCGCCCATATCGAGACGCTGCCCGACAAGGCCGCGGTCGCGTCGCTGAAGCAGGACCTGGCGGGCATGCGCCGCCTGGTCGATCAGATGCTGGCCGTGGCCGAGCTCGACGCGCAGCCGCTGCATGTGGGCGACGAGCTCGACCTCTCGGCGCTCGCGGTCGAGCTGGCGACGGCCATGGCGCCGCTCTGCCTGGCCCAGCATCGCGACCTGTCGGTGATCGGGGCGGAGAAACCGGTCCGGGCGCATGGCGACGCCGCGGCCCTGAGACGGGCGTTGCGCAATCTGGTCGAGAACGCGATCGCGCATACGCCCGAGCATGCCGCCGTCGAAATCCAGGTGAGCGATGCGACACCGGGTCGCGGGCCCAGCTTGACGGTGCGCGATGCCGGCCCGGGTTTCGCGCCGGCCGACCGGGCGCGGGTCACGCAGCGCTTCTATCGCGGACGCCGCGCCAAGGGCCCGGGGGCGGGATTGGGTCTCGCCATCGTCGCGCGCATCATGGCGGTGCATGGCGGCGAGCTCGAGATCGGCGAAGTCCGGGGCGGGGGTGCCGCGGTGAGCTTGCGCCTGCCGCCGCTGCCCTAGCGCGCAACCCACGGATTAACCCTGTTTTACCGCCCATCTGCCCAAAAGGCCGGCTTTGGCCTATGCTCGGCGCCAAGCCGAGTTTCCCTTCGCGAGTGGGTGATTCAAAATTGTCGGGCAGCCCCTAGGTCGATGATGGCGCAAGCCTCGACGGATCACGGCGAAGCCGCGGGCCCGCGCTATGGCGGCTTCTGGCGTCGGGTGGTCGCGGCCCTCATCGACAGCATCATCGTCAATGCCGCGTTGGTCCCGCTGAGTTTCGTGCTGCCGATCTATGAGACCATCGGCCAGGGCGACGCCACCGTGACCGAAAGCGCCATGGGGATCGGCGCCGAGCTCGAATATACGCCCCTCGGCACCCTGATCCTGGTGATCGGGACCTGGCTCTACGTGGCCTTCATGGAGAGCGGCCCCCGGCAGGCGACTCTCGGCAAGATGGCCCTCTCGATGCAGGTCACGGATATCGACGGCGATCGCATTACGTTCTCGCAGGCGACCGGGCGTTATTTCGCCAAGTTCCTGTCGGGCGCGATCCTGATGATCGGATTCCTCATGGTCGCCTTCACCCCCCGCAAGCAGGGGCTCCACGACATCCTGGCCAAAACCCTGGTCATCCGGCGCCCTTGGCGCTAAAACCAGCCCCTCAGCCGCCCCGGCCGGCCCTGCTTCGGGCCCCGTCCGGACGGCCTTCCCCATAGGTGATGGCGATGCAGAAATTCACCACGCTCCGCGGCGTCGCGGCGCCCCTGCCGATGAGAAATGTCGACACCGACATGATCATCCCGAAGCAGTTCCTGAAGACCATCAAGCGCACCGGTCTCGGCAAGCATCTCTTCGAGGAGATGCGCTACGAGGTCGACGGCAAGGAGAAGCCCGATTTCGTGCTGAACCAGCCGGCCTACCGCAAGGCCGCGATCCTGGTCGCCGGCGAGAATTTCGGCTGCGGCTCGAGCCGCGAGCATGCGCCCTGGGCGATCATGGATTTCGGCATCCGCTGCGTGATCGCCACGAGCTTTGCCGACATCTTCTACAACAACTGCTTCAAGAACGGCATCCTGCCGATCAAGCTGCCGCAGAGCGAGGTCGACAAGCTGATGGACGACGCCCAGCGCGGCGCCAATTCCATCGTCGCGATCGATCTCGAGAAGCAGGAGATCACTGGCCCCGACGGCGGCCGGATCCATTTCGAGATCGACGCCTTCCGCAAGCATTGCCTGCTGAACGGCCTCGACGATATCGGCCTCACCATGCAGAAGGCCTCGGCCATCGACAGCTTCGAAGCCAGGAAGAAGCTCGAGCAGCCCTGGCTCTGAACGACCTCTCCCGCCGAACTCCCTTACTGCCGAATTCAAGGAATCCCGGTCCCGTGGCTGCGAACAAGAAACTCCTGATCCTCGCCGGCGACGGCATCGGCCCCGAAGTGATGCAGCAGGTCGAGCGCGTGCTCGACTGGTATGCCAAGCGCCGCGCGATCGGCTTCGACGTGAGCCAGGGCCTGGTCGGCGGCTGCTCCTACGACAAGCACGGCACGCCCTTGACCGACGCCACCATGGGCGAGGCCATGGGCGCCGATGCGGTGCTGCTGGGTGCCGTCGGCGGTCCCAAATGGGACAGCCTGCCCTTCGACAAGAAGCCGGAACGGGGCCTCCTGCGCCTGCGCAAGGATATGGAGCTGTTCGCCAATCTGCGGCCGGCGATCGTGTTCGGCCCGCTCGCCGACGCCTCCAGCCTGAAGCGCGAGCTGGTCGACGGGCTCAACATCATGATCGTGCGCGAGCTCACCGGCGGCGTCTATTTCGGCAGCCCCCGCGGCATCGAGACCCTGCCCGACGGCACGCGGCGCGGCATCAACACGCAAGTCTATACGACGCCGGAGATCCAGCGCGTGGCGCGGGTGGCCTTCGACCTGGCGCGCCTGCGCGGCCGCAAGGTCTGCTCGGTCGAGAAGGCCAACGTGATGGAAAGCGGCGTGCTCTGGCGCGAGGAAGTGCAGAAGCTGCATGACGCCGACTACAAGGACGTCGAGCTGTCGCACATGTATGCCGACAATTGCGCGATGCAGCTGGTGCGCCAGCCCAAGCAGTTCGACGTGATCGTCACCGACAATCTGTTCGGTGATCTGCTCTCCGACTGCGCCGCGATGCTGACGGGCTCGCTCGGCATGCTGCCCTCGGCTTCGCTCGGCGCCGCCGATGCGCGCGGCCGCCGCCGCGCCCTCTACGAGCCGGTCCATGGCAGCGCGCCCGACATCGCCGGCAAGGGCCTGGCCAATCCGCTCGCCACCATCCTCTCGCTCGCCATGATGCTGCGCTATTCCTTCGCGCTCGGCGCCGATGCGGACCTGCTGGAGAAGGCGGTTGCCAACGCGCTCTCGGCGGGCTATCGCACCGGCGACATCATGACCCCCGGCGCCACCAAGGTCTCGACCGGCGGCATGGGCGATGCGGTGCTGAAGGAACTGGACAAGCTCGCGGCCTGAGGCCGCGTGGCGCCGGGATCGAATCCGCGCCGCTTCCGTTCCTCTTCGGCGCGCCCGCATGAAGAACAGGAGGAGCCGGCATGTCGTTGATTCTCTACACCACCCTGGGCGTCAGCGATTTCGCGCGTTCCGTTCGTTTCTACGATGCGGTGTTCGGTGCGCTCGGCTGCGCCCGTTCCCACGAGGGGGCGGACGGATGGGCGGGCTGGGGACCTGGCTATGACGAAGGCGTCAGCTTCTGGATCTGCCCGCCCTTCGACGGGCGCCCGCCCAGCGCGGGCAACGGCGCCATGATCGCCCTGCGGGCCCGCAACGAAGCCGAGGTCGCCGCCTTCTATGAAGCGGCGCTCGCCCACGGCGGCACCGACGAAGGCGCGCCGGGCACGCGGTCCTACTACGAGCCCAGCTTCTATGTCGCCTATGTGCGCGATCCGGACGGCAACAAGCTCGCTTGCGTCTTTCATCGCCACAAGCCGGACGCCTGAAGGAGTCAGGGCCGTTTCCTGCCGGTGATCATCGCCCGCACCAGGTTTTCCTTGTGCAGGACGCTCGAGGCGATCACGCCCACGACATGAAGGCCGGCGAACGCGATCAGCAGATCGGCCGAGCGCGAATGCAGGCCTTCCATCCACCAGACACCGAAGAACCGATCGGTCGTGGTCAGCCAGCCGCTGACGCCGGTGACGGTGACGAGGATCAGCAGGGCCACGATCATCGCGCCGCCGGCGGGGTTGTGCCCGAGATAGCGGCGCGCGGTCATGGTCAGGATCTCGCCGAGATAATCATAGACGGCCCGCGGCGAGCGGAGGAAATCCGCGAAGCGCGCATGGCGGGGCCCGACCACGCCCCAGAGAAGACGGACCAGCACCAACGCCAGCGCGATATAGCCGGCGCTCTCATGGACCGTCCGGGCGCCGTCCGAGACATAGGCGGTGATGACCGCGCCGGCCAAGCTCCAGTGGAAGACCCGCAGCAGCGGATCCCAGACCTTGATCCAGCCCTTCTCGCAAGGCTCGTCCGATGCCAGGGACTTGCCGGCGATCGGCGGCGCGGTCATGGCCGGCGCTACTCCGCCTGGGCGATATTGCCGGTATAGGAATTGATCTCGAGCTCGAAGCGCTTGCCGTCCTTGTCGAGACCCTTGGCCTCGTAGCAGCCGCTATGGAGCTCGATCTCCTTGATCTCCACATAGCCTGCAGCCTTGAGCTTCGCTTCGATCTGTTCCTTGGTGAGCTGCGGGCCGGAGCCTTCGCAGGATTCTTCGGCGAACGCCATCTGCGAGCTCAGGCCGAGAATGATCGTGAGGGCAGCCGCCAGGGTGATTTTGCGCATACGAGGGTCTCCTTTGGGGGTTCGATCGGGATCGACCGTCTGCCTCACCCTAGGGGCCGAAGCTGACCGCACCCTGTCGCGTGGGCCGCCGGGCCGGGTCCCGCCAGGTGACTTGGAACCGGCAGAACGGCTAAGCTCGGACCCATGAAATGGTTCGCTAACCCGAAGGCCCGAATCTTGGTTCTGGCCGCCATGGTCGCCCTGGTCGGGGGGATTGCGGTCTGGGCCGACACCGGATCGCAGCCGGGCAGCCCGGCCGCGACCGTCGCGGCGACCCCGGCGAGCGCCACCGAAGATGCGGCGCCCTGCGGCTGCGGCGGTCCCAAGAGCTATTATCTCAAGAAATACGGGACAATTAAGCCGCCGGCCCTCCAGAACCAGACGGAGGGCCAGCCGCCAGCCACCCCGCCCGTTAACCCGCCCTCCACCACAACAGGCGGATAACCTTCTCGACAGGCTGGACCGGCATCGGTTAGCCTAGCGTCGAAATCGGGTTTCGAGGCCTCTGATGGCTCGTCTGGCAGCATATCTGGTGATGGCGGCGGTTGCGCTCGGCGCGACGTCATCCGCTTTTGCCTGCAATCACACGACGACGGCCCAGGCCTCCAGCGCGGTCATCGCGCAGAGCGACACGACCACCACCAAGACGACCACCACTGTGAAGCCGGAGGGCGACACGGGCGGCTGAGCGTTCACTCCCCAGGGAGATCAAGCGCGAAGGGCCGCCCCGGATCGGGCGGCCCTTCGCGTTTTGGCGGCTTGGATCGATGCCCTAAGGGGCCTTCAGACCCAGCCGCACCAACTCCCCGTCGAGGCGTCCCGTCGTCCAGAGAAACAGCATGCGGAGATCGCTGAAGAGCGAGAAGAACGGATGACCGAAAGTTTCAGGGCGATTGCCCTCGATCATGAGATGTGCGGACCAGGCGAAGCCGTAGCCCAGGATCGGCGTCGCGATCAGCGGGCGCCAGTCCTGCGCGATCGCGGCCCAGAGCAGGCAGGCGAGGGCGAGGCCGGTGCCGAGAAAATGGACGAGCCGCGTGCCCGGCTGGGCATGGGCCTTGAGATAGCGCGGCCAGAACTCGGCATAGCTCATCGCGGCTTTCATCGGGGTGCGACCTCGCGCTCCGTCCCGTCACGCCGCCCGGCGCTTGCGCCGGCGCGGTTTGCCCACTAATTCACAGTCAACACAAAGAAGAGCGAGCAGACAATGGGTTACAAAGTAGCGGTCGTCGGTGCCACCGGCAATGTCGGCCGAGAGATGCTGGCGACGCTGGCAGCGCGCGAGTTTCCGGTCGACGAGGTCGTGGCCTTGGCGTCCGAGCGGTCGGTCGGCAAGGAAGTCTCCTTCGGCGAGGACGAGGTCCTGCGCTGCCAGGATCTCGCCAAGTTCGATTTCAAGGGCTTCGATATCGGCCTGTTCTCGCCCGGCGCCAAGGTCTCGGCCGTGCATGCGCCGCGCGCGGCCAAGGCCGGCTGCGTGGTGATCGACAACACCTCGCATTTCCGCATGGATCCGGAGATCCCGCTGGTGGTGCCGGAGGTCAATCCCGACGCGATCGCGGGCTACACCCGGCGCAACATCATCGCCAATCCGAACTGCTCGACCATCCAGATGGTGGTGGCGCTGAAGCCGCTGCACGATCTCGCGCGCATCAAGCGCGTGGTGGTCGCGACCTACCAGTCGGTCTCGGGCGGCGGCAAGGAGGCGATGGACGAGCTCTACAACCAGACGCGCGCCATCTACATGGCCGGGCCGATCGTGAAGAACAAGTTCCCGAAGCAGATCGCCTTCAACGCCATTCCCCAGATCGATGTCTTCATGGAAGACGGCTCGACCAAGGAGGAATGGAAGATGAAGGTCGAGACCAAGAAGATTCTCGATCCCAACATCGACGTGGTCGCGACCTGCGTCCGGGTGCCGGTCTTCGTCGGCCATTCCGAGGCGATCAATCTCGAATTCGAGAATCCGATCTCGGTCGAGGAGGCGTTCGATGCGCTGCAGAGCGCACCGGGCGTGATCCTCGAGGATCGCCGCGAGCCCGGCGGCTATATTACGCCGGTCGAATGCGTCGGCGACGACGCGACCTTCGTCAGCCGCGTGCGCGTCGATACGACGGTGCCCCACGGCCTCTCGCTCTGGGTGGTCTCCGACAATCTGCGCAAAGGGGCGGCGCTCAACGCCATCCAGATCGCCGAGCATCTGGCGGAGAATTATCTGTAAGGCGGAAAACGGAAGCGGCGCTTTCTTTCTTGTCTCCTCCCCCTTCTTCAGGGGGAGGATTAAGGAGGGGGCCGCTCGGTCGGTGCAGCCCCCTCCCTAGCCCTCCCCCTTGCAGGGGGAGGGGGACGATAACTCAGATCGCGCTACCTCAACCGCTGCAGCGTCGCTTTCTTCGGCGGGTTCGCGAAGGCGTCTTGCGCGGCGACCAGCGCCAGTTCTCTCGCGCTGCCGGTCGCTTCGACCACCGCGGCCATGGCGCTGGCGGCGAGGCCCAGCGAGGCTTCGAGGTCGTGGCGGTTGTTGAGATAGTGGCCGAGGAAGAACGCGGCGAAGCAGTCGCCGGTGCCGTGCGCCTTCAGGGGATGGCGTGTGGCCGTGGCGAGGAACACGCCCTGCGGTCCGACCGCCATGGTCTCGATCGCCTGCGGATGGCCGTCGACGCGCTCGATGCCGGTGGCGATGACGACGAGACCGGGCCTTCCCTGTGCGCGGATCGCCTCGCAGGCCCTGATCGCATCCTCGAGCGTCTCGACGCGGCTGCCCGAGAGATAATCGAGCTCGAAGATGTTGGGGAAGGTGAGATCGGCCTCGGGCAGGAGCTCGCGCTTGATGAGCGCCGCGGTTTCGGCCGGCACATAGAGGCCGCCCTTGCGCTCGCCCATCACCGGATCCAGCGCATAGAGCATGTCGGGCCGGCTGCGGCGCAGTTTGGCCAGGGTCTCGACCGCGAGCTGCGGCGCCTTGCCGAGAAAGCCCGTGGCGAAGACATCGACCTCGGGATAGACGCCGAACCGCTCGAGCCCGTCCAGCACCATCGCCACCTCCTCGGTCGTGAGCTGGCGTCCGCCCCAGGCCGGATAGCCCAGATGGTTCGAGAGCAGCGTGGTCTCGACCGGCCAGACCTCATGGCCCAGCCGCTGCAGGCAGAAGACCGAAGCGGCATGGCCGACATGGCCATAGGTGACGCGGGACGAGATCGACAGGATGTTCATGGAGGCCCTCGGATGAGGGGCGCACTCTCCCATGCGGGCCGGCCCGCTGGGAAGGCGGCAAGAGAGCCCCCGAAGGGGGTGGCGAACCCAGCTTTTCTGCGCTTGTCACGATGACAATCCGGCCGGCGCCCCCTACCTGAAAGAGGGCCGGCGCCGGCCGCTGTTTCACCGTTCCGGTTTCGCTATAGTCGCGCAGCTTCCGGCGGGGCTCGGGCGTCCGGCCTGTCGCGAAACCGCCTCGTCAGATCAGGGAATGACTGCCCATGTTCCAGTCCACCCGTCCGCGCCGCAGCGCGCTCTATACCCCCGGCTCCAATCTTCGCGCCCTCGAGAAGGCCAAGACCCTGGCGGCCGATGTGCTGATCATGGATCTCGAGGACGCCGTGGCGCCCGAGGCCAAGCGCGATGCCCGGATCCAGGTGGTCAATGCGGTCAAGGCCGGCGGGTTCGGCGCGCGCGAGGTGGTGATCCGCGTGAACGGCCTCAACACGCCCTGGGGCTATGGCGATCTGGCGGCGGTTGCCGACGCCGGCGCCGACGCCATCCTGATTCCCAAGGTCGAGAGCGTCGAGACGGTGCGCCAGGCCGAGACGGTGCTGGTCGCCAACGGCGCGCCCGAAGCGCTCACCCTCTGGTGCATGATGGAAACGCCGCGCGCGATGCTGAACGCCGAGGAGGTCGCGGGCGCCTCGCGCCGGGTGCAGAGCTTCGTCATGGGCACCTCGGACTTGACCAAGGATCTGCATGCGGCCCATACGCGCGACCGCCTGCCGCTCATCACCAGCCTCGGCCTCTGCATGCTGGCGGCGCGGGCCTACGGGCTCGCCATCCTCGACGGCGTGCATCTCGACCTCGATGACGATGCCGGCTTCGAGATCGCCTGCCACCAGGGGGCCGAGATGGGCTTCGACGGCAAGACCCTCATCCATCCCAAGACGATCGCGGCCGCCAACAAGGCCTTCGCGCCGGCGGCGTCCGATGTCGACTGGTCGCGCCGCGTGATCGCCGCCCATGCCGACGCGACCGCCAACGGCCGCGGCATCGTCGTGCTCGACGGGAAGCTGATCGAGAATCTCCATGTGCTGAACGCGCGACGCATCGTCGAACTGGCCGAATCCATCGCCGCCCGCGAACGCGGCGACGGCAAGCCGGCATGATCGCCGCATGATCGACGAAGCCCGCTCGGGCCCACCCCTCCCCCTCCCCCCTCCCGCAAGGGGAGGGGGCGTGTGTGACATAGATCGCGATCGAAGCTTTAAAGTAGAGCGAAGCGATCACATTAACTTAGGGGGTAGGGGGAGGGGGCTCTCGCGATGACCGCTTCTACCAAGACCAGCGCCGGCAATTTCTTCGAGGATTTCCGGCTCGGGCAGGAGATCCGCCATGCGATTCCCCGCACCGTCACGACCGGCGACGTCGCGCTCTATACGGGCCTGACCGGCAACCGTTTCGCGCTCCCCAGTTCCGACGGTTTCGCCCGCGACCTGGGATTGCCGCAGGCGCCGCTCGACGATCTGCTGGTGTTCCATCTGGTCTTCGGCCGCACCGTGCCGGACATCTCGCTCAACGCCATCGCCAATCTGGGCTATGCGCAAGGGCTGTTCGGCGCGCCGGTCTATCCGGGCGACACGCTGGCGGCGACCTCGCGCGTCATCGGCCTCAAGGAAAATTCCAACCGCCAGACCGGCGTGGTCTATGTGCGCTCGATCGGGCGCAACCAGCGCGGCGCGATGGTGGTCGACTATGTGCGCTGGGTGCTGGTGCGCAAGCGCGATCCGCAGTCGCCGGCGCCGGCCGCCGTCATTCCCGATCTCGTCGCCGCCCTGCCGCCGCCGGCGCTGGAAGTCGGTGGCGGGCTCGATCTGACGCGCTTCGATCCGGCCGTCACCGGCTCGGCGCATCGCTGGGAGGATTACGAGCCCGGCGAGCGCATCGATCATGTGGACGGCATGACGATCGAGGAGTCGTGTCATATGACCGCGACCCGGCTCTATCAGAACAATGCGCGCGTGCATTTCAACCAGCATGCCGAGAAGGACGGCCGCTTTGGGCGGCGCATCGTCTATGGCGGCCATATCATCAGCCTGGCGCGCGCGCTTTCGGCCAACGGGCTGGGCAATGCGCTGAAGCTGCTCGCCATCAATGGCGGCCGGCACACGAACCCCAGCTTCGCCGGCGATACGATCTTTGCCTGGAGCGAGGTGCTGGCGAAGGCGGAGCTGCCGGGCGTGGCGAATGCCGGCGCGCTGCGTCTGCGGCTGGTCGCCGCCAAGAACCAGCCGGCCGCGGGATTTCCCGACAAGGCGCCCGACGGCAATCCCGATCCGGCGGTCGTGCTCGATTTCGACTATTGGGCGCTGCTGCCGCGCCGCGGCTGATGAAGAAAGGCGCCCGGCCGGCATGCGCCCGGGATTTTCAGGAGCTTCTTCCGCAATGACCCCACGGCTTCGGATGTCGGCCTCGCGCCGCTGGATGTTGATCGGCGCCCTCGCCTGGATGGGCCTCGCCGGCTGCAACGCCATGGACGTGCCGGTTCGAGACGCTTACCAGCGTCAGATTGCCGGCCAGTATTATGCGATCGAGCTGCAACGTGGCTTCACCCTGCCGACCAAGGGCGAGAGCGCGGCCTATTTCAAGCAATCCATGCCGCTGGCCTGGGACCAGCTTTATGGGCTGCGCGATGGGGGCCAGACCAATTGGCTGCTGGACGATTTCAACAAGAACAACGCGCTCTGGAAGAAGATGCCGAAGTACCAGCAGGACCTGCTCTGGCGGCCGCAGTTCGAGCCGCCGCTCTAGGGTCCCGCTCCGGCAAGCTGCCGAAGACCAGGGGCGCCCCGGCCACATCTAGGGGCCGGCGCTACAACTCCCACCAAATCTTGTTGAATCGCGCGACTCGCGCATGTTAAACGGATTCGAGGCGTCAGGCGCGCGGAGCCTCTAGGGACTCCGCGCGCCACGCCCCGCAGAACGGGGCGTTGACTGACGCCTCCGGAGCCGGCAAGGGCTCCGGCACGAAAAAGCGGCGGGGCCTTTCCCAGTCGATCTACGCGGCAAGCCCGGACCTGGCATCCAGCAACCGCAATTTCGACCTTCGCCTCGGAGCAAAGCCGGCCTCGGGCGAGGCCGGCAGCGCCGAGCACCCGACGGCTCCTGGTGGTTCACCCTCGGACCAGCCGCCCGGCGGCACCTGCGTCGGTCCCGGATGGGCTCCGGACCGAACAGCCAAGGCGCGCTCTTCCGACGCCATCCGGACCGACCGCTTGCGCGAGACGAGTCCGGCGCCGTCTTTCAGGCCCCTATCCGCCCGGCCCGAAGGCTCAGACATCAGAGACCGACCGGGTCGGCGAGTGCTCGTTGGAGGGCAGCCCGCCATGCCGTCCCGACGACGGTTCAATCCCTGCGCCGCCCCGAAGGACGGCCCGCGGATCCCCTGTCGCCGGCGCCAGATCGCGGACGGAAAGGCCCGAAGGCCTTCCCCCGTCCCCTGCGGCCGAAAACCGAACTCGCGGATTGGGCGGGCGCCTGGCGGCACCATCGGCATGGGGCTCTCGCCCGATATGCCCCCGAGGCACGTCAGACGGGGGCGGTCCATGCCTTGCGCGTATGTCTGCGAGCGGTCTCAGGTCGACGCTTTCGCGTGCAATGGGAAGCTTGAGGCGAATCGCGCCGGGCGGGCAATCTGCTTTTACCCGCCGGGTCATCTTTCCTGTGTATAGCTGGTGGAGAAGTGCACATTCTGTGCACAGTCTTTCCACCTTCCTATCCACATTCCGCAGATGCGGTATGACCGGACGGGGCGGAATTGACTTGCCTTCCGGCGGGGTCTAAATCACCGCCGGGCTTCAATAAGGGCCAGGAATCATCGAGCTATGGCGACACAGAACCGGCCGCTTTCGCCCCACCTCCAGATCTATCGCTGGCAGATCAGCTCGGTCCTCTCCATCCTGCATCGCATCACGGGCATCGCGCTCGCGGTCGGCTCGCTGCTGCTGGTCTATTGGATCATCGCGGCGGCGGTGGGGCCCGAGGCCTTCGCCCAGGCGCAGGGCCTGATCGGTTCCATCCTCGGCCGGCTCCTGCTGTTCGGCTGGACCTATGCGCTGTTCTTCCATCTGGCCAACGGCATCCGCCATCTCTTCTGGGACATGGGCTGGGGCTTCGAGCTCAAGACGATGTCGATCACCGGCTGGACCGCGGTCATCCTGGCGCTGCTGCTGACGCTGCTCGCCTGGGGCCTCGGCTACTGGCAGATGGAGGGGCTCTGATGGTCAAGCCAAGCGCCGATCTGCGCAGCGAACTCGGCCGCGTCCGCGGTCTCGGTTCCGCCAAGGAAGGCGTCCAACACTGGTGGCTTCAGCGCCTCACCGCGTTGGCGCTGATTCCGCTCCTGGTCTGGCTGGTCGCCGGCCTCGTCGCTCATGCCGGCATCGATCGCGCCGGCGCCACGCAGTGGCTGGGCTCGCCCGTCACTTTCGGCCTGATGCTGCTAGTGCTGGGGGCGGGCTTCTGGCACGCGTTGCTGGGTCTGCAGGTGGTGGTCGAGGACTATGTTCATCATGAAGCGGTCAAGCTGATCCTGGTGATCGGCCTGCGCTTCCTCTGCATCGGCCTCGCGCTCGCGACCGCCATCGCCCTCTTCGATACCGCCTTCGGAGGCTAAGTCTCATGGCTGAATCGGCAGCGCCGACGGCAGCGCCCAAAATCAACGGCCAGGCCTACCCGATCGTCGATCACGCCTATGACGTGGTGGTGGTGGGCGCCGGCGGAGCCGGCTTGCGTGCCGCCTTCGGCATGGCGGCCAAGGGCCTGCGCACGGCCTGCATCAGCAAGGTGTTTCCGACCCGCAGCCATACGGTGGCGGCCCAGGGCGGCATGTCGGCCTCGCTCGGCAATATGGGCGAGGATGATTGGCGCTGGCATATGTACGACACCATCAAGGGGTCGGACTGGCTCGGCGACCAGGACGCCATCGAGTACATGGTGCGCGAGGCGACTCCCGCGGTGATCGAGCTCGAGCATTACGGCGTGCCCTTCAGCCGCACGCCCGAAGGCAAGATCTATCAGCGCCCCTTCGGCGGCATGACCACGCATTTCGGCAAGGGCATCGCGCAGCGCACCTGTGCGGCCGCCGACCGCACCGGCCATGCCATCCTGCATACGCTCTATCAGCAGGCGCTGAAGCACTCGGTCGAGTTCTTCATCGAATATATCGCCCTCGACCTGATCATGGACGAGGAAGGCCGCTGCCGCGGGGTGATGGCCTGGAATCTCGATGACGGCTCGATCCATCGCTTCGCCGCCAAGTCGGTCGTATTGGCGACCGGCGGCTATGGCCGTACCTATTTCTCCTGTACCTCCGCCCACACCTGCACCGGCGATGGCAATGCGATGGTGCTGCGCGCCGGGCTGCCGCTGCAGGACATGGAGTTCATCCAGTTCCACCCGACCGGCATCTATGGTGCCGGCTGCCTCATCACCGAGGGCGTGCGCGGCGAGGGCGGCTATCTGACGAACTCGGCCGGCGAGCGCTTCATGGAGCGCTATGCGCCCTCGGCCAAGGACCTCGCCTCACGCGACGTGGTCAGCCGTGCCATGACCATGGAGATCCGCGAAGGCCGCGGCGTCGGCGAGCATAAGGACCATATCCATCTTCATATCGAGCATCTCGATCCGAAGATCATCCATGAGCGCCTGCCCGGCATCGCCGATACCGCGCGCATCTTCGCCGGCGTCGATGTGACGCGCGAGCCGATCCCGGTGCTGCCGACCTGCCACTACAATATGGGCGGCATCCCGACCAACTATCACGGCGAGGCCGTTACGATCAGGAACGGCAATCCCGACAGCGTCGTGCCGGGGCTGATGGCGATCGGCGAGGCGGCCTGCGTCTCGGTCCATGGCGCCAACCGGCTGGGCTCGAACTCGCTGCTCGATCTGGTCGTGTTCGGCCGCGCCGCCGCCAATCGCTGCGCCGCCACGCTCGATGCCGAGGAACCGGTGCCGGCGCTGCCGGCGAATTCGGGCGATGCCGCATTGGCGCGGCTCGATCGCTGGCGCCATGCCAAGGGCAATACGCCCACGGCGGCATTGCGGCTCGAGATGCAGAAGATCATGCAGTCGAACTGCGCCGTGTTCCGCACCGGCGAGGTACTGAGCGAAGGGCTGAAGCTGCTCGAATCCTGCTGGAGCCGGCGCTCCGATGTCGGCGTCTCCGATCGCTCGATGATCTGGAACAGCGATCTGGTCGAGACGCTCGAGCTCGACAATCTGCTGATCCAGGCGGTGGTCTCGGTGGCCTCGGCGGTCAACCGTACCGAGAGCCGCGGCGCCCATGCGCGCGAGGATCACGCCGAGCGCGACGACAAGAACTGGCTCAAGCACACGGCCGTCTGGTGCGGCGAGGACGGCAAGCCGCGGATCGACTACCGCCCGGTCCATATGCAGCCGCTCTCGAACGACGTGCAGTCGTTCCCACCGAAGGCGCGCGTCTATTGAGCCCGCTGCGCGCGACCGCTCCCCTCCGCCCTGACGCTCCAGGACGCTGAAGCCCATGCACGCGATCATGCTGGCCGCCGGGCGCGGTATTCGTTTGTCCAATGGCGCGGGCCATCCCAAATGTCTCCTCGAATTCGGCGGCAAGACGCTGTTGCGCCGGCATATCGCGATCCTGGAATCGCTGGGTATCGAGAGGATGACGATCGTGGTGGGATTCAAGGCCGAGGAGATCCATGCCGAGCTGGCGGCGATCGGCGCCAAATCCTGGATCGACACGATCCATAATCCGCGCTTCGAGGAAGGGGCGGTGGTCTCGCTCTGCGCCGCGCGCGATGTGCTGCGCAGCGGCTCGGACATCCTCTTCATGGATGCCGACGTGCTCTATGACCCCGTCGTGCTGCAGCGCCTGATCCAGTCGCCGCACCGCAACTGCCTGCTGATCGATCGCGACCTCGAGCCCGGCCCCGAGCCGGTGAAGGCCTGCCTGCGTGGCGGGCAGCTGGTCGAGTTCGGCAAGATCGTCAGCGGCGATTTCGAGGCGATGGGCGAATGGCCGGGCTTCCTCAAGCTCGAGCCGCTGATGGCGGACCGCCTGGCGGCGGCGACCGAACGCTTCGTCGCCAACGGCCGGGCGGCCGAGCCCTATGAGCCGGCGATGCGCGAAGTCTTCTTCGCCGATTCCACGCATCGCATCGGCTGCGAGGACATCACCGGCATGGCTTGGATCGAGATCGACACGCCCGAGGATCTGCGCCGCGCGCATGAAGTGGTCGAGCCGGCGCTGCACGGCGGTTGATCGAGGCGCTTTCTTCAGCCCGGCGCCTTTCGCTGACTTAAAACAGGGCGCCGGCCGCCGCTGCCATCGTTGCGTCCGATAACGATCATGGGTTTCCGTTTTCCCGGGAAGAGGGGCGGGATCTCTCGGGGGCGATGGGTAAGCCATTTGGCGTATGAGGGTGAAGGATGAGCTTGGTCATTCGAGAAGCCGTGATCGAGGATCGCAAGGCGCTCGGGGGTCTGGTCCGGGATCTGCTTCAGCATCTGGGGCGGCTTCACGCCGAGCTCTATCCAAGTCCGGCGGGCGCGGACGAAGACGGGGATCCGTCCGATTTTCCGACGCAGGCCGATCTCGATCGTGCATTCGATCTGGCATTCGGACCCAACCCGGTCTGCAAAGTCCTGATCGCCGAGCAGGACGGAAAGCCGGTGGGCTATCTTTCCTGGCATTGGGGCGTGTGGGAAATCTATCGTTCTCTTTTCGTCATCGGGGTCTTCACCGCTCCCGCCGTCCGGGGCCTCGGGGTTGGGCGGGCTCTGATGAACGAGGCCAAGCGCATCGCGTTGCACGCCGATGCCGAACGGATCGTCTGGATGGTGATCTCCAACAACCGCCCGGCGATCGATTTCTACAAGAATCTCGGTTGCGAACTCATCGAGCACGACCGGCAGATGGTCTGGGACATCACCTAGCGCTTGGCCGGCGCAGGGATCTTGCAGATCGTCCCGGTCGGCCTTTCGACCTATAGAGCCGATTGCGCCAGCACGTGACGTGCGATCTTGCCGGTGTTGGTCATGGGCAAGCTCTCGCGGATCTCGAGCTCGCCCGGCGACTGGCCGTCCGGAAGCTGCTTCTTCAGCCATTGCAGCAGCGTCGCGGCTTCGATCTGCTGTTCGGGCTTGAGGTCGGATTTGAGCGTGACGAAGGCCTTGCCGTCATGCCCATGAAACGGATGCGGAACTTCCACAACCGCCGCCAGCGATACGGCCGGATGGCGATGCAGCAGGCTCTCGACCTCCTCGGGCAGGATATGCTCGTTGCCGCGCGAGATCCGGCTGTCCATCCGCCCGACGATCTTGAGATAGCCATCCGTGTCGAAGGTCGCGATGTCGCGGGTGCAATACCAGCCGTCCTGAAGCGCCTTCTCCGTCAGATCCGGACGATTGAGATAACGCGTCATCATGGCGGGCGAACGCACCAGCAGATGACCCTGCGACGTCAGCGGCAGATCCTGGCCGTTCTCGTCGACAATGCGAGCCTCGATGCCGGGAATCATCTTGCCCACGAAGCCTTCGCGGTTGCCGCTGCGGGGCCAGGACCAGGCGAGCGCGGCGCAGGTTTCGGAAGCGCCGTAGCCGTTGGCGAGATCGACGCCCAGCCGGTCGCGGAATTCCTTCTCCCAGGCTGCCGGCAGGGCGGCGCCGCCGCTGATACAGAGCTTGAGCGGGATCTGGTCCTTGGCGAGCGTGCCCACATGATCCAGAAGCCAGCGATAGAAGCTCGGGACCGAGACGATGAAAGTGACATCGTGCTCGATGATGTTCTTCCAGACCTGCCCGCCCGTCGCCTCGTCGATCAGCGTCTCTGCGTTCTCGCATTCGAGATAGACGACGGCCTGACCCAGGAAGGTGGGCTGCAGCACCAGGAAGAGCTGCGTCATGATGCATTCCATCGTGAAGATGGAGAGACGCACCGCGGTATGCTCGATCGAGAAGAGGGGGATGGTGAGATTGACCGCCTCGGCAACGGCGCCGGCCGAGATCTCGATGCCCTTCTGGCGGGAGGTCGAGCCCGAGGTGTAGGTGACCAGCGCCGGATCATGTCTCGCGAAATGACGGATCGTGAAGAGATCGGGCTGGCCCCGCATCAAGTCCGAGAGAGCGGGCACGCCAGGGATGGGAGAGGCTGCCTCGGGGTCCTCCGGAAGGATGATGACCTCCCGGCAGGACGGCACGCGCGCGGCGGCCGCGATCGCCAGGGGCGCCACATCACGATCGCCGTAACGATCGAAACAGAGAAAGGCGTCGCAGCCGGCATCTTCCAGCAGGTAGGCGAAATCGTTCTCGGGCGAAGTCCAGAGCAGATTGACGACCGCCGCACCCGTCATGAGGATGCCGTAATAGGCGATGAGGAAGGCGGGGCGATTATTGCAGGAAAGGGCGATGCGGCTGCCCTTGCCGTAGCCTCGCGCCGCAAGGCCGGATGCCAGCCGGGAGGACCAGCGGTAGATTTCGGCGTAACTGTAATGCCGGTTGCGGAAGATCACGGCGGTGGCATCGGGGGAGCGAAGCGCCGTCGCTTCGAGGTAGAAGGCTGGATTGCTCATGGGGCGGTCCCGATCTTTTGAATGCGCCTTGGGCAGCGGAGGCCAGGGCAAAATCGTAACATGAACATGGGGTGCGGTTAAGACGATCCGGCCTCGAGGGATCCGCCAGGGTAGGAATATCTGCAGCGACCAGCCCGAGGCCTTCAACCGGTGGTGGTCGGAGGCCGGCACGTCGCAGGGGTGCCGACAGCAGCAGGCGCCGGTCCAGCGCGAGGCTTGACGATCGGGGCTGAACAAGATCTCGGCCCCGCCGATGGCGACGCCGCGCCCCGGCTCTCAGAAGCAGACGGCGATCAGACGCGGAAGACGTAGCGCTTCGACGGGTCGCGGTCGATGTCCGGCGGAAAGCTCTTATGCTTGTCCGCGTAATAGCGCTCCATGAGCTCGCCGGCCGAGGCCCGGTTATAGGTCGCATAGTAGATGCGGCGCATCCGGTCGGTCATGTTGGGCTGCGAGGCGTGCGGCACATAGCTGTCGAAGAAGATGATGTCGCCGGGCTGCGTCGGCAGGTCGACCCAATGCATGCCGGCGAGGTCGCTCTCGGTCAGCGGCTCCCACAGGCGGGCGAGGCCCTTATGCTCGTAATTGTCGACGATCTGCAGGCAGCCGTTGGCGGTGGTGGCTTCGTCGAAGCAGACCAGGGCCGAGACGAAGAAATCCGCGTAATTGTTCCAGCCGGCCTGCGCGTCCTGATGCGGCTTGAAGCCGTCGGCGCCGGGGAACTTGAAATTGATCTTCTCTTTGAAGAGGGCCGCCGGCTCGCCCAGGAGCTGCTCGACCAGCGGCTTGAGGGCGAGGGTCAGGGATTCGAAGCCCTTGTGGAAGGGCGAGATCCGCTCGATCCGGGTGATGATGCGCTGGGAAGGATCGAGCAGACTGGGGTCGCGATAGACCCACTGGTGCCCGGAAACCTCGGGCTGCTGCACAAGGTCGGTCGCCCAGGCGTCGAACTGCGCCACGGCTTCGCCACCGAAGGCCCGGCGCAGGACGGTGAAGCCACGCTTCTTGAATTGCTCGACCTGGCTCGGGTCGAGCTTACCTATGGCCAATCTCGGCAAGATTTCCTACTGTCCCCAGGTCACGCTTTTCAGCGGACCTTTCCCTTGCTAGTGCCGTGATTAAGGGCCGCCGCGTTAATAAGTCAATAATATTGCGACGGGCCCCGAAGCCATGAGCCACAACACCTGGATCCACCGCCTGGTTACGCCCCTGGTGCGGCCGCTGGTGAATACCCCGGTACAACCCAATCACATCACGACCTTGCGCCTGGCCACCGGCCTTGGCGCGGCGGCCGCCTATGCCGACGGCGAGCCGCTCTGGCTGACGATCGGCGGCTTCCTGTTCATCCTGTCCATGCTCCTCGACCGGGCGGACGGGATGCTGGCCCGGTTGTCGGGGAAGATGAGCAAGATCGGGCATTACTACGACCTCGTCTCGGATTCGGTCTGTAACGCAGCGATCTTCATTGGTCTGGGAATCGGCTTGCGGTTCACCGAGCTGGGCGGCTGGACGGTGGCGCTGGGCTTCCTCGCCGGCTTCGCCGTCATGTTCATCCTCGGCGTGGTGATGTGGGCCGAGGGGCAGAAGGGCCAGCGCGCGGCCGAGCTCTCCAGCTTCGCCGGCTTCGACGCCGAGGATTCGACCGTCCTCATCCCGATCGTCGTCTGGCTCGGCTGGGGCCTGCCGCTGCTCTATGTCGCAGCGGCGGTGACGCCGATCTTCGCGGTTTACTTCGCCTGGCTGCACCGACATATGCTGCGCCCCGCGGCGTGAGCGCGACGGCTGCAAAGGAGCGAGCTGCTCTCACTCACTTGTCCCTTCCCCTCTTGAGGAGGAAGGTTGGGAAGGGGGGTGCCTCGCACGCGATTGCATGTCGCGGCTGCACCCCTCCCCCTACCTCCTCCGGCAAGGGGAGGGGGCTCGAAGTGTTTTGATGCCTCGCGGTCTGGACGTGCACTGACGATGGCGAATCCGATTCCGTCCCGACTCTGGGTCAAGCTGGCGATGGTCGTCGTCGGCGCCGGCCTGCTGGTGGCGGTGCTCGCCAGCATCGATCTGGGGCAGGTCCTGGCCCTGCTCGGCCGGCTCGGCTGGGGCTTTCTCCTGGTGATGGCGGCGGCGGCCCTGGTTTTCAGCGCCGATGTCGCGAGCTGGCTCGCCGTGCTGCCGGCGCTGCCCTTCAAGCTTCGCCCCTGGCTCTGGCTCTGGCGGGTGCGGCTGGTTGGCGAGATGCTGAACGTCGTGACGCCCCTGGGCGGGCTCGGCGGCGAGCCGGCCAAGGGCCTGATCCTGGTCAAGCATCGGGGGCTCGATCCGCGCGAGACCGTGGCCTCGCTCCTGGTGGCGCGCACCTCGCTCCTTCTGTCCTTCCTGCCGTTCCTCGGCATCGCCTATGCGCTGATGCTGCGGGAGCCGACGCTGGGGGCCGATACGGTCACCGCGATCGGTATCGGGTCGCTGCTGTTCGCCGGCGGGATCCTGGGATTCTTCCTGGTGCAGCGCTTCCGGATCACCTCGCGGCTCGTGGGCTTCATCCATCGTTTCCGCTTCGCCGCCGGGCTGGAGCGCTTCCTTGGCGAGATCCGCGCCGTGGATCGGGAGCTTCACCGTCTCTATGTCGAATCCTCGCCGCGATTTGCCGCCGCCCTCGCGCTCGCCTTCGCCGGCTGGCTGCTGGGGGCGCTCGAGCTCTATGTCATCTCCAGCCTGCTGGGCTATCCGCTCACGGTCCCCGAGATCCTCATCATCGAGGCTGTGGTGCAGCTGGTTCGCCAGGCCACCGGTCTGATCCCCGGGAGCCTGGGCGCGGTCGAGGGGGCGTTCCTGCTGCTCTACGGCGCCTTTGCCGGCGAGCCTTCGGTCGGGGTGGCGGTGGCCCTGGTCCGCCGCGCGCGCGACCTGGTCTGGATCGGCGCCGGCCTCGCGATCGGCTATGGCTATCTGGAAATGCGCAAAGAGGCCCCGGTCGGACTGGCAAAGACGAACGAAAACAGCTAGTTAATCCTTTGGCATCGAATCGCGCCTAAAACCGCGTAGCCTTGCCGTTCTGGGCCGGCCCGGGTCGCGACGGACCGCCCGCAAGACATCTGCCTGGAGAGAGGATTCGAACGACGATGGCCGAGTTCGCCCTACCCGCCAATTCCAAGATCCGGCCCGGACAGATCCACAAGGCCCCGGCCGGGGCGAAGCGCATCCGCAATTTCAAGGTCTATCGCTGGAATCCGGATTCGGGCGAGACGCCCCAGCTCGACACCTACGAGGTCGATCTCGACAAATGCGGTCCGATGGTTCTGGACGCGCTGATCAAGATCAAGAACGAGATGGATTCGACGCTCACCTTCCGCCGCTCCTGCCGCGAAGGCGTCTGCGGCAGCTGCGCCATGAACATCGACGGCACCAACACGCTCGCCTGCACCAAATACATCGACGACGTGAAGGGCGAGATGAAGATCTACCCGCTGCCCCATATGCCGGTGGTGAAGGATCTGGTGCCCGATCTCAACCGGGCCTATGCGCAATATGCCTCGATCGAGCCCTGGCTCAAGAGCAAGTCGCCCGCACCGGGCCGCGAGCATCCGCAGAGCCCCGAGGAGCGCGCCCGGCTCGACGGGCTCTGGGAATGCATCCTCTGCTTCTGCTGCAGCACCGCCTGCCCCAGCTATTGGTGGAATGGCGACCGTTATCTGGGGCCGGCCATCCTGCTGCAGGCCTATCGCTGGATCGCCGACAGCCGCGATGAATATACCGGCGAGCGGCTCGACGATCTCGAGGACCCGTTCCGGCTCTATCGCTGCCACACGATCATGAACTGCACGAAGACCTGTCCGAAGGGCCTCAATCCGGCCAAGGCGATCGCCGAGATCAAGAAGCTGATGGTGGCGCGCCGCTAGGCGCCACCGGGTTCCGTCCCCATCGGGCCGCGATCGGCCGGGCGGGGCACGCAAGCGTCGTTTCATTGCCCCGGGGGAATTGACACGCATGCGTGCTGGGATCGTGGCGCTCGCGATGTTGCTGGCCTTCGCCGGCCCGCTCGCCGCGGAGGACGTGACTGCCGGCGGCAAGACGCTCTCGCTCCAGCCGCCCGCGGGTTCCTGCAGCTATGATCGCGGCAACGCGTTCGATGCGGCGGCGATGCAGCGGGCCGAGGACGTCCAGGCCGGCAAGAACCAGGTCGTGCTCCAGTTCGGCCGCTGCGACGAGTTCCCTCAATGGCGAACCGGGACCGTCGCCTTCAGCGAGTTCGGCCGCATCATGCTGCCGCTCAACTATCCGGGCGCGCCGCAGCCGCTCCCCCTGTCGCGCCAGAAATATCTCGACATCATGGCGCCCAAGGTGCCCAAGCTCGACCCCGCCGATGTGACACGGATCGAGGATCAGGCGAGCCGCAAGGTGACGGAGACCCAGGCCTCAGGCCCGCAACTTCTCGGCCTTCTCGACCAGGATCATAATGCGCTCTATGTCGGCTTCCTCGGCGTGCTCGAGGTCGGCGGCAAGAAATATCCCTTGGCCGGCGTCGGCGCCGTGACGACGCTGGGCTCGGTGCCCGCCTCGGTGAACCTCTACCGCCCGATGGGCGAGGGCGCCTTCGACAAGCTGATCGACGCCCAGAAGGCCTATGTCGCCCAACTGATCCGCAGCAATCCCTGAGCCGACATGCACAAGCTACAGCCGCCCGCGCTCCTGCGTTTCCTGATCCTGACCCTGGCGACGTTCCTGTTCCTCGTTTCCGGCGGTTATGCCGAGGAGATCCAGGTTGGCAGCAAGACACTCTCGATCGTGCCGCCCGAGGGATACTGCGTTCTCGACCATAACAATCCGGCTGACGCCCTTGTCATGGATACCGTCCAGAAGGCGCAGGCGGGTCATGGCCTGGTGCTGATGCATTTCGTGCTCTGCACCGAGCTCGACGACTGGCATGCGGGTCGAGCTCCCGGCTACAGCCATTATGGGAACACGAGCGTCCAGCTGCAGGATGGAACGCCCCATACCTTCCGGATCTCGCTGCCCGAATTCATCGCCGAGATGCAGAAGCATATGCCCGAGATCGACATGGCCGAGATCGAGCGGGAGGTCAACGGCAAGGTCGAAGGCATCGAGCTCTCCGGTTCTCAAGTGCTCGGCGTGATTGGGAAGGACAGCAACGCGCTCTATGTCGGCTTGGCCTCGGCGGTCGAGGTCGAGGGGCAGCAAACATTGCTGGCCGGCGTCACGAGCTTCACGCTCTTGGGCTCGTTCATCGCCAATACGAATCTCACGGCGCCGGCGGAACCGGGCGCGCATGAGCGTCTTCTCGTTGCCCAGAAGGCCTATCTGGCCGAACTTGTCCGCCTGAATCCTTGACGGCCGCGGCGGGCGGCCTGGAGAACCCGGCTGGGCGATGCGGGGTGCCGCGTCCTAGAGTCACGATCTCACGCGATCGGAAGGGAGACCACGCATGACCCGGTTCGCCATCATCGAAGCGCCTTCGCCCCTGGGGCTCTGGCCGAGCGGCGTCGAGCGCGCGCCCGAGGTCCTGCTGCAGCTCGGCCTGGCGCGGGCGCTGGATGCCAGGCGCGCCGGGCGGGTCGAGCCGCCGGACTACGATCCGGTGCGCGATGCGGACACGAAGATGCTCAACCCGCAGGGGATCGCCGAATATTCGCCGCGCCTGGCCGACGAGGTCGGCGCCGCCGTCGATCAGGGCGAGTTCCCGGTCGTGCTCGGCGGCGATTGCAGCATCCTGCTGGGCTGCCTGCTGGGCTTGCGCCGGCGGGGGCGCTACGGTCTGCTGTTTCTCGATGGCCATGCGGATTTCTACCAGCCCGAAGCCTCGCTCACGGGCGAGGCGGCGGATATGGATCTGGCGCTGGTCTCGGGCCGGGGCCCGGCGATCGTGACCGATCTCGATGGCGGCCGGCCTTACGTGCGCGATGAGGACATCGTCCTCTTCGGCCATCGCGACGCGGCCATGGCCCTCAAATATGGCAGCCAGGACGTCCGCGAGACCGACATCACGGTTCTCGACCTGCAGACCGTCCGCAAGGCCGGGGTGGCGGATGCCGCCGCCGCCGCCGCGCGCCAGCTCGCCGGCAGCGACCGGCAGGGATTCTGGATCCATCTCGATGTCGACGTGCTGGACGATGCGGTCATGCCGGCGGTCGATTACCGCATGAGCGACGGCCTCGAATTCGAGGAGCTGGTCGCGGTCCTCAAGGCCGCGGTCGGCAGCGGCCGCGCGGTCGGGCTCGACCTCCCGATCTTCAATCCCAATCTCGATCCCAACCGCGTCATCGCCCGCCAGCTGGTGAACGCGCTCGCGCGCGGGCTGGGCTGAGCCTCAGCCGAGATCGATCTCTTCCTCGACCTCGTGCCGAAGCCCGATCGAATCGATCGTGAGCGTCATCCGGGCCTTGAGCGGCCCCTTGCCCTTTGTCCGGCCTTGGGCCGCCGCCTCGCGGACGGCAACCTCGATGGCGCGCTGCGAGGTCACGCCGACCTGCTTCAGGAATTTCCGCAGGGACATGTTGAAGACGTCTTCGTTCATGAGCTCTCTCCTCGATTCGTCAGGGCGCCTCGATTTCGGCGGGCGTCCGCCACGCCGGACTTTCGGTTCCCGGCGGTTCGGATAGATTGAGCGCCATGGCGACTCGGAGCAAGTCAGGCAAGGGACCGGTATTGCTGGTCACCGGCGGCAGTCGCGGCATCGGCGCCGCGACCGCGCGCCTCGCGGCGGCGCAGGGCTATCGCGTGGCGGTCAACTACAACAGCAACGGCAAGGCCGCGGCGCGCACCGTGCAGGCGATCGAGAAGGCCGGGGGCACGGCGATCGCCATCCAGGCGGATGTCTCGCAGGAAGACCAGGTCATCAGCCTGTTCGAGGAGACCGAGGCGCAGTTCGGGCCGATCTACGGGCTCGTCAACAATGCCGGCATCATCGGCGCGAGCGGCCGGGTCGAGAATCTGGCGGCCGAGACGCTGGAGGCGGTCATGCGCCTCAATGTGATCGGCGCCTTCCTCTGCGCGCGCGAGGCGGTCAAGCGGATGTCGACCCGCAATGGCGGGAGCGGCGGCGCCATCGTCAATGTCTCGTCGCGCGCCTCGACCCTCGGCAGTCCGGGCGAGTTCGTGCATTACGCGGCCTCCAAGGGCGCGGTGGACAGCATGACGATCGGGCTGGCGCGGGAGGTCGGGCGCGAAGGCATCCGCGTCAACGCCGTCTCGCCCGGCCTGATCCTGACCGAGATCCATGGTTCCGTCGGCGATGCGGGCCGGCTGAAACGCCTGGTCGGCAGCGTGCCGCTGGGCCGGGTCGGCTCGGCGCTCGAGGTGGCCAAGGCCATCGTCTTCCTGCTCTCGCCCCATGCGAGCTATGTGACCGGCACCATCGTGGATGTGTCGGGAGGCCGATGACAGCCGAAGCCGGATCCGCGGGACATCCGGAAGCGGTGCCCGATCTCGGCGGCGGGTCGGGGCAGGGACCGCTCGCGCGCTACCGCGCCCTGGTCGGGTCCGGCGCCATCGCCGCCGATCCGAGCCAGGCCATGGCGGCGGAAAAACTCCAGCTCCTCTATCACGCGCTTTTGAATTACCGGCCGGGCGGCGGATCCAGGAGCTGGCGCGAACGGCTCGGGCTGGTGCGCCACGCCCAGGAGCCGGCGCCGCAGGGGCTCTATATCTTCGGACCTGTCGGACGCGGCAAATCCATGCTGATGGACCTGTTCTTCGAGACCGCCCCGATCGCGGCCAAGCGCCGGGTCCATTTCCACGAGTTCATGCTCGAGATGCACCAGTCGATGCATGAGTGGCGCCAGACCAACGAGGGCGATCCGATTCCGGCCCTGGCGACCCGAGTCGCGGAATCGAGCTGGCTGCTCTGTTTCGACGAGTTCCAGGTGACTAATATCGCCGACGCGATGCTCCTGGGTCGGCTTTTCGAGGCGCTTTTTCAGAAAGGCGTGGTGGTGGTGGCGACTTCCAACACCGCCCCTTCCGACCTCTACCGGGGCGGGCTCCAGCGCGAGCGCTTTCTCCCCTTCATCGCGCTCATCGCCGAGCAGCTCGACCTGTTCGAGCTGGACGGTCCGACCGACTACCGGCTGCTGCGGATGAAGGGTCGTCCGCTGTATTTTTTTCCGCTGGGCGCGGCCGCGAGCGCACAGCTCGAGGAGATCTGGACGGTGCTGACGGACGGCGCGAAGGGCGAGCCCGCGGTCTTCACCGTGCAGGGGCGCCAATTCGAAATAATGCGCGCTGCCAAAGGAACGGCCTTCATGACCTTCGATGCGCTCTGCGGGCGTCCGCTGGGTGCCGCCGACTATCTGACGCTCGCGACTCACTTCCATACGCTGCTGCTCGACGGCGTGCCGCGCTTCACGCCGGAGCGCCGCAACGAGGGGAAAAGATTCATCACGCTGGTCGACGAGCTCTACGAACATCGCTCGCTTCTCGCGATGACGGCGGAGGCGCCGATCGAGTCACTCGCGGCGAGCGACGACATCGAATTCGAGTATCGCCGGACCCATTCTCGGCTCGTCGAAATGCAGTCCGACGGCTATCGCGAACGGCATCATCTGACCTGAATGTTGAAATTTTTGTTCAACACACTTGCTCTTGATGTTAAAAGAGGGTATTGACACTAGGTCTAGTGATATGCCCAGGCCTGATTCGACATCAGGTATGCGTCGCCCGAATGAGAAAAAAATCGGGCCCCGCGGACGAACAAGGGAATGAGAATGGCGCGCAAAAAGATCGCGCTTGTGGGTGCAGGCAATATCGGCGGAACTCTCGCGCTTCTGGCTGGGCTGAAGCAGCTCGGCGACGTGGTGATGTTCGACATCGTCGAGGGCGTTCCGCAAGGCAAGTCTCTCGATATCGCGCAGAGCAGCCCCATCGAGGGCTTCGATGCGGCTTTTGTCGGCGCCAACGATTATGCCGCCATCAAGGGCGCCGACGTGGTGATCGTCACCGCCGGCATCCCCCGCAAGCCCGGCATGAGTCGAGACGACCTCCTTGGCATCAACGGCAAGGTCGTCTCCACCGTCGGCAAGGCGATCAAGAAGCATTGCCCCAAGGCCTTCGTCATCGTCATCACCAACCCGCTCGACGTCATGGTGTGGGTGATGCGCGAGGAGAGCGGCCTGCCGGCCGAGCGCGTGGTCGGCATGGCGGGCGTCCTCGACAGCGCGCGCTTCCGCTATTTCCTGGCCGAGGCGCTCGGCGTCTCGGTCCAGGACGTGACCGCCTTCGTCATGGGCGGGCATGGCGACACCATGGTGCCGCTGGTCCGCTACTCGACCATGGCCGGCATTCCGTTGCCGGACTTGGTCAAGAAGGGTTGGATTTCTCAAGAGAAGCTCGATGCCATCGTCCAGCGTACGCGCGACGGCGGTGCGGAGATCGTGGGGCTCCTGAAGACGGGCTCCGCCTTCTATGCGCCGGCGGCCGCCGCGATCGAAATGGCCGAGTCTTATCTTTTGGATAAGAAACGCGTTCTACCCTGTGCTGCCCAGCTCAATGGGGAGTACGGGGTAACAGGGCTCTATGTCGGTGTGCCGGTAGTCATCGGCGCTGGCGGCGTGGAGAGAGTGGTCGAGATCGACTTGAACAAGACCGAAAAAGCCTTGTTCGACAAATCGGTTTCGGCCGTTAGGGGCCTCATCGATGAGATGAGGAAAATTCAGAGAGGAGTTACAAAATGAAGCGGACCACAAAGCGCCGGGCTAAGCCGGCTGCGAAGAAGGCCTCGCCGAAAAAGGCCGCCAAGAAAAAGGCCAAGGCGAAGTCCAAGAAGAAGATCTAATACGGCCGTCAGTCGTTCTGAAGGCCTAAGGCGGCGGTATCCCGGATCTGGTTGCCGACTCGTGGGCGGCGCTTGCGCTGTCCCGGGAAGTTGCTAGATTATGCGCCCTGCAAAAACAGTCGGGTCGCAAGGCCGGGTGCCGCCGCCAGCACTCTTCCCGTTCTTCTTAGGCCGATGAACATTCACGAGTACCAGGCGAAAAGCCTGATCACCAAGTTTGGCGTCGCCGTGCCACGCGGCGTCGCTGCCTTTTCGGTCGACGAAGCCGAAGCTGCGGCCAAGCAGCTTGGCGGCAGCGTTTGGGTCGTGAAGGCGCAGATCCATGCCGGCGGCCGCGGTAAGGCCGGGGGCGTGAAGATCGCCAAGTCCCTCGCCGAAGTGCGCGACTACGCCAAGGCGCTGCTGGGCATGACCCTGGTCACCAAGCAGACCGGTCCACAAGGCCGCCTCGTGCGCCGTCTCTATATAGAAGAAGGTGTCGATATCCGCCGCGAGCTCTATCTGGGGCTCCTGGTCGATCGCGGTTCGTCGCGCGTCACCATCATCGCCTCGACCGAGGGCGGGACCGAGATCGAGGAGGTCGCCGCCAAGACCCCCGACAAGATCATCAAGGTGCCGGTCGATCCGGCCACCGGGCTGATGCCGCATCATGCGCGCCAGGTCGCCTACGGGCTCGGGCTCGAGGGCGACCAGGTCAAGTCCTGCATCAAGTTCGTCACCGCCGCCTGGCGCGCCTTCAACGAGCTCGATGCGTCGATCGTCGAGATCAATCCCCTGGTCGTCACCGGCAAGGGCGAGGTGATCGCGCTCGATGCCAAGATGAATTTCGACGACAACGGCCTCTTCCGTCATCCCGACGTGGCCGCGCTGCGCGACGAGAACGAGGAGGATCCCTCCGAGATCGAAGCCGGCAAATACGGCCTCAACTACATCAAGCTCGACGGCAGCATCGGCTGCATGGTCAACGGCGCCGGTCTCGCCATGGCGACGATGGACATCATCAAGCTCTATGGTTCGGCGCCCGCGAATTTCCTCGATGTCGGCGGCGGCGCCACCAAGGAACGCGTCACCATAGCGTTCAAGATCATCCTCTCCGATCCGAACGTGAAGGGCATCCTGGTCAATATCTTCGGCGGCATCATGCGCTGCGACGTCATCGCCGAGGGCGTGGTCGCGGCCGCGCGCGAGCTGGCGCTCAAGGTGCCGCTGGTGGTGCGTCTCGAAGGCACCAACGTCGAGCTCGGCAAGAAGATCCTCGCCGAAAGCGGCCTCAAGGTTCTGTCCGCCGACAATCTCGCCGACGCGGCCGAGAAGATCGTGCGCGCGGTCAAGGAAGCCGCCTGATGGCCGTCCTCGTCGATCGCGACACGAAAGTCATCTGTCAGGGCTTCACCGGCTCGCAAGGCACCTTCCACAGCCAGCAGGCGATCGCCTACGGGACCCGCATGGTCGGCGGCGTCACGCCCGGCAAGGGCGGGACCACCCATCTCGATCTGCCGGTGTTCGACACCGTCGCCGAGGCGGTCAGGAAGACCGGGGCCACGGCCTCGGCGATCTATGTGCCTCCGCCTTTCGCCGCCGACGCGATCCTCGAGGCGGTCGCCGCCGGGGTGGCGCTCGCGGTCTGCATCACCGAGGGTATACCGGTCCTCGACATGGTGCGTGTGAAACGCGGGCTGTCGGGCTCGAAAACCCGGCTGATCGGCCCCAACTGCCCCGGGGTCATCACCCCCGATGCCTGCAAGATCGGGATCATGCCGGGCCATATCCATAAGCGAGGCTCGATCGGGATTGTTTCCCGGTCAGGGACGCTTACATACGAGGCGGTCGCCCAGACCACGGCGGCCGGTCTCGGGCAGTCCACCTGCATCGGCATCGGCGGCGACCCGGTCAACGGCACCAATTTCATCGATTGCCTGGAGATGTTCCTGGGCGATCCGGAAACCAAGGGTATCGTCATGATCGGCGAGATCGGCGGCTCGGCCGAAGAGGACGCCGCCGAATTTCTGAAACATGACAAGCGTAAAAAGCCCGTCGTCGGTTTCATCGCCGGCGTGTCGGCCCCCCCGGGCCGGCGCATGGGCCATGCCGGCGCCATCATCTCGGGTGGCAAGGGCGGGGCGGGGGACAAGATCGAGGCCATGCGGAGCGCCGGGATCGCCGTCGCGGAGTCGCCCGCAAGTCTCGGCAGTACAATGTTAAAGGTACTGCGCTAGCCATAGGCCCGCCGGGCCGGTCGCTCGGTCCCGACGGGTTTTCCGGCGAGCGCCTTCCTGGGGGGAAGAGGTCGCGAGCCGAAAGACCCTGTTAACCATATTGACAGGGCCGAGAGCCTAGAAGGCTCCTGCAACAACAACCGAACGAATGATGCGCAACGACCCCACGACGTTTCTATCCGGTCCCAACGCCGCCTTCATCACCGAGCTCTACGCCCGCTATCTCGACGATCCACAGTCGGTGGACGAATCCTGGCGCGGCTTCTTCGCCGAACTCGCGGACGATGCACCGAACATCGCCAAGGATCTGGTAGGCGCCAGCTGGGCACCGCGCCAGAACGGGGTCATCGTCAATGGCCACGATCATGGGGGCCACGATAACGTCGCGCCGGCGATGGCGCACGAGAACGGCGCGACCCGGCTCACCCCGCGTGCCGATGACGATGTCATCCGCGCGGCCGCGACCGATTCGATTCGCGCCCTCATGCTGATCCGCGCCTACCGCGTGCGCGGCCATCTCGAGGCCAATCTCGATCCGCTGCAACTGAAGCCGCGACCGAGACATTCGGAGCTGGATCCCGCCTCCTACGGCTTCACCGAAGCCGACATGGACCGGCCGATCTTCATCGATCACGTGCTCGGCCTCGAATATGCGACGCTGCGCCAGATCATGGCGATCCTGCGCGAGACCTATTGCGGGAACATCGGCGTCGAGTTCATGCATATCCAGGATCCGGATCAGAAGACCTGGATCCAGGAACGCATCGAGAGCATCCGCAACCAGACCAACTTCACCGAGAAAGGCAAGCGCGCGATCCTCGAGCGCCTGACCGCGGCCGAGACCTTCGAGCGGTTCCTCGACAAGAAATACACCGGCACCAAGCGCTTCGGCCTCGACGGCGGCGAAAGCCTGATCCCGGCGCTCGAGCAGATCATCAAGCGCGGCAGCCAGATCGGCGTGAAGGAGCTCGTGATCGGGATGCCCCATCGCGGCCGTCTCAACACGCTCGCGAACTTCATGGGCAAGCCCTTCTCGGCGATCTTCTCCGAGTTCCAGGGCAATCCGGCCAATCCCGAGGACGTCCAGGGCTCGGCCGACGTGAAATACCATCTGGGCACGTCGTCGGACCGCGAGTTCGACGGCATCACTGTCCATCTCTCCCTGACCGCGAACCCGTCCCATCTCGAGGCCGTGAACACGGTCGTGCTGGGCAAGGTGCGCGCCAAGCAGGAGCAGCGCGGCGATCTCGATCGCAACGAGGTGATGTCGATCCTGATGCATGGCGACGCTGCCTTCGCCGGCCAGGGGCTGGTGGCCGAGACCCTCGATCTTTCCGACCTCAAGGGCTATCGCGTCGGCGGCACCATCCATTTCATCGTCAACAACCAGATCGGCTTCACCACCGATCCGGTGCAATCGCGCTCCGGGCCCTATTGCTCGGAGGTCGCGAAGATCATCCAGGCGCCGATCTTCCACGTGAACGGCGACGATCCGGAAGCGACCGTGCATGTGGCGCGCATCGCGACCGAGTACCGCCAGCGCTTCAAGCATGACGTCGTGGTCGACATGTTCTGTTATCGCCGCTACGGCCATAACGAGAGCGACGAGCCGATGTTCACGCAGCCGCTGATGTACAAGCGGATCGCGCAGATGCCGACCACCCGCCAGCTCTACGCCGAACGGCTCGTGCGCGATGGCACGCTGACCGAAGCCGAGGCGACGGGCATGGTGACCGACTTCCAGAAACATCTCGAGGAAGCGCTCGAGAACGCCAAGAGCTTCAAGCCGAACAAGGCCGACTGGCTCGAAGGCGCCTGGAGCGGGCTGGAGATCGCCTCGGGCGACGACCGCCGCGGCGAGACCGCCATGCCCTTGCAGGAGCTCAAGGAGATCGGCAACGCGCTCTGCTCGGTGCCGAAGGGGTTCAACCTCAACCGCAAGATCGTGCGCCAGCTCGAAGCCAAGCGGCAGGCGATCGAAAGCGGCGAGAACATCGACTGGGCGACGGCCGAGGCGCTCGCCTTCGGCAGCCTCCTGATCGAAGGCGCGCCGGTCCGGCTCTCGGGCCAGGATGTCGGCCGCGGCACCTTTTCCCAGCGCCATGCGGTGCTGATCGACCAGGAGAACGAGGACGAGTACCTGCCGGTCAACAATATCCGCGAAAAGCAGGCGAAGCTCGAGGTGATCGACAGCCCGCTCTCCGAGGCCGGCGTGCTGGGCTTCGAATATGGCTACAGCCTGGCCGAGCCGCGGGCGCTGGTGCTCTGGGAAGCGCAGTTCGGCGATTTCGCCAACGGCGCCCAGGTGATCGTCGACCAGTTCGTGAGCTCCGGCGAAAGCAAATGGCTGCGCATGTCGGGCCTGGTGATGCTGCTGCCGCACGGCTATGAGGGCCAGGGGCCCGAGCACTCGTCGGCGCGCCTCGAGCGCTATCTGCAGCTCTGCGCCGAGGACAATATGCAGGTGGTGAACTGCACCACGCCCGCGAACTATTTCCATGTGCTGCGCCGGCAGCTGCATCGCAATTTCCGGAAACCCCTGATCGCGATGACGCCGAAATCGCTGCTGCGCCACAAGCTCGCCATGTCCAAGCTCGAATATATGAGCACCGGCACCAGCTTCCATCGCGTGCTCCATGACGAGGCGCATGGCCGGCTGGCCGCCGACCGCGACATCCGCCGCGTCGTGCTCTGCTCGGGCAAGGTCTATTACGACATCCACGAGGAGCGCGAGAAGCAGGGGATCAAGGACGTCTATATCCTGCGGCTCGAGCAGCTCTATCCGTTCCCGGACAAGGCGCTGAAGGGCGAATTGCAGCGCTTCTCGCCCGACGTCCAGATCACCTGGTGCCAGGAGGAGCCCAAGAACATGGGCGCCTGGTCCTTCGCCTCGCCCGAGATCGAAGGGGTGATGGCCGAGGCCGGCATCCGCCAGCCGCGCCTGACCTATTCGGGACGTCCGTCCTCGGCATCGCCCGCGACCGGCCTCCTCAAGCGTCATATCAAGGAGCAGGCCCATCTGGTGGCCGAGGCTCTGGGTTTGACCACCGCCTAGCTTTCCAATGAAATAGGGCCTCCGGGTCCCCTTTTGACGATTGCCACGAGGTTCCCATGGCCACAGACATTGTCGTTCCCGCGCTGGGCGAGTCGGTCACCGAGGCGACCATCGCCAAGTGGCTGAAGCAGCCGGGCGACAAGGTCGCGGTCGACGAGCCGCTGCTCGAGCTCGAGACCGACAAGGTCTCGCTCGAGGTCTATGCCACCAAGGCGGGCACCCTTTCCGAGATCAGGGCGAAGACCGGCGACACGGTGGAAGTCGGCGCCGTGGTCGGCGTGATCGGCGATGGCGCCGCTGCGACTGGCGCCCCCTCCGCGCCGACGGCGGGTCCCACGCCAATCGTACCGAAAACCCCGTCCGGGCCCGCGCCGCAAGCCGCGGCTCCGGCACCGCAGGCGGCTGCCGCGTCGCCCGAAACCGTTCAGCCCGCCCCGCCGACGGAAGCGCCGCCGGTGACGGCGCAACCCGATCGCCTGGCGCCGGCCGTGCGCAAGCTGGTCGAGGAGAACAAGCTGGCGCCGGAACAGATTCCGGCGACGGGCAAGACCGGTCGCCTGACCAAGACCGACGTGCTGGGCTATCTCGAGCGCGAAGGCCGCCTGGCGGCGCCGGTCCAGACGCCGACCCCGGCGGGCGCTCCGGCGCCCGCGACTGCGCCGGTCCCGGCAGGGGCAGCGCCGCGCGAAGAGCGCGTGCGCATGACCCGCTTGCGCAAGCGCATCGCCGAGCGTCTCAAGCAGGCCCAGAACAATGCCGCCATGCTCACCACCTTCAACGAGGTGGACATGACGAACTTGCTGGCCGTGCGCAGCCACTACAAGGACGCCTTCGAGAAGAAGCATGGCGTGAAGCTCGGCTTCATGTCCTTCTTCGTGAAGGCGGCGATCATGGCGCTCAAGGAGATCCCGGCCGTCAATGGCGAGATCGACGGCGAGGAGATCGTCTACAAGAATCACTACGACATCGGCGTGGCCGTCGGCACCGAGCAGGGGCTGGTGGTCCCGGTGGTGCGCGATGCCGACAAGATGAGTTTCGCGGAGATCGAGCTGAAGATCGCCGATTTCGGCAAGCGCGCGCGCGACGGCAAGCTGGCGCTCGACGAGCTCCAGGGCGGCACCTTCACCATCTCGAACGGCGGCGTCTATGGATCGCTCATGTCGACGCCGATCCTCAATCCGCCGCAGTCGGGCATCCTGGGCATGCACAAGACCCAGGACCGGCCGGTGGCGATCGCCGGCAAGGTCGAGATCCGGCCGATGATGTATCTGGCGCTCTCCTACGATCACCGCATCGTCGATGGCCGCGAGGCCGTCACCTTCCTGGTGCGGCTCAAGGACGGCATCGAGGATCCGCAGCGCATGCTGCTCGAGATCTGAGATTTTCGGAGGCCCGAGGGGATATGAAAAAGACGACGAAGCGCAGGCGCGCCGGGAGTTCCAAGCCGGCGGCGCGGTCCGCCACGGCCAGACCGGCGGTGAAGAAGGCGGCCAAGGGCCCGCCCGCCAAGACCCCGGCCAAGCGCCGTATTCCGCATTACCGCCAGACCACCGATTTCACCTGCGGGCCCTCCTCGGTGCTGATGTCGATGCGCGCCATCGATCCCAAGGCGCCGTTCGACCGCGCCAGCGAACTCCAGCTCTGGCGCGAGGCGACGTCGGTCTTCTCCGGCCCCTCCGGCGGCCATGGCGGCTGCAGCCCGGTCGCGCTGGCGCTGGCCTTGAGCCGGCGCGGCTACAAGGCCGAAGTCCATATCAATCACCGCGACGTGTTCCTGGGCGAGCGCACCCGCTCGGCCGAGCGCAAGGAAGTCATGCGGGTGCTGCAGGAGAAGGATCTGGCCGAGGCCGCCCGCCAGGGCATCCCGATCCATTACGAGATGGCCTCGCAGGCCGAACTCGAGGCGCGCTTCCGGCAGGGCATGATCCCGATCGTGCTGGTCAGCACCTACTACATCCATGGCGACCACGTCGCCCATTGGGTGGTGGTGACGGGCTTCGACAAAGAGAATGTCTATGTGAACGATCCCTGGGTGGCGCTCGACAAGGGCAAGACGCCCAAGGACATGACCGACTTCCCCGTGCCGCGCGGCGCCTTCGAGCGCATGACCTGCTACGGCAAGCAACGCGAAAGGGCCTGCGTCCTGGTCGGGCGCTGAGGCCGCTTTCTTCCTCTATCGGCGAGAAATTCCATGGCGGACGCGACCTACGATCTGGTGATCATCGGCGGAGGGGTGGGCGGCTATGTCGCCGCGATCCGCGCCAGCCAGCTCGGGATCAAGACGGCCTGCATCGAGATGCGCGGCCGGCTGGGCGGCACCTGCCTCAATGTCGGCTGCATCCCGTCCAAGGCCCTGCTGCAATCCTCGGAGATCTATGAGGAGACCAAGTCGCATCTGGCGGTGCATGGCGTGGGCGTCGGCAATGTCTCGCTCGACCTGGCGGCCATGCTCGCGCGCAAGGACAAGGTGGTCGAGGACCTGACCAAGGGCGTGGAGTTCCTGTTCCGCAAGAACAAGGTCGATTACATCAAAGGCCGCGGGCGCATCGCCGGCCATGGCCGCGTCGAGGTGGCGCTCGAGGGTGGCGGCAGCCAGTCGCTCACCGCCAAGACCATCTGCATCGCCACGGGCTCGGAATCCTCGCCGCTGCCGGGCATCACCGTCGACGAGAAGCGCATCGTCACCTCGACCGGCGCGCTCTCGCTCAATCCCGTGCCGGCCCATCTGATCGTGATCGGCGCCGGCTATATCGGGCTCGAGATGGGCTCGGTCTGGCGGCGGCTCGGATCGAAGGTGACGGTGGTCGAATATCTCGACCGCATCCTGCCGGGCATGGATGGCGAGATCGCCAAGTCGTTCCAGCGCATCCTGCAGAAGCAAGGCTTCGAGTTCCGCCTCGGCATGAAGGTCACGGGCGCGGTCGCCGGCGCCAGCAGCGTGACGCTCTCCATGGCCCCGGCGGCCGGCGGCGAGACCGCCACGCTCGATGCCGACGTGGTCCTGCTCTGCGTCGGCCGGCGCGCTTATACCGAGGGTCTCGGGCTCGAGACGGTGGGCGTCGCCAAGGACGACCGGGGCCGGATCAAGACCGACCGCCATTTCGCCACCAACGTGCCGGGCATCTATGCGATCGGCGACGTGATCGCCGGGCCCATGCTGGCGCACAAGTCGGAGGAGGAAGGGATCGCCCTGGCCGAAATCCTGGCGGGCCAGGCCGGCCATGTGAATTACGAGACCGTGCCGGGCATCGTCTACACCCATCCCGAGGTCGCCACCGTCGGCAAGACCGAGGAAGAGCTCAAGGCGGCCGGCGTCGCCTACAAGGTCGGCAAGTTCCCGATGACCGCCAACAGCCGCGCGCGGTGCGCCGGCGACACCGAAGGCCTGGTCAAGATCATCGCCGACGCCAAGACCGACCGGCTTCTCGGCTGCCATATCATCTCGGCCGATGCCGGCACCATGATCCATGAGGCGGTGATGGCGATGGAGTTCGCAGGCTCGGCCGAGGATGTAGCCCGCGCCTTCCATGCGCATCCGACCCTGAACGAGGCGGTCAAGGAAGCGGCCCTCGCGGTCGACGGGCGCGCCATTCACATCTGAGCGGCGCCCGGTCCCGCCTGCGCGGGGGAACGGAGCCGCCCTTAAGCCGTTGACAGGCTTGGCTGCCTCGACGCAATAGCCTTAAATTGAGCAGGGGCGTCCCTATCTATGGGGGAGCCGCGGTCGAACGCGGCCCTCGCGTCGGGATGGAACCCCCGACAAGGTCGATGGCAATCCTGATCCGTGGGCGGAGTCTTCCGCGGGGCGGGTCCCCTGGTCGAACCGCGCCAATCCGGAATGGGAGCTCCGAGGCCTGTGCCGAACCGAACCAAAGAACGCCGCAGAGAACGTCTCTCGTCCCATATCCTCGCGACGCTGCAGCAGGAGAAGAAGAGCTACCGGTCCGGCCGCGAGGCGGAAACGGGCGCGCTGATCGCCTCCTACAACGTCCATAAATGCGTCGGGATGGATCAGCGCTTCGATCCGACCCGCGTCGAGGCCGTGATCGGCGAGATCGGCGCCGACATCATCGCTCTGCAGGAGGCCGACCAGCGATTCGGGAGCCGGGAGGGCTTGCTCGACCTGCAGCGGTTGGAGCGCGAGAACGGGCTGGTTCCGGTGAAGGTGAAGGGCCATCCGAAATGCCATGGATGGCACGGCAACGTCCTCCTGTTTCGCGAAGGCAGCGTCAGCCATGTGCACCAGATCGACCTGCCGGGCGTCGAGCCGCGCGGCGCGCTGGTGGTGGATGTGGATCTGAAGGCCGGATCGTTGCGGGTCGTCGCGGCGCATCTGGGATTGCTGCGCCGCTCGCGTCTCCGGCAGGCCGAGGCCATCGTGTCGGCGGTTGCGGCGCGCGGCGAACGGCCCACATTGCTGCTGGGCGATCTCAACGAGTGGCGGGTGGGACCGCGCTCCTCGCTCGAGAATCTGCATCCCGAGTTCGGGCCCCTGACCGCGCATCTGCCGAGTTTCCCCTCGCGCTTCCCCCTGTTTGCGCTGGACCGGATTCTCGGCAGCCCGCATGATCTGATCACGGGTATCGAGGTTCACGATACGCCGCTCGCCCGTGTCGCCTCGGATCACCTGCCGATCAAGGCCCATATCGACCTGAAGCATCTGACGGCGACGGCGCCTTCATCGAAGGGTAAGGTCGCCGCCTGACGCCGACGGCGACGTCCGTCTCTCCCTCGCAACCAGGGAAGGGCCGATCCAGGAGGTGGAATGCAACTGCTTCTCCTGGCTCTCGTTGCATTGGCCGGGCTGTTCTTGGCTTCATATTTCGTGCTGCTCTCCTACAGCCGTTTCATCGAGCGCGCGCGCGGGAAGCCGTCCACGGCACTGCCTGTATCCGGAGACGGAACGCCGCTCGACAGACTGGTCGCGCCGCTGATCGCGCAGCATGAAGGCGAGACCGGACTGGTCCTTCTTCCCGAAAATCTCGATGCCTTCGCTGTCCGTGCCCAAGCCGCTCGGCAGGCGGGCCGCAGCCTCGACCTGCAATATTATCTCTGGCAGGGCGACCTGACCGGGCGCCTGCTGGCCGCCGAAGTCATCGCCGCCGCCGATCGCGGCGTGCGGGTCCGGCTGCTCCTCGACGACATCAACGCTCACGGCTATGACCGCTCCTATCTCGCGCTCAACGCCCATCCAAACATCTCCGTCCGCCTGTTCAACCCGAGGCTGACGCGCGGCGGCCTGTTTCGGCGTGGTCTGGAGACAGTGCTGCGCGGGATTCGCATCACGCGACGCATGCACAACAAGGCCTGGATCACCGACGGCCGGATCGCGGTCATCGGCGGTCGCAATATCGGGGATGCCTATTTCGACGCGGGCCAGAACGCGAATTTCCGCGATCTCGACCTGCTCGCCGTGGGGACCGCCGTCCCGCAGGCGGAGGCGGTCTTCGACAAATACTGGAACAGCCAGGCGGTCATTCCGATCGGCGCGCTGGGCCGGCAGCGCAAGCGCGGCCTGCGCAGGCTGCGCCGGAGGCTGGCGGCGCTGACGAACAACGCGGCGTCGCGGCCCTATCTCGGGCGCGTCGAGGAACAGGTCACCGTCCGCGACCTGCTGTCCGGCAAAGGCCGGATCCACTGGACGTCGACGGCGAGGATCGTCGCGGACCCGCCGCGGAAGGCGAAAGGAACGGGCCAGCCGGACTGGCTGATGCCCGCGATCCGGCCCCTGCTCATGTCGGCGAGGACCGATCTCGAGATCATCTCACCCTATTTCATCCCGGGGCGGGCGGGCACCGCCCAGCTCATCGAGCTGGCGAAGCAGGGAACCAGGGTCTCGGTCCTGACGAACTCGCTGGCCGCGACGGACGTGACGGCCGTCCATGGCGCCTATGCCCGCTCGCGCCGGCCGCTGCTCGAGGGCGGGATCGATCTGTTCGAGCTCAAGCCCTATGACGTCCGCCGCCGCAACTCGCTGTTCGGATCGCGCAGCGCCCGGCTCCACACCAAGGCCTTCACGGTCGACGACCGGCTGGGTTTCGTGGGTTCGATGAATTTCGATCCGCGATCGGAGTCGCTCAACACCGAGATGGGCGTGATCTTCGAGCATGCGGATCTCGTGCGCGAGATCCGCGAGATCTTCGCCAGCGAGACCTCGCTGCAGAGGAGCTATCGGATCGGGTTGGAGCGCGGCCGCATCCTCTGGCAGGACGGCGCACCCGGCGCGGTCACGATCCTTCGCGACGAGCCGGAAGCGGCCCTCGGGCGTCGGCTGTTGGCCCGGATCATCGCTCTCCTGCCGATCGAATCGCAGCTTTAGAGCGCCGCGGTATCGATGATCATGAAATCGAGATCGCGCAGATAATGCGCGCCGAGCCGCTCGTAGAAGGCGGCGGCGAGCTTGTTGGGCTTATAGACCGCCCAGAACAGCAGGCCTGCCTGTTTCTCGCGGCCGATCCGCGCGGCTTCGGCCATGAGCGCCCGTCCGGCTCCCAGCCCGCGAGCCTCGGGCTCGACCCAGAGATCGGCGATGAACATCATCCGCGCGGCGGCGTCGGCGTCATAGCCGAAATGGTAATGGAGATAGCCGATCGGCCGGCCGTCCTGTTCGGCGATCAGGCCGCTGAAGGCCGGATTGGGGCCGAAGCCGTCGCGGCGAAAGGCCTCGGCATCGAAGCGGAAGTCGGTCATGTCCCCAAGAGCGCGCAGATAGACGGCAAAGGCGCCGGCCATGCGGCCGACGGCTTCGGCATCCTCGATGCGGCTCGCCCGGATATGGAGCGCTTTCGCCACGGCGCCTCGCTCAGTTGTTCTGGATGGCGTCGATCGCGGCGACGGTCAGGACGTCGAGAATCACGTTGGTCGCGGCTTGGACCAGCAGGACCTTGTCGTCCACGATCACGAGCCGCTGGCTGGAAGGACGCGGTGGCAGCTGCATCGAGAGGTCGTCGGGCAGAGACCTTGCTTCGAGGCCCGGCGGCAGGGATCCGTTGCGGACCAATTGCTTGTAGAGGCCCGGCGGCAGCGTGCCCTTCCTGGCGAGCCCGGGCGGCAACTCCTTGTTCTTGTGCTTGCTGCCATTGTTGCGATTGTCCGCGTCCCATTCTTCATAATGCTGCCGGTAGTAGCTGACGATCAGCCGGCGCTCGAGCTCGGTCAAAATGATGTCGCCGACCGAATCGTCGGCCCGCGCGACCGGGATCATGAGCGGTATGAGGCAGACCGCGGCAAAGCCGCCGGTCAAGAGAGTGCGGCGTTTCATCAGGCCCTCCGGTTTGCGCCGCGCCGTGCGCGGGGATGGGCTTCATTATAGAGTTTCATCAGCGCCGTACTGTCCACTTCGGTATAGCGCTGGGTGGTGCTGAGCGAGCTGTGGCCCAGCAGCTCCTGGATCGTGCGCAGATCGCCGCCGCCGGCGAGGAGATGGGTGGCGAAGCTGTGGCGCAGCGCATGGGGCGTGGCGCTGTCGGGCAGGCCCAGCAAGGCCCGCAGGCGCGCCAGCTCGCGCTGGGCCACGCGCGCGCTCAGGCGGTCGCCGCGCGCGCCCACGAAGAGCGGGTCCTCCTTGGCGGTGCCGAAGGGGCAGGCGGTCGCGTATTCCATGAGGGCCGCACGAATCTCGGGCAGCAGGGGAACGCGGCGCTGCTTCGAGCCCTTGCCGGTGACGACGAGCTCGGTCATCGCCGTGGCGCCGCCCGTCGACAGGTCGCGGCGATCGAGGGAGAGGGCCTCGGCGATACGCAGGCCCGCGCCATAGAGCAGCATGAAGAGCGCCCTGTCGCGCAGCGCGATCCAGGGCGAGCTCGCATAGATACCGGCCTCGTCGACGACGTCCTGGGCCTCGGCCGCGGACAGGGCCTTGGGCACGGAGCGCGGCAGCCGCGGCGGGCGCAAGGTTCCCAGCGCCGCGTTTTCCACCAGTCCGCGTTTCGCCAGGAAGCGGAACAGGCTCTTGAGCGCGGAGATGGCCCGCGCGTTCGACGCCGGCACGAGCCCCCTTGCGCTCGAGCGTGCCAGCCAGCCGCGGAAATCGCCGCGTTCGAGCCGGCGCAGATCCTCGAGGCCGGGCGCATGGCCCCGATGCTCGGTCAGGAAGCGCAGGAAACCCGCGACATCGCGACGATAGGCGGCGATGCTGTGCGGCGAGGCGCGACGCTCATGGGTGAGCCAGGCGGTCCACTCCTCGACGGCGCCGGCCAGCGCCGGCTCGAGCGTCAGCCTCAGCGGGTCGAGCTCAGCCACGACCGCACGCAATGTTCGAGGATGCGCGCGAGGAATCCCAGGAGCTCGGTGCCCTGGCCGGAATCGAAATAACCCGGATGGCGTGTGCCGAAGGCGATCAACCCCTGCGGCATCTCCTCGCCGAACTTCAGCCGGAGCAAGGCGTCCGATCGTACCAGGCCCGCGCCGCCGCCGAAGAGCGCAGGGTCGCCCGTCACCTCGTCGCGCAGCAGCACCTCGTGCTCGCGCCCGATGAGCTGGTCCACGGTGCCGCGATCGAGCAGCTGCACGCCGTCCATCCGGCTCGGTTCCGTCAGGCCTTCGCTGCGCTCGAGGCAAAGCGTCACCACATCGACATCGAGGATGACGGCGAGATCGGTGGTCACGATCTCGATCAGGTTGGTCAGGCTCCTGGCGTCGAGAAGCGCGAGGGCGGCGCGATGGACCCGGGTCTGGGTCGCGAGATTGTCGCGGCTGTTGGAGAGGAGATCGTCCTGATCGCCGCGCAGCCGCTGCAGCTCCCGCCGCAGTTTTTCCACCATGAATTGCTGCAGGTCGACCACCCCGTCGCCGGAGCGGCGGTTGGGCAGCTTCAGCGCGTCGAGCAGGTCGGGATGCTGCGTCAGGAAATCGGGATGGCGCTGCAGATAATCCATGACCTCGGCGGCGGTGGGGCGGCCCGCGCGCGACGAACCCGATGTCGCGGCGCCGCTGCCCGTGGCTTCACGGCTGCGGCCGGCGGCGTCCTCGGGCGTCTGGGTCATGATGCGCCGTTCGCTCCCAAAGATTAGAGAATCGTCTGTCCGGTCTTGGCCCAATCGGCCAGGAATGCCGCCAGACCCTTGTCGGTCAGCGGATGATTGAACATCTGGCGCAGCACCGCGGGGGGCAGGGTCGCGACATCGGCCCCCATCTTCGCCGACTGGATCACATGGATCGGATGGCGTACCGAGGCGACCAGCACCTCGGTCCGAATACTGTCGTAGGCGCGATAGATCTGCACGATCTCGTCGATCAGCCCCATGCCGTCGCTGCCGATATCGTCGAGCCGGCCGACGAAGGGCGAGATGAAGCTGGCATCGGCCTTGGCGGCCAGCAGCGCCTGGGCGGCGGAGAAGCAGAGCGTGACATTGACCAGGATGCCGTCGCTGCGCAGCGCCTTGCAGGTCTTGAGACCATCCGGCGTGAGCGGCACCTTGACGCAGACATTGTCGGCGACCTTGGCGAGCTTGCGGCCCTCGGCCAGCATCTTCGCATGCTCGGTCGCGGTCACCTCGGCGCTGACCGGCCCCTCGACCACGGCGCAAATCTCCTTCACAACCTCGATGAAGTTGCGTCCGGATTTGTGGATCAGCGACGGATTGGTCGTCACCCCGTCCACCAGGCCGGTGGCGGCAAGGTCGCGGATCTCGGCAATGTCGGCGGTGTCGATGAAGAACTTCATGCGGAGCGGTTCCAGAATCCCTAGGTAGAAGGAGGCGGGGGGCGCCGACGCTGCCGGCCTGATTGGCCGACTCGGGTCCGCCCTCCGTAGACTGTATCTTTCCCAGAGTGTAGCCGATGGCGGAATCAGGCACCAGTTCGAGCCCCGAGCAGATTGGCGCAGCGCGCAGCGTGAGCGTGCTGCTGCCGCTGCCCCTGGCCGGCGCCTATGACTATCGGGTGCCACCCGAGTTCGAACTCGAAGAGGGCGATTACGTCATTGTACCGCTTGGCCGCCGCGAAATGGTGGGCGTTGTGTGGGGCGCGGGCAGCGGCGAGTTCGACCCGAAACGCCTGAAAAATGTCGTCGAGCGGCTGGAGGCCCCGCGCATGCCGGCGGCGGTGCGGCGTTTCGTCGATTGGGTCGCCGGCTATTCGATGGCGGCACCCGGTGCGGTCCTGCGCATGGCGATGAGCGTCTCGGCCGCCCTGGAGCCGCCGCGGGTCCTGACCGGCTATCGACTCGTCTCCGGCGCCGCGCTGCCGGCGCGCGTGACGGAAGCGCGTCAGCGCGTGGTCGATCTGCTGAAGGAGGGGCCGCCGCGGCTCCTTTCCGAGCTGGCGCGCGAGGCCGGCTGCTCGACCGGCGTGATCAAGGGGCTGGTCGAGGCCGGTGCGATCGAGACCGTGGAGCTGCCGGCGCGGATGAGCCCGCCGGTGCCCGACTGGCGGCTGCCGGGTCCGACGCTCGAGCCGGCGCAGGCGCAGGCGGTGCAGAGCCTGCGCCATGCCGTGACCAAGGGCGGCTTCTCCGCGACCTTGATCGACGGCGTCACCGGCGCCGGCAAGACCGAGGTTTATTTCGAGGCGATCGCGGCCGCCCTCGAGGCCGGCCGCCAGGTGCTGGTGCTGCTGCCCGAGATCGCGCTTTCGGCGCAATGGCTCGGCCGCTTCGAGCAGCGCTTCGGCGCGAAGCCGGCGCAATGGCATTCCGATCTGGGGAGCGCCGAGCGGCGCTGGACCTGGCGTGCCGTCGCCGAAGGCGAGGTGCGGCTGGTGGTGGGCGCGCGCTCGGCCCTGTTCCTGCCTTTCGCCGAGCTGGGCCTGATCGTCGTCGACGAGGAGCATGAATCCGCCTTCAAGCAGGAAGACGGCGTCATCTATCAGGCGCGCGACATGGCGGTGGTGCGCGCGCATCAGGGCCAGTTCCCGGTGCTGCTGGTCTCGGCCACGCCCTCGCTCGAGACCGTGCAGAACGTGGCGACGGCGCGCTATGGCGCGGTGCATCTGCCCGACCGCCATGGCGGCGCCAGCTTGCCTCGGATCTCCACCATCGATCTGCGGCGCCATCCGCCGCCGCGCCAGAGCTGGATCTCGCCGCCCCTGCGCAAGGCCCTGACCGAGACGCTGGCCGCGGGCGAGCAGGGGCTGCTGTTCTTGAACCGGCGCGGCTATGCCCCGCTCACGCTCTGCCGGACCTGCGGCCATCGGCTGCAATGCCCGCATTGCACCGCCTGGCTGGTGGAGCATCGCTTCCGCGGGCGGCTGCAATGTCATCATTGCGGCTACACGGCGGAGCTGCCGCCGGCCTGCCCGGCCTGCAATGCTGTCGACAGTTTCGCCGCCTGCGGGCCCGGGGTCGAGCGGCTGGCAGAGGAGGTGGTGGCGCTTTATCCCCAGGCGCGGCTCGCGGTCATGACCAGCGACACCGTGTTCTCGGTCCGGGGTGCGGAGGAGATGGTCCGCCGCATCCAGGCCCATGAAGTCGATCTGCTGATCGGGACCCAGATCGTCGCCAAGGGCCATCATTTCCCGATGCTGACGCTGGTGGGCGTGGTCGACGCCGATCTGGGGCTGGGCGGGGGCGATCTCCGGGCGGCCGAGCGCACCTATCAATTGCTGCACCAGGTCGCGGGCCGGGCCGGTCGCGCCGAACGGCCGGGCCAGGTGCTGCTGCAGACCTTCGACCCCGGCCATCCGGTGATGCAGGCCCTGGTGGGCGACGATCGCGACCGTTTCCTGGCCGAGGAATCCCAGGATCGCCAGCGCACCGGCATGCCGCCCTTCGGCCGTCTGGCGGCGCTCATTCTCTCGGGCGAGAGCCCGGAGGCGGTCGACCGGCTCGCGCGCGAGGTGGCGGCCCGGGCGCCGCATCTCGAGGGGGTGACCGTGCTGGGGCCGGCCCCGGCGCCATTGGCGCTTCTGCGGGGGCGCCATCGCCGGCGCTTCCTGATGAAATGCCGGCGCGATCAGGCCCCCCAGCCCTTGATCCGGGAGTGGCTGGCGCCGATCAAGCTGAGCGGCTCGCTGAGGCTCCAGATCGATATCGATCCCTACAGCTTCTTCTGAAAAAAGGCAGGCTCCGGCAGCGGCAAAAAGGCGCGGCCGAAGCGCCCGCCGCATGACCCTTCGCAAAAGCGCAAAGCGGCTGAAATCAAGCGGTTTTCCACAGGGGCCTCGGGGCGGCCTGGGGCCATTGCATGGGTTAGCCAGCTATGTTATTCACCGCCCGCCCCGCGGCGTGGCCGGAACAGGTCGCGCCCGCGCGGGTGAAACATTGCCGGTTGCGGGCTTTTGGGAAGAGGCTCGCATTTTCAGGGTAACGACGGGGATCGAGAAACGTGGCAGCCGGAGGCACTGGCTCAGGCGGTCTGGCGGCGCGCTACGCCGCCGCGCTCTTTGAACTGGCCGACGAGAAGAAGCAGCTCGACGAGGTCGCGAAGGACCTGCGCGAGCTGAAGGCGATGCTGGCCGAGAGCGCCGATCTGCGCCAACTCATCCGCAATCCCATGATCTCGCGCATCGACCAGGGCCGCGCGATGCAAGCCCTGCTGGACAAGGCCGGCGCCTCGGCGCTGATGCACCGCTTCGTCGGGCTGGTGGCGCAGAATCGCCGCCTGTTCGTTCTTCCCGAGATCATCGACGCCTATCTGGCCGAGCTCGCGCGTCGTCGCGGCGAGGCCAGTGCCCAGGTGGTGTCGGCGCAGCCGCTCGACGAGCGCCAGCGCCAGGCCGTCACCGAGGCCTTGAAGCGCGTCACGGGCGGCAAGGTTGCCGTGGACCTGAAGGTCGATCCGAGCCTGCTCGGCGGCCTGGTGGTCAAGGTCGGCAGCCGTCTCGTGGACAGCTCGCTCAAAACCAAACTGCAAAGACTGCAACTCGCCATGAAAGGGGTTGAGTGATGGAGATCCGCGCCGCGGAGATTTCCGCGATCCTCAAGCAGCAGATCGAGAACTTCGGCAATGATGCCGACGTCGCCGAAGTCGGCACGGTGCTCTCGGTCGGCGACGGCGTGGCCCGCGTTCACGGCCTCGACAAGATCCAGGCCGGCGAAATGGTGGAGTTCCCGGGCGGCATCCGCGGCCTGGCGCTGAACCTCGAAACCGACAATGTCGGCGTCGTGATCTTCGGCGACGACCGCGACATCAAGGAAGGCGACCTGGTGAAGCGCACCGGCGCCATCGTCGACGTGCCGGTCGGCCGCGGCCTGCTGGGCCGCGTGGTCGACGGTCTCGGCAATCCGATCGACGGCAAGGGCCCGCTGACCGACGTCAAGCGCATGCGCGTCGAAGTGAAGGCGCCGGGCATCATCCCGAGAAAGTCGGTGCATGAGCCGATGCAGACCGGCCTCAAGGCGATCGACAGCCTGGTGCCGGTCGGCCGCGGCCAGCGCGAGCTGATCATCGGCGACCGCCAGACCGGCAAGACCGCCGTCATCATCGACACCATCCTGAACCAGAAGACCATCAACGCCAGCGGCGACGAATCCAAGAAGCTCTATTGCGTCTATGTCGCGATCGGCCAGAAGCGCTCGACCGTGGCGCAGATCGTGAAGACGCTCGAGGATAACGGCGCGCTGGAATATTCGATCGTGGTGGCCGCCACCGCGTCGGAGCCCGCGCCGCTGCAGTATCTGGCGCCCTATACCGGCTGCACGATGGGCGAGTTCTTCCGCGACAATGGCATGCATGCGGTCATCTTCTATGACGACCTGTCCAAGCAGGCCGTCGCCTACCGCCAGATGTCGCTGCTGCTGCGCCGCCCGCCGGGACGCGAGGCCTATCCGGGCGACGTGTTCTATCTGCATTCCCGCCTGCTCGAGCGCGCCGCGAAGATGAACGACGAAAACGGCGCCGGCTCGCTGACGGCGCTGCCCGTGATCGAAACCCAGGCCGGCGACGTGTCGGCCTATATTCCGACCAACGTGATCTCGATCACCGACGGTCAGATCTTCCTCGAGACGACGCTGTTCTATCGAGGCATCCGCCCCGCCATCAACGTCGGCCTGTCGGTGAGCCGCGTCGGCTCCGCCGCCCAGATCAAGGCGATGAAGCAGGTCGCCGGCCGCATCAAGCTCGAGCTCGCGCAGTATCGCGAGATGGCGGCCTTCGCCCAGTTCGCCTCGGACCTCGACGCCTCGACCCAGCGCCTGCTGGCGCGCGGCTCGCGCCTGACCGAGCTCCTGAAGCAGGGTCAGTTCCAGCCGATGCCGGTCGAGGAGCAGGTGGTGTCGATCTTCGCCGGCGTGCGCGGCTATCTGGACACGATCAAGGTCGAGGACATCACCCGATTCGAGAAGACCCTGCTGTCCGAGGTGCGCGCCAAGCACAAGGACATCCTCGACGCGATCCGCAACGAGCGCGAGATCAGCAAGGCGACCGAGGACAAGCTGAAGGTCTTCTTCGAGCAGTTCGTCAAGACGTTCGCCTGATCCGCCACTCGACCCGCGAACGGAACCAGCCGGGGCCCACCAGGACATGCCGAGCCTCAAGGACCTGAAGGTCCGCATCAACAGCGTGAAATCCACGCAGAAGATCACGGCGGCCATGAAGATGGTCGCGGCGGCGAAGCTGCGTCGTGCCCAGGAGCAGGCGGAGGCCGCGCGGCCCTACGCCGAGCGCATGGACCGGATGCTGGGCTCGCTCGCCACGGCCATGGCGGGGCGCGACGGGGCGCCGGCGCTGCTGGTGGGCACGGGCAAGGACCAGACCCACCTGATCGTGGTCATGACCTCCGACCGCGGGCTTTGCGGCGGCTTCAATTCGACCATCGTGCGCGGCGCGCGCAAGATGATCCGCGAGCTCCTGACCGCCGGCAAGACCGTCAAGATCATCTGCGTCGGCCGCAAGGGCCGCGATCAGCTCAAGCGCGATTTCGGCAAGCTTATCATCGAGAGCTTCGACGATGTCGGCCGGCCGCGCCTGAGCTATGCGGACGCCGACCGGATCGCGCACCGCATCACCGCCCTCTACGAGGCCGGCGAGTTCGACGTCTGCACCATCTTCTACAACAAGTTCAAGTCGGCGATGACGCAGTTCCTGACCGCCCAGCAGCTGATCCCCTTCGTCGGGGCCGGCACGGCGGCGGCGCCGACGAGCGACGTCTTCTACGAATACGAGCCGGACGAGCAGGAGATCCTGGCGGAACTGCTGCCGCGCAATCTGGGCGTCCAGGTGTTCCGGGCGCTCCTGGAGAACGCGGCCTCCGAGCAGGGCTCGCGCATGACCGCGATGGACAATGCCACGCGCAATGCTGGCGACATGATCAACAAGCTGACCATCAACTACAACCGCAGCCGCCAAGCCTACATCACCAAGGAGCTGATCGAGATCATCTCCGGGGCCGAGGCGCTTTAATCGACGAACGTCGCCACCAGGCGCGCTAGAAGGAGCTATTCATGGCCAAGAATCTCGTCGGCAAGGTCACGCAGGTGCTGGGCGCCGTGGTCGACGTCCATTTCGACGGCGATCTGCCCGCCATTCTGAACGCGCTCACGGTCGAGAATCAGGGCCGCCACCTGGTGCTCGAGGTGGCGCAGCATCTGGGCGAGAACACGGTGCGTACCGTCGCCATGGACACGACGGACGGTCTCGTGCGCGGCCAGGAAGCGCAGGACACGGGCGGCCCGATCTCGGTCCCGGTCGGCCCCGAGACGCTCGGGCGCATCATGAACGTCATCGGCGACTCGGTCGACGAGCGCGGGCCCGTCACGACGAAGACGCGCTACCCGATCCATCGCCCGGCCCCGACCTTCGTGGAGCAGTCCACGGAAGCCCAGGTGCTCGTCACCGGCATCAAGGTCGTGGATCTGCTGGCCCCTTACGCCAAGGGCGGCAAGATCGGCCTGTTCGGCGGTGCCGGCGTCGGCAAGACCGTGCTGATCATGGAGCTGATCAACAACGTGGCGAAGGCGCATGGCGGCGTGTCGGTGTTCGCCGGCGTCGGCGAGCGCACCCGCGAGGGCAACGACCTCTATCACGAGATGATCGAATCGGGCGTCATCAAGCTCGACGGTCCCGGTTCCAAGGTGGCACTGGTCTATGGCCAGATGAACGAGCCCCCGGGAGCTCGCGCCCGCGTCGGCCTCTCCGGCCTGACGGTCGCCGAATATTTCCGCGACGAGGAAGGCCAGGACGTCCTCTTCTTCGTGGACAACATCTTCCGCTTTACCCAGGCGGGTTCCGAAGTGTCGGCGCTCCTGGGCCGCATCCCCTCGGCCGTGGGCTATCAGCCGACGCTTGCGACCGACATGGGCGCCTTGCAGGAGCGCATCACCACCACCAAGAAGGGCTCGATCACCTCGGTGCAGGCGATTTACGTGCCCGCCGACGACTTGACCGATCCGGCGCCGGCCACCAGCTTCGCGCATCTGGACGCGACCACCGTGCTGTCGCGCCAGATCGCCGAGCTCGGCATCTATCCGGCGGTCGATCCGCTCGACTCCACCAGCCGCATTCTCGATCCGCGCGTCGTGGGCGACGATCACTATGCGGTCGCCCGCGAGGTGCAGCGCGTGCTGCAGAGCTACAAGTCGCTGCAGGACATCATCGCCATCCTGGGCATGGACGAACTCTCGGAAGAGGACAAGCTGACGGTGGCGCGCGCCCGCAAGATCCAGCGCTTCCTGTCGCAGCCCTTCCACGTCGCCGAAGTCTTCACCGGTTCGCCCGGCAAGTTCGTGAAGCTCGAAGACACCATCAAGGGGTTCAAGGGCATCGTGAAGGGCGACTATGACGACCTGCCCGAGAGCGCCTTCTACATGGTCGGCACCATCGAAGAGGCGGTCGAGAAGGGCCGCCAGATGGCGGCCGAGGCCGCCTGAGGCGGATCCCCGGCAGCGGTTGGAACCAGACCAGGCATAGCGGAGCAGAGGCGGAGCCTTCATGGCGGACAAGACGCAGTTCGAGCTGGTGTCGCCCGAGCGCCTTCTCATCTCCAAGGCGGTCGACATGGTCGTCGTGCCGGGGACCGAGGGCGATTTCGGCGTGTTGCCGGATCATGCCCCGCTCATTTCGAGCGTGCGTCCGGGCGTGATCGCCGTCTTCGAGGGCGGCCAGGTGACCGACCGCATCTTCGTGGCGGGGGGCTTCGCCGAAGTCACGGGCGAGCGCTGCACGGTCCTGGCCGAGCAGGCCATCCCGTTGGCGGAGCTCGACCGGGGCCGGATCGAGGGCGAACTCAAGGACGCCCGGGACGACCTGACCGACGCCAAGACCGACACCGACCGGGCGGCCGCCGAGCGGGCCGTGGCGGTGGCCGAGGCAAAAATGGTAGCAGCGACCGAGGGTTCGCCCTACTGATTCCCATGGCCCCGCGCTCCCGCGGGTGCCAGGGAACCCCTGATAACCGTTTGAGTTAAAAGGTTAAGGTCGATTCCAATCGGTCTTGCGGAACGACGTCGTCGCCCGCAAAATAAGCGTTGCCGAAGCGTTAATTCGGCGCCGCGCGGACAAAGCTGGATGGAAAAGCCATGAAGCACTGGACGCTCGACGACATTCCCTGGGATCGGTTCGATCCGTCGCTGGTGGATCCGGAATTGTTGCGGATCGTGAAGGCGGCGAGCCTCGTCGAATATAACGGCGGCGATTACGCCGCCTATCTCTGCAACGTCTTCGATGACGACGATTCGTTCCAGGGCGCTGCGCGCAGCTGGGCGGCCGAAGAAGTGCAACATGGCGCGGTGCTCGCGCGCTGGGCGGCCTTGGCCGATCCCAGCTTCGACTTCGACAAGAGCTTCGCGCGCTTCAAGGAAGGCTTCTCGATTCCGGTCAGCGCGACGCATTCGATCCGCGGCTCGCGGGCCGGCGAGCTGGTGGCGCGCTGCATCGTCGAAACCGGCACCAGTTCCTACTACACGGCGCTGATGGAAGCGGCGAAGGAGCCGGTGTTGCGCGAGATCTGCCGCAACATCGCGGCCGACGAGCTGCGCCACTACAAGCTCTTCTACAGCCATCTCCGCCGCTATGTGGAAGCCGAGAAGATCGGCCGCCTGCGCCGCGTTCTGGTCGCGCTCAGCCGCATCACCGAGAGCGAGGACGACGAGCTGGCCTATGCCTATTACTCGGCCAACGGCGATGCCAGCATCGCCTATGACCGCCGTCACTGGGCCAATCACTACGCCCGGCGTGCCTATGGCTTCTACCAGCGCCACCATATCGAGCGCGCGATCGCCATGGTGCTGAAGGCGGCGGGGCTGTCCCCGCAGGGCTGGTTGAACCGCAGACTCACCAGCCTGGCCGCCTGGTTCATGGGCTGGCGCGTCCAGCGCCTGGTCCGCGCCGGTTTCTGAGGTCGCGAGTCCGGGCGGATCGGCAGGGCCCCCTCGGGCCCCCGGTCCGCCCCTTCCCTCTTCAGGTCAACCAGCTCGCGATCCGCTCGGCTACCAGCACCGTCGGGATGTTGGTATTGGCCCGCGGGATCCTCGGCATGATCGACGCGTCGGCGACATAGCCGTCGGCCAGCCCGTGCAGCCGGCCGCGCGCATCGACCACGGCCCCGGCCTTGGGATCGGCGCCCATGGCGCAGGTTCCGACCGGATGCCAGTAATGCACCACCTGCGAACGGATCCAGGCCTCGAGCTCCCGGCGACCGCCGCCGATCGGAGCCGCGATCGGAGCCCCCAGCAGAGACTTCAGGCTCGGCTGCGCGGCGATGCGGCCGACGATCTCGACGCCGTCCGCCAGCACCGCGAGATCGGCGCCCCCGGCGTCGCTCAGATGGCGATGATCGATCAGCGGTGACGCTGCCGGGTCCCGCGAGGCCAGGCGAACCTCGCCGCGCGAGCGCGGCAGGAGGCCCGCCGCATAGATCTGCCAGCGCCAGGCATCCGATCCGTCGGCCACGCGACCGCCCTCGGAGAAGAGATGGATGTCGAAGCTCTCGGCCGCGTGGCGTGAGCGCGCCTTGACGATAACGAGTTCCTCCGGCGTCCAATTGCCCCGCTCGAAGGCGGCACTGATCTCTTCGAGCGCCGGCGAGCCCGGAAAGGCGACCGCGATCGCCGGATGATCCTGGAGATTGCGGCCCACGCCCGGCAGCGCGTGCTCGACCGGGATGCCCAGGGGCTCGAGCGCGTCCGGATCGCCGATGCCCGAGCGCAGCAGGATCGCGGGCGATCCATAGGCGCCGGCGGTCAGGATGGTCCGGCGCGCCCGCACGATCGTCGCGACGCCATCGATGATCGCCTCGGCGCCGGCGACGCGGCCGCGCTCGATCAGCAGGCGGACGATCAAGGCGCCGCCCTGGATGGTCAGGCCCCGCCGGCCGCGCGCCGCGTCGAGATAGGCGAAGGCGGTGTTCCAGCGGATGCCGCGCTGGTTGTTGACCGGGCAGTAGGCGACGGCCTCGTCCTCGGTCAGATCGTTCATGTCGGCTGAGGCCGCGAAGCCGGCGGCGCGCGCCGCCTCGAAGACGGCGCGCTGATAAGGCGGAATCTCGCTGTCGGCATAGCGCCGGACCTTCAGACGGCGGTCGATCGCCTGCAGCAGCGGCTGTACTTCGCCGGCGCTCCAGCCGGGATTGCCGCTGTCGGCCCAGCCGTCATAGTCCCACTGCGTGCCCCAGACGGCGCTGCAGCCGTTATGCGCCGAACAGCCGGCGATGACGCGCGCGCGCTCATAGGCGACGCGCCGGCCCGGCAGGAACGGGCCGCTGTCATAGCCCCAGTCATGCGAAACCGGGAGACGGCGCGCATCGAGCAGCTCGCGCGGCCAGCGTCCGTCCCGCAACGGGCCGTAGTCGGGCCCGGCCTCGAGAAGAAGGATGCTGTCGCTCGATCGTTCGGCGATGAGTCCGGCAAGCGCGCATCCTGCGGTGCCGCCACCGAGGATGAGCGTGTCCACATGCGCTGGCATCATGCCGTGAGCCCCCTATAGACCTTCATGGTGCCGGGCTTCTCTCCCGCGCAAGGAGATGAACCGCCTCATTGAGGTGGCGCCCGATGAAGCGACCCTAGCGCCTTGATGTGCGAATTTGAACCCCATCAAAAGTTTGAGCCGATTCACCGTCAATTCCGTGGGGGTTGGTTAATGCGAAAGCGACCGCGGGCCATCGCGCGCCGGTTGCAGAAACCATGATGACGGCGCTGCCGGTGACGGCAACCGCCGGAACCCGCCAGAATCGTTGCGCGGCCCGATGGCGGCGGTCCTGCCAGCGTTAAGACGGACGCGCCGGCGCCATGTTCATTGGTCCGTCGACCAATGTTTCTGCTCTCGAAAGATGTATGCCGAAATGAAAGCCCGCGCGATCGAGCCCGCCGATCAACCGATGGCGGACGCGATCAAAGGACGGAACTCGTCGACCAGCTGCTGATAGAGCTGGCGCTTGAAGGGAACGATCAGCGCCGGCAGGTCGATCATCGGCGCCCATCGCCAGTTGGAAAATTCCGGATGATCGTGGCTCGTGATGTCGATGTCGCGATCGGTTCCGGTGAAGTGGAAGGCAAACCATTTCTGGCGCTGACCGCGAAACCGCCCGCGCCACAGCCGCGTCGCCAGGTCGCGCGGCAGATCGTAGGTGAGCCAGTCGCGGCTCTCCGCCAGGAGCTCGGCGCGGTTGGTGCCGATCTCTTCCAGCATTTCGCGCCAGGCGGCCTCGAGCGGCGTCTCGCCTTTGTCGATCCCGCCCTGCGGCATTTGCCAGGCATCGCTCGGCATGTCGATGCGCTGCGCGACGAAGACCGAGCCTTCGTCGTTCAGCAGCATGATCCCGACGCCGGGACGGTAGGGCAGTGTCGCGACGGATTCGCCGGGACGCGTATTGTCGTTCTCGGAATCCATGACCATGGCCTATTGCGCACCGGTCTTGGCCAGGGCCGAAGCCGGCGCCAGCGCCAGCCCCTTGACCTCGAGGCTCTTGGCCCAGGCCGCGACCCGCTCGATCGTCACCGGATAGCCCTGGGCCAGGCCCAGGGCAAAGCCTTTTTCGCGCGCGGTGCGCTCGAGCTGCTGCAGTCGTCCGTCGATCGAGACGCGGGTCGCCTCGGCATCGATGAAGCGGGTGTTGTAGGTCCAGGGGAGATCGACGCTGGCCGCGACCTCGCTGATGACGCTGGTGGGACCGGAGCGGTTGTCGACATAGAGGTAACCCTTCTCCGCGAGGCGCGTCAGGATCGGCCGGATCAGCCGCGCATTCGCCTGGAAGCGCGAACCCATATTGGCGACCAGCCCGATCATCTGATTGCTGCGGGCCAGCACCCAGTCGAGGCGCTTCAGATTCTCCGCCGGCGACAGGCTGGCAAGCAGGGCCTGCGGTCCCGGATCGTCGGCCGGGTAGTTCAGCGGCTCCATCGGCAGCTCGATCAGCACCTCATGGCCAGCCGCCCGCGCCTTGGCGATCCAATCCTCCAGATCGCCGGAATAGGGGCTGAATCCGAGCGTGATCTCGGGCGGCAGCTGATCGATCGCCGCCTGCGTCTGGGTGGCGGTGAGCCCGAGCCCGCTGATCACCAGAGACACGCGCGGGCGCGGATCGTCCACCGGGAAGGGGCGCGAATTCCGCTTCCAGGGCGGCTCGCCGCCATTGCTGGCGGCCGGTGCCGCGGCGCTGGCGGTCTGCGTGGTCTCGGTCGCCGCGGGCGCGGTGACCGCCGAGGCGGTCGCGGCCGAGCCGAGCGAGGCTCCCGGCGACGCGGTGGCGGCTGTGGGTGGGGTCGCTTCTGCCGTCGCCGCCGCCGCGGTGGACTCGGCCGTGGCCGCCAAGCTCGGGGCCGCTGCGGCGGGCGGTGGCGGTTTCAGCCGCGGGAGCGGGATCGCCGGGGCGAGCAGGGCGGTTTCCGCAGCGGGTTCGGATTCGGCGACCGGCGTTGGCGGCGGCACCATCGCCTCGGCGGTGGTCGGCAGGGCTGGCTCGGCGGTCGCGGTCGAAGCGGCCGGCGTCTCGGTCGTGGCGGGGGCCTCCGCCGCACCGGTCATCTCGGCCGTCGAGGGGGCCGGCGGAGGAACGGCGGTCGTTGTCGCGGGAGCCTCGGCCGTCCCTGAGGGCGCGGCGATGCTGCTCTCCGTTGCCCCCGTCGTTTCGATCGCCGCGGTCGAGGGCGGCGGCGGGGGCTCCGGACTCACCGTCGTTTCGGTCGAGGCGATCGAGGGCGCCGGGGGAGGCTCGGCGCTCGCCGTCGTTTCGGTTGTCGCGGATGAGGGCGGCGGCGGGGGTTCCGGGCTCACCGTCGTCTCGGTCGTGGCGGCCGAGGGCGGCGGCTCGGGGGTCGCCATGGTCTCGGTCGTGGCCGGCGCCGGCGCCGTGGGGACGCTGGTGCCGTCGCCCGTGTCGGCGACGGCGGGCGCTGGCTCCGTCGTGGCGGTTTCGGCCGGCTTCGCGGCCTCGTCGGGAATCTGAACCGCGATCGCGGGCGGTTGCTCGGTGAGATCCTGGAGCTTGTGGGTCTGCTGGAGCCAGACGGCGCCGCCCGCCGCTCCGAGCAGAATCAGGCCGGCCAGCAGAACGAGGAAACGCCCGGCCCTTCGCGGCCGGGGTTTGCTGTTCCTGTCTGGCGTTGGCGTCACCACCGTCTTGCCGACCCGCTCGAGACCATGACGCAGCGAAGGCGCGATGTTCGAAGGATCGCGCGCTTCGCTGTCGTCATGAAGGACCGCCTCAGTTGGCCTTCTGCGCCTGGATCAGCGCCAGCCCGCGCAGAAGATCGAGCGCGCGGCCCAGCTGATAATCCTGGGCGGCGTCGCCAAGCTCCGGCGTGGGCGGTGGCGTCTGAGCCGGGGCCGTCCCCGGCGTCGTCGTGGTCGCGGGTGCTGCCGGCGTCGAACCGGACGAGCTGCCGCCGCCGGCCGGCGGCGTCTGATTCTGGTCCTGGTTCTGATTCTGGTTCTGGCCCTGGTCGGGCTTCAACCCGTCATTGTTCAAGGCGCCGCGCAGCTCGGACTCGTGATGCTCCGGCTGATCGGCAATGACCTCGAGCTTGGCCTGCTTCACCTCGATGTCGGGCGAGATGCCGGTGCCCTGGATCGAGCGGCCCGACGGCGTGTAGTAGCGCGCCGTGGTCAGGCGGATCGCCCCATGGCCCGGCAGCGGGATGATGGTCTGGACCGATCCCTTGCCGAAGGAGGTGGTGCCCATGATGATCGCGCGGCGATGATCCTGCAGCGCACCGGCCACGATCTCCGAGGCCGAGGCCGAGCCGCTGTTGATCAGCACCACCATCGGCAAGCCGTTGGTGATGTCGCCCGGCGTGGCGTTGAACCGCTGCGCCGCCTTGGGATCGCGACCGCGGGTCGAGACGATCTCGCCCTGGTCGATGAAGTCGTCCGATACGGCGATCGCCTGATCGAGCAACCCGCCCGGATTGTTGCGCAGGTCGAGCACCAGGCCCTGCAGCTTGCCGTTGGCCTGCTGCTTGAGCTTGTCGATCGCGGCCTTGAGGCCGACATCGGTCTGCTCGCTGAAGCTGGTGATGCGGACATAGCCGATCGTGCCTTCGAGACGCGAACGCACGGACTGGATCTTGATGACCGCGCGCTTGAGCGTGACGTCGAAGGGATCGCCCTGGCCGCGCTGGATCGTCAGCTTGATCGGCGAGTCCACCGGCCCGCGCATCTTGTCGACCGCCTGCGACAGCGACAGGCCCATGACCGGCTCGCCGTCGATCGCGACGATGAAGTCGCCCGGCTGCAGCCCGGCCTTGAAGGCGGGGGTGTCGTCGATCGGGGAGACGACGCGCACCACGCCGTTCTCCATCGTGACCTCGATGCCGAGGCCGCCGAACTCGCCCTTGGTCTGGACCTGCATATCCTCGAAGCTTTGCGGGTCCATATAGCTCGAATGGGGATCGAGGGAGCTCAACATGCCGTTGATCGCCGCCTCGACGAGTGCCTTGTCGCTGACCTCCTCAACGTAAGAGGAGCGCACCCGCTCGAACACGTCGCCGAAGAGATTGAGCTGGCGATAAGTCTCGGATGTGTCGTCCGAGCCAGCGGGAACCGTGTAGAGACAGACGGCGATTGCCGCTGCCGCTGCCATGCGCAGGGTGCGTGTCATACGGGTTTTATCCATCTAGTTGTCGCGGATGCCCAGCCACGGCGCGGGGTCGATCGGTTGTCCACCACGCCGCAGCTCCACATAGAGTTTCGGGCCGCCGCTTGCGACGGGACCCATCTGACCGACTGGTTCGCCTTCCTTGACCCATTGACCGAGGGTGACGTCGATTCGGCCCAGGCCGGCGAGCAGACTATGGTATCCGCCCGCATGTTCTATGATCAAGATTGCGCCATAACCTCGAAACGGCCCCTTAAAAACCACCTGGCCATCGAAAGGGGCCACCACCTGGGCCTCGCTTCGTGTCCGAAATGTAACACCCTGGCTCTTGCCGCCGGTTTCGAGGGTATCGCCGAAGCCCGCCAGGACCGTCCCCGCCGCCGGAAGGGCGATGGCGCTGGGCGGGTCGGGGAAGGGGCGCCGGCTGGCCGGACCGGGCAGCGCCGCCAGCTGGGTCTCGCCGGGCGACGGGGTGGCGCCGGCACCCGCAGCGACGTCGGGCTTGGCGGGGGGCGTGAGGGTCGCCAGCCGGGCCAGCAGATCGCGCAGGTCCTTGGCCTCTCCCGCCAGCTTTTCCACACGCTTGCTGGCGGCGGCCTGCTCGGCCCCGGTCTTGGTGGCGAGCGCCTGGCGCGCGGCGACCATCTTGGCGATGTCGCGGTTTTCATCGGCGAGACTGGCGCTTTCGTCCTCCAGCGCCGTCTTGCGCTGGGCGATCTCCTGCTTCAGCCGGCCGAGCTCGGCCAATGAGCTGCGCAGGTCGCTCATCCGGGTCTTGAGCGCCGGAAGGGCGCTTCCCAGCAGCAAGGCCCCCCGCAGCCGGTCGAGCGGCCGATCCGCGCCGATCAGGAGAGCGGCCGGCGGCTGCAAGGCGAGCCAGCCCAGCGCGGCAAGGCTGGCATCCATCTGTTTGCGCCGTCCCGCCAGCTCGGCTTCCTTGGTGTCGAGACTTTCCTCCAGGGTGGCCAGCGTCCCCGCGATCTCGTCGAGACCGGTCTCGAGATCCTGGGCGCGCCTGGCGGCGGCGACCATCCGGTCCTGGAGGGCCGCGATCTCCCCGGCGATCTTGGTCTGCTGCGCCTGCAGGGCCTCGATGCGGTCGCGGTCGCGCTGGAGCTGCTGCTCGACCTGCTTCAACTGGTCCTGATCCTGCGCCTCGGTTTCCTGGGCCCGGCCCGGGCAGGCCGGTGCCGCCGTCAAGACCGTCAGCAGGAGAACCAGGGGCCAACGCGGGAAGCCGGATCTCGTCACTCGCCGACGCGCCGCTCCGTGCCGGCCCGGACCGCCGCCTGCGGCTGGGCGTGACGAATGAGCGAGCGGCCGGTCATCTCGGCCGGCGGCGTGAGCCCCATCACCTGAAGCAGGGTGGGCGCCACATCCGCAAGCCGGCCATCGGCCAGCGCCGTGGCATCGGCCGGTCCGTTCACCAGCATCGCCGGCACGCGGTTGAGCGTGTGGGCGGTGTGCGGCTGGCCGGTCGTCTCGTCGAACATCACCTCGGCGTTGCCGTGATCGGCCGTGATCAACATCGTGCCGCCGCTGCGCGTCAACGCGTCCGTGAGCCGGCCGATGCAGCGATCGACCGCCTCGACCGCCTTGATCGCGGCGTCGAGCTTGCCGGTATGACCGACCATGTCGGTGTTGGCGTAATTGACCACGATGAAATCATATTTGCCGCTGTCGATCGCCGCGACCAGCTTGTCGGTCACTTCATAGGCCGACATCTCGGGCTGGAGGTCGTAGGTCTGGACCTTGGGCGACGGCACCAGGATGCGGTCCTCGCCCGGGAATACCGTCTCCTCGCCGCCATTGAAGAAAAACGTCACATGCGCGTATTTCTCGGTCTCGGCGATGCGCAGCTGCGTCATGCTGGCCTTGGAGACCAGCTCGCCGATGCTGTTGCTCACGGTCTGGGCCGGGAACAAGGCCGGCAGCAGCTTGTTGAGCGCATCCGAATATTCGACCAGGCCGGCAGCGGCGGCGAAACTCACGCGCCGGCGGCGCGCGAAACCGTCGAAGGCGGGGTCCAGCAACGCATGCAGGATCTCGCGCGCCCGATCGGCGCGGAAATTGCCCATCAGCACGCCGTCGCCATCCTTCATGCCGGCATAGTCGCCGATCACGGTCGGCAGCACGAACTCGTCGGTCGCCTTGCGCTCATAGCTCTGCGCCACCGCCGCGTCGGCACTGCCTGCATGCTCGCCCTGCGCCGCGACCATCGCGTCATAGGCCTTCTCGATGCGGTCCCACCGCTTGTCCCGGTCCATCGCATAGAAGCGGCCGCCGATTGTGGCGGTGGCGATGGCGGCACCGCTTTTCAGCGATTTCTGGAATTCGGCGAGATAGGCGCGGGCACTCGAGGGCGGCGTGTCGCGCCCGTCGAGAAAAGCGTGGATCGCGACCTTGACGCCCTGGCCGGCGACGATGTTGGCGAGCGCTGCGATATGGGCCTGGTGGCTGTGCACGCCGCCGGGCGACACCAGCCCCATGAGATGGCAGACGCCGCCGCTTTTCTTGAGTTTCCCCGCGAATTCGAGCAGCACCTGATTCTTGGCGAGCGAGCCGTCGCTCACGGCCTGGTCGATGCGCGGCAGGTCCTGCATGACGACGCGCCCGCCGCCGATATTCATATGGCCGACTTCGGAATTGCCCATCTGGCCCAGCGGCAGCCCGACCGCGCTCTCCGAGGCGTCGAGAAAGGAGATCGGCGAGATCTTGGCGAGACGATCGAGGTTGGGCGTGTTGGCCTGCCAGATCGCATTGTCCGGCTGGGCCGGATCGGGCCGGTGTCCCCAGCCATCCAGGATGCAAAGCAGCACGGGGCGCGGACGGGCGGGCTTGGCGCGGGCGTTGTCGGTCATTGCTGGAGAAATCTGTCCTTCTCGAACGTCGGCATTGCGCCTCTCACTGCCCGGGCGCCTTGACCCGGCGCAGGGTCAGGGTCCGATCCCACAGATCTCCCGTGTCGCCCAGGAGAAAGGCGCGGATCGCATCGGACTCTGCCGTTATATGGGCCGTCGCCGCGCCGGTGGCATCCTTTTCGCCCGCCAGTTTTCCGCTCTCGATCGCCTTTTTGACCGTTTCCTCGCGCATCAGATTCACCGTCAGCACGCCGTCGAGCGAGATGTCGTAGGCGACGAAGAAATAGGGTTGCCCCGCGATCTTGGCGCAGTCCTCGACCGGACCCACCAGGTTGATGAAATGATGCTTCTGGACCCGGCTGAGATGGCCGCAGTAGCGGTCGACCGAGCCGCTCTTGTCCTTCTCGAAGCCGACCGCGATCACTTCAACCCCGCCCGGCACGCCGTCCTTGGGTTGAAACACATGGACGAAGATCGGGCCGTCGTCGCCGGTGGCGCCCCAGGTGCCCAGGATTTCGGGGTCGATGCCGTCGGGGCCGGGCGGCGCGATCGGGTTCTTGGAATCGACCAGGCAGCCGGCCAGCAGCAGCGCCAGGCCGATCCCCAGCCAGCGCGCCGCATGCCAGGGGCTCCGCCGGCGCGGCGCGGTGTCCAGATCCGGGTTCACGGCCATCGGCAATCCCCTGTGGGTGTACCCCTGAAGGCGCGATCGAGCCAGCAAATTACGGAGTTTTTAGGGCCGGTGATAGGGGTGGCCGGCAAGGATCTGCTGGGCCCGGTAAAGCTGCTCCATCAGCATGCCCCGCACCATGAGATGGGGCCAGGTCATGGCGCCGAGCGCCAGCTTGAACTGCGCGGCCTCGAGCACAGCGCCGCCGTGGCCGGCGGCGCCCCCGATCAGGAAGGCGATCCGGTTCCGTCCTTCGTCGCGCCATTTGCCGATCCGCCGCGCGAAAGGTTCGCTGCCCAGATTCTGGCCGTTCTCGTCGAGCGCCACCAGGACCAGCCCCGCGCGGTCGCGAGGCAAGGTCGCCAGCAGGAGCTCGGCCTCGCGGGCCCTGAGCTGCGCGTCCGGCAGAGCGCGTTTCTCCTCGACCTCCTTGAGCTCGACCGGCCAGGTCAGGCGTTGGCGATAGTCCTCGTAGAGATCGCGCGTCGGTCCTGCCTTCCAGCGGCCAACGGCACCGATCAGGATTCGCATCGCGGGCGAGGGCTCAGTAGCCGTCGGGATTATGCGGATACCATCCCAGCAGGCGGCCATGACCCTGGTAACCCATCAGCCGCCGGATCTTCTCGGGATAGGAATCGGCCACCTCGCGCGGGATCGACAGATAATGGTTCTCCTCCTGCCGCAGCCAGCCGAGGCTGTAGGTGTTGACCAGCCCCATGCGTGCCTTGTTGGTCCGGTTGGCGCCGCCGCCATGCCAGACCGAGCCCAGATAGACCAGGGCGGACCCCTTCGGCATCACCGCCTGCACGCTGTCCGATTCCAGCGGCAGGCGCGGCTCTTTCCAGTTGTGGCTGCCCGGGATCACATGCGTGCCGCCATTCTCGAGGGTGAACTCGTCGAGCGCCCAATTCACGCTGACCTGCCATTCGACGCCGGGCATGCGGATCGGATAGATGCCGTCGTCGCGATGCAGCCGCTGCGGCGCTTCGCCCGGCCAGATCTCGATGCCGGTGCAGCTGCCGATGCGGTAGTTGATACAATGGGGCAGCAGAATGGCGTCGGCGATCTCGAGAATCCGCGCATGGCCGATGAGATCGGCCGAGCGGCGGGATCGCTTCAGGATGCTGGAGATGCGCAAGGTCTTGTAGCCGTTGAAGTCGCTTTGGGCCGCCTTGCCGATGCGATCGAAATGCGGCCGGAGCTCGGCCGCGACCTCGTCGGCCAGGTCGTGCGCGACCTGATTGCGCAGGATAACGGCACCATCCTGCCGGAGGGCGGCGATCAGATCGGGCAGGGCGGCCAAGGGATCGAAGGTTTTCAGCATCAGTTTTGGAGCTTTCGCCAAGAGAGGAAGCCAGTTTAGCGGAATCGGGCCGGCGCGGGCATCCCACCGCCACCGGACGCCCGCGACCATCGATCAGAGACGCAAGGATGCTATGGGCGGATCGAGGCTCGCCAAGGTAATCTCATGGCCAAATTTGCGGCCTCAGGGAAGCGCCGGCTAGGAGAGCGGCACGAATGGTGAGACGATTGGCGCTGTCGGCAGTTCTGGCCGCAATCTGCCTGTTGGGCGGACCGAGCAGTTGCGGCTTGTTCGGTCCCGCCCACGGCCGGCCGGATTCGCAAGCCGACGCCGTCATCGATATGAGCTTCCACAACTACAAGCCCTCGACGCTGACGATCTATGCCGGCCAGACCGTCGAATGGCGGAATATCTCGCTCGTACCCCACTCGGTCACTAACGATCCCGCGCTTGCGCTCTACACCCAGGATGCGCGGCGCCCGGACGGTGTAGCCCCCTTCAATTCGGGCAAAGTGAAAGCGGGCGATATCATCCTGTTCCGGTTCCCGACGCCCGGCGTCTATCGCTATTTCTGCATCTATCATGAGAAGCAGCGCATGGTGGGCGAGATCACGGTCCTGCCGCCACCTTGAGTGTCCCTGGTTAGGCTCTTGTCCAAAATCCGACATCCTTTATAATTTTCCGACATAGGCGTCCGGGCTCATTTCGCGTCTCACCCCCGTCCGCCGACCGGGGAATCCGTCTCCATGTTTCATCGCAAGCCTGCGAGCCTGCCGGAGCGGGTGGGATTCTTCCTGGTGCCGCAATTCGCGATGCTGAGTTTCGCTTCGGCGCTCGAGCCCTTGCGCAGCGCCAATCGCCTCTCCGGCCGCGCGCTCTATAGCTGGCACATCCTCAGCAAGGATGGGGCGCCGGTGCTGGCCTCGAACGGCATTCCGGTGGTGCCCGAGGCCGGGATCGAGCAAGCGCCGGCGCTGGACGCGCTGGTGGTCTGTGCGGGGATCGACGCGCATCTTTATGAGGACCGTGCCGTCTTCGCCTGGCTGCGCCGCATGGCGCGCCGGCCGATCGAGATCGGCGCGATCTCGCTCGGGCCCTATGTGCTGGCGCGCGCCGGCCTGCTCGACGGTTACCGCTGCACGCTTCATTGGGAAAATCTCTCGGGTTTCACCGAAGCCTTTCCCGAGCTCGAGGTGACCTCGGAGCTGTTCGAGATCGATCGCGACCGCTTCACCTGCTCGGGCGGCATCGCCGGGCTCGATCTGATGCTGCAGCTGATCGGCCGGCAGCATGGGCCCGAGCTTGCGACCGCGGTCTCCGAGCAGTTCCTCCATGACCGCATTCGCGACCGCCATGACCGCCAGCGCATGGCGCTGCCCGCGCGCCTCGGCGTGCGCCATCCCAAGCTCCTCGCCGTGGTCAAGCGCATGGAGGAAACGCTGGAGGAGCCGGTCTCCTGCGCCGAGCTCGCGCGCGGGGTGAAGCTCTCCGGCCGCCAGCTCGAGCGTCTGTTCCGGAAATATCTGGGCCGCACGCCGACGCGCTATTACCTCGACCTGCGCCTCAAGCATGCGCGCCTCCTGCTGCTTCAGACCGACATGTCGGTGCTCGACGTGGCGCTGGCGGCGGGCTTCGTCTCCGCCTCGCATTTCTCGAAATGCTATCGCGAGCAGTTCGGCAAGACGCCGCGCGACGAGCGCGGGAGCGAAAGGGCGTGAGTGCTTTCCTCGCCCCCCGGGCCGGCTACGCCGGCAAGCCAAAAAAGGTATGTGGGCGAAGCCCGCGCGGGTGAGGGACGCGCAGGGTTAGTCGGAGCGGAGACTTACCCAGAGCTGGGCGAGGGGCTGGTGCAGAAAGGGGCGATGGTGTTTGCAACATCGCGTCCGTTATCGAGAACCCCCTCACCTTTATCCTCTCCCCAAGGGGGAGAGGAAAGACTTTGAAGAAGGTATCTCAGCCCAAACAAAAACGCGGCCCGTTTCGGGGCCGCGTTTTCATTCAAGCCTCAGTCGACGGTTCGTTAGGCGCGCTTGGCGGCGAAGGCCGAGCCCTGGCGCTTGGCCATGAAGGCCTTGGCGGTCTCGACGGCCACGGCCGCGTCGCGGCAATAGGCGTCGGCGCCGATCGAATTGGCGAAGGCTTCGTTCAGCGGCGCGCCGCCGACCAGCACGACATAGTCGTTGCGGATGCCCTTCTCGATCAGCGCGTCGATCACGACCTTCATGTAGGGCATGGTCGTGGTGAGCAGCGCCGACATGCCGATGATGTCGGGCTTATGCTCTTCGATCGCGTTGAGATAATTCTCGACCGGATTGTTGATGCCGAGATTGATGACCTCGAAGCCGGCGCCTTCCATCATCATGGCGACCAGATTCTTGCCGATATCGTGAATGTCGCCCTTGACCGTGCCGATGATCATCTTGCCGATCTTGGGCGCACCCGTTTCCGCCAGCAGCGGGCGCAGGATGAACATCCCGGCCTTCATCGCGTTGGCGGCGAGGAGCACTTCCGGCACGAACAGGATGCCGTCGCGGAAATCGACGCCGACGATGCGCATGCCTTCGACCAGGGCCTTGGTCAGCACGTCGTAAGGGGTCCATTTGCGCCCGAGCAGGATGTTGACCCCCGCTTCGATCTCTTCCTTGAGACCGTCATAGAGGTCGTCCTGCATCTGCTGGACCAGCTCGTCGTCGCTGAGCGAGCTAAGGTCGAGTTCGTCGTCGGCCATGTTCATGCTCCCGAAGGGTGCGTTTGATGCGGCCGGCCGAAAGTGGCTTAAGGACCGGCAGCCGCAGAGTTTTCCAGGCCAGGAGACTAGTCAAGAAGGGTCGGAACACCCCTACCGGGGCGACATCAAATGGCGGGTCGGCGACAGGCCTGTGAATCGTCGCGTCCCCTAGAGGGCGGCGGCACCCTAGCACGGCTCAATGTCGGTCTGTCGCAACACCCTGTCGCAGTTCTATGGGCGGGCGCCCTGGGCGGTGATATCACTCGGGGCGAACCCGCTCGAACCGGCTCTAGGGCCTTCCGCCCGTCATCCGCAGGATCAATCCTCATGCCCCCGACCTTCACGCTCCGCGCCGGCCATCTGACCCTCGCCGATCTCCGGCGCTTGGAAGCGGGCGGCGTCGCGGTGGCGCTGGATCCGGCGGCGCACCAGGCGATCGACGCTTCGGTCGAGACCGTGCGCGCCGTCATCCGCGAGAATCGCACCGTCTATGGCGTCAACACCGGCTTCGGCAGCCTGGCGCGCACGCGCATCGCCGATGCGGAGCTGGCCGAGCTGCAGCGCCGGCTGGTGCTGAGCCACGCCGCGGGAACAGGTCCTGCGCTGTCGGATCGGGTGGTGCGGCTGGTCCTGCTGCTGAAGGCGAATGGTCTTGCGCGCGGCCATTCGGGCGTTCGACGCGAGGCGATCGAGATGCTGCTCACGCTCTATGGGGCGGAGGCGCTGCCGGTCATTCCCGCCAAGGGTTCGGTCGGCGCCTCGGGCGATCTGGCGCCGCTGGCCCATATGACGGCCGCGATGATCGGTCAGGGCGAGATCAAGCTGGCCGGCGAGGTCATGCCGGCCGAGGCGGCGCTCGCGGCGCTGGCGTTGAAGCCCCTGGCGCTCGAGGCCAAGGAAGGGCTGGCGCTGCTGAACGGCACGCAGGTGTCGACTGCGCTGGCCGCTGCCGCCTTGCTGGACGCCGAGCGCCTGTTCCAGGCGGCGCTGGTCTCGGGCTCGCTCTGTGTCGATGCCGCGGCCGGCAGCGATGTACCCTTCGATCCGCGCATCCAGGCGGTGCGCGGCCAGCTTGGCCAGATCGAGGTGGCGAAGCTCTATCGCACCATCCTTTCCAGCAGCGAGATCCGCCAGTCGCACATCGATTGCGACCGGGTGCAGGATCCCTACAGCCTGCGCTGCCAGCCGCAGGTGATGGGGGCCGCTCTCGACATGCTTCGCTTCGCGGCCGGCGTGGTCGAGCGCGAGATGAATGCGGTCTCCGACAATCCGCTGGTCTTCGCCGACAAGGGCGAGATCCTCTCGGGCGGCAATTTCCACGCCGAGCCGGTGGCAATGGCGGCCGACGCGGCGGCGATCGCACTCTCGGAAATCGGCTCGATCGCGGAGCGGCGCATCGCGCTGCTGACGGATTCGCGGATGAGCGGGCTGCCGGCCTTCCTGGTGCCGGAACCGGGCCTCAATTCGGGCTTCATGATCGCCCATGTCACCGCGGCGGCGCTGGCGAGCGAGAACAAGGGACTGTCGCATCCGGCCTCGGTCGACAGCCTGCCGACCTCGGCCAACCAGGAGGACCATGTCAGCATGGCGACCTGGGGCGCCCGCCGCCTCCACGACATCGCCGACAATGTGACCGCGATCGTCGCGATCGAGCTCCTGGCGGCAGCGCAGGGCGTCGAGCTGCGCCGGCCGCTCAAGACCAGCCCGACGCTGGAGCCGGTCATGGCCGCGATCCGGAAGAAGGCCGCCTTCTGGGACCAGGACCGGGCCATGGCGCCCGACATCGAGGCGGTGAAGGGGCTGATCGAGCGGGGCGCTTTCCGCGAGGCCTCGGGATTCAGCCTGTTCTAGCCTGGATTCCTGCGCCCACTGTCTTTATCTCATAGAAACTGCGTAAATATTCAGGAACCACAGTAAATATGGGGCCAAATAGGCCTTTGACGGCGTGCCCGTTTCCGCTAGAAAACGGGGCCGCCGGTCATCGAGGCACCCTGGGCCAGGACGGCCGGCGGTGTCGCATCAGGTCCCGAATGAGATGAAGCCGACCTTCTCCACGCGCCCGAGTTTTCTCGGGGTCGCCAACGAGTCCCCGACCGCCGACTATGTGGTCGCCGGGATTCCGTTCGATATCGGCACCTCGCATCGCGCCGGCGCGCGCTTCGGCCCGATGGCGATCCGCGCCATCAGCCGCATGCTGGTCGACGGGGCCAATACCGGCAATTGGCAGAATCCGCAGAAGCTCGACATCGCCGATATCGGCGACTTCGATATCGCGCTCGGCGATACCGAGAAGAGCCTGGCGCTGATCGAGGCGCAGGCGGCGAAGATCGGCCACCTGATCGCGCTCGGCGGCGACCACGCCATCGCGCTGCCGCTGCTGCGGGCCGCCTCGAAGCGCCATGGCGGGCCGCTGGGGCTGGTGCATTTCGACGCGCATGTCGACACTTGGCCCGACACGTTCGGGCAGGCCTATGGCCACGGCTCCTGCTTCTTTCACGCGATCAACGAGGGCATCGTCGATCCCACGCGCATGATCCAGATCGGCATCCGCTCGCCGCTCGGCCGCGATGTCTATGACTGGACCATCGGCAAGGGCGTGCGGATCATCTCCGCCGAAGAAGCCCATGAGATGGGTCCTGCCCATGTCGCCGAGGCGATCATCGAGCGGACCGGCAAGGGCAAGAGCTATCTGACCTTCGACATCGACGGCATCGATCCGAGCCAGGCGCCCGGCACCGGCACGCCCGAGATCGGCGGCCTCACCACGCTCGAAGTTCGTGCGATCCTCATGCGCCTGGCGCCGGTGGATTTCATCGGCATGGATATCGTCGAAGTCTCGCCGCCCTATGACGTCGCCGAGATCACGGCACTGGCCGGCGCCACCGTGGCCTGGCTCTATCTCAGCCTCCAGGCGCAGAAGCGCGGCATCGGCCCCTGAGCCGTCCACCCCTCCCCTACCTCCTCCCGCCAGGGGAGGGGGCGTTGAGTTTTCGAATACGGATTTGCGACAGACGATGACCGACCTCCGCCTCGCTCACGACCTCGGCTTCGAGGATCTCTATCGCCCGGAAGGGCTGGCCCGGATCGACCGGCTTTTCCTGGAAAGCCTCGACGCCGATTTGCGCGCGCAGCTCGAGGCGGGGCGCGCGGCGCCGGCCTCGGTCGTCGCCAAGGCGGAGTCCGAGTTGCTGCTGGCGGTGGCGCCGCATCTGGAAGACTTCCTGGCCAAGCTCTTCGGTATCGAGGCCGAGGTTCGAGCCTTGGCCGCGCGCCACAACAAGCTGGCGCCGCTCTTCACCTGCAAGCGCTTGTTCGTTCAGCGCCGCGCGCTCAAGGGCGCCAAGCCGGAAGAGCTGGCGAGCCTCGACGCCGACGCGCTGCTGACGGAGCTGGGCCTCGCGATCTCGCCCTTCGACGAGCTCGCCTTCGCCAACGCGGTGCAAGGCTGGCAGGCCGACGAGGCGGCGAATGCCGGGAAGCTCGAGAAGGCCGCGCGCTATGCCGCCTGGGCCACGCTGACCGAGGCCGGCAAGGCGCGCCACCGCAAGGGCGTACTCTTCAAGCAGCCGCGCAAGCTCGATCATCTAAATCTGGTGCCGCTGCATGTGGCCGAGCATCATCCGGCCCATGCGCTGGAGCTGGGGGCCGCCGGCCATCACCGCCATCGCGAGGGCTTCGCCCTCACCGACAAGGGCACCGACCTCACCGGCGCGCTCGACCAGGCCAACTACTGCATCTTCTGCCACAACCAGGGCAAGGACAGCTGCTCGAAGGGCCTGAAGGAGAAGGACGGGACGTTCAAGAAGAGCCCGTTCAGCGTGACGCTGGCCGGCTGCCCGCTCGAAGAGAAGATCTCGGAGATGCATACGCTCAAGGCCGATGGTGTCGCCTTGGGTGCGCTGGCCATGGCCGTGACCGACAATCCGATGATCGCCGGCACCGGGCATCGCATCTGCAACGACTGCATGAAGGCCTGCATCTATCAGAAGCAGGAGCCGGTCGACATTCCGCAGGTCGAGACCCGCACGCTGAAGGACGTGCTCGATCTGCCCTGGGGCTTCGAGATCTACAGCCTGATGACGCGCTGGAACCCGCTCAATCTGCGGGTGCCGGTCGCCAAGCCGCCGTCCGGCCGCAAGGTGCTGGTGGCGGGGCTGGGGCCGGCGGGGTTCACGCTCTCGCACCATCTCATGAACCAGGGTCATCTCGTCGTCGCGGTGGACGGGCTCAAGATCGAGCCGCTGCCGGCCGAGATCTCCGGCGTCGACGCCAAGGGCGCGCGGGTGCCGTTCAAGCCGGTGCGCGACGTGACGACGCTCTATGAATCGCTCGACGCCCGGGTGATGGCGGGCTTCGGCGGCGTCGCCGAATACGGCATCACGGTGCGTTGGGACAAGAATTTCCTGAAGCTGATCCGCCTGCTGCTGGAGCGGCGCGCGAATTTCGCGATGCATGGCGGCGTGCGCTTCGGCGGCACCGTCACGCTCGACCAGGCCTTCGAGATGGGCTTCGACCATGTGGCGCTGGCGCTGGGCGCCGGCAAGCCCACCATCCTCGACATGCCGAACGGGCTGGCGCCCGGCGTGCGCCAGGCTTCGGACTTCCTGATGGCGCTGCAGCTGACCGGCGCCGCGCGCGCGGAATCGATCGCCAATCTCCAGATCCGCCTGCCGGTCGTCGTGATCGGCGGCGGCTTGACGGCGATCGACACAGCGACCGAGGCGCTCGCCTATTATCCGGTGCAGGTGGAGAAGTTCCTCCAGCGCTATGAGACGCTGGCGGCCGAGCGCGGCGAGGCCGAGGTCCGGCGCGCCTGGCTGCCGCGGGAGGCCGAGACCGCGGACGAGTTCATCGCCCATGGCCGCGCCATCCGCGCCGAACGCGAGGCAGCCAAACGCGAGGGCCGTCAACCGAACCTGACCAGGCTGATCGACGGCTGGGGCGGCGTCACCCTCGCCTATCGCCGCCGCCTGATCGATTCACCGAGCTACACGCTCAATCACGAGGAAGTCGAGAAGGCGCTCGAGGAGGGCATCCGCTTCGGCGAGAACCTGTCGCCCAGCGAGATCGTGGTCGATGCCAACGGCCTGACCCAAGCCATCCGTTTCAAGCGCGGCGAGGGCGACGAGGTCGAGCTGCCGGCGCGCGCCGTGCTGGTCGCAGCCGGCACCAAGCCCAACACCGTGCTGGCGCGCGAGGATCACGACAATTTCGGCGTCGACGGCTCCTACTTCCAGGCGGTCGATGAGGAGGGTGCCCCGGCGCGCCCCGAACGGCTGGCGAAGCCCTCGGCGGTGCGCGTGCTGCAGCAGCTTCGCCCCGACGGCCGCGCCGTCAGCTTCTTCGGCGATCTCCATCCCTCCTTCGCCGGCAATGTGGTCAAGGCCATGGCCTCGGCCAAGCAGGGCTGGCCGGTGGTGGATGCGATGCTGGCGAAGCTGCCGGCGGCGAAGGCCGGCGACGAAGCGAAGTTTCTGGCCGCGATCAACCGCCGGCTCCGCGCGGTGGTGCATACGGTCAACCGCCTGACGCCGACCATCATCGAAGTCGTCGTTGCGGCGCCGCAGGCGGCCGGCAATTTCGAGCCGGGCGAGTTCTATCGGCTGCAGAATTATGAGGCCAATGCCTACCGGGTCGACGGCACGCTCCTGGCCATGGAAGGCATCGCGCTGACCGGCGCCTGGGTCGACAAGGAGAACGGCCTGGTCGGCCTGATCGCGCTCGAGATGGGCGGCTCGTCGGATCTCTGCATGATGATGAAGCCGGGCGAGCCGGTGATCCTGATGGGACCGACGGGCCATCCGACCGAGACGCCGGCCGACGAGACCGTGCTCCTGGTGGGCGGCGGGCTCGGCAACGCCGTGCTGTTCTCGATCGGCCGCGCGCTGCGCGCCGTCGGCTCGCGCGTGCTCTATTTCGCCGGCTACAAGAAGCTCATCGACCGCTACAAGATCGACGACATCAAGGCCGCGGCCGATGTCGTGGTCTGGTGCTCCGACGAGGCGCCGGGCTTCGAGCCCGACCGGCCGCAGGACCGCGCCTTCGTCGGCAACATCGTCGCCGCCATGACGGCCTATGGCGAGGGCAAGCTCGGCGAGCCCAGCATCCATCTGCGCGACGTGGACCGCATCATCGCGATCGGCTCGGACGGGATGATGGCGGCCGTGGGCCGCGCCCGCCATACGGTGCTGAAGCCCTTCCTCAAGCCCTCCCATCATGCGGTCGCGTCGATCAACTCGCCGATGCAATGCATGATGAAGGAGATCTGCGCCCAGTGCCTCCAGACCCATATCGATCCCTCGACCGGCGATCGCTATGCGGTCTTCACCTGCTTCAACCAGGACCAGCCGATCGACCAGGTCGACTTCAAGGGCCTGCGCGAGCGGCTGACGCAGAACGGCACGCAGGAGAAGCTGACGGCGCTCTGGATCGACCGCTGCCTCAAGCGCCTCTCGCTGCGCGCCGCGGCGGAGTAGGGCGGGGCGGCGGGGAGCTGGCCGCCTTCGCCTGCCCCGCCTTTCGCCGCGGGTTTTCCTCCCTTCGATCATGCAAGCGCTGCGATTGCAGGCGAGGCTGCCTGCAACCCGGGATATTTAGTGCGCTTCTAATGTTCCTATTTTGTTCTTGACAATTCTGCACTGAAAGTGGTATTCTATTTCTATTTAACAACTGACAGGGAGCCCTTCATCGATGGCCAAACCCCGCGATCCGTCGAGCCTGCCGGAGGGCCAGAGCTACAGCCTGCTCGGCAATGGGGGCCCCCAGCCGAACCCGCGTCCCGCGCCGAGAACACCGCAGGGTCTGCTGTCTTATATCGAAGCGCTCCATCGCGAGGCCAACGACAACCCGCCGCCTTCCGCGCCCCGTCATGCGCCGATGCTGGCGCGGACTCCAGTGCAGACGCCGGCTTCGACATCGCTCGACGAGGCGCATCGTGCCGAGAACCGCTGGCCGGTGATCGACGCTGGCAAGGCGAATGAAAGTACCCGACGTCAGAGCCCTATCGGGAACAGTCCGGCTTTGTTTCCGATCGAAGCAAACCCGAAGGCTGATGGTAGTGCCCCAAGCCATCGTTGGTCTGGGCTGGGTGCAAAGCTTGTCAAGAAACATGATCAGGTGATCGAAGAGGAAGCGGCGCGTGAAGGAGTCGATCCCGATCTTCTGCGGGCGATCATGTATGTTGAGGTTTCGCAGGGATGCTACGGCTATCCACCCGAAAAACGGGAATGGATCGATGCTCATCTGCCCGAGCCCATGATGAACTTGATGCAACCTGCATTGGATTTGGTGTTGCCTCAAGCCGATTCGATCTTGCCGATGAATGTGAAACGTTCGCTATGGGGAGGCCTGCTCAATGACGGCGAGACCTATAGCCGGCGATATGTTGAGGCAGGGCGCGACAAAGGTGTGGTGATCGACCAAGCGCGCGACGTTTTCGACGACCCACGACTCAATATTCGTGCTGGAGCGATCCTGCTGAAACGCATCCAGGATCGACTTGCCGATCCAAGCATTCGCAACATCGTGACACTCTACAACGGACTCGGACAACGCGCCGTCACCAACTATGGCGCTCAAGTCGAGAGGGCCTATCAGAGTCGAGAATGGAATCGTCCGCCATTTCAGGGAAAGGGGATCCCCGGGCGGCGTTGAAACTCAAGACGCAATGTTGATTCCGCGCGCCAATAACATCGAGAGTTTGCGCTGAGCCGCAGGGGTTAAGGCACCATGGAAACACTTTGCCCAACTGCTCTTTGCTTGTCCCGAGCGGGATTTGTCACGGTGTTACTGCTGATTGCACCCATGATCCCGCTAACACTGCTCGGAATTTTCCTGGTTCGAGGCCATCAGCGTAGGCTCGCTTTGGTGGCTGTCGTCGGCGCGTCTTTTGCTGCCTCCTCGATAGCTCTGCTTTCACCAAGCTGGGCAGCCATCACCCTCCCTCTGCCGATATGCCTTTTAGCCACCGCACTGATCATCGCATCAGATCGACGACCAGGCTTGCTCGAACCGAAAGCGATTGCGCGCTTACTTGCAATCGTCGGCGTCGCGGTTCCCTTTCTGCCGATAATGCTTCTTGTAATGGCGACGACTGGCAATCCGTGGGACGAGCTGTGCGGCTCCGGAGATTCGGCTTGCCTCTTGGATCCTTCCATCTGGGCCAAGCTGGTGCTCGGTGTCTGGACGACCATTGTCACAACCGTCGGCGTTCTGGCCCTTCTGTCGTGGGAGCTTTGCTTGCTGATGAAGGGACGGTCGATGAATGCCGTGGCCGTCCCATGACGCCGGCCGCGTTCCTGGTCCTGCTCGCAACGTTTCTGCCGGTCACCGGGCTTTGCCTCGTGGGTCCACGACTCCGTCTGATCCTTCTGATCGTCGCGTCATTTCCCGGTTTTGGAGTTTGGCTCTCCTTCATGACACGCACAGGGCTGTTCCAGCTGGCCGGTGCCGCCATTGCGATCCTCGTGGCACTGGGGTTAGCGTTGACAGAGTCGCGCCTGACGCACGAGCAGCGGCGCATGGCTTGGATCGGCTCGGCTCTGCTGCTGGGTCTTCTTGCCTGGCCGGCACTATGGACGGTCTTGGCCATTCTCGACCGCCCCAGCGACTATCTGAATTGCGATTCCCCGACCGCGTGTCGCGTCGAACTCCATTCGCTTGTCACCTTTGTGTTGAGCTACTGGAGCATTCTCGCCAGCGCTATTTTCGGCAGCTTCGGCGAGCTGCTGTTGATTTTGGCGCTCTTACGGCGCCGCATCCGGATGGCCCCGTCATGACCCCGCCGGGACGCGGCCACGTCCGTGGCGGGCCTTGTCGCACTTCCTTCGCGCCGGCGACGTTGGTGTTGGGTTTGCTGGCATTGCCCCCGCAATCCAGCGTTGGTCGCAGGTGCTTTTCTCGGCTATAGCGCGCTTCCTATCGTTCCCCTGGCACTCTTCCGGCATTCATAAATTTTGTGGTTTGAGGCATCTGGCGCCGGCAAGGGGATGCCGGCTCGGCCGGCATGCCACCCATCGCTTAACTCTTGCCGATCATCGACATCGCTGTCGCCATGGCAGCAACCACCGTCGCCAGCCGCTTAGTGGCAGGCAAGACCGGCGCTTAGCCTGATCCTCGGAAGGCATGGCGCTCCTGCCGCGTGATGCCCATATGATGGGAACCCAGCAGCCTGAAACCCTTAGCGACAGACATGGACAAGGCCCCCACCACCCTGATCATTGCCTGCGGCGCGCTGGCGCGCGAGATCCTGGCTGTGATCGAGCAGGCGGGCTGGACCAACCTGTCGATCACCTGCCTGCCCGCCATCTGGCACAACCGGCCCGAGCGCATCCCCGAGGGCGTGCGGCAGAAGATCCGCGAGAACCGCGACCGCTATGACCGGCTGCTGGTGCTCTATGGCGATTGCGGCTCGGGCGGCGAGCTCGACCGTGTGCTCGAGGAAGAAGGCGGGGTCGAGCGCATCGCGGGGCCCCATTGCTACGATTTCTATGCCGGCCCGGCGAACTTCGCGGCCATGCACGAGGCCGAGCTCGGCACCTTCTATCTGACCGACTATCTCGTGCGGCAGTTCGACAAGCTCATCATCGAAGGGCTCGGGATCGACCGGCATCCGGAGCTGCGCGACGCCTATTTCGGCAATTACAAGAAGCTGATCTATCTGGCGCAGATCGACGATTCGGCGCTCGACGCCAAGGCCGAGAAGGCCGCCGCCCGTCTCGGGCTCGCCTATGAGCGCCGCTTCACCGGCTATGGCGATCTCAAGACATTCCTCGATGGCTGGCAGGCGACCCCCGCCGGGACCGCCCCGGTGGTCCCGGTCGCCGCCGCCCCCGCCAAATCCCACTAACCTCGCCTCTCCAGGAGTTCCGTTCCGATGCCCCAGATCACCGTCGTCTATTGGCGCGACATCCCGGCCCAGGTCATCGCCAAGGCCGGCCGCACCACCGCCAAGCGCGTCCTCAATGAGCGCTTCGAGAAGGCGATCGACCGGGCGGCGATGCGGGCCAATCTGCGCGACACGGACTCCTATCTCGCGGAATGGCGCCGGGCCGATCCGATCGAATGCGGCGCCGATCTGGAGGCCGAGGCGGCCGCGGTCGCGGCCCGGCTCGAGGCCGAGTTCCCCGAAGAGCGGCTGACGGCCTTCGTCATGGCCGGGGGCAAGACGCCGGCCTGACGGCCGGCCCCGGGTTCGCCCATTTGCGTCATTCGGCCGCCGGCGCAAGCCGGCGCCCAGGGGCTCCCCGGCGTTAACCCCGCCGACCCGAACTTGGCCAAAGGCCCGGAAAAACCGGCCCTGGAGCGGCGTTTGGCGGTCGGCCCGCCGGCCCGCCGGCAAGGGCCGCCACCCGCCCGGACCCATGTCGTTTTCGGGCCGATGAATGGCGTTGTCCGGCGCGTCTCCGGGGGCCGCCGGGAGGATTGTCAGGGCGCCCGCCGGCGGGGCGGAAACCCGATTTTCCCGGCCGGTAACACGCAGCAGGACATGAGGCCCATGGCGACCGCGTCCCAGATCATCGCGCTCACCCGCGACTATTCCATCGAGACCACGCCCGGCACCGCGGCCAAGGTCGAGAGCTTCAAGGCTCTGCTGCCGGCCGGGACCTGCGTCAATGTCACCTTCCTGCCGGGCACCGACTACAACGACACGGTTGCGACCGCGCGGCGCCTGAGGGATGACGGGATGGTGCCGGTGCCGCATATCGCGGCGCGCTCGATCCCGACGCAGGCCGCGCTCGAGACCTATCTCGGCCGGCTGCGCGACGAGGCCGGGGTCACCCAGGCGCTCGTCATCGGCGGCGGCCTCAAGAAGCCGCTCGGCGTTTTCGATGCCGCGATCCAGCTGCTGGAAACCGGCCTCTTCGAAAAGCATGGCATCCGCAAGATCGGCGTCGCCGGCCATCCCGAAGGCACCCCCGACATCGCCCCCGACGAGGTCAAGCGCCATACCCTGGCGAAGGCGAAATGGGCGGCCGATCGCGGCCTTTCGATGTATCTCGTGACCCAGTTCTGCTTCGAGGCCGATCCGGTCATGGCCTGGATGAAGTGGCTCGCCGACAATGGCGTCGCCTTGCCGGTGCGCATCGGCGTGCCCGGCCCCGCCAGCATCAAGACGCTGCTGCGCTTTGCCCAGGAATGCGGCATCGGCCCCTCGATGCGCGTCATCACGCGCCAGGCCGCCAATATCGCGAAGCTCCTGACCGTGCAGACGCCGGACGAGCTGATGGCCGGCCTCGCCGAGTTCAAGGCGCAGGATACGGCCGGGCGCCTCGACGGCATCCATCTCTATCCCTTCGGCGGCTTTGCCAAGACCTGCAACTGGTTCAACGCGGTCAAAGCCGGCCATTTCGCGCTCGATCGCAGCGGCACCGGATTCTCACTGGTCGAAACCGCGGTCGCCTCTTAAATTCCTCCCGGCTTCCGCCCGGCTGGTTACCCCTCGAAAGGACGTTGCCTCCCATGACCCACACCGTCGTCAGCTCCGCGACCAAGGAAGTCGTGATCGGCTTCGATCGCCCCTTCGTCGTGATCGGCGAGCGCATCAACCCGACGGGCCGCAAGCTGCTCGCGGCCGAGATGGCGGCGGGCGACTACAGCCGCGTGCGCGCCGACGCGATCGCGCAGGTCGAGGCGGGCGCCCATATGCTGGACGTCAATGCCGGCATCCCGCTGGCCGACGAGCCGGCGATCCTGGCGGAGAGCATTCAGCTGGTGCAGTCCCTGACCGACGTGCCGCTCTCGATCGACAGCTCGATCGTGGCGGCGCTCGAGGCGGGCCTGAAGGTCTATAAGGGCAAGGCGCTGCTGAACTCGGTCACCGGCGAGGAAGAGCGGCTCGAGGTCGTGCTGCCGCTGGTGAAGAAATACGGCGCGGCCGTGATCGCGATCTCGAACGACGAGACCGGCATCTCGCCCGATCCCGATGTGCGCTACGAGGTCGCCAAGAAGATCGTGCAGCGCGCGATGGATTACGGCATCCCCGCCGCCGACGTCGTCGTCGATCCGCTGGTCATGCCGGTGGGCGCTCTCAACGATGCCGGCCGGCAGGTGTTCCGCCTGGTGCGCCGCCTGCGCGAAGAGCTGAAAGTGAACACCTGCTGCGGCGCCTCGAACTTCTCGTTCGGCCTGCCGAACCGCCATGGCCTCAACGCCTCGTTCCTCGCCATGCTGACCGGTGCTGGCATGACCTCGGCGATCATGAATCCGCTGCGGCCCGAAGAGATGACGGCGATCCTGGCGGCCGACGTCGCCAACGGCCATGACGAGAATTGCATGCGCTGGATCCAGAAGTTCCGCGAGCCGATCTCGGCCGACGCCGCCAACCAGGGCCAGCGCGCCGGCCGCGAGAACCGCCGCCGCCGCGCGGCGGGCGCCACCACGGAAGCGGTGTGAGCGCGGAGCGGCGCTCGATACGCCATTGCTGACGATCGCGTCATCCCCCTTCCTAACCTTCCTCCAAAATGGGGGAAGGGATAGTAAGGCTATGGCGCCTTCTTACTATTTATCCCCTCCCCCCTCGAGGGGGAGGGTCAGGGAGGGGGCCGCTCGGTCCCTCCCTATCACCGGAGGTTAAGCGCGAACATCATGGCGCAGACCCAAGACGCACTCGTTGTCTTCATGCCCTCGGGCAAGCGGGGCCGGTTCTCGATCGGGACGCCGGTGCTGCAGGCCGCGCGCAAGCTCGGCGTCGATATCGATTCGGTCTGCGGCGGGCGCGGCATCTGCGGGCGCTGCCAGGTGCTGGTTTCCGAAGGCGAGTTCATGAAGCTCGGCGTCAAGTCCGAGGCCTCGCATCTGACCGCCTTCGGCGAGGTCGAGAAACGCTATGCCGAGCGCAAGGGCCTGGCCGAAGGTCGCCGTCTCTCCTGCTCGACCCGCGTCCAGGGCGACGTCGTCATCGACGTGCCGCCCGACAGCCAGGTGCATAAGCAGGTCGTGCGCAAGCGCGCCGAGATGCGCGCGATCGAGCTCGATCCCGTCGTCACGCTCCATTATGTCGAAGTGGCCGAGCCCAACATGCATGATCCCTCGGGCGATCTGCAGCGGCTCGAGCAGGCGCTGGCCTCGCAATGGGACCTCAAGGGCCTCGATACCGACCTGCGCGTGATCCAGCATCTGCAGAAGGCGCTGCGCAAGGGCGACTGGACCGCGACCGTCGCGGTGCATCAGAAGAAGCAGATCACGGCGGTGTGGCCCGGCTTCCATGACCGCGCCTTCGGGCTCGCGGTCGATATCGGCTCGACCACCATCGCCGGCCATCTCTGCGACCTCGCCACCGGCGAGGTGGTCGCCTCCTCGGGCATGATGAATCCGCAGATCCGCTTCGGCGAGGATCTGATGAGCCGCGTCTCCTATGTGATGATGAATCCGGGCGGCGATGTCGAGATGACCAAGGCGGTGCGCGGCGCCTTGAACGAGCTGGCCGAGAATGTCGCGCGCGAAGCCAAGATCGAGAAGACCAACATTCTCGAGGTCACCTTCGTCGGCAACCCGATCATGCATCACCTGCTGCTCGGCATCGATCCGACCGAGCTCGGCGGCGCGCCCTTCGCGCTCGCCACCGACGGGCCAATCACGATCTGGGCCTCGGAGATCGATCTCCAGGTCCATCCCAATGCGCGCATCTTCGTGCTGCCCTGCATCGCCGGCCATGTCGGCGCCGACACGGCGGGCGTGATCCTTTCCGAATCGCCCCATATGTCGGTCGAGATGACGCTCATCGTCGATGTCGGCACCAATGCCGAGATCGTGCTGGGCAATCGCGACCGCTTGCTGGCCGCTTCCTCGCCGACGGGCCCCGCCTTCGAGGGCGCGCAGATCTCGGGCGGCCAGCGCGCGGCGCCCGGCGCCATCGAACGCGTGCGCATCGATCCCGAGACGCTCGAGCCGAAATTCAAGGTGATCGGCTCGGACAAATGGTCGAACGAGCCGGGCTTTTTCGAGGAGACCGCCCTGATCGGCGTCACCGGCATCTGCGGCTCGGGCATCATCGAGGCGCTGGCCGAGATGTATCTGGCCGGCATCATCAACCAGGACGGGGTGATCGACGGCGGCATGGCGGCGAAGAGCCCGCGCATCCAGCCCGAGGGCCGCACCTTCTCCTATCTCCTGCGCGAGGGCGAGCCGACCATTCGCATCACCCAGACCGACGTGCGCGCGATCCAGCTTGCCAAGGCGGCGCTCTATGCCGGCGCGCGGCTCCTCATGGACAAGCTCGGCATCGACAAGCTCGACCGCATCACGCTGGCCGGCGCCTTCGGCAGCCATATCGACGTCAAATACGCGATGATCCTCGGCATGATCCCCGATTGCGACCTGTCGAAGGTCACCTCGGCGGGCAACGCTGCCGGCACCGGCGCCCGCATCGCGCTTCTCAATCTCAAGGCCCGCGACGAGATCGCGCGCGTGGTCAAGCAGGTCGAGAAGGTCGAGACCGCGGTGGAACCGATGTTCCAGCAGCATTTCGTCGAGGCCATGGCGATCCCGCACAAGACGGCACCCTACGAGAATCTTGCGAAGGTCGTGACGCTGCCGCCGCACAAGGAAGTCGCCGGCGGCGCCGAGGCCGAGGCGCGGCGCGCAAGGCGGCGGCGGGGATAGGCTTTTACTGTCATACCGGCGAAGGCCGGTATCCATGAACACGGACCGCCGAGATTTGAACTCGATGCTTGAGTGTGCGTGGATGCCGGCCGGAGTTTAGCCTCGCACAGGCTTACGGCCCGATGCGGGGGCCGGCGTGGCGATGGGGGAAGTTCATGTCCGAGTCCGACATGATCGCGGCCGCTGAGGCCTATCTCAGCCTTGTTGATGCGCCGCCGAACTCAAGCGAGGCGCGTTTGTCCGCACTCGCCGAAACGCTCGATCGGTTGGCGTTCGTCTATCATCGTGTGACGGAGACGGATCTTCACTACGAGGTTCCCGATCGGTCGCATGATGTGTACCAAGCGGCCCACAAGGCGATGGGTCGACGCTTTCCGGAACTAGGGTTCTATGCCGTAGCAACGTCGAAGGACATCACAGCGCCGCCGATGACCGGCGATGCCATCGACGATCTGGTCGACATCGCCGACGAACTGCAGCAGGTGCAATGGCTTTGGGATAACAAATCACCCGAGGCAGCCGGCAACCTGTTCCGAGCCGGCTATCGTCTTCACTGGGGGCGGCATCTACAGGATCTGCGCGGACATTTGCACGCGCTTCTACAAGAGCCTTGAGTGGCGACTGTGGTGCCGGAGCGGGCCGGCTGGCATCCATGCACACCCGAGCATCGAGTGTCGATCTCGATGGTCGGTGGTCATGGATACCGGCCTTCGCCGGTATGACGATGAGGATGAGCGAGACTTCTTCCCCACTGTTATGCCCGCACTTGATGCGGGCATCCAGGGGGACAGGTCTCATCAACTCGGTCCGTTGCCCTGGATCGCCGGGTCAAGCCCGGCGATGACAGCACGGGGGCGTTGATGAGAGGGGTGGTGCGATGGCAGGCGCGGTTACGAAGCGCGCATAATTCCCGTCGCTTCCTCCTCGCGCGAAGCGCAAGAGGGGAAGGGGCCAAGACTCGCGAGTTGGCGGCGCCCTTAGGGGCGCCGGCGAGTCTTCAGCTCATCCCAGGGCGGCCACGCGTTCCGCTTCGGGCAGCTCCATCCTCCACATCTTCTCGAGGTTATAGAGCCCGCGAATCTCGGGGCGGAACAGATGGACGATCACGTCGCCGCCGTCGATCAGCACCCAGTCGCCCTGGCGTTCGCCTTCGACGCCCACTTGCGCGAGCCCCTTGGCCTTGAGCTTCTCATGGAGATGCTCCGCCATCGCCGCGAGCTGTCGCGAGGACCGCCCCGTTGCGATGACCATGTAGTCGGCGATGCTGGATTTGCCTTTGAGATCGATGGCGACGATGTCTTCGGCCTTGTCGTCATCGAGCGACTTCTCGACCAGGCGCAGAAGGTCGCTCGGTTTGGCCGGGTTCTTGCCCTTCCCGGCGCGGGTTGTCTTGACGATGGCGGTCACCGTGGGATGTCGAAGCGGCCGGCACCGATCTCGCTGTGCCGCGTCCGCTCAAATGACAATGGAATTATGTGCTCGCTCCTTTGCCTTCACGCCGTCCCATCCTCCGCGCGGCGCGGATCGCGGTCGCCGATGCCGGATTGAGCGGCCCGTGGATCAGAAGCCAGGCGGGCGGCTCGGCCTGCACCAACCTGCGGCCCAGCCTTTCCGGCCAGCGGGACCGCAGGAAGCGCTGCGCCGCCGGAGCGGACAGCGCCTTCAAAGAATAGGAAGGTCGGGCCAGGACCGCAACCGGCAGGAGGTGAAATATTCGTTGCCAGTCCCGCCATTTGTGGATCTGCAGCAGATTGTCGGCCCCCATCAGCCAGACGAAGCCATGGCCCGGATAGCGACGGGTCAGTTTCTCTAACGTATCGGCCGTAAACCGGGTTCCGAGTCGGCTCTCGATGTCGGTGACCCTGATCCTAGGATCGCGTGCCACCGCCCGGGCGGTCGCCATCCGCTCGGCCAGGGGGGCCATCCCGGCCTCGGGTTTCAGGGGGTTCTGAGGGCTGACCAGCCACCAGACCTCGTCCAGCCCCAGCCGGTGGAGGGCGGTCAGCGAGATCTGGCGATGGCCCTCATGGGCGGGATTGAAGGAGCCGCCCAGAAGCCCGACCCGCGGGCGCCGCCGCGCCCGGGCCGGGTCGATCACGCCATAGTGGCGTCGGGGTGTTTCCTGGGAGGCCGACAAAATGCCAGATGCTGCCGTCGTTAATATCCAGGGGTCACTAGATCATGGCCATTCGCTAGGCGCGAGCCCCATCCCGTCCGGGCATTTCGTCCCAGGTCTTTCCCCGGTACTTGCGTCCAGCCGCTTTCTTGTTCTTGCCACCCCATTGCTTGAAGAAGAAGGCCACATCCTGCCGTCGGCAGATCTGCAGAATGTCGTCTACCCAGCGAGCATCCATGGGGCGGGCGTTCGGGCCGGACTCACCGCCGACGATGGCCCAGTGAATGCCCTTCAGGCTGGGTTTGCCAACGTTATCGATCAATGGCTCGAAAGACACAAATCGGATCGCGGCCGGGACCTTTCTGAGCACTTCGATGCGGCGCGTAGTGGCCTCATTCTCAACGGAAGTTCCAAGCCACACATTCGGCAGCTTTCGAAATTCAGCTTTCCCCAGAATGTCGAGCATGCGATCTGGACGCTTCGTGAGGATCTGATACGTGTGTTGGTTCGCGGCTTCCATAGCGCTCCAAACGTCACGAATGAAGGCCTCAGGAACTCTTTCGTGAAAGAGATCGCTCATTGAATTGACAAATATGTGACGGGGCCGCTTCCAACTCAGCGGGATCTGGAGTGCTTCCTTGTCGAGCACGATTCTACCAGACCAAACATGTCGCCCGCCGCTATGTCTCGTGGTGCCTTGATAGCGTTCGAGCCCGATCGCTTGAAGGCGCGCGGCCATGCGCATCGCATAGCAATTGGTGCAACCAGGTGACACCATCGTGCATCCGGCAATTGGATTCCAGGTTGCCTCGGTCCATTCAATTCCAGTGCCGCTAGACATTATATTTTACTCTAAGATGTTGTTGGCCAGTCTGAGCGCGAGCTCGCGAGCTGCAGGCTTTGGGTTTCCAACTGCAAAGAACAGCAAATACATATTCCTTCCGTCACGATCCATTGGAACGGCCTTCTTCGCCACGCCACCCTTAAATATACTCTCTAGGCGCAGGCGAGTGTAGGACTCGATCCGCTGGAGGGTAGCTACTCGTTCGACGGAGGGCGCGTCTTCGACAAAGAGCAAGCCCTGTGACGAGACCCTATAGAAATAGTCCTCCCAATCCGTCGTTCCATAGATGCGATCCAACGCCTTTCGAAAGTGAGGTGGAACCTGCGGGTTATGGGTGACCGTTCGTGCGACGCCCATATGCGACGGAAAGAGATACCATACGTCCACACTGTGAGTTCCAGCGATAGCGCTCAGAGTCGCCCAGTCGACTTGCATTCCAAAGGGATCTAGGAAAGTTACGGCGCGATTCTCATTCCAATCAACTGAACGACAGAGGTGGATCAGTGCGTGGTTTGCATCTGCGTTGATGAACTCAATGCGATTCAGAAGATTGGGGAACTTCAGGGAAATGTTTTTCTGAAGTGCAGAAAAGTTTCCGGGCTTCTTCTCGATGAAGATGTAGCGATCAAACGGTGGCTCGACTTCGAGCGCGCGAAGCGCGGAGCCTTTGGCAATCTCAATTCTTTCCGATAGAGCGAGATGCAACTGATCGCGCGCGACTTTGGGAGTCCAATATCCCGTGCCAGCGAATGGATCGATGTAGATTTTCCGAAACGACTGATTCTTGAGGGCAATCTGGTAGGCGGAGAGGTATCTGCCGACTCTCTCAAGCTTCTCCCACGTGGAACTGCCGCCAAACTCCTGCATTGGATCTTCTTTCCTGCCAAACCGAGAAGTTCATGAAATGTTCTTATTTCTACTCGAAGTTGTCAATCTCTACAATGCGCTAACGCTCTATTGTGCTGGTTTATTCTGTTGGCTCTGATTGATCTGGGAGATGGGTCCGTTGGGTGTCGGCTATCAGGCCTCTGCGCTGCATAAAATTGCCTATCTCGTCGTGGATGAGGCCGCTCCTTCAACCAGCGAGCCCCCTTCATGGTGGAAATTGCCGCCAATTCCTGGTGCTCAGTATGCGACCGAGCCGGCCCGCGTTCGCTCTCCAACGGCAGTTGATGTCATCGCCTGGCGCGACCAGTTGGCAATTAAGTATCGCGGCCAGCTTGGCGAAGTCCTGACATGGGACGAAGCTAGCGATTTCGTAGAATCGGAGGATGCGGCAACAAGCGCCGATGTGCTTCTCCGATACGTTGCCGCCAGGATCGACGAGCGCGGTACCCAAGGGATCCGTAGCCTTATCGATGCCGAGGGGCCCCCGAGCGTCGAAATCGGGCGTGCATTAGAAGGCGCCGAGAGTCGTGGCTTCACAAGCCGGTTCCCTCAATTACTGCTTCGCTCCGCGTTCTGGTTGCCCTTTCACCGCAACATGATCATCGAAGAACCGGATTGGCAGGGAAGAACCGAACGCTTTGGATCGAACTTCCGGCTTGAGGAAGAACTGCGCGATCTCCGGATGCTGATCGCGGAGGCCGATCCCCGATCGGGGGAATGGACATCCGACCGCAGCGTGCCGACAAAGGTGCTCTGGGCTGCCTGGCAGGCCAGTGAGATGATGGGGCGTATCTGTGCCGCCGCCACCTCACGCCATCTTCCATTCTGGACGACCGGTTGAGGGGTCCCTTACCGCGTAGGGTCGGTTGGCTTAGGGCCGCACCTGGCCGCTGCCCTGCACCAAGTATTTGTAGCTGGTGAGCTGCTCGGCGCCGACGGGCCCGCGCGCATGGAGCTTGCCGGTCGAGATGCCGATCTCGGCCCCCATGCCGAACTCGCCGCCATCGGCGAACTGGGTCGAGCTGTTATGGATGACGATGCCAGCATCGACCTCGGCCATGAATTTCTTGGCCGCCGCCTCGTCCCCGGTGACGATCGCCTCGGTATGGTGCGAGCCATGGCGGTTGATATGGGCGATCGCCTCGTCGACGCCATCCACCAGCTTGATGGCGATGATCGCGTCGAGATATTCGGTGTCCCAGTCGCTGTCGTTCGCGAGCGTGACGCGACCGTCGAGCGCGCGCGTCTCGGCATCGCCGCGGAGCTCGCAGCCGGCCTTGGCGAGGTCGTCGAGGATCGGCGGCAGATGGGTCCTGGCCACGCGGCGATCCACCAGCAGGGTCTCGGTCGCTCCGCAGACGCCGGTGCGGCGCATCTTGGCGTTGAGCACGATCTTGCGCGCCATGGCGAGATCGGCCGCACGATCGACATAGGTGTGGCAGTTGCCGTCGAGATGCTTCAGCACCGGGATCCGGCTCTCGGCGGCGACGCGCTCGATCAGCGATTTGCCGCCGCGCGGGATCACCACATCGATCAGGTCGTCGAGCTTCAAGAGCTCGCCGACGGCGGCGCGGTCCTGTGTCGGCAGGCGCGTGATGGCGGCGTCGGGCAGGCCGGCGCTCTTCAGCCCGCGCTTCAGGCTGGCGAGGATGGTGCTCGAGGAATTCACGCTCTCCGAGCCGCCGCGCAGGATCGCGGCATTGCCGGACCGCAGGCACAGCACGGCGGCATCGGCTGTCACGTTCGGCCGGGATTCATAGATGATCGCGATGACGCCCAGCGGCACGCGCACCCGCGCGATGTGAAGGCCGTTGGGCCGATCCCACTCGGCCATCACCTGGCCCAGCGGATCGGGCAGGGCCGCCACCTCGTCGATGCCCTTTGCCATCGCTTCGACACGCTTGGCGTCCAGCTTGAGGCGGTCCTTGAGGGCTGGCGTCAGGCCGCCGGCCGCCGCCATGTCCTTGTCGTTGGCGGCGAGGATCAGGCTGGCATCTTCGCGGACCGCCGCGGCCATGGCCTTGAGGCCCGCGGTCCGCTGCTCGGCCGTCGAGAGCGAGAGCTGCAGGGCCGCGTCCTTCGCGGCGCGGGCCACGGCGCGGACCTCCGCGGCCAGGCCGGCATTCTCAGGCTTGGTCTGGGGCTGGGCGGTGGCGCTCATGACCGGCTCAACACGAGGTCGTCGCGGTGGATCATCTCGTCCCGGCCACGATAACCCAGCAGGGTTTCGATTTCCCGGCTCTTATGGCCCTTGATCCGGCGCGCATCCTCGGCCGAATAGGCCGAGAGCCCGCGCGCGATCTCGCGGCCCTGGGCATCGGCCACGACGACAGCATCGCCGCGCTCGAAGCGGCCCTCGACTGTGACGACGCCGGCGGGCAGCAGGCTCTTGCCCGAGCTCAATGCTTTCAAGGCGCCGTCATCCACCACCAGCTTGCCGACCGGCTTGAGCGCGCCCTGGATCCAGGTCTTGCGCGCGGTCAACGGCGTGGCGGCCGGCAGGAACCAGGTGCAGGTGCCGCCCTCGCGGATGGCGCGCAGGGGATTCATCATGCGGCCATTGGCGATCGCCATGCGGCAGCCGGCGCCCAGCGCAACGCGCGCGGCGGTGAGCTTGGTCACCATCCCGCCCGAGCTGTAGCCGGGGAGCGCCTCGCCCGCCATCGCCTCGATCTCGGGCGTGATCTCGGTGACCTCTGGGATGAAGCTCGCCTCGGGATTGCGGCGCGGATCGGCGGTGTAGAGTCCGTCGATGTCGGAGAGCAGCACCAGCGCGTCGGCGCTGACCATGGCGGCGACGCGGGCGGCGAGGCGATCATTGTCGCCGAAGCGGATCTCGGCGGTCGCGACCGTGTCGTTCTCGTTGATCACCGGCACGCAGCCGAATTTGAGCAGCGTCGAGAGCGTCGAGCGCGCATTGAGATGGCGCCGGCGTTCCTCGGTGTCGCCCAGCGTCAGCAGCACCTGCGCCACGGTGATGTCGTGGCGCGCGAGCGTCTCCTGATAGGCATGGGCGAGACGGATCTGCCCGGTGGCGGCCGCGGCCTGCTTCTCCTCGAGCTTGAGGCCGCCATCGAGCAGGCCCAGATGGCGCCGCCCGACCGCGATGGCGCCCGACGAAACCAGCAGCACCTCGGTGCCGGCCTTCCGGATTTCGGCCACGTCGTCGGCCAGCGCGTCGAGCCATTGCCGGCGGATGGCGCCGGTCTTGTCATCGACCAGCAGCGCCGAGCCGATCTTCACGACGAGCCGCTTCGCGTGAGCCAACCCGGCTTTCGCGCGCGCGCCGCTCATTCGTCGATATCCCTGGCTTCGGCATCCTCCGCTTCGGCGCCGACGATCTCCACGTTTTCCATCTCGGCTTTCTTCGCGGCCTTGGCTTCGGCTTCGGCCGCACGGCGGGCTTTCACCTCGGCGAAGGCCGCGCGCATCAGCTCCTTCACGCCCTTGCCGGCGGCGCCCGAGACGCGGAACACCTTGCCGCCCGAGGCGCGCGCGAGCTTGCGCGCCTTGGACTGGATCTCGGCCTCGTCGAGCGCATCGATCTTGTTGAGCGCGACCAGCTCCTTCTTCTCGGCCAGGCCACCGCCGTAGACCGCGAGCTCCTCACGCACGGTGCGGTAATCGCGCGCGACATCGTCGGAGGTACCGTCCACCAGATGGATCAGCACGCCGCAGCGCTCGACATGGCCGAGGAAGCGCGTGCCGAGCCCGGCCCCTTCCGAGGCGCCCTCGATCAGTCCGGGGATGTCGGCCAGCACGAACTCCGAGCCGTCGGTCGCCACCACGCCCAGCTGGGGATGCAGCGTGGTGAAGGGATAGTCGGCGATCTTGGGCCTGGCCCGGCTGGTGGCGGCGAGCATGGTCGATTTGCCGGCATTGGGCAGACCCACCAGCCCGGCGTCGGCGATCAGCTTGAGGCGCAGCCAGACCCAGCGTTCCTCGCCGGGCCAGCCGGGATCGCCGCGGCGCGGTGCCTGGTTGGTCGAGGTCTTGTAATGCTGGTTGCCGAAGCCGCCATCGCCGCCCTTGCAGAGGATGGCGCGCTGGCCGGGCTCGGTCAGATCGACCAGCACCGTCTCCTTGTCCTCGTCGAGCACCTCGGTGCCGACCGGCATCTTGATGACGAGATCGGGCGCGCCGGCACCGGTGCGGTTCTTGCCCATGCCATGGCCGCCCTTGGGCGCCTTGAAATGCTGCGTGTAGCGGAAATCGATCAGCGTGTTGAGGTTGGGGACCGCCTCGACGATGACATGCCCGCCGCGGCCGCCATCGCCGCCGTCCGGTCCGCCGAACTCGATGAATTTCTCGCGATGGAAGCTGACGGCGCCGGCCCCGCCGTCACCGCTTCGCAGATAGATCTTGCACTGGTCGAGAAATTTCATGGCTCGGACTTGCGGACAAAGGAAAAGGGGGAACGGCGACGCCGTTCCCCCTTCCTATTCCGTTGCTTGGGCCTGGGGCCGGCGTCTTGTTATGACGTCAGCTCTGCGGGTCCACCGAGACGAGGGTCCGGCCGCCGGTGGCGCGCTTGAAGCGCACCCGGCCGTTGCTGGTCGCGAAGATCGTGTGATCGCGCCCCATGCCGACATTGTCGCCGGGATGATAGGTGGTGCCGCGCTGGCGCACGATGATGTTGCCCGAGAGCACCGTCTCGTCGCCATACTTCTTCACGCCGAGGCGCTTGCCGGCCGAATCGCGGCCGTTGCGGGAGCTGCCGCCTGCTTTTTTGTGAGCCATGGTTGGTTACTCCTCGCTCTTCTTCGAGGCGGCCTTCTTCTTGGCCGCCGGCTTCTTGCCCGCCGACTTCGCGGCGGCCTTGGGCGCTGCCTTCACCGCCGGCTTCTTGACGGCGGCCTTGCGCTTGGCACCGGTCGTCGCGGTCAGGGCGGTGTGCGAGGCTTTGCTCTTCTCGGCATTGGCCTGGGCCGCCGACTTGGCGGCGTCCTTCGCCGAGGCGTCGAGCGTCTTGCCGTCGGTCAGGATGTCGACCACACGCAGGAGCGACAGCGGCTGACGATGACCGCGCTTGCGCCGGTAGTTATGGCGGCGCTTCTTCTTGAAGATGATGACCTTGTCGGCCTTGATCTGGTCGATCAAGGTGGCGGCGACGCTGGCGCCCGCAACCAGGGGCTTGCCCACGGTCGTCTGGCTGCCGTCGCCGATCATCAGCACTTCGTTGAATTGCACGAAATCCCCGCTGGAGCCCGGAACGGTCTCGACGCGGATGATGTCGTTCTTGGCGACCTTGTACTGCTTGCCGCCGGTCCTGAACACTGCGAACATGGCTTAAACGCTTGATTTTGTTATGGAAGCGCAGTCGACCGAAGAGCCGCCTGAACGCGAGGGCGGGACTATAGCGGTAACCGTTTTGGTGTCAACTTGATTCAACCCCCGGGCCTCGCGGGAAACCCTGTCCGGCAAGGCCTTTAGCCCCTTTTCGGGCCGCCGAGACGTTTGGTCGCCGGGCCCACGCCCTAGGCCGCGAGGCGCAACTGCCGGGTGGCGGGCCCGCCCGGCTCGAAGCCCCAGACCAGCAGCTCGCCGGTCGCGGCATTGGCCTCGACCGCCAGCCGGGTCTCGCTGTTCAGGATCGGTGCCTGCAGCCAGTCGAAGTCGCGGGCCCCCCTTGCCAGTGCCTCCAGCATCATGCGCCGCCGCGGCCCGGTCTCGCTGCCGCGGGGCATGCCCTTGAGGCGGGCGCCCAGGAAATGGTTGGAAACGGCGGCCGGTGCTTCATGGAGGAAGACCCGGTTCTCGAGCCGCTCGATCACCACCGATTCATGCGGCTTGGTGCCGGAGAGGACGAAGAAGGCCGGCAGGCAGAGCGGCGTCTCGGCGATCATTGTCTTGGCCGCCGCGAAATCGGGCGCCTGTTCGAACACCTGGCGCAGGAGATGGGCGGGCGGCAGTGCGCGGCTGCGGCCGACATTGATCCGGTCGACCAGCCAGTCGGCCAGCATCAGGCCGGTGCGTCGGCGCAAGGGCGGCTGGTTGAAGGCCGCGGCAAATCGCCCCGGCGCCATCGCGGTCAGCGTGCCGACGAAACCGGGCCAGGTCACATTGAGCCAGGGACCCGCGACACCCTGCTGGCGCGCCACCACGACATGGCGGCCCAGGCCCGGCAGGGGCCAATCCAACACGCGCAGGAGGCGCGGACCGTCCCGAACATGGTCGCGATCGGCGCCGGTGGTGCAGGCCCATTCATAGCTGATGTTGAGAAGATGCGTGCCGGCGGCGCCCAGCTCCGCCGCGATCTCGTCGATCTCGCGCAGGTAAGGATTGGCCTGCTTCTCGAGCCAGCGCCGCGAGCGCTTGTCGCCATAGGCGAGGGCCCAGCCCGGATAGCTCGCATGGCCGACGCCGAGAAGGGCGGCGGCGCGCTGGCGCTCGCGCCGCGCGAGCTCGGCCATGTCGCCCCGCCCCAGATCGATGATCGGAATCTCGGGCAGCGACTGCAGGCTGGACAGTTTCGCGGAAAGGTTCATGGCGGGAGAGATAATGCGCCCATCCCGGTGAAACAACCAATAAGGCGCCAGGAGCTCGAATCTGTCGTCGGGCTCTCCCGGCCACGCTCTCCCTATGCTAGGCAGGGCGCTCGGATTTCGCCGCGGGGGAAACCCGTGGCCCTCGCTGCGATGAAGGGACGAGGTGACGAATTGAACGACCTGGACCTCTGTTATCTCCCGGCGCTGGATGCGCTCGACGCCTTTCGCAGCCGGCGTCTTTCGCCGGTCGAGCTCCTGAAGGCGCAGATCGCGCGCGCCGAGCAGGTCGAAGGCGAGATCAATGCCTTCACCGATCGCTATTTCGACGAGGCGCTGGCCGCGGCAAAGCTGGCGGAGGCGCGCTACATGCGTGAAGACGGCCGGCTGCGCAAACTCGAGGGGCTGACCGTCGCCGTCAAGGACGAGGTGAACATCGCCGGCAAGCGCACGACCAACGGATCGCTGACCCTCAAGGACAATATCGCGCGCGACACCCACCCGATCGTCGAGCGGCTGATCAAGGCCGGCGCCATCATCCATGCGCGCACCGCGACACCTGAATTCTCCAGCGCCTATGTCACCTACTCGCGCCTGCATGGCGTGACGCGCAATCCCTGGAATCGCGCGATCACCACGGCCGGCTCGTCGGGCGGCACGGGAGCAAGCCTGGCCGCCGGCACCACGACGCTGGCGACGGGCTCGGATATCGGCGGCTCGATCCGGGCGCCGGCGGCGATGTGCGGCGTCGTCGGGTTCAAGCCGCCCTATGGCCGCAATCCCGAGGTGGCGCCGTGGAATCTCGACATGTTCGGCCATCAGGGACCGCTGGCGCGCCATGTCGGCGATTGCGCGCTGCTGCAGAACGTCATGTCGGGCCATCATCCGCGCGACATCGCCACCCTGCGCCAGAAGGTGACGCTGCCGACCGTCTTTCCCGAAGGCAAGACGGGCTCGGGCGTCAAAGGCTGGCGCATCGCCTATGCGACCCATCTCGGCGACGGGGTCGTGGCGCCCGACATGAAGGCCAATCTGCTCGCGATCGTCGCGCTGCTGCGCGAGCTGGGCGCCACGGTCGAGGAGGTCGATCTGGGCTGGGGTCATGAGATCTCGCTGGCCGCGCAGAACTATCTCGATCATCTGTTCGGTCACTGGCTAGTCGAGATCGCCGACAAGCAGGGCGATCTGCTCTGCGACTACACGCTCTACTATGCCGACCGCGCGCGGCGGGCCGGGATCGAGAAATTCACCGACGCCCTGCGCGTCATGGGCAAGGCCTATGACAGCTTCGGCCCGATGATCGAGCGTCATCACGCCTTCCTCTGTCCGACCCTGGCGACGAATGCGGTGCGGGCCGACCAGAAGCCCTGGGAGAAGATGACGGTCGATGGCCATGAGATCGACGCCGACTATGACTGGGCCATGACCCATCCCTTCAACATGCTGGGCCGGTTGCCGGTTCTGGCGGTGCCGTCGGGGATCGGCGCCAACGGCGTGCCGACCGGCATCCAGATCGTGGCGCGCAGCTATGACGACCGACGGGTCTTCCAACTGGCGGCGGCCCTCGAAGCCGCGCGGCCCTGGATGGACAGCCCAGCACGGCGACCGCGACTCTGACGCGGCGATCGTCTTAAGAGCCCCGAAACCTGGCGGCCTTAAAAGAGCTGCGGCGGGAGATCGCGAGAGCGGGGGCGAGGGGCCAGCGCCCTTGCCCTGGGCTATCGGCTTGGTCTAGGTTCCGCGCCGTTCCGAAGACCGCCGGCAACAGCCCGGCAAGGGATCGGAACCGCCCTGACCGGGCGCCACGGACGGGTGGCAGAGTGGTTGAATGCACCGCACTCGAAATGCGGCATACTCGCAAGGGTATCGGGAGTTCGAATCTCCCCCCGTCCGCCAGTTATTTTCACGTTGCATGTCAATGTATTAGATAGAGACGCCCGAGGCTGCCGGCGCCGGCAAACGCCGCGCCCGTTCGCGCCTGCCCTCGGCGCAGCATCATCGGAGTCAGGCTCGAGAAACCCGGCGGTAAAAGACGGTTTGAGCAGCACCTTCGCCGGCCGAGGCGCAGAGACATTGCTCTCCCGTTTGGGCAAGATGACCGGCGACTGGCTGGCGACGGAGCCCGACGATTGATCCCGATCTCTCAACTGAACGCCATTGGAGAGAGCCGACTCCAGGTGTTGGGAGAAGATGGCGAGCGGGTCCTCTGCAGAGCCTGGCGCGAGGCGGACCAGGGCGACGGCACGACCGTCCTTGCTGTCGTTCCCGCCTCGGAGCATCCCACTCCGGCCTTCCTCGATCGCCTTGCCCATGAATGCGAGCTCAAGGACGAACTCGACGGCGCGTGGGCCGTGCGACCGGTGGAGGTCGTTCGCGAACGCGGCCAGATCATGCTGCTGCTCGAGGACTCCGGCGGCGAGCCGCTCGACCGGATGCTCGGCGCGCCCATGGAAGTGGGACGGTTTCTTCGCCTCGCCATCGGCATCGCCATGGCTCTTGGCAAGCTCCACCAGCGCGGGCTCGTTCACAAGGACATCAAGCCGGCCAACATCCTCGTCAATTGCACGGACGGACAGTTGCGGCTCACCGGATTCGGCCTCGCCTCGCGCCTGCCGCGCGAGCGACAGGCGCCCGACTCGCCCGAATCGATCGCCGGAACGCTCGCCTATATGGCGCCCGAACAGACCGGGCGGATGAATCGCTCGATCGATTCGCGCAGCGACCTCTACTCGTTCGGCGCCACGCTCTACCAGATGCTCACCGGCGCGCTGCCTTTCACCGCGTCCGAACCCATGGAATGGGTCCACTGCCATATCGCGCGAAAGCCGCAGGCGCCTGGCGCTCGCGTGGGGAGCGTTCCCTCCCCGGTTTCCCAGATCGTCATGAAGCTGCTCGCCAAGACAGCCGAGGAGCGATATCAGACCGCCATCGGCGTCGAGAAGGATCTCCGGCACTGTCTTGCCGAATGGGAACAGCAGGCGCGCATCGCCCCGTTTGCTCTCGGCGAGCAGGATGCGCCCGATCGGCTGCTGATCCCCGAGAAGCTGTATGGCAGGGCGCGCGAGGTCGAGACCTTGCTCGCCTCCTTCGATCGCGTCGTCAGCAACGCCGCGCCGGAACTGGTTCTGGTCTCCGGATATTCCGGTATCGGCAAGTCGTCGGTGGTCAACGAGCTGCACCGGGCGCTCGTTCCCTCGCAGGGTCTCTTTGCCGCCGGCAAGTTCGATCAATATAAGCGCGGCATACCCTATGCGACGCTCGCGCAGGCGTTCCAGAGCCTGATCCGCCAATTGCTCAGCCGAAGCGACGCGGAACTCGCCCGCTGGCGCGATGCGCTGACGGAAGCGCTGGGTCCCAACGGCCAGTTGATGGTCAATCTGATCCCGGAGCTCGCTCTCATCGTCGGCGAACAGGGGCCGGTGCCCGACCTCTCGCCGCAGGATGCGCAAAGCCGTTTCCAGATGGTGTTCCGGCGGTTTCTCGGTGTCTTCGCGCAACCGGAACATCCGCTTGCCCTCTTCCTCGACGACCTCCAGTGGCTCGACGCGGCGACCCTCGAGCTGCTCGCCGATCTGCTGGTCCATTCCGACGTCAGGCATCTCCTGTTGGTCGGCGCCTATCGCGACAACGAGGTCGGCCCGGATCATCCCCTGATGGAGGTGCTGGCGACGGTGCGCGAGGCGGGGAGGCAGATCCATCCGATCGGGCTCGGCTCGCTCTCGCCCGAGCATATCGAGGAACTGATTGCCGATGCCTTGCGGACGGGGCGGGACCATATCCGCCCGCTGGCCGAGATGGTCTTCGAACGGACCGGCGGGAATCCCTTCTTCGCGATCCACTTCCTCACGGAGCTCGTCGAGGAAGGGCTGCTCGCCTTCGATACGGGCATGGCGGGCTGGTCCTGGGATCTGGCGCGGATCCACGCCAAGGGGTTCACCGACAACGTCGCCGATCTGATGGCCTCGAAGCTGGGCCGTCTTCCACCGGCCACCCAAGAGGCGCTGAGGCGGATGGCATGCCTGGGCAGCGTCACCCGCGCAGCGACGCTCGCGATGGTCCAGGAAGGGACCGAGGCCGAAATCCATTCGGCGCTGGAGACCGCCGTCCGCGCCGATCTCGTCTCCCGCCAGGATGGCAGCTACCGGTTCCTGCATGACCGCATCCATGAGGCTGCATATGCGAGCATCCCGGAAGCCGAGCGGGCGTCCACCCACCTCCTGATGGGCCGGTTGCTCGTCGCGCGAACCGCGCCCGAACAGCTCGAGGGCAGCATCTTCGAGATCGTCAATCAGCTCGTTCGCGGCGCGGAACTGATCCACTCGACGGAGGAACGCCGGAAGGTCGCCGCCCTCAATCTCATGGCCGGCAAGCGCGCCAAGGTGGGCACGGCCTACGGCTCGGCGTTGCGTTATCTGTCCACCGGCCGGGCCCTGTTGCCGGCGGATGCATGGACCCGCTTCTACCGACTGACTTTCGATCTGGAGCTGAATCTGGCCGAGTGCGAGTTTCTCACCGGCGACTTCGAGTCGGCGGAGAGGCGCTTTGCCTCCCTGTTGACCCGCGCACTCGACAATATCGACCTGGCCGCGGCGACCCGGTTGCTCCTCGATTTGTGCGTGACGATGGGGGACATGGACCGGGCCATTCATGTCGGCCTGGAATATCTCCGGCGGGTCGATCCGGAATGGCCCCAGGCCGTCACCCTGGGGGGTGCGCGCCGGGACTATGACCGCCTCTCCGAGAGGCTCCGCCAGCTGCCGATCGGCAGGCTGCTCGACCTCCCTCTGATGACCGATCCGGCCCAGCGCGCCACCATGGACGTTCTCACGGCGCTTTCATCGCCGACGCTCTTCGGTGGCGAGGCCCTGCGCCAGCTCGTGATCTGCCGTATGGCGGCGCTCTGCCTCGAGCATGGGAACAGCGACGGCGCGCCCCTCGCCTATGTCTTGCTCGGCAGCATCCAGGGCATGTTCTTCGGCGATTACCAGGGCGGCTTGAGGCTCGCCAGGATCGGCCTCGACCTGGTCAAGAAGCCGGGGTTCGAACGCTTCCGGGCCCGCGTCTATTCGGTGTTCGGCGTGCATGTCTCGAACTGGACGCAGCCCCTCGACGTCGCCCGGAGCTACCTTCGCCGCGCGTTCGACGCGGCCCAGGAGAGCGGGGACGTTTCCTTCGCCGCGTTCAGCTGCATCGACCTGATCACGAACCTGCTCGCGGCGGGCACCCCGTTGAGCGAGGTGGAGCGGGAGGCGGAGAAGAATCGCGCGATCGTCAAGGCCCTCGGCTTCAGCATCGTCCGAAGAGGCATCGCGGAGCAGCTTGCCGCCGTCCGGATGCTGCGCGGGCAGATCCCGGTCACCCGATCCTTCGGCGACGCGGTCCTCGAGGCTGATCGGCATGAGGAGCTGGATAGCGGCGCCCGCGAGGGGATCGGCGCCGCAGACCCTTCCAGCGGCCCGGACCTGCGGCATCGCTACGCCTACGCGATCGCCGCGATCCGCGAGCTGCAGGCGCGGACCTTCATGCAGGATTGTGCCGGCGGGATCGCGGCCGTCGAACGGAATCCGCCGCTTTGGACCGTGCCGACCCAGTTCGAGCGCGCCGATTACCAGTTCTTCGAGGCGCTCAGCCGCGCTGCGCTCTGCGACTCGACCACCGGTGACGAACGGCGCAGGCATCTCGACGCCGCGGTCGAGCACCACAAGCAGCTCATGTCCTGGGCTCGGAATTGCCCCGAGAATTTCGAGAACCGGGCGGCGCTGGCGGGCGCCGAGATCGCCCGCCTCGAAGGCCGGGAGCTGGATGCCGAACGGCTCTACGAGCAGGCGATCCGGTCGGCGCGCGAGCGCGGCTTCGTCCAGAACGAGGGACTGGCCTATGAATCGGCCGCGCGCTTCTACGCCGCGCGCGGCTTCGAGCAGATCGCGCAGCTCTATCTGCGAAATGCCCGGCGCTGCTATCTGAGCTGGGGCGCCGAGGGGAAGGTGCAACAACTCGATCAGCTCCATCCGCAGTTGAAGGAGGAGCGGGGACGCGGGCTGACGAGCACGATCGGGGCGCCGGTCGAGAATCTCGACCTCGCGACCGTGATCAAGGTGTCGCAAGCCGTGTCGGGCGAGATCATCCTGGACAGGCTGCTCGACACGCTCATGCGCACCGCCATCGAGCAGGCGGGTGCCGAGCGGGGTGTGCTGATCGTTACCTCGGGGACCGAGCAACGAATCGCCGTGGAAGCGACGACCAGCGCCGACACCGTCACCGTGCAGCTGCGTGACGACGCGGCGACCGCGGCCAGGCTGCCGATGTCGGTCCTGCACTATGTCCTCCGGACGAAGGACAGCGTGGTTCTCGAAGACGCGGGGACCCAGGAGCCGTTCTCGACGGATCCCTACATCCGGGAGCGCCAGGCCCATTCCATTCTCTGCCTGCCGCTGCTCAACCAGGCCAAGCTCATCGGCCTGCTCTATCTCGAGAACAACCTGACGCCCAGCGTCTTCTCGCCGGCCCGGATCCCGGTCCTGAAACTGCTGGCCTCGCAGGCGGCGATCTCGCTGGAGAATACGCGTTTGTACCGGGATCTCGCGGAACGCGAGGCGAAGATCCGCCGCCTCGTCGACGCCAACATCATCGGCATTTTCCTCTGGGGTCGCGAGGGTCGGATCACCGAGGCCAACGATGCATTCCTCGACATCGTGGGCTACGACCGCAACGACCTGGCCGCAGGCCGAATCAGCTGGATGGATCTGACCCCCCTGGAACGGCAGGACGGCGATGCGTGGCTCTTGCGAGGGCGCAAGATGACCGGGCGCCTGCAACCGCTCGAGAGCGAATACTTCAGGAAGGACGGGGGCCGCGTGCCCGTGCTGCTCGGGGCCGCAAGTTTCGACCAGAGCGGCGATCAAGGCGTCGCGTTCGTGCTCGATCTGACCGAACGCAAGCAGGCGGAAGCGGAGGCCCGCGAGAGCGAGCGCCGTTATCGCGAGGTGCAGATGCAGCTCGCCCACGCGAACCGCGTCGCGACCATGGGCCAGCTGACGGCCTCGATCGCCCATGAGATCAATCAGCCGATCGGCGCCGCCGTCACCAACGCGCAGGCGGCCCTGCGCTGGTTGGGGAGGGAGCCACCCGATCTATGGCAGGTCCAACAGGCGCTCGAGAGGATCGCGAAGAACGGCAAGCAGGCCGGCGACGTCATCCATGGGTTGCGGGCGCTCTTCAAGAACGCGCCGCCGGCTCCGGAGGGCCTGGACATCAACGCGGTGGTCGATGAGATCGTTCTGCTCACCCACAGCGAGGCCGTGAAGAACGGGGTCTCGGTGCGGACGCAATTCGCCGAGAGCTTGCCGACGATTCAAGGAACCCCGGTCCAGCTGCAGCAAGTCATCCTCAACCTGATCATCAACGCCATCGAGGCGATGAGCGACGTCGATGACGGGGTCCGCGATCTGCAGATCAGCACGGAAAGGGATGCATCGGACGGCGTTCTCGTCACCGTGCAGGATTCCGGTCCGGGCCTGGCGCCGGATGCTCTCGCGCGCGTTTTCGAAGCGTTCTATACCAGCAAGCCGACCGGGCTGGGATTGGGGTTGTCGATCTGCCGTTCGATCATCGAGGCGCATGGCGGGCGATTGTGGGCGAGCACGACCGCGACGCGTGGCGCGATGTTCCAGTTCACGCTGCCGTCCGGCGAGAGATCATGAAAAGCTCTGAGGCGAGGGGCCGGCCGCAGGCTGCGTCGCGTGCCTTTTCAGCGCGGCGTGCATCGCACGGCAACGCGCCCGGCCGTCGCGAGCGAGATCATTCCCTTACGTCTCGCTCGTCCGCTGAAGAACTCTCATGAGGCAGTCGGCCAGGCTCTGGGCATCGAAAGGCTTGATCAGCATTTCGGCAGCCCCCTGCGCCTGCGCCCGGCTCCGGGACCGCTCGTCGGGATAGGCGGTAACGAAGATGATCGGCAATTGGCGGCCCTGAGCCAACAGCGCGTCCTGAAGATCCAGCCCGCTCATGCCGGGCATCTTCACATCGGAGATCAGGCAGGCCGTTTTTCCCACAATATCGGACGCGAGAAAGGCCTCGGCGGACGCGAATGTGCGTGCCGTGAGTCGCAATGACCTGACCAGGCTTTCCATCGCGATTCGAACATCCTCGTCGTCGTCGACGATCGCGACCAACGGAACCTTTGACAAACTACCTGTCCTTGCTGGGCCTGCTCCGATGCAGTGCGGCATCGGATGCCTGCTGCAACGCGACAGGATGGGCTCCAACGGAAGGCGGAGATATCATACTGAGGTTTAATCCTCGTCAGCGCTTCTGCGGACCGAGTGCCAGCGATTCCGCCATCCGGACCAGATCCACCAGGGATCGGGCCCGCATTTTCCGCATCGCATTGCCCCGGTGAATCTTAACCGTAATCTCCTGCAGGCCCAGCTTTGCGGCGACCTGTTTGTTCATGAGACCGGTCGTGACGAGCGTCATGACCTCACGCTCGCGCTCGGTCAGTGTGGCGAAAAGGGTTCGAAGCTCGGCCTGGGCGACCTCGCTGTTCCGTCTCTCGCGGTCGCGCCGCAGCGCCGTTGCGATGGCGTCCAGCATGTCCTGGTCGCGAAAGGGCTTCGTCAGGAAATCGACCGCCCCTGCCTTCATCGCCTTCACCGACATGGGAATGTCGCCATGGCCGGTCATGAAGATGATGGGAATGCGGGTGTTCGCCTTGGCCAGGCGATCCTGGAAATCCAGGCCGCTGAGCCCCGGCATTCTGATGTCGAGCACGAGGCAGCTGGCGACGTCGGGATGCTCGCTCTGGAAAAACTCCGTGGCCGAATGAAAGACTCGGACCTCCTGGCCGACGGATTGCAGGAGCCCCCGCAGCGCGTCGCACATGTTCCTGTCATCGTCGACGATGACAACCAGCGACTCCGGCGTCGGGCCGGCCGAGGGTGCGGCGCGCTTCATGCTTCATCCGTCCGACACGGCGGCGCCAGGGGCCCGCGGGGTCGATCGCAGACAGGGACCCTTGGCCGGTTGCCGCCGACGAGGAGATCGAGGACCGCCAGCTGCGCCGCGACGGGGTCGCGCGCTACGTCGGGCAGATCATGCTCGAGCTCCCGTTTCAATGCGGTGCCATGGTTTGCCGGCTTGCGCCGGACGATGCGGACGGTCTCGGTAATCAAGTCCTTCAAGTCGATTGGAATCTTCGCCAGATACTCCACTCTCGCCATCGCTCGGGTCAAGCGGCCCGAGGGCTTCGGTGGTGTCTCAATCCAACTCGCGCTCCGCGCCGCTGCCGAGGCTTGCGCCACGCGCCGCGATTTCCTCGCGCACGGCGGTCAAAGCCACCTGGAGCGTCATGAGCTCGTTCAGTGCACCGGGAGACAGGGCGCCGCTCGCCGCCAGCGATTCGACGGCCTTGAGGCGCGCCTTCTCGAGATTCGATCGAAGTGCATGGATGGGGTGATCTTTTGCCATGTGGGTTTCCTCTTCTGTTATCCCCGCTCGGCCCTCGCCCCCTTCGCCGGCAGCCGCCATCATTGGCCGTTTACCGCCACCCGTCACCCCCGATTTCCCCGCACCGCGCATCGCCGCGCGGGTTTTGAGCAAGAATGGCCGATTCGTGCTTTGCCCGGGCCATTCGCGCATCGAAACCGGGGAACCCCGCCCTGGCATGCGTCATCGAGAAGGCCTATGAAGGTCGGTGCTTCCCCGTCCGCGCCGACTCGATAGCGGAGCAGCCGATGAGCGCGCAGAGCTTTCGCCGGGATTCACTCACCGGGCCGATCTTCGCCTGGGCCCGCAAGGCGCTTCCCACCATGTCCGATACCGAGCGCGAGGCGCTCGAGGCCGGCGATGTCTGGTGGGACGGGGAGCTCTTCACCGGCAATCCCGACTGGTCGAAGCTGCTCGCAACGCCTGTGGCCAGCCTGACGCCGGAGGAACAGGCATTTTTGGACGGGCCGGCGGAGGAGCTCTGCCGGATGCTCGATGATTGGCGCATCAATTGGGAACTGCACGACCTTCCGCCGGAGGTCTGGGCCTTCCTCAAGGCGCATCGATTCTTCGGCATGATCATTCCCAGGGAATATGGCGGCCTCGGCTTCTCGGCCTTTGCCCATTCCGAGGTGATCCGGAAACTCTCGTCGCGCTCCATCGCCGCGGCCGTGACCGTGATGGTGCCGAACTCGCTCGGGCCCGGCGAGCTGCTGTTGCGGTTCGGCACCCAGGCGCAGCGCGACTATTGGCTGCCGCGCCTGGCCGACAGCCGCGAGATCCCCTGTTTCGGCCTGACCAGCCCCGAGGCCGGATCCGACGCCGCGTCGATGATCGATCGGGGCGTGGTCAGTCGGGGCATCGTCGATGGCAAGGAGACGCTCGGCATCCGCCTCACCTGGCACAAGCGCTATATCACGCTGGGACCGATCGCGACCGTCCTCGGGCTCGCCTTCAAGCTTCGTGACCCCGATCGTCTGCTGGGCGGGGAGGAGGAGCTCGGCATCACGGTCGCGCTCGTGCCGACGGACACGCCCGGCGTCGAGATCGGGCGGCGGCACCTGCCCTCCTTGCAAGCTTTTCAAAACGGCCCGAACCAGGGGCGCGATGTCTTCATCCCGCTCGGCAACATCATCGGCGGGCCCGAGCGCGCCGGACAGGGCTGGAAGATGCTGATGACGGCGCTGGCGGCCGGCCGCGGCATCTCGCTGCCGTCGCTCTCCGCCGCCGGCGCCGCCTTTGCCGCCTATACGACGGGGGCCTACGCCCGGCTGCGCGAGCAGTTCCATGTGCCGATCGGCGAATTCGAAGGCATCCAGGAGCCGCTCGCCCGCATCGCGGCCACGGCCTATCAGCTCGACGCTGCCCGCCGGCTGACCTGTGCGGCGCTCGACCAGGGCCGTCATCCGGCCGTCATCGCCGCGATCCTCAAATCGCAGGCGACGGAGCGCATGCGCATCGCGATCAACGATGCGATGGATGTGCATGGCGGCAAGGGCGTCATCGACGGGCCGCTGAACTATCTGGGCAACATCTACCGCGCGATCCCGGTCGGCATCACGGTCGAGGGTGCCAATATCCTGACGCGCAATCTGATGGTGTTCGGCCAGGGCGCCATCCGCTGTCATCCCTATCTTCTCGAAGAGATGATGGCGCTGGGCGAGGAGGATCGCGCCAAGGGACTGGAGCGATTCGACCGGGTCTTCTGGAAGCATGTCGCGCACAGCCTGGCCACGCTGCTGCGCGCAGGGTTCCGGAGCTGGACAGGCGGCTTGTTCGCGCCAGCACCGCTCGCCGGATCCGTCACGGGCTATTATCGGCAATTGAGCCGTTACTCCGCCGCCTTCGCGCTGCTGACGGAGATGGCGCTGCTGACGCTCGGGGGCGCGCTCAAGCGCCGGGAGATGCTGTCGGCGCGTCTCGGCGACATTCTTTCCGAGCTTTATCTGCTCTCCGCCGTCCTCAAGCGCTGGCAGGACGAAGGTCGCCAGGAGAGCGATCTCTGTCTCGTCGCCTGTTGCATGGAAAGCGGGTTCGAGACCATCGAGGCGCGCCTCGACCAGGTCCTCGCGAACCTGCTGAACCGCATCGTGGCGGTTTTCGCGCGTCTCCTCGTCATGCCCTTCGGGCGGGGGCGACGGGGGCCGTCGGACGAGCTGCGAAGGCGCTGCGCCCGGCTGCTGCTCGAGCCGTCCGCGGCGCGGGACCGCTTGACCGCGGGCCTGTTCCTCGATGGCGGCGATGACGGCATCGGCCGGCTGGCCCGGGCCTTCACCCTCGTGACGGAAGCCGGCGAGATCACCCGAAGAATGAGAAAGGCGCATGTCCGCGATCGCCAGCTCGCCCGGCAGCAGAACCTGATCACCGACGCCGAGGACCGGCAATTGGAAGCGATGGAAAGGGCCGTCGCCGCCGTCGTGGCGGTCGACGATTTCGCCGCGGCCGAGATCGCATCTTCATTCAAGACAAGGGTCGAGCGGGCTGCTTCTTAGCGCCGTCTGCCCCGAGCCGATTGTCCTCACCCGGTCCGGACAATCGATCCCGCATCGACGGCCTGGAATGTCCCTGCGCCCGACATGGCATGAACCGGTCGGTTTGCGCCGGTCCATCGCCCAATTTTTGGGCGGCCTGCTGCCGAAATGCCCTTGTCCGATTTCTCCCGCACTGCACCCTTGACGCGTTGAATGTCACCCATCATCTAAACGCGAATGGATGATAAGTGACATCTTATGCCCGCACTGGGCGTAGGGACGGGGCCTTCGGGGAACAGCGGGACAGTCACATGAATGAAATCAGCAAATGGCCGCAACCTGAGGCCGAGACTCAAAGCGTTCCGGCCAGGCCCCCGCGGCGGATCTGGCCCTGGGCGGCGGCGGTCGCCGTCATCGCGCTCGCGGGCGCGGCCTGGTTCGGCTTTTCTCACCGCGGCGGCAGCCAGGTCGCCGAGGCCGCCATTCCCCCGGCACCGGTCACGGTGAGCAAGCCGCTGCTGCGCGATGTCGATACCCGGATCGGCTTCATCGGCCAGTTCTCGGCGGTCGACCAGGTCGAGCTGCGCGCCCAGGTCGGCGGCACCCTCACCGAAATCCACTTCAAGGATGGGCAGATCGTCCAGAAGGGCGACCTGCTGTTCGTGATCGATTCGCAACCCTACGAGATCAAGCTGGCCCAGGCGAATGCGCAACTCGAGGCGGCGACCTCGCGCCTCGCGCTGGCCAAGAGCCAACTGCTCCGCGCCCAGACGCTCAAGCGCAGCGATTTTGGATCCGCCGAGAGCGTCGATCAGCGCACCTTCGACCAGGGCGACGCGCAGGCCGCGATCGACGATGCCAAGGCGCAGATCCGCGACGTCCAGTTCGACATCGAGCATTGCCGCATCTATGCGCCCTTCACCGGTCGCATCGGCGCGCATCTCCCGTCCGTCGGCAGCCTGATCGCCGGCAGCCGCTTCGCCAGCAGTCCGACCACTTTGCTGGCGACCCTGGTATCGCTCGATCCGATCCATCTCGATTTCGACATGAGCGAATCCGACTTCCTGACCTTCTCGCGCCAGCGCGCGGCCGTCCCGGGTCCGCAGGCGGATCAGGTCGATATCAGCCTCAGCGACGAGAACCAGGTGACGCGGCACGGTACGCTCGAGTTCGTCGACAACAGCATGGATCGCTCGAGCGGCACGATCCATGCCCGGGCCCTGGTGTCCAATCCGGACTTCTTCCTGACGCCCGGCCAGTTCGCGCGGCTTCGCCTGGCGGTGGCGCCGCCGGCACCGGCCCTCCTGGTGCCGGATGCCGCCGTGCTGCTCGACCAGGCCCAGCATGTGGTGATGACGGTTTCGCCCGACGGGACCGTGGTTCCCAAGACGGTCGAGACCGGGGACCTGCGCGGCGGGTTGCGGGTCATCCGCAGCGGCCTGGCGCCCGACGACCGCGTGATCATCGACGGCATCGTCCGCGCCGTTCCCGGCGGCAAGGTGACGCCGCAGGACGGGGCGATCGGCTACAACGCCGCCGCCGACCAGGGCTAGGACGGGAGCCCGCCATGCGCCTGACCCACTTCTTCATCGACCGGCCGATCTTCGCCACGGTGCTCAGCGTCTTCCTGACGCTGATCGGGCTGGGTGCGCTCGTGATGCTGCCGATCGCGCAATATCCGGAGATCGTCCCGCCCACGGTGCAGGTGACGACCACCTATCCCGGCGCCTCTGCCGAGACGGTCTCGCGCACCGTCGCCACGCCGCTCGAGCAGGAGATCAACGGCGTCGAGAACATGCTCTATATGAGCAGCCAGTCGACCGGCGACGGCAAGCTCACGGTCACGGTCACCTTCCGCATCGGCACCGACCTGAACGTCGCGCAGATGCTGACGCAGAACCGCGTCCAGGACGCGCTGCCCCGGCTCCCCGACGACGTCCAGCGGCTGGGCGTGCAGGTCAGGAAGGCAACCCCCAACATTCTGCTCGCCGTCCATCTCTACTCGCCGGACAGCTCGCGCGACACGCTCTATATGTCGAACTACGCGGTGTTGCATGTGAAGGACGCGCTCGCGCGCCTGCCGGGCGTCGGCGACGTGCAGCTCATGGGTTCGCGCGAATATGCCATGCGTATCTGGCTCGATCCGGACAAGGTCGCGGCCCGCAATCTCAATGCCAGCGAGGTTCTGGCCGCCCTGCGCGCCCAGAACCTGCAGGTCTCCGCCGGCATCCTGAACCAGCCGCCGGTTCCCTCGCACCAGGCCTACCAGGTCAACGTCCAGACCCTCGGCCGCCTGTCGACGCCCGAGCAGTTCGGCGACATCGTGCTCAAGTCCGACGCCGAGGGCCGTGTGACGCGGCTGCGCGATGTCGGCCGCGTGGAGATCGGCGCCGCGGATTACGGATCGACCAGCTTCATGGATCGCGGCCCGGGCCTGCCGCTCCTGATCTTCGCCCAGCCGGGGGCGAACTCCCTGGCGGTGGAGCAGGAGGTCATCGCCACCATGCAGAGCCTCGGGAAGCAGTTCCCGCCCGGCCTCGGTTACAAGATCATCTACGACCCCACGATCTTCGTCGGCAAATCCGTCGACGAGGTGATCACCACGATCTTCGTCGCGATCCTGCTGGTCGTCGCCGTCGTGTTCCTGTTCCTGCAGAACTGGCGGGCCTCGATCATCCCGGTGGTCGCCATCCCGGTGTCGCTGGTCGGCACCTTCTCGGTCCTCTATGCCCTGGGAATCTCGCTCAACAATCTGTCGCTGTTCGGCATGGTGCTCGCCGTCGGCATCGTGGTCGACGATGCGATCGTCGTGGTCGAGAATGTCGAGCGCAATCTGCGCCTCGGCATGTCGCCGCGCGAGGCCGCGCACAAGACGATGGACGAGGTCGGCGGCGCGCTGATCGCCATCGCGCTGACCCTTTGCGCGGTGTTCGTCCCGTCCGCGTTCATCTCCGGCATCTCGGGCGAGTTCTTCCGCCAGTTCGCGATCACGATCGCGGCCTCGACCGTGATCTCCTGCTTCGTCTCGCTGACGCTGAGCCCCGCCCTCTGCGCCGTGCTGTTCAAGGCGCACGATCCGCACCATGCCGCCCGCGCCGGCCTGGTGCGCCGCTTCCTGCAGGCCGGTTTCGGCGGCTTCAATCGCGGCTTCGACTGGCTGTCGAACGGCTATGGCAGCCTGACGCGCCGCCTCATCCGGGGCGCGGCCATCGTTCTGCTGGTCTATGTCGGCCTGATCGGCCTCACCGGCGTCCAGTTCTCGCGCGCGCCGACCGGCTTCATCCCGGAACAGGACCTGGGTTACCTGATCACGGTGGTGCAGCTGCCGCCCGGCGCCACGCTCGACCGGACCGAGGCGGTGGTGAAGAAGGCGATCGACATCATCCTCGACACGCCGGGCATCGAGCATGTGGCGCCCTTCGCCGGGCTCGATGCCACCACCTTCACCGTCGCGTCGAACTCCGGCACGATCTTCTCAGGGCTGCCCTCGCTCTATAATCATTCGATCGACGGCGTGACGGCCAACACGGTGCTGGCCGATCTGCGCAAGCGGCTGTCGGTGATCCAGGACGCCTATGTGCTGACCATCCCACCGCCGCCGGTGCAGGGCATCGGCAGCACCGGCGGCTTCAAGATGATGCTGCAGGATCAGGGCGGGCTGGGGTCGGAGGCGCTGGCCAAGGCCGCGCAAGCCCTCGTCGCCGCCGCCAACAAGGATCCGGCGATCGGCGGCGCCTTCACGCTCTTCAGGACCAGCTCGCCCACGATCTACACCGACATCGACCGCGAGAAGGCGCAGATGGTCGGGCTCACGCCGACCGACGTCTTCTCGACGCTGCAGGTCTATCTGGGCTCGCAATATGTGAACGACTTCAATTATCTCGGGCGGACCTACCAGGTCATCGCCCAGGCCGACGGCAGCTTCCGGCAGGACGCGGCGGATATCGCCCGCCTCAAGGCGCGCAACGCCTCGGGCGAGATGGTGCCGATCGGCACGGTCGCCCGTCTGCGGGACGAGACCGCGCCCTATCGCGTGCCGCGCTACGATCTCTTCCCGGCCGCCGAGATCCTGGGCGCCGCGGCGCCGGGCGTCGCGACGGGTACGGCGCTGCACCGCATGGAGGAGCTTGCCCATGAGGTGCTCCCGCCGGGCATCGGTTTCGAATGGACCGATCTGGCCTTCCAGCAGCAGCAGCACGGCACGCCGACGCTGCTGGTGTTCGGCGCCGCCGCGCTCTTCGTGTTCCTGGTTCTGGCCGCGCAATATGAGAGCTGGAAGCTCCCGCTGGCGGTCGTGCTGATCGTGCCGATGTGCCTGCTGGCCTCCGTCACGGGCCTGCTCGGGCGCACCATGCCGATCGATATCCTGGCCCAGATCGGATTCGTCGTCCTGGTGGGGCTTGCCGCCAAGAACGCCATCCTGATCGTCGAGTTCGCGCGCCAGGCCGAGGAGGGCGGCATGACGCCGGCCGAGGCCGCCGTGAGCGCCGCGCGCACGCGGCTGCGGCCCATCCTGATGACGTCCTTCTCCTTCATCTTCGGCGTGGCGCCGCTCGTGGTCGCGACCGGCGCGGGCTCCGAGATGCGCCAGTCGCTGGGAACGGCGGTGTTCTTCGGCATGCTGGGCGTCACCCTGTTCGGGCTGCTGTTCACGCCGGTCTTCTACACGGTCGTCCGCCGGATCGGCAGCCGGCGGCAGGCCCGGCTCGACGCCGCCCGCACCGCGGGAACGCCCCTGATGTCCCCCGGGAGTCCTTGAATCCGCCCCGCCTTCGTCTCACTGTTGGGGGGATGAAATCGAATCATCAAAGGGAATCCGGAAATTCCGCCGCGGGGCGGTCTGAAGAGAGCAGTGCCGCATGAGGAAATCGAAACAGGAGACCGCCAAGACCCGGCAGCGGATCGTCAAGACCGCGGCCGCCGAGTTCCGCCGCAACGGTATCAGCGAGACGGGCCTGTCCGAGCTGATGGCGGCGGCCGGCCTCACCCATGGCGGCTTCTACCGGCATTTCGAGTCGAAGGACCAGCTCGTGGCTGAAGCCTGCGCCGCCGCGGTGGAGCCGGAAATGGGCTCGTTGCTGGCGGCCTGTTCGCACAAAGCCAAAGGGAATGTGCTCGAAGCGATCGCGGCGAACTATCTCTCGACGAAGCACCGGGACGACCCGTCCGGCGGCTGCCCCTTCGCGGCCCTCGGCAGCGAGCTCGCGCGCGGCGACGATGAGACCCGGGCCGCGGCGACGGCAGGCATCGTGAAGCTCGTCGACAGCCTCGCCGAGCGGCTGGATAAAACCAAGGCGAAGCCCGCGAAGCAGCGGGTCCTGGCCGCGCTTTCCATGATGATCGGCGCGCTGACACTGTCCCGGATCGTGAAGGACCCGAAGCTGTCGGTGGATATTCTCCTGCAGGCCAGGAAACACGTCGCCGAGCTTTGACGTCTCGCGACGCGCCGAGGCCGCCGCCAGGTCAGCTCATCAGATAGTCGTAGGCCGACAGGGCGTGGACCTTCACGATGTGGATGAAGTCCTCGAGCTCCACATGCTCGTCGGCCGATCCCATGCCGGTGGGGAAGGGGCCATAGACATAGGCGGGGATGTCGCGATAGCGCCAGAGCCGCGCGTCGGTGCCGCCGAGGCTGACGATGGGCTGGGGCCTGAAGCCCCGCAGTGCTTCGACATTCTTCTGGATGATTCCGACCATGGCGCCGTCCGGCGGGCAGTAGGAGGGCGGGTTGAAGTTGATCTCTTCGACCGAGGCCTGCGGATAGCGCGCCAGGACCTTCTTCACCTCCGCCATGACCTGCTCGCGGGTGACGCCGAGCGGCAGGCGGATATCGGCCTCGAAGCGGCAGGCGAAGGGAACCATGTTGACCTTGAGGCCGCCCTCGATGACGCCGATATTGAGCGTCACCTTCGACACGATGTCGGCGGCGCCCTTGCCCATGGCTTTGTCGGTCGCCTCGCGCGCGCCCTCGAGCGAGCGGAGGATATTGTCGGAGAGCTTCGGCTCGATTTCCGTGACCAGCTCGAGGTCGCCGATCAGACGCTGGGCCAGCTTGGTCGCACTCTCGGTGGCGTGGGTATAGGCGCCATGCGCGCCCTTGGTGCGGATCTTGAACTCGAGCCAGAGCGGCCCCTTCTCGCCGAACCGGATGGTGTAGGGGCTGCCCGGCTCGCCATTGAGGCAGCAATCGCCATGGACCTCGGGATGATGCTCCATCAGGTAGCGGGCGCCCCAGGGCCCGAAGGTCTCCTCGTCGGACACCGCGGTCAAGGTCAGGCGCCCCTTGAGGCGCTCGCGGATACGATGGAGAAGCGCATAGGTGAAGATCGAGGCGCTGGTGCCGCATTTCATGTCGCAGGCGCCGCGCCCATAGATCTTTCCGTCGACCAGCTCGCCACCCCAGGGATCCCGGCTCCAGTCGCGGCCATCGCCGACCGGGAAGACGTCGATATGGCCGTTGAGCACCAGATGCTTGCCGGGCTTGGCGCCGTCGAAGGCCGCCACCAGATTGGGCATCGTGGGCTGGGGCGCGATGAGGCGAAAGGCGAGGCCTTCGCCCTCGAGGAAATCGCCGATGAACCGGGCGGCCTCGGTGGTGTCGCCCGGCGGGTTCGGGCTCCTGCAGCGGATGAAGCCCCGGAAGAAATCGACGATGCGCCGGCGTTCCTGGTCGATCCAATCCGCGAGCTGCCTGCGGTCTTCGCTCATGCCCGTCCTGCGATCGAAATCTCGTGCCGTCTTCCGGGGCGCTTCCCTGCCAGGTGCTAACGATCGAGCGCCGTCTTCACCATCCGGTGGAAATGGTGGATGCCATGCTCGCCGATGCCGCTGCGCGCGGGATCGACGATGATGCGGCCCTGCTTATAGACGCGCGCATGCAGCCCGCGCTGCACCGATTCGCAGAGGTCGTTGTCCTCGGGCCCCAGTACCGTGCGCCCGTAGGCGACCTTGGCGGGATCGGTTTCGGCCTTGAGGCGGTAATTGTGCGACCAGAAGACTGCTTCCTCGACGCCCTTGGGCTGGATGACGGCGACCGAGAGCTGCGTGTCGCCCGGCATCATGTTGAAGGTGATGTTGGGCCACAGGAACCAGAAGGCGGCATGGGTGACCGGCGCTTCCGGTGAGAAGTCGTAGGCGCTGTTCTTGGGCTTGGTGTTGAACCCAAGCTGGCGCGAGACAGGGCCGATCACCTCGTTCTCGTAGCTCGTCATCTCGATCATGTCGGCGAAGGCCGGATGGGCCTTCGAGCAGTGATAGCATTCGACATAGTTGTCGACGACGACCTTCCAGTTGGCCTTCGTCACCGCATTGCCGATGGCCCGGGCTTCGAACAGCTTGAGATCGTCGAAGTCCGGGACATGCTTGCGCAGATCCTCCGCGAGCCAGCCGACCAGCTCGGTCATCGGCTTGGCGTCGGGATCGAGATTGACGAAGACGAAGCCGGCGAAGAGCTCGACCCGGATCGGCGTCAGCTTGAAGTCCTCGGGGATGAAGTCCTTGACCTGCTTGGTGTTGGGTGCCGCCCGCAGGGTTCCACCGAAATCGTAGGTCCAGGCATGGTAGGGGCAGGTGATCGCGGCGGACCGAAGGCTGCCTTCGCCCTTCAGCAGCTCATGCGCGCGGTGCAGGCAGACATTGTAGTAGCCCTTGAGTTCGCCGCTCCGGTCGCGCAGCACGAAGACCGGCTGGTCGACGACAGTGCCGGTGATGTAGTCGCCGGGATTCTCGAGCTGGCTCCGATGGCCGATATATTGCCAGCTCTTGAAGAAGATCTTCTCGCGCTCGGCCTCGTAGATGGCGGGATCGAAATAATAGCGCGCGGGCAGGGTCCAGCTGCGCTCGGGATCCTCGCTCAGCGGCCGGTCGAACTCGGGGTAGATCACAGTGGCGGTCGGCATGGCTTCCTCTCCCAGCAAGAGAAAAAATCAGAGCGGCGACAGGCCCAAGGCACTCCTCATCCGGTTCTTCAGGAACACACCATCGCGCGGCGGCAGGATGCGGGGCAAGGGGGCAGGATCGATCGGGATCCGGGCGAAGACGGTCCCGTTGCCCGGCGCATGAGCCCGTGTCGCGAGCGCCGCCAGCTCTGTCTCGCTTGTCACAGTACGCGCGTCGGCAATGCCGCAGCCGCGCGCGACCGCCCGCAGGTCGGTGGGGCCCGAGGTATGGCTCTCCTGGCCGCCGGTTTCGCCATAGAGGCCGTTATCCAGCACCACGATCGAGAGATTGCCCGGATTGCGAAGCGCCACGGTGGCGAGGCCGCCCAGCCCCATCAGCATCTCGCCGTCGCCGGTCACCACCAGCACCGGGACCTTGGGTTGCGCCAGCGCCAGGCCGAGCCCGACCAGCGCGGCGCTGCCCATGGCGCCCCAGAGATAGAAGTTGCGCTCATGGTCGCCCGCCGCGGCAACATCATAGCTGGGCGCGCCCAGTCCGCTCACCACCAGCAGATCGCGCCGGCCGGCCAGGAGACGTGCCACCGCCGGGCGGCGCTGGAAACGGGTCGCGGTCATTTCAGGAACTCCTTGGCGCCGATCAGGCGCTGGGCCAGCAGCACCGCCATCGGCGTGCCGCCTTCGAAGGCCATGGCGCAGGCAGCCTGCATCACGGGTGCGACTTCGTCGGGCGTCTCGGCGCGCTGCACTTGGACGCCCATCAGCGCGAAGGCCTGCGCCGTGGTCGAGCCCATCGGCACTTGCCAGGGATTGAACTCGCCCCATTCGCCGCGCATCGTCACCAGCGCCAGGAAGGGCAGCTGGCAGAGCCGCACCAGCGACAGCAGGTTGACGCAGTTGCCGACGCCGCTGGACTGCATGACCAGCGCGCTGCGCTGCCCGCCCAGCCAGGCACCGGTCACGACGCCGACACCCTCCTGCTCGCTGGTCAGCAGCACCGGCGTCATGGCCGGATCGGCATGAACCCGCTGCAAGAGCTCGGTATGGCCGCCGTCGGGGACATAGGCGACTTGTCGTACATCATGTTTCCGGAGCGCCGCATGGATCGCCGCCGGCCAGCCCAAGCTCTCCGTCTTGCCCGCCTCCGCCATTCCGGCGTTCCCCTTCTGCCTGCCCTTGGAGCCGATCCTAGTCCTGCCATGCGGCTTTGGCCGACGCCAGACCGATTTCGCGGCCTCCCTCGTCCCCTAGTCGGCCTCGCGCAGCCGCGGCTTCGGCGCGCCGGAGACGGAGCAGAACCAGTCGACGATGGCGGAAAAGTCGTTGCCGCCATGGCCGGCGGTGCGGGCCATGGTGAAGGCCTCGCGCGCGGCGGCGACCATCGGCAGCGCCATGGTCTCGGCCTGCGCCGCCGCGATGATCAGCGACAGGTCCTTATGCGCCAGATCGATGGAGAAGCCGGGGGCCGTGTCGCCCGCCAGCACCTTGCCCGGCCAGTTGAGCTTGAGCTGCCCGTTTGTGGCCGTCGTCCCATGGATGACCTCCAGCGTCTTGGGGAGATCGAGGCCGAGGCGTTGCGACAGGGCCAGCGCCTCGGCATTGAGCTGGCAGCTCGCGACGGCCAGCAGATTGTTGACCAGCTTGGTGCGGATGCCGCTGCCGGCCGGCCCGCAATGATGGATCGTCGTGCCCATGGCCTGGAGCAGCGGCAGCACGCGTTTGAAGTCCGCCTCGGTGCCGCCGACCATGAACAGCGATTCGCCGCGGTCGGCATGGCTCGCCAGGCGGCCGACCGGCGCATCGACGAAGGCGAGCCCCCGCCTGGCGGCCTCGGCCGCGAGCTTGTCGGTGGTGCGCGGCTCGATGGTGCTCATATCCATGACGAGCTGGCCGGATCTGGCATGCGCGAAGATGCCGTCCGGCCCGTTGGCGATGGCGTCGACCTCGATGCCGCTGGGCAGCATGGTCACGATCACGTCGCTGCCCTCGACCACGCCCGGCACGCCATTGGCGGGCTTGGCGCCGACCTCCACCAGCGTACGGACCGCGGCGGGGTTGATGTCATAGACGGAAAGGCCGAAGCCCTTCCGGACGAGATTGCTGGCCATGGGGCGTCCCATGCGGCCCAGCCCCACGAAACCGATCCTCTCCATCGACAGCTCCTTCCCGATTGCCGATCCTCGCTTCGGCGGCGGCGAGGATCTGTGCCCGGGTCAGCCCGGGCGCGGAAGACTAGCGCGGGTGGCTTCGCCGCTGGAGTCCTTCCGGGGGAGGCGCCGCGACGGCCTTGCGGGAAACGCCAAGACAGGACATTTTGCCCGCGCAACACCGGGTCAGCCGGGAACCTTCCTTTTCAGGGGACAACAGCATGCTCGCCTACATCATGGTTGGGGCCAAGAACATCAAGCGCGCCGCGAAATTCTACGACGCCGCGCTGGCGCCGCTCGGGCTCGTTCAGACGGGGATGGAAGACCGCTATGCCGGCTATGGCCCGAAGAATGCGCCGGCCAAGACCCAGTTCTATGTGACCAAGCCCTACAACAAGAAGCCGGCGACTTTCGGCAACGGCACGATGATCGCCTTCACGGCGAAATCGAAGAAGGCGGTCGATGGATTCCACGCGGCAGCCCTCGCCAGCGGCGGAACGGACGAAGGCAAGCCGGGCCCCCGTGGCACCAGCTATGCGGCCTATGTCCGCGACCTGGACGGCAACAAGATCTGCGCCTACTGCACCAAGGCGAAGTAGAGCTTTCTCGAGAGGCTGGCGGTCTTCCGCTTCGCGCGGAGGACCGGCAGCGCTTCAGATTTGTCCAAGTGCCTCGATCACGGCGGCGGTGACCTGGCTCGTGCCGGCACGGCCGCCGAGATCGGGCGTGCAGACGCCGTCATCGAGCGCCCTGCCGACCGCCTTTTCGACCAGCCCCGCCAGATCGGGCCGGCCGAGCCCATGGGTCAGCAGCAGCGCGGCGCTCAGGATCGCGCCCAGCGGATTGGCGAGGCCCTTGCCGGCGATGTCGGGGGCGCTGCCATGGACGGGCTCATAGAGGCCCGGCCGGCGCCCGTCTTCCCGCGGCGCGCCGAGGGCGGCCGAGGGCAGCATGCCGAGCGAGCCGGTGATCATCGCCGATCCGTCCGACAGGATGTCGCCGAAGAGATTGTCGGTGACGATGACGTCGAACTGGCGCGGGTCGCGGATGATCTGCATGGCTGCATTGTCGACATAGAGGTGATCGAGCCGCACCTCGGGATAATGCCGCTCGCCGATCCGCGTCACGGTGCGGCGCCAGAGGATGCCGCTCTCCATCACATTGGCCTTGTCGACCGAGGTGAGCTTCTTCCGGCGCGAGCGGGCGAGGGCGAAGGCCGCATGCGCGATCCGCTCGATCTCGGGCTCGCTGTAATCCTGAGTGTCGAAGCCGTGGAGGAGGCCGTCCGACTTGCGCTCGATGCCGCGCGGCTCGCCGAAATAGATCCCGCTGCAGAGCTCCCGGACGATGATGAAATCGACGCCCTTGACCACCTCGGGCTTCAGGGTGGAATGCGACAGCATGGCGTCGAAGGGGCGGATGGGCCGCAGGTTCGCGAACAGCTCGAGCTCGCGCCGGAGCCGCGTCAGGCCGCTACGCGCCTCCGGCGGCCCGGTCAGCTCCAGGCTGTCCCATTTGGGCCCGCCCTCCGAGCCGAACAGAACGGCGTCGGCCGCCTTCGCGCGGCGCATGGTGTCGTCGGTGATGAACTGGCCGGTCGCATCGAAGCAGGCGCCGCCGACGAGGGCATGCTCGAACGCGATCGCGAGCCCGTGGCGCTCATCCAGGGTCCGGAGCACGGCTTCGGCAGCGGCCGTCACCTCCGGTCCGATGCCGTCGCCGCCCAGTACCAGGACATGTTTGGTCATCCGAACCCCTGTTCATGGCGTGGCGCCGCGCCCTGTCATCCGGCATAATCGGCTACGCCCTGACGCCCGCGCATCATATCGTCTGAGGTTGCGCGCGGCCACGCGATCATTCGGAGATCGACCCGGCATGAGCCAGACCCAGCGCAGCGACGCCCGCGACGACAGGCATGTCGCCGTTCATGTCGATACCGAGGGGAGCGATCTCCGGGTGCGCTGGGCCGACGGCCATGTCAGCCGCTTCCCCGCCATCTGGCTGCGCCATAACTGCGTCTGCCCGGAATGCGGCAGCACCGAGACCGCGCGCCGTTTCCTGCGCCTGACCGACATCCCGCGCGATGTCGCCGTCGAGAGCGCGCGTCTCAATGCGCAAGGCGAGATCGCGGTCGCCTGGAAGCCCGGCGGCCATGTCTCGAGCTATGATTCGATGTGGCTGCGCGCCCATTGCCTGTCGCCTCCCGAGCGCGAACATCGCCGCCACAAGCCGGTGTTGTGGCATGCGCGGACCAACAATCTTCTGAGCTATGAAAGCTATCCGGCCCTGCAGGACAAGCGGGCGCGGCTGCGCTTCCTCGAGCGGCTGCGCGACTACGGTTTCGTCATCCTGACCGACGTCACCTGCGAGCGCGAGGCGACCGAGAAAGTCGCCGGGGTGGTCGGTGCGCTGCGCATGACCAATTACGGGATCTATGAGCTGATCTCGCGGCCGACGCCGCAGCTCGTGGGCGATACCTCGGTGGCGCTGGCGCCGCATACCGACGAGCCCTACCGCCACAACCCGCCCGGCATCACCTTCTTCCATGTCCTGGCCCAGAGCGACGAAGGCGGCGATTCCATCCTGGTCGACGGCTATCACGCCGCCGAGGCCTTGCGCGCACGCAATCCCGCGGCCTTTCACCTGCTGTCGACCGTGCCGGCCGGCTTCCACCGCACGCTCAAGGAGGGCCGCGCCTTCTATGCGACCGGCCCCGTGATCCGGCTCGACCGCGAGGGCCATATCGAAGGCGTGCGGCTGCTGGACCGGGGCACGGCGCCGCTCGATATCGCCGAGGGCGACGTCGCCGGCTATTACGACGCGCTGCGGGACTTCCTCGATTATCTCTATGACGAGCGCAATCACCTGGTCGTCAAGATCGCGGCCGGCGAGATGCTGGTCTTCAACAACCAGCGCCTGCTGCATGGCCGGACGGCGTTCGATCCGACCGTCTCGCACCGGCATGTGCGCAGCTGCAATGTCGATCTCGACGAGTTCTATTCGAGCCTGCGCGTCGCCTATCGCGAGCTCGGCCGCGAGGAGGCCTATATGGTCCTCCCGCAGGGAGCGGGAACTTAGATTAGGCCCAACGAGAAAATTTGGAGATCAGTCAGCTCTTTCGTCGACATCATTCAAGGGCGTAATTTTGCTCATTATGTATTTCGCTGCGGAGTCGATTTCGGGGAAGAGTGTGCTTGCATTGATATTGATGCTATCTAGCTCTTCGAGCAGCTTCTTCTTTGCTCCTGCAGGAATCGCTTTGCGAGTCACTCTAATTCCAAAATTATTTGAGTCTTGGAGCGTCGATACAAGGCCAAATATAAGAAATGCTCCTTGCTGCGCGAGTATTCGCTGATTGGTCTGCTTTGGACGGACAGCGCGTATGCTTTTCAAGTCCTGCATTTCAATCCTTGGCAGGAAATACGGTTTCTCAGCTTTTATAAAATGAAGGAGCCGCAACCCAACGTCACTTTCATTGAGTTCCGACGTTGTAGAGAATTTCCGAATCTCATCTCTCTGACGGCCGGTGAGATTGGATAAGTTGGCGACGCAGCTCACGGTGTCGCTATCAAAGTATTTGATCTCAGATTTCTGAAGCGAAAATGTGAGAAATTCCCCGTCTTTGTCAGCATGCATAGAGCAGGCGAAATAGAGTCCAACAAGCGGATTGTACGTCAGGTCAAGTAACCTTGTTGGTAATCCGTAATGCTGCATACGGACCAGTTGCTCAAATGCAGTTTTGTCTTCCCGAAATTCCTTCGGTTGAATCGCGATTAGCTCGCGCAGGATATTTTTCTCAACTCGCCGGTACTCCTTCCTCCGAAATATTGAAGGTTGCAACACGTAGGTTTTGCTTGGATGTCCGCGGTAGAGATTAACGTAACTGTCGTCTGGCCGTGACTTCTCTAGCAATTCAAATAATTCAGTTAACGCTCGAATCCCCGGTGAGGACCTCTTGATTCTCACAGTCATAGACCGCGGCGCCCCCTTAAGTGTGAGATGCTCCTGAGCTTCATTGGATTGTGCTCACAAAGTAGCCAGAAGAGAATTCGTGACTTGCCTAGCGATGGCACAATGATCGATCAACAACACCGCAAATCTCCGTCACTATATTGTAGCGATTCTGATTGGCGCTACCGATTGCTAACTGTCTTCGCGGCGCGCCCCGATCGCAAGGGAGGTGGGTTTCCGGCCTTGCTATGGTTTCAACTTGAGCTGCTGAACTTAAGTTCGTCCACTCGACAGATAGCTCGCCGCACGAAACTTATTGCTGACGTGGTTCCGGCCACTACGAGACATCGCTTAAGTAGCGTTAGGATTGACCCAATCTCGAAAGTCGCAGAGCTCGGCAGAGCCAGGATCGCTTGTGCTGCGTGTGATGCCTCTGTCGGAGTGGATATGGTTGGTAGCTTGCCGGCGATAATCTCTGCGAGAATTCCTTTGGGCTTTCCTACTGCGGCCTGGTACGCCGCGTTTGGCTTGAGCCACTTGATGCATTTCTTCTTTCGCGCCGAGGGGCCGTTAGTGTTGTTGATGAATTCCATTAGCCCTTCGTTGTCGAGCTTCGCGAGGCGAGAAAAGTAATGGAGGGGCAGCCTTTCATTCGTTGCAACTTCGAGTGCGAATCGTATGTACTCTTTAGGGTCGTCAGGTTTTGCCTGATCGAGGAATGCGGCCAGAAAATCAGCACGTGTGAGGACGCCGAGATGTTGCTTTGCCTTGGAGGTGCCGTCAATTGGTTGAACTTCACCGATTAACCTAAGAGTAGGCGCTCCATCAGTCTCGCTAAACTGCCCTTCCTTTATAAATGTCAGTTTTTCTATTAGGTTTTGATCTATCTGAATGGTTCTCTTGCCATCTGCCATTATGCCTTCGTCTAGATCAGTAATCATGCTTCTAGTTGGCCCCAGCTGAAGTAGCCGCTCGACCATTGGTAGTATTTGGGTTCGCGCTTCTGCGTCTCTTGCGTCAAGCATCGCCCGGAGATCGCTGTACTTGATGCGCGATGATTGGCCAGGATAGCGATAAAATATATCGCCTTCTTTGATATCGCCATCTTGCTTAGTGGCAATCACTGGCCGGCTATCGTGTCTATGGACATACAGTACCCCGACATTTTTTTCGCCGATTTTGGCCACGGCTATTTGGATGGCCGGCGTGGGATCAAACATGGACTTCACGCGCGTCGCAAGGTCAGCGGGATCTGCTGAGGCGAATTCATTGTTATCAAGACCCACTACTGCGTAGCTGAGATCTTCGCCCTTTGGTCCTTTGACGTCCTTGTCGTTGACTCCAAAGAAGATGTATCCGCCGTCGTTGTTTGCCAGAGCTGCGATCGCGCGTAACCATTTACCTTGGTATTTGAAGCCAAAGCTCGCTTTGCACTCGAAGTGGTCGCTCTCCTTAACGACGAGTCGCCATACTCCGTCTGATCCTTTTGCAAAGCATTTCGCAATGCGATTGTGCGACCATGGCGTGTCGGAGTGCGCGGAACTGCTAGTGAGGTGCTTCTTTCCGTCGGCATGAGCTGCAAGGAATGAGTCGAGCGCGGCGTTGGGTGCAGCCGGGACCGCGGCGGATCCGCCGTAAGTCTCGCTTCGGATGCCGGAGATACGACCGCTGTTGACGGGCCTGTCTGGGCGATTGAAGTAGAACTGAATGTCCTTGTTCTTAAAGCCGCGAATCTGCATCGCCTTAATCAAGGCAATTTCATCGTCAGTAATGCTGCGCTTAGCCATGTGATCAGCACACCCCCGCTGCGCGCATTATTATACGTTATAATCAACCGAAGCGCTAATCTCAGTCTGCATAGTGGGTAAGCCGTTTCGGTGGCTTAAGCGCTGCGAACTTCTCTTTCTGCAAGAAAGGTGAGCACACCTCTGCTCGCGGCGACGCCCGTCGCCATGCAGCCCTGCAGCAGATAGCCGCCCGTGGGCGCTTCCCAGTCCAGCATCTCGCCCGCGGCGAAGACGCCTGGCCGCTTGTGCAGCATCAGCCGCTCGTCGAGCTCCGAGCGCGCGATGCCGCCGGCGGTCGAGATCGCCCGCGCCAGGCCGAAGGGCGCCGTCAGGCGCAGCGGCAATGACTTGACGAGCGCCGGCAGCGGTTTCGTCTCGCCGGCATGCAAGGCCTCCTGGACGAGACCGACGGCGACCGGCGGGAGCCCGGCGCGCTTGCGCAGGAAGCTCGAGAGCGAGGCGCTGCCGCGCGATCCCTCGTCGAGCCGCTCGGCGAGCGCCGAGAGCGTCATATCCGGGCGCAGATCGATCCGCAGCGACGCGGAGCCGTCGCGCGCGATCGTCTCGCGCGCCGGCGCCGACAGAGCATAGACGGCGCCGCCTTCGATGCCCTTGGCGGTGATCATGGCCTCGCCCTCGACGGTCCGGTCGCCGAGCGAGAGAGCGATGCGTTTCAGCGGCGTGCCGGCGAAGCGGTCGCGGAAGATCGCCGACCACTCAACGGCGAAGCCGCAATTCGCCGGGCGCAGCGGCGCGATCTCGATGTCGGGCAGCAAAGCCGTCCAGCCGCCATCGGCGCCGAGCCTGGGCCAGGAGGCGCCGCCCAAGGCGAGCAGCACCGCGTCGGCGGCATAGGTGCTGCCGTCGGCGAAGGTGAGCGCGCCGGTCTCGTTCCATCCGGTCCATCGCGCCTGCGTGACGAAGCGCACGCCCAAGCCCTCCAGCCGCCGGATCCAGGCGCGCAGCAGGGGGCTCGCCTTCATCGCTTTCGGAAAGACGCGCCCGCTGCTTCCGACGAAGGTCGGCTGCCCCAGCCCCTCGCACCAGCCGATCAGGGCCTGGGGCGGAAAGGCGTCCAGCAGCGGGCCCATCCAGGCCGACGCGTCGCCATAGCGCGCGCGGAAGCGGTCGAGCGGCTCGGAATGGGTGAGGTTCAGGCCGCCGCGCCCCGCCATCAGCAGCTTGCGCCCGACGCTGGGCATGCGGTCGAACAGCGTCACGGCCAGGCCGGCACCGGCGATGACCTCAGCCGCCATCAACCCGGCGGGGCCGCCGCCGATGATGGCGACGCGACGGTTTTTGAGACTCGTCCGATCCTCGCCGGGCAAGCTCATCGGCCTTGCATCGCTCGCTCGAGCGACTTGAAGATTCGCGCGTCCGTCGATTGAGCGACATTGAAGCGTAGATAGCCGCCCGATGCCTGCGAGAGACTGAAGGCATTCCCCGGGGCCAACACAACCTTCTGCGCAAGCGCTTTTCGGGCAATGTCGGCGGCATCGATGCCGTCGGGCAGCCGGCACCACAGGAACATGCCGGCTTGCGGCTCCAGCCAGGGCAGGATTCCGAGCGCCTTCAGACGGGCGCTCGTTTCGCCCATGACCTGGGACAAACGCGCCTTCAGCGCCTCCATATGCTTGCGGTAGCTGCCATCTTTGAGCATCGCCAGGACCAGCTCGGCCGAGAGATGACCGCCGCCGAACGAGGTGGCGATCTTGAGATCGGTCAGGCCTTCGATCCAGCCATGCGGTGCCGCGATGAACCCGCAGCGCACCGATGCCGACAGCGCCTTCGAGAAGCTGCCGATATGAACGACCCGGTCGAGCCCGTCGAAGGCTGCGAGCCGCGGTGCGGGCGCCTGTTCGAAATCGGCGAAGATGTCGTCCTCGATGATGGTCAGTCCCGCCGGCTCGGCGAGCTTGAGAAGACGGTGGGCAACGACGGGCGACAGGGTGGCGCCGGTCGGATTGTGAATGGCGGAGTTGGTGATGTAGAGGCGCGGGCGGTGCGTCTCGAGCGCCTGGGCAAAGAGATCGATATCCGGTCCGGTGGGCGTATAGGGGACGCCGACGACCTTGGCCCGATGCGCGCGCAGCAGGGCGTGAAAGTTGAAATAGCAGGGATCGTCGACCAGCACGGTATCGCCGGGCTCGATCAGGAAGCGGCACAGAAGGTCGATCGCCTGCGTGCCCGATTCCGTCAGCATGATCTGGTCGGGCGATGCCTCGATGCCATGCTCGGCCATGCGCCGCGAGAGAAGCTGGCGCAGCGGTGCCAGGCCGAGCGGCGTGTCGTAGTCCGCCAGGGCGGCATTGCCCGCGCGGGAGAGCGTCCGCAGCGCCCGGCGCAGCCCGGCATCGGGCATCCAGGAGGCGGGCAGCCAGCCGCAGCCGGGCTTGAGGATTTCCGGCCCTGCTTCCAGCGACTGGCGGGAGATCCAGAGCGGATCGACGTCGCGGTCGAGCTTGGGGCCGATCTCGGCGAGCGACAGTGGTGCCAGCGGCCCCGAGACATAAAACCCGGACCCCAGCCGTGACTGGATCACGCCTTCCGCCGCCAGCCGCTCATAGGCCTCGACGATGGTGGATTTGGAGACCTGCATGGTCTTGGCGAAGGCGCGGATGGAGGGCAGGCGCGAGCCGGGGGTGAGGGCGCGGGCCGCGATCCGCTGCCGGATCGTCGCCATTGCCCGCTCGATCAGCGTGGACCCTTCGCTTCCCAGGTTTTCCGCGAGTCCGATCATCTGTACTGCCTCATTGACCATGACAGTATGATTTAATTGTACTCCACTGTCTCTGGAAAGGCCAGCGCCCGCGCCCTGATATAGGCAGAACGAGCGCGGAGCCTGCGATGGATAAGACGACGAGCGGCTGGATCAACGGGTTTCTGGGCATGGTGATTTTCAGCGGATCCCTGCCGGCCACGCGGCTGGCGGTGATGGATTTCGATCCCGTGTTCCTGACCGTGGCGCGGGCCGCCATCGCGGGCATCCTCGGCCTGGGGCTTCTGCTGATCTTTCAGGAGAAAAGGCCGGCGCGGAGCGATCTCCTCTCGCTTTGCATCGTGGCGCTGGGCGTGGTCGTCGGCTTCCCGCTGCTCACGGCCATAGCGCTCAAACATATCACCTCGGCGCACTCCATCGTCTTCGTCGGATTGCTGCCGCTGGCGACGGCGATTTTCGGCGTGTTGCGGGGCGGCGAGCGTCCGCGTCCGGCCTTCTGGCTCTTCTCCTGCCTCGGCAGCGCGCTGGTGGCGGGCTTCGCCCTCACGCAGGGATTTGCCGCGTCGCCGATGGGCGACCTGCTGATGCTCGCCGCCATCATCGTCTGCGGCCTGGGCTACGCCGAAGGGGCGAAGCTGTCACGCAGGCTCGGCGGCTGGCAGGTGATCTCCTGGGCCCTGGTGCTGTCGATGCCGATCATGGTCCTGCTCGTCTTCACCAATCTGCCCGCGACGTTCCACGGCATCGGCCGGCCCGCATGGCTCGGGCTTGCCTATGTGTCGCTCTTCAGCATGCTGATCGGCTTCATCTTCTGGTATCGCGGTCTGGCGCAGGGCGGCATCGCCGCGGTGGGACAGGTGCAATTGCTGCAGGCCTTCTTCGGGCTCGCGCTGGCAGGCACCCTGCTCCATGAGAAGGTGAGCCCGCTGATGATCGTCGTCACCTTGGCGGTCGTTCTCTGCGTTTTCGGCGCGCGGAAGTTCGCAAAGTAGCGAGGGCGCCCGTCATCAGCCGTCAGGACAGGCTGAGGCTCCAGAGCGAGTCCTCGTCCTTGCGGCAGACTTCGAGTTCCAGCAACGTGGCGCAGTCGGGGCAGGAAAACTCGCGCAGCTCGAGCTCGCGATGGGTCCGGACATGGGGACCGCAGGCGCTGGGCGGCACTTTCCGCATCGAGGCCTTCGGCTTCCAGTCTTCCGAGACGGGACCCAGATCGGCGCCGCAGGCGCAATGGAAATGGCGGTCCTCGCCGATCCGCATCTCGGCGCTTCCATCGTTGCGGGCCCCGGGCGCGGCCGTCTTTGGTTTCTTGCCGCGCAGCCGCTCGCGCCGGATCGCGTCGCGCCTGGCTTCAGTCGCGGCCCGGTCGATCTCGGCCGATTTTCCCTTCGCCACCACGCCATAAAGATTCGCGGCGCTTTCCGTCGAGACATGGCCGTCACGGATATCCTGGGCGACCCGCGAGGGCTCGCGCAGCAGCGGATCGCCATAACCACCGCCGCCCTGGAAGGTGTAGCAGAAGACGTCGCCCTGGCCGATGCGGAAGCCGCCGGGCTTGGCGCCCAGATCCTCGACGCCGCTATCCGCCATCACGAGTTCCGCATTCCAGTAACGGTCGATGAGTGCGCCCACGCTCTGATTGCTGCGCTTGATGAGGTGATAGGCGCAAGAGCCCGGCAGCCCGCCATAGAGGCCGGTCGAGTTCGGCACCTCGACGCCATGGCCGATCACCATCGCATCCAGCCCCTCGACGTCATGCGCCACCAGCGCCAGGCCGGTCGAGCCGCCGCCGCGCATCCGCCCCGGCCCCGCCGTGTCGGGCAGGAAGGAGCGGAAGAGATAGAGGATCGGCCCCATCGCCTCGTTGGCTTCGACGTTCGCGATGGCAGGGCGCGGCACGTCATAGTCGCCCGAACCGTCGAGTCCGTCCTTGTCGATCGAGGCGCCGCCGCCGCCCGCCATGGAATCGAGCAGCAAGGTGCCGTAGGCCTCGCCATTGCGATTGAGGCCTGCGAGGGTCAGCACCGACATCTGGCCCTTGGTGACGGCCTGCGCCTCGCGCACCATGTCGGGCGCGCAAGAAACCATGCGCGACAGGGCGGCGACCGCGACATTCATCACGATCCAGACCGCGCAGACCGTGGCGCCCGAGACCGGCGCCGGCCAGCGCGCGTTGCAGAGCGTGCCTTCCGGCGCATGGATGGTGACGGGCCTCAAGACGCCTTCGTTCCAGCGGATGTCGGGCGCCAGGATCGGCAACAGGCCGGTGAGGAGCGCGCCCTTCATCCCGGACCAGGTGCAGTTGATGAAGCCCGGCGCCTGCTCCGAGGTGCCCTCGAGATCGAACTCGAGCGTGTCGCCTTTCTTGTGGATGGCGAGGCAGACTCGGTAGAGCGCGTTGGTATGACCGTCGTGGTCGATATAGTCGCGGGCCCGGTAGATCCCGTCGGGGATCTTCCGCAAGCGCTCGCGCATGCGCCGTTCCGAGGCGTCGATCTCGGCATTCATGACGGAATCGACCGTCTCCATGCCGTAGCGATCGAACAGCTCGGTCAGGCGCTGGATCGCCACATGATTCGCGGCGATCATGCCCTTGAGGTCGAGACCCAGATAGTTCGGCAGGCGGGTCATGCTCATGATCATCTGCCAGAGATCGTCGCGCAGCTTGCCGCCGTCGATCAGCTTGAGGCCGGTGAGCAGCATGGCCTCCTGCTGCACCTCGGTCGCGCGATAGGCCCAGCTGCCGAAGCTCATGCCGCCGACATCGAGCTGATGGGCGCAGGAGCCGGCCCAGCCGCAATGTCTGCCCTTGTAGAAGAAGGGCGCCACGATCGAGACGTCGGGCTGGTGGATGGCGCCGCGATAGGGATCGTTGAGGATGAACATGTCGCCTTCGCGGATCTCGCCGCGCGGCTCGAAGTCCTTGATGATGTTGCGGATCACGGTGGACATGGTGCCGGTGTGAAAGATCACCTGCGGGCCCATGGTCACGATCGAGCCGTCGGCCAGATAGAGGCCGTTGTTGAAGTCGGTCGCCTCGGTCACCACCGGCGAGCCCGAGACCCGCTTCAGGGTGATGGCCTGCTCCTCGGTGATGGCCTGGAGCTTGTGGCGGATCACCTCGAAGGTGATGGGATCGATGCGGGCCGATCTGTCGGCTTTGAGAATGGTCGCGGCCGTCATTGCTGCGCCTCCGCCAGATCGATGGAGAGATTGCCGGTCGAATCGATCAGCGCCGTCTGCCGGACGCCGACATAGACCGTGGTCTCGGGATGCTCGATCACCGCCGGTCCGTCGATCCGGTGGCCGACCGGCAGATCGAGCCACTGCCAGACCGCCGCCTTGATCTTCGTGCCGACACTGGGCTCAAAGACCTGGCGCGAGCCGGGCGCCGGTGCATGGCGCGCCCCCACCCATTGCGGCGCCGGTGCCATGTTATGTCCGGTCGCCTGCATGCGGAAGGTGCTGAGCTCGATGCCGGCGTCGCTGAAGCCGGAACCCTTGCCATAGAGCCCTTCATAATCGTCCTCGAAGCGCTCGACCGCCCTGCGGACGGCGGCGGCGTCGACCGGTCCGTCGGGGAAATTCACGATCAGGTCGTGGGTCTGGCGGCGATAGCGTATATCGACGGTGCGTACCACGCTCGCATGTTCGCGCGCGATGCCGGTGCGCTCCATGCCGGCGATGCAGCGCGCCTCGAGGTCGGCGAAGATCTCGGCGACCCGCTCGACATCGATTCCTTCCCAGGGCTTTCTGCCGCTGCCGCCGCCCCGCATGAGCTGCGAGCGCTCGCTCGAATGATGGACGTCCGAGGCGAGCGCGCCATAGGCCGAATGCGCCATGCTGGTGGCGGGAATGAGGATGCGGCTGGCGCCGAGCTCGGCGCCGTAGCCGGCGCAATGGGCGGGGCCGGCGCCGCCATAGGCGAAGATCACGAAGTCCCGCGGATCGAAGCCGCGCCCGATCGTGACCTCGCGCAGCGTGTCGGCCATATGGCCGTTGACGATCCGCACGATGCCGGCGGCGGCCTCCTCGATGCCGAGGCCGAGCGGTTCGGCGATCTGGGTGCGGATCGCCTCGCGCGCCGCCTCGAGGTCGAGCTTCATGCGACCGCCGAGGAAATTGTCGGGCGAGATGATGCCGAGCACGACATCCGCGTCGGTGACGGTCGCTAACGTGCCGCCGCGGCCATAGCAGACGGGGCCGGGCCTGGCACCCGCACTCTCGGGGCCGACGCGCAGCAACCCGTCCTCCACCCGCGCGATCGAGCCGCCGCCGGCCCCCACGGCCAGGATGTCGATCATCGGCGTGTTCAGGTGATAGCCGCCGGCCTCGTGACTGGCGGAGACCAGCGGTTTGCCGTCGACGATGAGCGAGACGTCGAAGCTGGTGCCGCCCATGTCGGTGGTGATGACGTTGCGATGGCCCAGGGCCTTGGCGAGCTGCAGCGATCCCAGCACGCCGCCGGCAGGGCCGCTAGCGACGAGGAGAACAGGCTTGCGTGCCGCCTCCGGCGCCGGCATGACGCCGCCGGCACTGTTGAGGATGTAGAACTTGCCGCGGAAGCCGTTGTCGCGCAGCACCGTCTCGACCCGGTCGAGATAGGACACGACCTTGAGCGCGAGGTAGCTATTGAGCGCCGCGGTCGCGGTCCGCTCATATTCGCCGATGATGGGCGAGACCTCGGAGGAGAGGCTCACATAGGCCTTCGGATGCAGCTCCCGGATCATCTCACCGATGGCCTGCTCATGGGCGGGATTGCGGAAGGCCCAGAGCAGGGCGACAGCAAAAGTCTCGACGCCGGCCTCGATCAGCTCCTCGACGGCCGCGCGTGCCGCGCCGCGGTCGAGCGCGAGCAAGATGCGGCCCGCGTGATCGACGCGCTCGGGCACCTCGCGGCGCAGCGCGATCGGCACGATCGGGTCTGGATAGCGCCGGCGGCTGTACCAGCCGAGCTGGTCCACGGGAACGCCGGCGGAGAATCCGAGCAGGCGCTGCAGTCCGATCGTGTCGATGAAGCCGCGGGTGGTGATGAGGCCGGTGCGGGCCCCCGTCCGCTCGATCAGCGCGTTGGTGGCCTGGGTTGTGCCATGGCCGAAGATCCTGACCTGCGAGAGCAGCTCCCCGACCGACATCGACCGGCTCTGGGCCGCCAGCGAAACGGCGTTCAGCACGCCGGTCTCGAGCTCGCCCGGCGTGCTCAGCGCCTTGGCCGTGCTGAGGCTGCCCGCCTCGTCCATCATGACGAGGTCGGTGAAGGTGCCGCCGATATCGACGCCCAGATACATGGCCGGTCTTCTAGCTCGCGCCGTCGGCATCGGTTTCGGCGCGCACCGGATTGCGCAGGACGCCGATGCGCTCGACCTCGATCTCGACCATGTCGCCCGGCTTGAGCCAGATCGGCGGCTTCCGCGTGAAGCCGACGCCGCTGGGGGTGCCGGTGGCGATGATGTCGCCGGGACTAAGCGGCGTGAAGGAGGAGATATAGGCGACGATCGCCGGGATATCGAAGATGAGCTCGCTGGTATTGCCGTTCTGCAGCTCGACGCCGTTGAGCCGGGTGCGGAGATTGAGCCTACCCGGCTCCGGGATCTCGTCGGCGGTCACGATCCAGGGGCCGCAGGGGCCGGTCCCGATGAAGTTCTTGCCGGCATCGAGCGAATGCTTGAGCTGGAAGTCGCGCACCGAGGCGTCGTGGAAACAGGTATAGCCGGCGATGTAGTCGAAGGCCTTGGCCGCCGGCACATGGCGCCCGGCGCGGCCCATGACGAGGGCGAGCTCGGTCTCGTAATCGAGCTCCGACGAGACGCGCGGCACGACGATGGCGCCGCCATGTCCCACCAGGGTGTTGGCGAGCCGCACGAAGAGCGAGGGGTATTCGGGGATCTTCAGGCCTGCTTCCAGCACATGCTCGCGGTAATTATTGCCGAAGCAGATGACCTTCTCCGGATCGGGGATGGGCGGCAGCAGGGTCACCGCGTCGAGCGCGACGTCCGGCTTCGCGCCGCGGGCCGCCGCGGCGATCCGGGTTTGCGCGGCCGCGGCGAGCGCGCTGCGCAAGCTCGGCAGCTCGGGGAATCGCCGGGCCATGTCGACGATTCCGCCATCGACCACGACGCCCCAGGAGGGACGTCCTGCATGGATATAGCTCGCCAGCTTCACGATTCCGCTTCCTTGGGTCTGCTCATCTCGGCGTCGAATCCTCGGATCAGAGACGGAAAGTCAGCAATCCGCCATCGATATTGATCACCTGGCCGATGCTGTAGGGCAACGCACCGGTGGCGAGGCTTGCGACCGCCTTGCCGACCTCCTCGGTCCTGCCCCAGCGCCGGATGGGGGTCAGCCCTTCCCCCATCATCTTGCTGTAGCGCTCGCGTACCGGCCCCGACATCTGGGTGGTGATCAGGCCCGGACGGATCTCGAAGACCGGGATCCCATGCTCGGCCAGCCTGACGGCGAAGAGCTGAGCGGCCATGGAGGCGGCCGATTTGGAGATGCAATAGGCCGCCTTCTCCGGCGACACCATCAGCGCGTTGGCCGAGGTGATGGTGACGATCGAGCGGCCGGGACGGTCGGGGCTCTCGGCGATCATGCGCCGCGCGACCGCCTGGGTCAGGAAGAAGGTGCCGCGCAAATTGATCTGCCAGAGGCTGTCGAGCTCTTCCGGGCTGGTCTCGAGGATGTCGCCGCGGCGCTGCGCGATCATCCCGGCATTGTTGACCAGGCAATCGAGCCGCCCGAACTCGCGATCGATCTCGTCGAGCAGCCGGCCATGGAATTCGATCTCGGTGATATCGCCCAGGAGGAAGCGCGACCGCACGCCCCGGTCGGCCAGCCCGCGCAGGGTGGTCTCGGCGTCGGCATCGCGCTCCAGATCGTTGATGACGATGTCGAATCCGGCTTCCGCCAGCGCGAAGGCCGCGGCCCGGCCGATGCCGCGCCGCGAGCCGGTGATGAAGGCCACTCTGCGCTCGTTCAAGGCGATCCACCCGGTTCAGGGCCCGGAGGCGGGATTTCTGCAATCGATTGCATAGAAAGCCGGACGCGCTGTCAAGCTTGACGGGGCGAGGCGGCGATGGCTAAGCAAGGGCATGGCCAAACCCCGGAAACGCGGACAGAAATCGGATCCGGGCGCGATCCGCCTCAGCGATGTGGCGCGGCGCGTCGGCTGCTCGACCTCGACCGTGTCGCGCGCCCTCACCATGCCCGCGGTGGTGAACGAGGAGGTGCGGGCGCGCATCCATGCGGCGATCGCGGAGCTGGGCTATCTGCGCAACAACGCGGCCGGCGCCCTGCGCACGCGCCGCACGCGCACCATCGGCGCCGTCATCCCGACGCTGGATCACGCGATCTATGCGCGCCTGGTCGAGACCCTGCAGAACGCCGCCGGCGAGAACGGCTATTCGCTGTTGGTCACGACCTCGAATTTCGAGGTCGAGCGCGAATGGCGCCAGGCCCGGCTGCTGGTGGAGCGGGGCGCGGAAGGGCTGGTGCTGGTCGGCCATACCCATGCGCCGGAGCTCATGACTCTCCTGGCCGTCAAGCAGATCCCCTTCATCAACACCTACACCTACCGGCCGAAGAGCGCCCAATCCTCGGTTGGTTTCGATAACCGCGCCGCATCGGCACAAATTGCGCAATATCTCTATGAGCTGGGTCACCGGCAGTTCGGCCTGATCGTCGGCTTCCGCAAGAACAACGACCGCGTCAAGGACCGGATCGACGGCGTGGTCGAGACGCTGGCGGCCCATGGCGTCGAGGTCCCCGAAACCGCCATCGTCGAGGAGCCCTACAGCATCGAAGGCGGGCGCGGCGGCTTGCGCCGACTTCTCGAGGGCACGCCGAAACCGACGGCGGTGATCTGCGGCAGCGACGTGCTGGCCTTCGGCGCGGTCGTCGAATGCGACGAGCGCGGGATCGAGATCCCGCGCCAGCTCTCGATCGCCGGCTTCGACGATCTGGATTTCGCGGCGCATCTGCGGCCGGCGCTCACCACCGTCCGGGTTCCGGCCGCCGAGATGGGCAAGCGTGCGGCGGACTATCTGATGGCGCAGCTCGACGGCAAGCCGCATGCCGCGCATTACCCGCTCGATACCAGCCTGATCCTGCGCCAATCGACGGCGCCGCCGCGCGCGATGCGCTCCGCGCGCGACGCGCCGGCGGCCAGGAAAGGCCCGATGCGAAGCCGCAAGGGCAATGGCGGCGGAAGGCGCCGCAAGGCCGTTTGAGCAATCGATTGCAGGGCCCGCCCGCGGCATGATAGGCAAGCCCATCGGAGAGAACGGAATGGCCGATCGATTCATCCTCGCTGACGACCCGATCGCGTTGCCCAAGGGCGCCTGGGCCAAGACCGAGCGGCGCACGCTGCGGCGCGGGTCCCAGCCGGTCTTCAGCCTGACGCAGGGCCGCCATCGTCCCTATCTCTTTCCCGTCTATACGCCGCTGGGCTTCGCGGTCACCTCGGAATGCCCGGCCGATCATCCGCATCACAATTCCTTCTGGATCGCCTCGGACCATGTCGATTGCTGGATGCCGGCGGCGGCTGGCCGGAAGGAGCAGTACACCTACAACTTCTACGTCGACGAGACCTTCCAGGGGCGTGCTCCGGGGCGGATTCTGCAGACCAATGCCAGCGGGGAGGAGACGCCGGGCGGCGGCTATCGCATCACCCAGACCATGGAATGGCGCGGGCCGGTGGAATGGGCGGCGCTCGAGGGGCGGCTGGCGGCACGCGAGCAGCGGCTGCTCGATCTCAAGACGATCGAGGGCGCCTACGTGATCGATGTCGAATCGCGGCTCTCAGCGGCGGAGTGGGATCTGTCGCTCGGGCCGACGCGCCATGCCTATTTCAATCTGCGGGTTGCCGAATCGATCGCCGTCACCTCCGGCGGCCGGGTGCGGGACGATCGCGGTCACAGCGGCGGCGAGGCGGTCAGCGGCAGCGGCGCGCGCTGGGTGCATTACAACGGCCCGGTCGGCGGCGGACATTGGGCAGGCCTGGCGCTCTTCCCCGATCCGCGCGATCACCGCGATCCCTATTGGTTCGTCTCCGACTGGGGCGTCGTCACGGTCGGGCCCTTCCGCCTCGAGAAGCGCGACATCAGGCAGGGCGAGACGATGGCGCTGCGCTATCGCGTGATCCTGCATGACGGCGATCTGGCCGCCGATGCGATCGCCGCGCATTACGCGAGCTATCTCGCCAGCTTGAGCTGACCCGGCCGCCGGCATGGGGACATCGGGCGGCCGGCGCATCGAGATGATCGGAACGCCGATCGCCCATGTCCGCACGCCCGACCTGCTCAACGGCCTCTTCCAGCGCGACGGCGAGGCGCTGCGCGTCGTCAAGAAACGACTGGGCCCAGCGGCGCTCGGCGATCATCTTCGGGTGCTGCGGAAGGATCGCGGCGTCATCGGACTGGTGGTGACGACGCCGCTCAAGACCGCGATCTGCGATCATCTCGACCGCCGCACGGCCCTGGTGGCGCTGGTCGGCAGCGCCAATTGCGTGCGTTTCGACGGGGGTTCCTGGATCGGCGCCAATTTCGACGGCATGGGATTCGAGTCGGCGCTGGCGGGGGCGGGCGTGGCTCTGGCCGGCAAGCATGTGCGGCTTGCCGGGTGCGGCGGCGCTGGCAAGGCGATCGCGGCGCGGATCGTGGCGGCCGGAGCCGCCTCCCTCGCGATCGAGGATGGCGAGCCGGGCAAGGCCGCGGATTTCCTGCTTCGGCTGCGCCGGGTCGCGCGCGGTTGCGCCTTGAGCGCCGGTGCTACGGCGAATCGGGACTACCAGATCCTGGTGAATGCGACGACACTGGGAATGCAGGCCGGAGACCCGTCGCCCTTTCGGCCCGAGATCGTCGCGCGCGGCGAGACGGTGGTGGATATCGTGATCGGGGATTCGCCCTCCCGCCTGCAGCGCGACGCGCGCAAGCTCGGCAAGCTTTTCGTCGGCGGCACCGCCATGGTGCAGGGGCAGGTTGAGCTGTTCCGGCGGTTCCTGACGACGGCCGCCTCCAGCGAGACCGCCGCGGCGCGGGCCCTGCAGCGGAGCGCCCGGCCATGAGGGATTTCTCGCGCGATCATCGCTGGATGTCGATCAACACCATCACGCTCGACCGGCAGGGCGATCTGCCCACGATCCTCGAGGCCTGTGTGCGCCACCAGGTCAGGGCGGTCTGCCCCTGGCGCCATCAGGTCCAGCAGGTTGGCGTCGATCGCGCGGCGAAGCTTCTGCGCGATGCTGGGCTGGCGCTCTCCGGCTATTGCCGCGGCGGCATGATGGTGGCGGACCCGGCTCACCGGCAGTCGGCCCGCGACGACAACCGCCGCGCGGTCGAGGAGGCGGTGACACTGGGCGCCCCCTGTCTGGTTCTGGTGGCGGGCGGCTTGCCGCAATTCTCGCGGCCGGGCAGCGCGCCCAGCAAGGATTTCGCGGCCGCGCGCGAGATGGTCGCCGAGGAGATCGCGCATCTGCTCGAGTTTGCCCAGGCGGCCGGGATGCCGCTGGCGATCGAGCCGTTGCATCCGATGATGGCGGCGGATCGAAGCTGCATCAACACGCTGCGCCAGGCGCTCGATCTCTGCGACCGCCTTGATCCGGCCGGCGACCGCGGGCTCGGCGTCGCCGTCGATGTCTATCACACCTGGTGGGATCCCGAGCTCGCTGTACAGATCGCGCGCGCCGGTACGGCCCGGCTCATGGCCTTGCATGTCTGCGACTGGCTGGTGCCGACCACCCATCTGCTGACCGATCGCGGCATGATGGGCGATGGCATCGTCGACATTCCGCTCATTCGCGGCTGGATGGAAACGGCCGGTTATGATGGCCCCGCCGAGATCGAGATCTTTTCCGAGCGCTGGTGGCGCGAGCCGATGGACAAGGTTCTCTCGACCTGCATCGAGCGGCACAAGCGCGCGGTCTGACCGCGCGACCGGACGGTCCGGCCCGCTGGCGCCGCGCAGTCTATGTTTTGAGGATCGGGTCCGCTCTGTCGATGCCGGATCCGTACCGGTCAGGCAAAATCCGTTCCCGGACCCACTTCTCCGCTGCACCGCCCTCCATGGGGCGGCTGATGTGGAAGCCCTGGGCGAAATCGCAGTGCAGCTCCTTGAGGAATCCGAGCGTCCATTCGTCCTCTACGCCTTCGGCGGTCACGCGCAGCTCGAGGCTGTGGGCCAGGCTGACGATCGCTTTGACGATGCTGCGGGATTCTTTCGACTTCTGTGCGGAGATCACGAACGTCTTGTCGATCTTCAACTCGGAGAATGGCAATCGCGCCAGTTGGACCAGCGAGGAGTAGCCGACGCCGAAATCGTCGATCGAGAGCTGGAATCCCTTGATCCGAAAACGCGTCACAAGGTCCAGCGTCGTGATCGAGTGGCTCATCGCGCTGGTCTCGGTGATCTCCAGGATGATACGGGCGGGAGCGATCGCATGCTGCCGGCAGGCCTGGGCGATGCGGTCGGCCAGCGTCTCGTCGCTCAGGGACCGGGCCGAGAGATTGAGGGACAGGAGCAGCGCGGTATCGGGAAACGCGCCCGTGAGCCAGGCCATCGCCTGGCTCACGACCTGATCGCTCAGGCGGTCGATCAATCCCGTACTCTCGGCGAATGGGATGAAGACATCGGGCGAGACAGCCTGGCCATTGGCCCGAGTCCAACGAGCCAGCGCCTCGAACCCAGCGAGCGCGCCGGCGGCGCACTCTATGATAGGTTGGTAGAAGACGCGCAACTCGCGCCGATCGAGCGCTCCTGCCAGCTCTTCTTCGGTGAATTCGCCGAGATCGTCTTGCGGCACGGGTATGCGAGCGGGGCCGACCGCTGGCACCACGACAGGCGTCTTCGTCAGCAGCGCACGAAGCTCCGCGGCGGGGAAGGGTTTCGCTATGACGCCTGCGACGGACAGCCCATGTTCGGCGGCCGCGCGCCGGGCCGCGTCGAGAACCCGGCTCCCCATGCCGCTCGTGATGATGATTTCGGCCCGGCATTTCAGGTCGCCCAGCAAACCCAGCGCCTCGATGCCGTCGACACCCGGCATGACAAGATCCAGTGCAATATGGGTTGGATTCCACTCCTTGAGAATCCGAAAGAAATCCTCGGAGTGTGTCGCCGAATGGGATGCGAAGTTCACGGTCTCCGCGATCGCGGCGAAGGTCTGGCCGATGGCGGGATCGTCGTCGAAGATCAACAATCGCCGCGGTGGTGAGACCTTCGCGTTCATGGCACAAGACGCGGTTCTGACGAGAGGGCCTGGCGGACCATCCGCGCGAGCTCGGCGCGGCGATAAGGCTTGCTGAGGAGGCGCACGCCGGGGTCGAGACGCCCCTGATGAACAATGGCTTTCTCGGCGTAACCCGAGGTGAAAAGCACCTTCAGGTCAGGTTTGATCTGGCGCAGGGCGTCCGCCAGCTGCTTGCCGCTCATCCCACCCGGCATGATCACATCGGTGAAGAGCAGGTCGACCTTGGGACCGGCACGGAAGGCGATCAAAGCGCTCGACCCGTCGATCGCCGTGATGACCCGGTAGCCAAGCGCGCGGAGCTGGTTCTCGACGTGAGACCGCACCAGCTTGTCATCCTCGACCATCAGTATCGTCTCGGAGCCGCCTTGCGCCGGGTGGCTCTCGGATGGTTCCTTTGTGGCGGCGATCGCGCCGACGGCGCCCGGCAAATAGAGCGTCACGGTCGTTCCGCGACCAGGCTCCGAGCAGATCTTTACCTGTCCCTCCGATTGCGTGACGAAGCCATAGACCATGCTCAAGCCGAGACCTGTTCCCTTGCCGACTTCCTTGGTGGTGAAGAAGGGGTCGAAGACCCGGGTGAGGATTTCAGGTGCGATACCGGTGCCGGTGTCGGTCACCGCGATCATGAAATATCGACCCGGTGCCACGTCGGCGTCGTCGCCGTCGAGATCGATATCCGCCGTTTCGATGGTCAGTTTGCCGCCATCCTTCATCGCGTCGCGCGCATTGAGGCAAAGATTCAAGACCGCGTTGTCGAGTTGTGAGGGATCGACCATCGCATTCCCGAGATCTTTGCCGAGAACCAGCTCGATCGATATGTTGCTGCTCAGAGTCCGTCGCAACAGACTCTCCATGCCGGCCAAGAGCTGGTTGACGTTGACGGTCTTCGGATCCAGCGCCTGGCGCCGGGAAAAGGACAGTAGGCGCTGCGTGAGTTTCGCGCCGCGTTGTGCCGCGGCCATGGTGTTGTCGGCGAGGCCACGGCGCTTGTCGTCCTCACCCAACTGCTCGACCAGGAGCTCCGTGTTGCCCAGGATCACCGTCAGGAGATTGTTGAAGTCATGCGCGATCCCGCCGGTGAGTTGGCCGACCGCTTCGAGCCGCTGCGATTGCCGCAGCTGCTCCTCCATGCCGAGGCGCTCGGTGATGTCGGTGTTCACAGCGAGGATCGAGCGTGGCGAGCCATCGGAACCGCGCACCACCGTCATGCTGCCCTCCACCGTCAGCTTGGTGCCGTCCTTGCGATGATGCTCGAACTGCGCCGAGGAATGGCCTCGCTTCGTCGCCGTCGCAACGGCCTCGTGGAAGTCCGCCGGACTGCTGTACAGCAGTTCCTCGGCCGACCGGCCCAGCGTCTCGGCCGCGGTCCAGCCATAGATGCGCTCCGCACTCCGGTTCCAGAACAAGAGGCGATTGTCCAGGCCCTGAACGATGATGGCGTCCTGCGAGACGTCCAGCAGCGCGGCCTGCTCGGCGAGCCGTTCCTCGGCCTGCTTGCGGTCCGTGATGTCGGTTATGCCACCGATGATCCGCACGGGCTTGCCGGCTGAATCGCGAATGACGTAGGAACGGTCGAGAACATAGGCGTAGCTGCCGTCCTTTCGGCGGAAGCGGTATTCGCTGGACCATTTGTCGTTCTGGTATTTGGCATTGGGATCGATATCGGGCCCCATCTTGGCGTAGTCGTCCGGGTGAACGCGACTCCTCCAGGCCTCGATTGTCGGTCCGAATTCGCTGCGCCGATATCCGAACTGCGCCTCGAGGCCTTCGTTCCACCAGAGCGAATTGGTGGCCAGATCCCAATCCCAGATCGCATCGGTGCTGGCTTTCGACAGAAGCCGGAACCGCTCCTCGCTTTCGATCAAGGATTGCCGAGCGTGCTTGCGTTCCGTGACGTCGCGAGCCGTGCCGGCGACGCGCAGCACCTGGCCGGCGTCGTCGAGAACGGGGAATCCGCGGTCCGCGACCCAACGCACGGTGCCGTCGGGGCGCTGGATGCGGTATTCCATGTCGAACTTGCCGTATTTCGAGCCCTTCCACGCCGCAATGACGTTGGAGCGATCCTCGTCGACGATGGATGCGGACCAAAGATCGGGGTTCCGGTAGAAGTCCTGAACCGGGCGCCCCCAGATTCGTTCGAACGCGGGGCTGAGGTAAAGATAGTTCTGGTTGGCGTCCGTCAGCCAGAAGACATCCTCGATGGTATCGGCCAGTTGGCGGAAGCGGGTTTCCGTTTCGTCGCGCGCGAGCTGCGCCAGTTTGCGTTCCGAAATGTCTTCGACAATGGCAATGAGCTCGGTCGGTCGGTCGGCCGCATCCCGATTGGCGGAAACGCTGACGCGGCACCAGACGATCGCGCCGCTCTTGGTCAGTTGCCGTTTCTCGAGGTTGTAGCCGCGGCGCTCTCCGGCAAGAAGCGAAGCGATGAGCCGCTTGCTCTCGGGCCAATCGTCGGGGTGGGTCACGCTCGAAACGTCCCTCGTCTTCAGTTCGTCTTCGCTGTAGCCCATCATGCGACAGAAGGCGTCGTTCGACTCCAGGAACCGGCCGGCGGTGTCTACAATGGTCATGCCGGTGACCGCATCGCGGAAGGCCCCGCGAAACCGTTCCGAGCTTGCCCGCACCGCTTCGCTGGCCAGCTTGAGTTCGGTGACGTTCATATGCATCACTACCGCGCCGCCGGTGCCACCGCGGTCGAGCGGCGTCACCGTCGCGCGAAACCAGCGCGGCGCCGTCGGCGAAGGACAGGGATACTCGACGGCAAAATCTGCGACTTTCCCCGCGAGCACCGCACGAATGCCGCGAGCCATGGCGGATGCTTCCGTCGACCAGTCGCCACGGGCCCGGTCGCAGACCTCGAGATAGTTCCAGCCGACGCCGAGATCGTCTCGGGAACATAGGTTGACGAGCGCGAAGCGCCGCCAGGCTTCGTTGACCGCGACGATGTTGCCGTCGCGATCCAGCAGGGCGATATGAGCTGGCAGGGCGTTGAGGATCGCAGCCCGCTCCACTGCGAAGTGGCGCTGCTCGGTTTCGCTTTGACGCAGATGGGCCTGCGAAACCGGCAGCAGATAAGTCGAGCCCGACGCGAGATCGGACACCGCATCGACGGCCCCGCCGGTCAGAACCTGGATGCGCTGCTGCGCCTCATGCAGCGTCTGGATGAGCCTGCCCAGCTCCGTCTCATCCCCGTCGGACGGTGCTGCCATGTGGGTCACGACGCACCGGCGGCGATACCGAGCGCGCCCAACAGGACGGAGGAATCGGTCAGATCGCCGACGATTCTCTTCGCCGGCGACGCCGAAGCAATGACGAGCAGGGGCGTCAGCAGGATTCCCTCCTCGAGCGCCCGTTTCGGATGCTCGAAAACGTCGACAATCTCGATATGATGGCGGTTCGGCAGATATCGGTTGCAGAACGCGGTCAGGTTGGCGACGGCGCGCCGCGAATTCGGGGCGTCGCCTGCGATATAGAGCCTGAACTTTCCCGTGGAGAGGGCGTCAATCATCGGCCGGCGATTCTTCGCTCGACGTTTCCGGACTGTTGGCCGCCCGAAGATTCCGCATCTCGACCTCGTTGCTGACCAGATCGTCGATCCGCTCGTGCTCCTCTTTGACGAGAGTCTTTCGCTCCTCCCCGATCAGGACGATTTCCCGCTTCAGCATCACCAGGCGCGCTTCGAGCTCGGCGGCTTCCGCCTCCAGGCCGAGGCGCCGAAGCCGATTGTCCGCCGCGTCCCGCTCGCTCGACAACCGCTCGTCGCGCTCCTTGCTCCAGCGCATTGTACCCATGAGCACCTCGCCATCGGCCGTATAGACGTCGGCCAACGCCACGCCGGCGCCACTCAGAATCATTTCGCGCACCTGGTTGGAGTGATCAGTGCCCCGTGATTTCAAGATGGATAGAGCCCGGTTTCGCTCGCCGCCGCGCGCGAAGTACGTCAAATTGATCCAGGTGTCGGCGATGGTCGAAATTTGCAGCGGGGTCGCATCGTTGTTGGGAATCGTCTCGTCGGGCAGGCTGGTGCACATCAAGGTGACGCCGTCGTTCTTGGCCCAGTCGATCAGGCGTTCCGCAACGCCGAGCGAACTGGCGCGATTGCCGAACTTGGACAGGGCGGACAGGGGGTCGATCACCACGCAGCGCGCGCCATGCTTCCGCGCGGCGTTCCTGATCCGCATGAGATGGGTTTCGGCACTGCCGCTGATGGCCCGGGCCGAGATCATGTGCAACATCCCGGACTTGACCCAAGCGTCCAGGCCGATCCCGACCGAACCGAGATCGCGAATCATTTCATCGATGCGGGAATCGAAACTGACGAACAGCGTCTTCTCGCCGCGCTGGCAGGCGGCCTCGGAGAACGCGCCACATAAGGTCGTTTTGGCGGTACCTGGCCCCCCGGTCATGAGGATGCTGCCGCCGCGGAAGAAGCCGCCGCCGAGCATGACGTCGAGCCGTTCGATGCCGCTGGAAACCCGCTCGTGGGTCGCCGGAAGCGCGGGGCGCGCGACTCTGGTGGCGTAGGCGGTCTCGATTCCGCTCGGGCCGATCAGGAAGGGAATGGCGTTCTCCTCGAACGCGGAACCGCGAAACTTGACGATTCGCAGGTTGCGCTGCGAGGTCCCTTCCACGAGATCGTGGCCGAGAATGATCAGGCAATCGACCATGAACTGCATGAAATCGAGAATTCGGGGGGTCCCCGTGTCTCCGCCGGCATTGGCTTTGGCGCTGATGAGTGCCGTCAGGCCGCGCCCGATGAGCCAATCGTTGAGGCGGTAGATCTCCCGGCGCACATGTGCGCTGTCGCCCATCAGCGCGAACACGACGTCGATGGCGTCGAAGGCGATCCACCGCGCGCCCATCTCGTCGACCTTGGCGCCGAGGGCGGCGAGCATTCCCCCGAGATCGAGCTGACCCGAAAGGACGGTGTCGTAATCCGGTTGCGCGTCGAGAAAGAAGAGCTTCTTCCGTTGCAATGACGGCAGATCCCATCCGAAGGTCTGGGCATTGGCCAGGATTCGTTTCGAGTCTTCCTCGAACGCGACGAAGATGCCGGGCTCGCCACGGTCGCGCGCGGCATTGACCAGGGTCTGCAGGGCGAACACGGTCTTGCCGGAGCCGGCATTGCCTGCGAGCAACGTCGCGCGGCCTTGCGGCAAGCCGCCGTCGGTAAGGGCGTCGAATCCGGGGACTCCCGTCAGCGCCTTGGTGGGCAGGTCATCGGCCTTTCCGTTCGGCGCAGGTGGGGTTCTGTCGATCATGGGGTGATTGTTCTCAAGCCGTGGCGGTCGCTCGGCGGCGTCGCTGGTGCCAGCGCCGTCGGATAGACCCGCGTGGTGGCAGAACGCTTCTCGCGCTGGGCCGACTAGGAGGCAGGGATCGGGGCAGGGCGGTTCGGGACCGCAATCCGTGCGCGGAGGTGGCGGATGCTGAAACGACTTACAGGCATCGGCAATAGCTGTTGGCTGCGATCCAACGAAGTCATGCGCCCTATCATGAAACCATGCGCAACCAGTACGAGCGAAGCCGCCGCGACAGTAGCATCGGAAACTACTCAACCCGCGCCCTGCTACGGCTCACGCAACTTTGCCTCTGACACGTTGCGACGTTGGTCGGTCAGCCAATGATATCCGGGCAAAGAAAAGGGCCGGCGTCCGTGCGGAAGCCGGCCCTCGCGCGACCGATGACGGCGCAGCCTAGCCCTTCAGGATCGAGCCCAGCACACCGCGCAGGATCTGACGGCCGAGCGAACTGCCGATCTGGCGCGCGGCGGATTTGGCCATCGCCTCGGCCAGGCCCTGGCGGCGCCCGTCGCCGAGAATGATCTTCTCGACCGTGCTCTTCTCCTGCCGCTGCGGCGGCGGCGCGGGGGGTGGCGTCGATGTTGGCGCTTGGCCCCACGGTCCCGAACTCGGAGTTTGTGTTTTGACGTCGCCCGGCCGGCGCCAGCTGCCGCTGGGCGCGGCCGCGGACACGTTGCGGTCACGCAAGGCCTCGAACGCGGAGGCGCGGTCAACCGCCTGCTCGTAATGGCCCTTGACCGGGCTGGCCGCGATGATCGCCTGGCGTTCCTCGGGCGTGATGGCGCCGAGGCGCGAGGCGGGCGGCAGGACGAAGGCGCGGTCGACCATGGCGGGAATGCCGCCGGCCTCGAGGAAGGAGATCAGCGCCTCGCCGACGCCGAGCTCCATGATGACGGTCGCGGTGTCGAGTTTCGGATTCTGCCGGAAGGTCTGCGCCGCGGCCTTGACCGCCTTCTGGTCGCGCGGCGTGAAGGCGCGCAAGGCATGCTGCACCCGGTTGCCGAGCTGGCCCAGCACCGTGTCGGGCACGTCGAGCGGATTCTGCGTCACGAAGAAGACACCGACGCCCTTGGAGCGCACCAGCCGCACCACCTGCTCGATCTTCTCCAGGAGCGCCTTGGGCGCGTCGCTGAAGAGGAGATGCGCCTCGTCGAAGAAGAACACCAGCTTCGGGATCTCGGGATCGCCGACCTCGGGCAGGTTCTCGAACAGCTCCGACAACAGCCACAGCAGGAAGGTCGCGTAGAGGCGCGGCGTCTGCATCAGCTTGTCGGCGGCGAGGATGTTGATGGCGCCGCTGCCGCTGGGGTCGGTCAGCATCAGGTCGGCCAGCTCCAGCGCCGGCTCGCCGAAGAACTTGTCGCCAGCCTGGCTCTCGAGCTGCAGCAGGCCGCGCTGGATGGTTCCGACCGTCGCGGCGCTGACATTGCCGTAGGCCGTGGTCAGCTCCTTGGCGTTGCCGGCGACGAAGGTCAGCATCGCCTGCAGGTCCTTCAGATCGAGCAGCAGCAGGCCCTGATCGTCGGCGACCTTGAAGACGAGATTGAGCACGCCGGTCTGAACCTCGTTCAGATCGAGCAGGCGACCCAGCAGCAGCGGCCCCAGGTCGGACACGGTGGCGCGCACCGGATGGCCTTGCTCGCCGAAGAGATCCCAGAAGATCACCGGAAAGGCGCGGAAGGCATGATCGGCGATGCCGAGCTTGGCCAGGCGCTCCTGGAGCTTCGGGTTCATGGCGCCGGCCTGGCTCAGGCCGGCGAGATCGCCCTTCACGTCGGCCATGAAGACCGGCACGCCGCGCGCGGCCAGTCCCTCGGCGATCACCTGCAGGGTCACGGTCTTGCCGGTGCCTGTCGCACCCGTGATCAGGCCATGGCGGTTGGCATAGCGCGGCAGCAACTCGCGCGGCGCTTCGCCCTTGGCGACGAGAATGCCGGGACTGTCGGGCATGGAGACACTTCGCGCTGTGGGGGCTTGGTGGGACGGCCAAGCCAGAGCCCGTTATCCCTTCGGGCTCGCGCAGGTGTCAAGTTGCGCGCAGATGTGGGCGAGATCGCGCAGAACCCCTCCCCCTACCCCCTCCCGCAAGGGGAGGGGGCTAGAAAACAAAGATTCACATCCCGACAAGGGAAGGGGATTACAAAAAACTCCAAGCCCCCTCCCCTTGCGGGAGGGGTAGGGGGAGGGGTTGCTTCAGGACAGAATGACGATATCGATCATGAGTCGCGCTCGAAGCTAAGAATCAGAGCGAAGAGATCACATTAGAGGGCGATCCCGTTACGACCTCGCATCCCGGGGCATCTCCACCGCGTGTCGGATCAGCCAGTTGGCGAACATGCCGACGACGGGTTCGAGATGGGAGAGGCGGCCGGGCGAATATTGGTCCGTCTCCAGCCCCTGCTGCTGCAGCTCGAGCACGACGAGGTCCTCCTTCATGGAGACGTCCCAGCGCTGCTCATAGGCGGCGAACTTCTCGGCGAAATCCTGGCGCGCCACGGTCGACCGCGGGAAGCACATGTTCATCGCCACGCGCGTCCGCGACGGGCCTTCGGGATAGATCTCGAAGAACCACATGCAATCGACCGTGCAGGCATAGGCGAAGCTCGGGTAGAAGAAGAGATAGCGTGTGCCGGCGGCGGCCTTGCCGGTCAGCCCCGCGATCGGCGGCAGGGCCAGATGCTGCTCGCCCGTGAGCAGCGCGCTGGTGCCCTGATGCGGATTGAAGATGGTGGCGAAATCGCCATTGAGGCGCTCCAGCGGCTCCGGCGCCGTATAGGTGCCGGCGATCGAGCTCTTATGCACCGCCTTGAGGTGGTAGTCCTCCATGAAGACCTCGATGAAGAGCTTCCAGTTGCAGGCGACGGTGAAGACCTTCTGCCGCGCGCAGGTCATGTCGCCCATCTTGTAGGTGGCGACCAGCCCGTCCATGTCGCCCATCGCCTCCTCGAGGCTGGGCCCGCCGGGAACCAGGCGCGCGAAGATGAATCCGTTCCAGAGCGTGACCTCGTAGGCCCGCAGGCCGTAGTCGCTCTTGTGGAAGCCCTCGGTCTGCTCCATCGCGGGCGCGCCGCGCAGCACGCCGTCCAGGCCGTAGCCCCAGTGATGGAACGGGCAGAGGATGACGTTGGTGTTGCCGCTCCCCGTCAGCAGCAGCGTGCCCCGGTGGCGGCAGACATTGTCGAGCAGGCTGATCCGGTTCTCCGCCGACCGCACCAGGATCAGCTTCTTGCCGCAGAACTCGAAGGCGCGATAGTCGCCGACCCGCGGCAGGGCGTCCTCGCGGCCGAGGCAGATCCAGTTGCGGCTGAAGACCTGCTCGATCTCGCGCCGATAGAATTCCTCGCTGGTGTAGCACCAGCCCGGGAGCGGCTCGGCCTGCAAGGGCGGGCGCATCACCTTGGAATAGGACTTCGGATCGAACATCGACCGGGTGTCGGGGGTCATGATGACGGGCGCTCCCTCTCTGGGGTGATCGCTGGTGCTTGCGGACTCTGGGACGCGAAGAGGTGAAGGTCGTCGGGGCGCCAGGCGGCATAGGCCTCCGCGCCGACCTCGAAGGGGACGACCGGCGCGCCGCCGAAGGATTCGCGGATCGCCAGCGTCTGGCCCCAGCCGGTGACCACGCTGTAATCCAGGCTCTCGCCGAGGAAGGTGATCTCGCGGATGCGGACCTTGATGGCGCAGTCGGAACCGGCCGCGGGGGCGCTGGCGCAGAGCCGCACTCGTTCGGGGCGGATCATGAGCGAGACCGAAGCGCCGGCGCCGGCGGGCTGCGGCTTGCGCACCACCCAGCGGCCGCCATCGGGCAGGCGCACCGCGGTGCCGGCGCCGTCCTTGCCCTCGACGGTGCCGGCGATGAAGTTCGAGTTGCCGATGAAGCCGGCGACGAAGGCGGTGCTGGGCGCGTGATAGAGATCGAGGCCGGTGCCGACCTGTTCGATGCGGCCATGGCTGAAGACCGCGATGCGATCGCTGAGGCGCAAGGCCTCTTCCTGGTCGTGCGTGACATAGAGAACGGTCACGCCGGTTTCCTGATGGATGCGGCGGATTTCACCCTGGATTTCCTCGCGCAGCCGCTTGTCGAGCGCGGCCAGCGGCTCGTCCATCAGCAGGAAGCGCGGGCGATAGACCAGCGCGCGGGCCAACGCCACGCGCTGCTGCTGTCCGCCCGAGAGCTGGCTGGGTTTGCGCTCCGCATAGCTTTCGAGGCGGACCAGGCGCAGCACGTCGCCGACCGCCTTCTGGATCTCGGCCTTCGGCCGATGGCGCACCGACAGGGGGAAGGCGACATTCTCATGGACATTCAGATGGGGAAACAGCGTGTAGCGCTGGAACACCATGCCGATATTGCGCTTGTGCGGCGGCACGCCGAGGACCGACTGGCCGTCGATCAGCACGTCGCCGCTGGTCGCGTCCTCGAAGCCGGCGACGATGAAGAGCGTCGTGGTCTTGCCGGAGCCCGAGGATCCCAGGAAGGTCAGGAATTCGCCCTCGCCGACCTCGAGCGAAATGCCGTCCACGGCCGTGGTCGTGCCGAACTGCTTGACCAGGTTGCGGAGGCTGACGATTCCCGGGGCCGACGCCGTCATCATGCTGTCCCGCGGCCGCTCATCGCATAATGAAGGGATCGCCCATCGGCTTGGTCGCCGTGTCGATCCACACGGTCTTGGTCCGCGTGTAGTCGAGCAGCGAATCCTGGCCCGCCTCGCGGCCCGAGCCGCTCGATTTGTAGCCGCCGAAGGGCGCCAGCGGCGAGCTGGCGCGATAGGTGTTGATCCAGACGATGCCGGCGCGAAGCTGGCGCATGACGCGCAAGGAGCGGCCGCTGTTGCGGGTGAAGATGCCGGCCGCGAGGCCGAATTCGGTGTCGTTGGCCGCCGCGACCGCTGCGGCCTCGTCCTTGAAGCGGAAGGCGCTCAAAACCGGGCCGAACAGCTCCTGGCGCGCCGAGGGCACGTCCGGGTCGGGGCAGGTGAGGATGGTCGGCTCGTAGAACCAGCCGCGCGGCTGGCTCGCCGGACGCGCGCCCCCCGTCACCAGGGTGGCGCCTTCCTTGACCGAGGCCGCCACCACCCGTTCGATGTTGATGCGCTGGCCCTCGGTCGCCAGCGGTCCCATCTCGCTGGTCTCGTCCAGCGGATTGCCGACGCGGATGCGTTTGGCGCGGTCCGCCACGCGGCCGATGACCTCGTCGAAGACCTCCGACTGGATATAGACGCGGCTGCCGGCGACGCAGCTCTGCCCCGTGGCGCCGAAATTGCCGGCGAGGATGCTGTTGACGGCGCTGTCGAGATCCGCGTCCTCGAACACCAGGATCGGGGATTTACCACCCAGCTCCAGCGAGACCACGCCGAAATTCTCGGCACTGTTGCGGACGATGTGGCGCGCGGTCGAAGGGCCGCCGGTGAAGGCGATTCGGGCCACCAGCGGATGGCGCGTCAGCGCCTGGCCGCAAGGGTCGCCCAGCCCGGTGATGACATTGACCACGCCCGGCGGAATCTCGGCCTCGGCGCAGAGGCGCGCGAGCTCCAGCAGCGGCACCGGCCCATGCTCCGAGGCCTTGATCACGATCGCATTGCCGGTCGCGAGCGCCGGCCCCAGCTTGACCGCGGTCAACATGAGTTGCGAGTTCCAGGGAACGATGGCGGCCACGACGCCAATCGGCTCGCGCAGCGTCATGACAAAGAGATCGGGTTTGTCGATCGGAAGCGTGGTGCCTTCGAGCTTGTCGGCGGCGCCGGCGAAATAATTCAGATATTCGGCGGTATAGCGCGTCTGGCTGCGTGTCTCGCGGATGAGCTTGCCGGTGTCGGTCGTCTCGAGTTTGGCCAACGCATCGGCCTGTGCGGCCAGCAGATCCGCAAGCCGGCGCAGCTTCTTGCCGCGCTCGGTCGCGGTCATGCGGGCCCAGGGGCCTTCCGTCATGGCGCGGTGCGCGGCCCTGACCGCGTCGTCGACATCGCTGGCGCCCGCTTCCGGGAACGAGGCCCAGACCTCGCCCGTGGCCGGGTTGATGCTGGTGAGCCGGCGGCCGTCCTTCGCCTCGACCCACTTGCCGTCGATGAACATCGAATATTTGACGATCTCGGTCATGGTCTCGCGATCCCTGTTATCGGGCGCCCGGCGCCGGGGCGTCCAGGAACTCGTCGACGATATCGGCCATGCGGTCCGGCGCCTCGATCGGCGTCATATGGCGCTGGCCCGGCAGCAACTGCAACCGGGCGCGGGGCAGCCGCGCGGCCAGGCGGGCTGCCATGTCCGCGGTCGAGCGCCGATCCTCCATGCCGGTGATCACCAGGGTCGGCGCCTGGATCTGGTCGACCTGCGGCGCGAGTTCCGCGTCGGCCGTGGCGAAGACGGTATAGGCGGCGATATAGGCGGGCTGGTCGTTGGTCATCATGCGCCGGCGGACCGGCTCGATCAGCTGCGGCCGGGCGAGGACGAAGGCGGGGGTGAACCAGCGTTCGATCGCGGCTTCCACGCCCGAGGCATATTCCCCCGACTTCGCATCGGTGACGCGCGCCATGACCGCGCGGCGCTCCTCGGCATTGCGATCATAGACCGTGTTGACCAGGATCAGATGGTTCACGAGCTCGGGATGTTCGAGGGCGAAGCCCTGGGCCACCAGCCCGCCCATCGAAAAGCCCAGGAGATCGAAGGCGGAGAGCGCCAGATCCTCGGCCAGCCGCCGGAGCTGGCGCACGAAATCCGCCAGCGCATAGGGTCCCGCCGGCTTCTCGCTCTCGCCATGGCCCTGCATGTCATAGGCAATGACGCGGCGATGGCGCGCGAGATGGGTCGCCAGCGGCGTCCACATCTCCAGATCGGCGCCCACGCCATGAATCAGGATGATCGGCGGGCCTTCACCGGTAATGCGAAATCGGGTGCCGCGCAGGCTGCCCTCGCGCAGCGTCATGCGCCCTTGCCCTCTTCCGCCATTTCTTTCATGTCGATATAGCGGTTGCCGATGCGCGCATGGGCACGCCCGCCGGTGGCCGCACCCAGCGCCACCACGATCTCGTCGGGGCCAGGCGCGTCGCCGATGGTGAATTCCACCGTCAGATAATGCGAGCGCAGGCCTTCATCGAGCTTGTGCATCATCGGAATGGCGATGGCGCAGCCGGGGCCGCCGCGCTTGTTGGTGAAGCTCAGATAGGATTTGCCGCCGACGGCCTCGCGGAAGATGTTGCCGAAGCGCAGGGTGTGGATCAGTGCCGAGGCATGCTCGACCTCGCCGCTGCTCCCCACCACGGCCGCCTTGCCATAGGCCTCGACAGCGTCGGCCCCGCCGCAGGCCTCGAGCAGCTCGCGCACCAGCATCTGGGCCAAGCCCGGCGCGATCGCCAGGATCTCGGGGCGCAGATTCTCGACGAAGCCGCGGCCGGCCCAGGGGTTTTGCAGCACGGCCGCCACCGCCACCATGCGCGCCGGCTTCGCGGCCTCCTTGCCGCCCTCGATCAATATGTCCTCGCTATAGCGGACCAGCTTGCGAACGCGGTTGGACAAGGCGGTCATCTCCTTCTGGAAAACGGCCAAAGCCGGGCCTGACGACACCCGCCCGGGATCGACCGTAATATGGTATCCATATTATGATCTGAGATGTGCCTCGCCAAGCCAAAACGCCCGATTCGATCATCGCCCGCGCTTCTTCTGCAGGATCATCACGGCCGCAAGGATCACCAGGGTGAGGCCGATCAGGAGCGTCGAGACGGCGGCGATGACCGGCGAGAGGTCGTTGCGGAGCGTGTTCCACATCCGCACCGGCAGGGTCTGCATCTCCGGGCTCGCCATGAAGATGCCGACCACCACCTCGTCCCAGGAGGCGAGGAAGGAGAACAGCCCGCCCGCGAAGATCCCCATGCGGATCGAGGGCAGCGTGATGCGCCAGATCGCCTGGGCCGGCGAGGCGCCGCAGATCACGGCCGCCTTCTCGATCGATTCGTCGAAGCTCTCGAGCGCGTTGCTGATGCAGATGATCGAGAAGGGCAGCGCGATCACCAGATGGCCGGCGACGAAACCGACGAAGGTCCCGCTGAGGCCGATGCGGAGGAACAGTCCGTAGAGCGCGATCGCGAGGATGATCAGCGGCACGATCATCGGCCCGATGAAGAAGGCGCGCAGCAGCTCGCGGCCCCAGAAGCGGCCACGGACCAGCGCGAAGGAGGCGGGCAGCCCCAGCGCGATCGACGCCACCATGACGGCAAGCCCGACCCGGATGCTGAGCAGGATGGCGTCGATCCAGCGCGGGTCGGCGAAGAGCTCCTGATACCATTGCAGGGTCCAGCCGGGCGGCGGGAAGGCGAGCCAGCGCGAGGCGCCGAAGGAGAGCGCCGCGATGAAGAGGATCGGCAGCAGCAGGAAGGTCATGACCAGGAGACCGATCGCGTAGAGGCCGAATCTCCCGGGGCCCATGCGGTTGAGGGAAAGCAGCATGGCGGCGCCCTATTTCAACTGGCCGAAGCCGACCGAGCGCACATAGAGCGCATAGAGCAGCAGGGTCACCGACAGCAAGATGAAGGCGGCGGCGCTGCCGAGGCCCCAGTTCAGGAGCGTCTGCACCTGCACGCCGATCAGCTCGGCCAGCATCATGTTGGAGGTGCCGCCGAGCATGGCCGGTGTGACGTAGTAGCCCAGCGCCATGACGAAGACCATCAGGCCGCCGGCATAGATGCCCGGAAGCGACAGGGGCAGGAGCACACGGAAGAAGACCTGCGAGGGTCGGGCGCCCGAGATCGCCGCCACCTGCATGATGGCGGGATCGAGCGTCGCCAGGCGCGTCTGCAGTGGGAACACCACGAAGGGCAGCATGATATAGGTCATGCCAATGGTGACGCCGACCAGATTATTGACCAGCGGGATCGGATGGTCGGTCACCCCGATCGCCATCAGCGCCCGGTTGATCACGCCGGTGCGCTGCAGCAGCACGAGCCAGGCATAGGTGCGGGCGACGAGATTGGTCCACATCGAGAGCAGCAGGATGGCGAAGAGCCAGCGCGAGACGCGGCTGGGCAGGATCACCAGCAGCCAGGCGACGGGATAGCCCAGCAGGAGCGAGACCAGGGTGACGATGCCCGCCACCAGGAAGGTATTGAAGAGGACGCGGGCATAGGTCTCGTCCGTCAGCAGCGTGACGTAATTGTCGAGCCCGGGCACCGGATCGGTGACGCTGCGCAGCAGCAGGACGGAGAGGGGGACGACGAAGAGGAAAAACAGGAAGAAGAAGGCGGGCAGCGCATGCCGCCCGCCGGGGTGCGAGCGACGGCGGCTGGCGCCCGCGCGCGGCGTCGGCAGTGCGGCCGAGGCTCCCTGTTGCATATCCGCTTGCGGCTTTCAGGTTCGGGTCCGATGGCGGCAGCCGGTCCCGTGACCGGCTGCCGCCTGGCGGCTGTCAGTTACTTGGCCTGCCAATCGTACCAACGCTTGTTGATCGCATCGAGATTCTCTTTCCAGTAGTTGAGATCGATGACGATCTGCGAGTCCGTGTGGTTCGAGGGCAAGGCCGGGAGCACATCCGCCGGGATGAGCGGCATGGACTGCGTGTTCACCGGGCCGTAGGCCGTCAGCGAGGAATGCGTCGCCTGGCCTTGCGCGCTCACGATCTGGGCGATGAGTTTCATCGCCTCGGCCTTGTGCTTGGAGCCCTTCGGGATCACGACATAGTCGGCGGTGACCAGATTCTCCTTCCAGCTCACCGCAACCGGCGCGCCCGATTTCTCGAGCAGATGCGCACGCCCGTTCCAGAGCATGCCCATCGACGCCTCGCCCGAAGCGACCTGCTGCTGCGACTGCGCCGCCGTATCCCACCAGACGATGTCCTTCTTGATGGAATCGAATTTCTTGAAGGCGCGGTCGATATCGAGCGGGTAGAGCTTGTCGGGCGCGACGCCGTCGGCCAGCAGGGCCGCTTCCAGCATGCCCGGCGCCAGCCATTTCGTGACCGCGCGGCCGCCCGGATAAGTCTTGGTGTCGAAGAACGCCGCCCAGCCCTCGGGAGTCTTATCGCCCAGCGAGCTTTTGTTGTAGGCGAGGACCCAGGACCAGGTCAGGCTGCCGACGCCATGGTCGAACACGAAGTTCGGGTCGATATTCTTCTTGTCGATGACGCTGAAATCGAGCGGCTCGAGCAGGCCTTCGGCCGCGGCCTTGTAGGCGAAGGCACCCTCGACGTCGACCACATCCCAGGAGACATTTCCGCTCTCGACCATGGCTTTGAACTTGCCGTAGTCGGTGGGGCTGTCCTGCAGGACCTTCACGCCGGTGGCGGCCTGGTAGGGGTCGGCCCAGGCCTTCTTCATCGCGTCCTGGCCTTCGCCGCCCCAGCCCGTGAAGGTGACGCTATCCTCTGCTCGTGCCGTGGTGAGCCCGCCCGCCGACACGATCAGCAGCGCGGCCGCGCCGAACAGCAATGCTCCGGTCCGTCTTATCCTCGACATCTGAATCTCCTGACGTTTCCCCTGAATGGTTTTCGGCGTGGGGCTTTGGGCCGCCCGCGCTTCCTGCTTCTTGGGTTGAAGCAATTATCTAATTCTGCATACCCTATGCCATAATACAATCTGGTTGAGATCGGCCGTGGTCATGCTGGCTTTTACCGGCATTAGGGCAGAATCGCTGATATGGGGGCAGGCTGAATTGCACGGTAATATGCTGTATTATACCATTCAATCAGTTGACGCCGACCGAATGCGCGAGGCGCTTCCGTGACCCCGGTTCCCTCCCCCGGCACAGGCCTGAGCGCCGAACGCCGCCGCAATCTGGGCCGCCTCTTCGCGCCGCGCCATGTCGCCTTCATCGGCGGGGGCGAGGCGGCCGAGGCGGCGCGGCAATGTCAGAAGATTGGCTTCTCCGGCCCGATGTGGGCGGTGAATCCCAAGCGGCCGGATCTCGCCGGACTCCCTTGCCTGGCCAGTGTCGAGGATCTGCCGGAAGCGCCCGATGCCGTATTCCTCGCGGTGCCGGCGCCGCTCACCGTCCGGACGCTCGCCACGCTGGCGCGCCGCGGGGCCGGCGGCGTGGTCTGCTATGCGGCGGGCTTCAAGGAGATCGGGGCCGAAGGCGGTGCGCTCGAACAGGCCCTCATCGAGGCGGCGGGATCGATGGCCGTCATCGGGCCCAATTGCTATGGCCTCCTCAATTATGTGAAGGGCGTGGCGCTCTGGCCCTATGGGCAGCCGGGCCATCGGGTCGAGCGCGGGCCCGCCGTCATCACGCAGAGCGGCATGTTCGCGATCAATCTCACCTTCAGCGAACGCTCGGCCGCCTTCTCGCACATCGTCAGCTCCGGCAATCAGAGCGTCCTCGGCATCGAGGATTACATCGAGTTCCTGCTCGACGATCCGGCGGTCTCGGCGGTGGGGCTGCATATCGAGATGCTGCGCGACATTCCGCGCTTCGCGCGGGTGGCGCTGCAGGCGGCGGCGAAGGGGATCCCGATCGTCGCCTTCAAGACCGGCGCCTCGGAGATCGGCGCCAGGCTCACGATCAGCCATACCGGATCGTTGGCGGGATCGGACGATGCTTATAACGCGCTGTTCCATCGTCTCGGCATCACGCGCGTCGCGACACCGGCGCAGCTGCTCGAGACCCTGAAGATGTTTACCCATGGCGGCATCCCCGCCGGCCGGCGGCTGGGCGCCTTCACCTGCTCCGGCGGCGATGCCGAGATGGTGGCGGATTGGGCGGAGCATTACGGCCTGCTGCTGCCGCAGCCCAGTGAGCACACCCGGCAACGCCTCGCCGCGCAGCTCGGATCCTTCGCCACGGTGAGCAATCCGCTCGACTACAACACGGCGATCTGGGGCCATGAGGATCGCGTCGAGGCGGCGCATTCGACGTTCCTCGAGGACGGCTACGACGCCACGGTCCTCATCCAGGATTTCCCGCCGCTGGGCTCCGACATCGATCGCATTTCCAACACCGCGGACACGCGCGGATTCTTTGCCGCCGCCAGCAAGGCGAAGCTGCCCGCGGCCGTCTGCAGCACCATCCCCGAATGCCTGACCCAGGATATCCGCGATCTGGCGCTGTCGAAGAAGGCCGCCCCTTTGCAGGGAATCCAGGACGGGCTGTTCGCGATCGCGGCCGCCGCGACCTATGGCGCCCGCCTCAAATTGCTGCGGGCGGCCGATGGCGGCGACCTCTATCGCCTCGCTCAACCCCGGCCGTCCGTCGGACAGCCCCGGACGCTCGACGAATGGGAGAGCAAGACGCTGGTCCGCGAGGCCGGCATCCCGGTTCCGACCGGACGGCTCTGCCGCGCCGCCGAGGCGCCCGACGCGGGCACTGCGATCGGCTTTCCGGTGGCGGTGAAGCTGATCAGCGCCTCCCTGCCGCACAAGACCGAGGCCGGCGCCGTGCGTCTCGGTCTCGCCAGCGCGGTTGCCGTCCGCGAGGCGGTCGACGCCATCAGGAGCTCGGTGCAGAAATTTCTGAAGGGGCCGGTTCCCGACAGCTTCCTGGTCGAGCGCATGGCGCCCAAGCCGGTCGCCGAGATGATGGTCGGCATCCGCCGCGACGAGGGCTTCGGCTACATCCTCGTGCTGGGAGCCGGCGGCGTCGGGGTCGAGGTTTCGCGCGACGTGGCGACGCTGCTGCTGCCGCTGACCAAGCCCGACCTCCTGGAAGCGATCGCGAGGCTGCGCGTGTCGAGGATCCTCGAGGGCTATCGCGGCGCGCCTGCCGCCGACATCGACGGGCTCTGCGATGCGGTGCTCAAGCTTGCCGGGTTGGCGCTGACCAGCGATCGCGGAATCCTGGAGATCGAGCTCAATCCCATCATGGTCCTCGCGCGCGGGCAGGGCGTCGTCGCGGTCGACGCGCTCGTTCGGAGCAGCGATGGCACCGCCGGCTAACGGCGCGCCGAAAGGGAGGCGACGAGACAGGCGGGGATCGCCGGGTCGGACGCCGCCTCCGGATCGAGGGCTGCGGCCATGCGCGCCGCGACCGCCGAATCGAAGGGTCGCACCCGCCGGTCGCCGAGATGGAAGCTGAGGCAGAACAGCCCGACCGTGGCGCAGAGCTCGCCCTTGCTGCCGATCTCATGCAGCAGGGTGAAGCGCTTCGGGTCGCAGCCGACGAGACGCGTCGCCACCGACAGCGGATCGCCCAGCCGGACCTCGCGCAGATAGCGCGCATGGACGTCGATGATGGCGAACTCGCCGCCGTCGCGCTCGCTCTGCGCGCGGCCGCCATTCACCTCGTCCCAGAAGGCCATGGTCGCGATATCGGCGACCCGCTGATAGTCGAGATAGCCCATATGGCCGAACTCGTCGATCCATTCGGGCCTGACCTCGCCCTCGAAATAGATGCGGCGTTTCTTCGTCATCGGCCTGGCTCTCCCCTTTTCGCGCCGCGGAGCATGATTTGATCCTGCGATATCGGCAAGCCGGTTTCGAATCCGGACGCGGCGTCGCCCCTGGAGTGCTACGATTCTGCGGAGAGCCGGAGACGACGCACCCGCAGGAGCGGCGGTGAAGAAGACCCGCGACATATCCTCTCCGCTGACGAAGCGGCTGCAGAGCCTCGGACAGATCGCGAGCCTGGTGAATTCGGGCACCGAGCTGCGCGACGTCCTCGGCCGGATCGTGTTCGCGGTCTGCCAGAATTCGGTCTGGTCGTCGTCGGCGATCATGGCGCTCGACCGGGAGAGCGGCTACTCGATCCAGGTCGCCCGGCACGATCCCCATTTCAAGGAGACGAAACGCACGCGCCAGCGCTGGCGGCTCGTCACCAGCCCGACGACGCGGGTGCTCGAGGCCGGCACGCCGCTGATCATTCCCGATGCGCAGAAGTCGGCGGATTATCCCGACTATCGCCGCGAGGCACGCGAGCGCGGCTATCGCACGGTCGTGCTGATCCCGCTGCAGGCCCTCGATGAGCGGGGCCGGGGCATGGTGATGTCGGTCCATGCCGGCGACAGCCGACGCGTGGACAAGGACGAACTGGTCTTCCTGCAGACCGCGGCCGAGCTCGCCTCGCTCGCGGTCGAGAAGGCCCATCGCCTGGCGGCGGAACGGCGACAGGCGGCGGACCTGCGCCGCGCCCTCGACGTCCACGCCGCCTCGATGGAATCCGTGCTGGCGGGGCGCTCGCTCGCGAAGCTGGCCGAGCTGATCGTGGATTTCCTGCCCCATCCGATGCTGATCGTCGACCTGACCTCCAACCAGGTCATCGCCCATCGCTCGCCCGCACCGGCAAGCGTGAGCGACACGGACTGGGCGGCCCGCATGAAGCAGGGTGCCATCCGCGAACTGGCCCGGCTGCTGCGCGCGGTCAAGCCGACGCATTTCCAGGAGACCCATCCGATTTCATTCGCGACCCTGGGCGTCGACATGACCGTCGAGGGCATGGTCGAGCCGCTCATCGTCGACGGTCTCGTGCTCGGCGGCCTGTTCCTGTTTCCGGCGGCGGGGAAGATCGAGCCGTTCGAGGCGCTGGTCGCTAACGAGGCGCGCTTCGCGCTGGCGGTGCAGCTGATGCGAGCCCATGTGCGCTTCGCCACCCAGGCCGAGACCAACAGCGAATTCTTCGGCCGGCTGTTCAGCGGCAATTGGCGCGACGAGGCCGAGACACGGGCGCGTGCCGGCCATCTCGGGCTGGCGCTCGAGGGGCCGGCGCGGCTTCTCGTCCTCGCGCCCGGCACCCGGGAAGGGGGACCGCCGGATGGGGATGCCCGGGCGATGACGCTGCGCGCGCTGCTGCGGCTCGCCAGCCCGCAACATCCGGGGGCCGCAGTCTGTTTCGACGGCGATGCCTTCGTGGTCTTCCTGCCGGAGCGTCCGGCCGGCGACAAATCGACCTCGCGCCTGATCGAGCGCCTGCTGAGCGAGATGGAATGGACCCTGGGCGCGAAGCCGGTCGCGACGCTGAGCCGGGTCTGTCGCGAGTTGAAGGATTACCAGTCGGCCCGGCAGGAGGGCGCCCGCGTGCTCGATCTGGCGCGTCGCCTCGATCGGCGGGGGCTGGTAACCGAGGCCGATTTCGGAGCTTTCGCCCGCCTGCTCGCGACCGCCGACCAGTCGGCCTTGCGCAGCTTCGCCGACGAGACGCTGGCCCCCATCGCCGCTTACGACCGCAAGCATCGCTCGCATTTCCTGGCGACCCTCGACGCGTTCCTGACCCATGGCTGCCGCTATCAGCCCTGCGCCGACGCGCTGGGGCTTCATGTCACCACACTGCGCTACCGGTTGCAGCGGCTGGGCGACCTGTTCGGCGTGGATCTCGAGGACCGCGAGACCCGGCTCGCCCTGGAGATCGCGCTGCGGGTCAGGACGGCGCTCGGCTAGGCCAGGTCCCTGGCTCCTCGAATCCTAGGATATGGTCGCGGCAGGTTACCCCGGAACGGCGGAAGAACCGCCGCCCACCGCTTTCTACCCTTTCCCCCGCTCGAACAACGGAGGACGCCGCCCGTGAAATTCACCCTCGTCATCAATATGGAGCGCCTCGATCCCCAGGTCAGCATGCGCGACGTGGCGCGCGAGGTGCTGGAGATGGTGCAGATGGCCGATGCCGGCGGCTTCGAGATCGCCTGGGCCGCGGAGCATCACGGCATCGAGATGACGGTATCGCCGGGACCGTTCCAGCTGTTGGCCTGGTGGGCGGCTCACACCTCGCGCATCCGCCTCGGCACGGCCGTGGTGGTGGCGCCCTATTGGCACCCGCTCAAGCTCGCCGGCGAGGCCGCGCTGTTCGATCTGCTGAGCGGCGGCCGGCTCGAGTTCGGCATCGGCCGCGGCGCCTATCAGCGCGAGTTCGACCGCCTGGCGGGCGGCTTGGATCAGCGTGTCGGCGTCGCCTATATGCAGGAGATGCTGCCGGCGCTGAAGCGGCTCTGGGAGGGCGACTACGCCCATCAGGGCCAGTATTGGTCCTTCCCCACGGCGACCTCGGTGCCGAAGCCGATCCAGAAGCCGCATCCGCGCATCTGGGTCGCGGCGCGCGATCCCGGCACCTTCGACTGGGCGGTGAAGAACGAGTGCAGCATCATGACCTGGGCGCTCTCGCGTCCCTTCGCGGAGGTCGAACTCTACAAGGAGCGTTTCGAGACGGCGCTGAAGAACAATCCCGGCGTCAAGCGGCCGGCCTTCATGACCATGCGCCATACCTCGGTCTATGAGCGGCCCGGCGATTGGGAAGCGCCGGTCAATTCCGCGATGCGCCAGAGCGGGCAGTTCGAGAATCTCTTCAAGAATCTGGGCGGGGTCACGAACGGCTTCGTCGAGACGGTCGATCTCGCCGCCTTCGCCCAGCGCAACGAGTTCGATCCGCAGGCGATGAAGGAGAACCTGATGTTCGGCACGCCCGACGAGGTGATCCGGAAGCTGAAGCGCTACGAGGCGCTCGGCACCGACTATTTCTGCTATTCCTCGGCCTTCGGTCAGCCGATGTCCGACCAGAAGCGCTCGCTCGCCCTCTTCATCAAGGAAGTGATGCCGGCCTTCGCCGAGGCTCCCGCAACCCGTCCGCGCGCCGTCGCGATCTGACTGCCGTCACTCTGGTCGGCGCCGTCCCCGGCGAGTACCCTGTCTTGTCGCGCGACAGGCGCCGCCGCTCGCCTTGCCCGCCTATCGACGAGGTGCTATAGGAGATAATACGGTATTACGGAGAACGGGATATGGTCGGCAAGGCTGAAGAACCGGAGCTTTCTTCGCTGCGCGTCAAACGCACCAATATCACCCTTCGCCAGCAGGTTCTCGACGTCCTGCGCAATGCCATCCTCGAATTCCGCTTCAAGCCCGGCGACCGCCTGATCGAGCGCGAGCTCTGCGAGCTGACCGGCGTGAGCCGCACCAGCGTGCGCGAGGCGTTGCGCCATCTCGAATCCGAAGGCCTGGTCCATAACGTCCCCAACAAGGGGCCGACCGTCGCGACGGTCACCCTCGAAGAGGCGCAGCAGATCTATGAGGTGCGCGAGGCGCTGGAGGGGCTGGCCGGCCGTCTCTTCGCCACCCGCGCGACCGATCGCGAGATCGAGCGGCTCCGCAACGCCAACGAACGCCTGGAGAAGGCGTTCGAGGTCGGCGACGTGCGCGGCATCGTCGCGGAGACGACCCATTTCTACGAAGTGTTCCTCGAGGGCTGCGGCAACAATCTGATCCGCGACACGATCCGTTCGCTCAACGCCCGGATCGTCTATCTGCGCGCGACCTCCATGTCCCGCCCGGGGCGTTCGCCCGGCAGCCTGGGCGAGATGCGCCGCATCGTCGAAGCGATCGGCAAGCGCGCGCCCGACGCCGCCGAGGAAGCCTGCAAGGATCATGTCCGGCGCGCCTGCAACGCCGCCCTCGAGGTGCTGCGCCAGCGCCGCATCGACGGCGTGAACTAGCCTTTCCGGCGCCACGCCGCCGACCGAGTTTCGCCTGCAAACCCATTTTCCGACCCTGAACAGCGAAGGTGCTTCATGTCCTCCGGTCCGCTTCACGTCACCCGCAACGGTCCCGTCCTCGAAGTCGTGCTCGATCGTCCGAAGGCGAACGCGATCGACGCGGCCACCAGCCGCGTGATGAGCGAGACCTTCGTCAAGTTCCGCGACGATCCGGACTTGCGTGTCGCCATCGTCACCGGCGGCGGCGAGAAGTTCTTCTGCGCCGGCTGGGATCTGAAGGCCGGCGCCGCGGGCGAAGGGCCCGTCTCGGACTATGGCGAGGGCGGATTCGGCGGCATCCAGGAGCTGCCCAACCTCAACAAGCCGATCATCGCGGCGGTCAACGGCATGGCGGTCGGCGGCGGCTTCGAGCTGGCGCTCTCGGCCGACATGATCATCGCCGCGGAGCATGCGCGTTTCGCGCTGCCCGAGATCAAGGCCGGTACGCTCGCCGACGCGGCGACGATCAAGCTCCCGCGCCGCATTCCCTATCATGTGGCGATGGATCTGCTGCTGACCGGGCGCTGGATGGAGAGCGGCGAAGCGCAGATGCGCGGCCTCGTCAACGAGGTCGTTCCGGCGGCCGAGCTCATGACCCGGGCGCGGACGCTGGCCAAGATGCTGGCCGAAGGGCCGACCCTGGTGTTCGCGGCGATCAAGGAGGTCGTGCGCGAGACCGAAGGGATGCAGTTCACCGAGGCCCTGCGGCGCATCAACGAGCGCCGCTTCCGCACGGTCGACATCCTCTATTCGAGCGAGGACCAGCGCGAAGGGGCGATCGCGTTTGCGGAAAAGCGGGCCCCGGTCTGGAAGGGACGATAAGGGCTCGGCCTCGCTCTCTTCGCGACCTTCATGCTGTTGGCAGGCAAGGCGCAAGCAAGGCCGCCCGGAAATCGGCCGATGCGCATGATACGCCGATAGCCGTGTCGGAGATCGCCGTCGATCCGCCCCCCGATGTAGGAGATTGATCAGGCCAAGCGATCTCCACGGGGCCTCGCTATCGCGTGTTCGATGACGGATCCACCCGAGACGTCCGCTTGAACCGTTGTTGCGCCTCGGGCTGGTGCAGGATCTTCAGCACCTCGACCGTCATTTCCTTTCCATCAGAATCGATATAATTGATGGATTGCTCCTTCGGCAGCCCCAGCAAGGCAGCGCCCAGCGGCGTCAAGACAGACACGGCGTCGCGATAGAGTCTCTGCTCGGCCGGATAGGTCAGGGTTGCGAGCCGCGTTTCGCCCGTGTGCCGTTCCCGGATCTCGACCTGCGATCCCATCGTCACGTTGGTAGGTGGAATATGTTCGTTGTCCACGACGCGCGCACGCGCCAACTCGCCGAGAAGAAAGCGCACGGCGTCCCACGAAATGATCGGTGCATAGTCTCCGATCACATTGTTCAGCTTGCCAAAATCCCTTTTGGTCACGACGATCGCCGGCAGGTTGCCGCGGTCTCTCGCGATTGCTTGCGTCATTTCACTCTCCCATCGGATCATTTTCCGGCGAAACGGACACCGGTTCGCCGCAGAAAATGCGACAAAACGAAGAGAACCAGAACGGTTTCTGGTTCGATTCGGGCAGGAGCCGCTTCTAGGTGCCGGCGAACGAGGATGCCTTGTGCCGCGCCGCTTCCGGCTGGTAGCGAATTTCGATGATGGTGATCGTCCTCATTCCTCCATCGGGCTTGGGGTACGATATCGACTGGCCCTTGGAAAGCCCGAGCAGGGCCGCGCCCAGCGGCGTGAGGACCGACATGGCATCTTCATACAGGTCCGATTCGCCGGGATAGGTCAGCGTCACCATCTCGGTCGTCGCGTCGCCTTCCTCGCGGAAGCGCACTCTCGACCGCATCGTCACGACATCAGCCGGGGCGATGTCGTCATCGACAATGGTCGCTCGCGTCAGCTCCCTCACCAGGAACTCCACCGCTCGCCAGGATCGGATGGGCGCGTGATCGGCAAGAATCTGGTTGAGCAGCTCGCGATTGGCCCGTGTGATCTGAATCTCGGGCATCATGTCGGTCCTGGAGATTGACGGGATCATCTGATCGTCTCCTCGAATGGCGTGAAAACGTCGGGCTGCAATTAGAGCCCCGACGGGTTGTAACGTGTTTTGCAACAGAGAGATGGCGCAGCGCGGAAACGGTTGCCGTGCCGGCATGGGATCAACAGCGACATAAGCGCGCCCGACAGATCGACGCAACAACCCGCTGCAGCCTCAGCCCAGCGCCCCCGCTCGCAAGCAGGACTGAAGATCAGTCCCGAGCGGGGGCAAAAACGCTCGCGTGCTTGCAAACCGACGGCCGGCTGCCGGTTGGAAAAACGTGAGACATCGCTTCCCTCATGACAGTCCTCCAACCGCGGTCATTCCGCGCACACACGCTCCAACGGCGACCCGGTATTCCGCTCGACGGGCTCGGTACTCACCCGCTGCCGATGAGGCCGGTCCCTGGACGCGCCGCCCTCCGTTTCCCACCGGGCAATGGCCTTCCAGCATGGCTCAATCGGCTCGTCGGTTTTCTCGGGCCTGTCTTTCATGATCCATAATATGGGGTCGACAGACCAACTCTCCCAGTGGCGTCGGGAGTCGACGCGTCTGCGACCGGCCACTCCCCCATTGGTCCGGAACGGAGCCTCGCCTTGGTTTCGCCAGGGGCACTCGAAGGCAAGCCCTCTACGATTCACGGGCCCTGCACGTGAGTTGGGAATTGGCGAGCGGCTCTCCTTTGCACAAGAAGAGGACGAATCGGCGCTGGGTGCGGGAAAATGCCGCCCCTCTACGAAGGCGGGATCCAGCAAGCGGGTGTCTGTTCTGATCGTCGGCGATCCGCCGTGGTCGGGATGTTCGGGACGCAACCGGGTGACGCGCGGGATCGGACCCCGTGGGTCATGCTGACTCTGCAGCAGCCACTTGCCTGATGCCATCGAGCGCGATCTGCAGCGCATCCGAAGCCGCTTCCTGCGCATAGACCAGATAAGCGTGCAAGGTGAACTCCAGCGTTCCAGAGACCAGCGACAATCGGCCTGTCTCGAGATGGGGCCTTATGACGCGGATCGGGAAGTAACCGGACCCGCCATTGGCGAGGACATGCTGCAGACCCAGCCAACCGATGTTGGCGGAGAGTGCCGGGCCGAGGAAATCGGGGAAGCTGACGCTATGCTGCGCGTAGAATTCCGGCCCCCAATCGACATAGACATAACCAGTCCCGGGTTTCGGATGGTCAGGGACGTTCGCGGAAACCAGAACAAGCCGCTCTTCGAAGAGAGGCTCGATCTTCAAGCCTGGACGGCTCTGCGGCACATACATCACGCCGATATCGAGCCGACCCTCCACCAGGTTCTGCATCAGATCGGCCTCGAGGCCGATCTCCGCGCGAATGGCGATGTCGGGCGCCCGCTCTTGCATCAAGGGCAACCATTTCAATAACAGCTGTTCCCACAGACCGAAGCGCCCACCGACGGTGAGGGCGGCGCGGAAGCCTCTGGGAATTCCGACGTCGTGGCGCGCCTGCTCCACGGTTCGTACCAACGTCGATGCATGTTTCTGAAATTGCCGCCCTGCCGATGTGAGGCTGGCCCCGGCCTTGTTGCGGACGAAGAGCGTGCAACCCAGACGCTCTTCCAACGCATGAATGCGGGCACTGACAGTCGATTGCGTGACATGCAGCCGATCGGCGGCGCTGACGAAATTTCCAGCGGCGACAACCGTGAGGAATGTTCGGGCGAGTTCGGTATCCACGGCTCGGCAGTCCTTTGTATCGATAATGTCGATATCATAGGCTGATTTTTATCGTTTGTCAGATAGATATGGCCGGCCCAAATAATGGTCATGGAAGTTGGGCTATCGCCGATGGCCCTGTCATTTGGAGGTTCCCGATGGCCGAAAACACCCTGTTCGAACTGGCTTCATGGCTCGTTGCCGCCGTCGCGGTTCCGATCACGGCACAGCTGATGTGGCAGTCATGGAGCAGTCGAAGACCAGCGACCATGGAGCCGGGTCGCGACGTCGCCAAAAAGGCGATCGAAAAAGGCCGCCCCGCATCGCGGCGGCGTTGACCGGCCTTCGGCCTCGAGGAACAGCAGCCGGCGATATGGCCGGCTCGGGCGCTCTCCACGCTGAAATTGAGACTTCCGGTCGTCTCCAACCTTCAGGAGGAGGAACTGACGTGACCAACCTTTTGACGCTTACGCAGCGATCTCTCTTCAAGCTTGGGGGCGGCATTGCGGACCTGTTCCTGCCGCACGCCGTCGATGAAGGCGTCGTCCGGCCGGGCGATAACCGTGGGTTCGCAGCCTCCGGCGCGGCGATCCGTTGGACAAATCAGGAATGCTTCCGCAGGGGGACAGCTCGCCGTCCGGTCAATGACAACGGGTCCCGCAACAGCGAAGTCGGCCTGCTTCTCGTCAATGACGAGATTGGGGTTTCCGCCTTGTCGTTCGATCGTTTCGCGTGCGCGCCGGACGGCCGCAAGAGGCCACTCGCGCTTCGTCCGAAACAGGCGAGCTTCCCCGCATTGGACGAGGTCGTGAGCGATGACATCGCGGCCCTCACGCAGGAGGGCGCGTGAGCTGTTGCCAAGCCGCCAACCTCCCCGCGCAAACGCGCGCATGATTGCAAGGAGAACGATCTTGATCACGGGCTTCACGCTAAACTCGGATTCGGGAATGGCGCCTGTATCGTGGGCGCCATCGCAGGGCCGCGTCCTGAACCGCCGCCCATGCCTCTCCGATCGTCAACGGGGGGACACAAAATGAATCTGTCCCTGCCCCGGCTGCCTTATGCCTATGACGCCCTCGAGCCGCACATCTCGCGATCCACGCTGGAGATCCATCATGGCCGGCATCATCGCGCCTATGTGGAAAAGACCGTGGCGTTGGCTAAACAACTGCGCCTCGCCGACGAGCCGCTCGAGCGGATCATCGGTCAGACAGCGGGCCAGGAGAGTCACCGCGCCCTGTTTCAGAATGCGGCTCAGGCCTGGAATCACGCTTTCTATTGGAACTCCTTGTCCCCAACCGGCGGCGGACGGCCACAAGGGGAGCTTGCCGAGCGCATCGAGGCCGATCTCGGCGGCTATGACAGCTTCGTCGGTCAGTTCGCGGCGGCGGCCACCGGCCAATTCGGCAGCGGCTGGGCCTGGCTGGTGCTCGATGGTGACAAGCTGAAGATCACGCAAACCTCGAACGCGGAGACGCCGCTCGCCCATGGACAATTGGCGCTGCTGACTATCGATGTATGGGAGCACGCATACTATCTCGACTACCAGAATCGCCGGGCGGACTATGTGAACGCGGTCATCGAGAAGCTGGCCAACTGGGAGTTCGCCAACAAGAATCTGAGCCGCCGGAAAGTGTCCGCGCGCACGCCGCGTGCCGGTCGAACGAGCCCTGAAGACGGTCGGATGCCGACGGCCGGAATCGGCGGTCATGGCGACCGCTGAGGCGTCGGCGCTGCACGTCGCGGAGCATCCACGAGGGTGGCGGCGCTGGGTCTGTTCGACCAATCACAAGGATATCGGCACGATGTATATCGTGCTGGCGATTGCGGCCGGTTTTGCAGGAAGCCTTCTGTCCGTCGCCATGCGGGCCGAACTCGCCCAGCCGGGCCTGCAGATCTTCACCGATCCGCAGCTCTTCAACGTCTTCGTCTCGGCGCACGGCCTGATCATGATCTTCTTCGCGCTGATGCCAGCCCTCATCGGCGGCTTCGGCAACTGGTTCGTGCCGCTGATGATCGGCGCCCCCGACATGGCGTTCCCGCGCCTGAACAACATCAGTTTCTGGCTGCTGGTGCCTTCCTTCCTGCTGCTGATCGCGTCGATGTTCACGGGGCTGGGGGCCGGGACCGGTTGGACCCTCTATCCGCCGCTCAGCAATATGGGGCATCCGGGTGCGGCCGTGGACATGCTGATCTTCGCGCTGCATCTGGCCGGCGCCTCCTCGATCCTCGGCGCCGTCAATTTCATCACCACGATCTTCAACATGCGCGCGCCGGGGATGACGCTCCACAAGATGCCGCTCTTCGTGTGGGCCATGCTGGTGACGGCTTTCATGGTGCTCCTGGCTCTGCCGGTTCTGGGCGGCGCTATCACCATGCTCCTGACGGATCGGAATTTCGGCACCAGCTTCTTCGATCCGGCGGGCGGCGGCGATCCGATCCTGTTCCAGCACCTGTTCTGGTTCTTCGGCCATCCCGAGGTCTACATCATGATCCTGCCCGCCTTCGGGATCGTCAGCCAGGTCGTCGCCACCTTCTCGAGGAAACCGATCTTCGGCTATCTCGGCATGGTCTATGCGCTCGTGGCGATCGGCTTCATCGGCTTCATCGTTTGGGCGCATCACATGTTTACCGTCGGGCTGAACATTGATACGCGCGCCTATTTTGCCGCCGCCAGCATGGTCATCGCCGTGCCCACCGGAATCAAGGTGTTCAGCTGGATCGCGACCATGTGGGGCGGTTCGATCCAATTCAAGACGCCCATGCTGTTCGCGCTCGGCTTCATCATGCTGTTCACCATCGGCGGTGTGACCGGCGTGGTCGTGGCCAACGCCGGTGTCGATATCATGCTGCACGACACCTATTACGTGGTTGCGCATTTCCACTATGTGATGTCGCTGGGCTCGGCCTTCGGGATTTTCGCGGGCTTCTACTACTGGATCGGCAAGATGTCGGGGCGCCAATATCCGGAAGCGCTGGGCAAGCTCCATTTCTGGCTGACCTTCATCGGCGTCAACGTGACCTTCTTTCCGATGCATTTCCTCGGCCTCGCCGGCATGTCGCGCCGGGTCGCCGACTATCCCGACGCCTTTGCGCACTGGAACCTCATCGCGTCGATCGGCAGCTATATCTCGCTGGCCGGATTCCTGGTTTTCCTGATCGTGGTCTGGCGCACGCTTGCGGCCGGCAAGCCATGCCCGGCCAACCCGTGGGGCGAGGGCGCAACGACGCTCGAATGGTCCCTGTCGTCGCCACCACCGTTCCACAGCTTCGATGTGATTCCCGATCTCAGGAACCAAGGCGCACCGCCGACCCTCGTGATTCAACCTCGGGCATGAAAGGAATCTCGATGAGCGATACGCTTTACCCGAAACCCAGTAAGGCACTGGCCCAGGAGCGCAGCGCGCTCGCCCCGGAAATCGACACGGCCTTCCGCCAGTTCAGCCAGGCCGTGTTCAAGGAAGGGGCGCTGTCGCGAAAGTCGAAGCAGCTGATCGCCGTGGCCGTCGCGCATGTGACCCAGTGCCCCTATTGCATCCAAGGCCATACCAAGGCGGCGGTTCGCGACGGAGCGACGCCCCAGGAGATCATGGAAGCGATCTGGGTGGCGGCAGAGATGCGCGCGGGCGGTGCCTTCGCCCATTCGGCGCTGGCATTGGATACGCTTCACACCGTGGCTGCGCAGCGCGAGCGTTTGGCCGAGCCTGCTTCTGGAGGCAGTTAGGCGAAGCGCCGAATGCGGTGGTGGCAGACGGGGCGATGACGGTCGATTCCGCGGCTGGCGCTCGAAGTCGAGCGGTATTCGATGAAAAAGGAGCGATGTTGATGGTGAGGGTGAAGCGCGCTTATGACGCGTCGGCGACGTCGGATGGGCGCCGCGTTCTCGTCGATCGGGTCTGGCCCCGTGGTCTTTCCAAGGATGAGCTACGACTGGATGAATGGATCAAGGAGATCGCGCCGAGCACCGCCCTGCGTCAATGGTTCGGCCACGATCCGGCGAAGTGGGAGGTCTTCAAGCGCCGCTACTTCAAGGAACTCGACCGAAAGACCGCGAAGGTCCAGCAGCTGTCCGAGAGGGCTCGTACCTCCACCGTTACCCTGGTTTACGGGGCCAAGGACGAGCATCACAACAATGCCGTTGCGCTCGAGGAATATATCGAGGATCGCTTCGAATGACAGGCGCTGGAACGAGGAAGGGTCCAGACAGGCCGCTTCTTGGTCGGCTCGATGGCCGTCCTCCGGCATCGGCGATCATCCGATGAAGGCCTGGGAGGAGGTGCGCGCCTGGCGGCGATCGGTGCGCGTCGATCTGCTCGCGCGGCGTGCAGCAATGCTGTCGACAGAGAGGAAGCGCGCCGATTCGATGTTGGTCGATCTGCTGTGCGAGCGGTTTGCGGAGCTGCGCCATGGCTGCATCGGATTCTATTGGCCGTTCAAAGGCGAGCCCGACCTCCGGCCCCTGATCGAGGATCTTCTGGCGTTGGGCGTCGAGGCGGCCCTGCCGGTTGCCTTGGAGAGGCGACAACCGCTGGAGTTCCGGATGTGGCATCCCGGGGCGAAGCTGGAGCGGGGAGAATGGAACATCCCCATCCCCGCCGAGCGCAATATCGTCCATCCTACGGTGCTGATCGTGCCATTGCTGGGCTTCGATGCTGCGGGTTATCGTTTGGGCTATGGGGGAGGCCACTATGATCGCACGCTGGCTGCGATGGTTCCGAGGCCCTTCACGATCGGCGTCGGCTACGCCTTCGGACGCCTGGAGACCATCTATCCGCAACCCCATGACATTCCGTTGGGTGCCATCGTGACCGAGACCGGATCCGTGCGTCACGGATATCGCGGCAGGCCCCTGGAAGAGTTGAATCCCTCTGGCGAGGCCGGCGCTGCCGGCCAAGAGACCCAATGCCGCGCAGATGGAAAGATGGAAAGCAGGCCCATGCAGGTGTTCCCGGAGCGCGATCTCTATGAGGAAGGCGAGGAAGAACGAGCTTCCTACGCATCGCCGCCCTGCTTCATGCACGAGCTCGATCCGTCTTATCTCGGCTATGCGGATGCCGCAGAAACGATCGCCATGTTGAACGATCTGTTGGCACGCGGGCTCGGAAGCGGCGGCCGCGATGCAGCGGCCAAGGCGGCTCTCATCGGGGGTGGAGAAGACGAGGTGTCGTTTCAGGCCGTGCTGCGGCAGCATATTCTGCGCCTCGGCGGCAGGCCAGCCTCGTCGGCGTCGTCCTTGCCCGAGACGGCAGATGCTCGATGCGATCGCGATCGGGGAGCGGTTCTCCACAAGCTCCGGGAGATCCTGCCCAGGATTGGCGATGGTTGGCTTCACGACGATCTGAGGGCCATGATCGAGACGCTCGATCGGCAGCTTCGACGACACGAGGAATCGGCGTGAGCGAGACAGCCGTCGGAATTCCCCGGTACAAGCCGTTCGGCGGCCCGCAGTTCTTTCGTCAAGGCTTTCGTCCGTTCTTTTTGAGCGCCGGCCTCTGGGCGGTCGCCGGTCTCGTGGTCTGGCTTGCGGAGGTGCAGGACGCGATCTCCATCCCGACCGCCTTCGCGCCGGCGGCATGGCATGCCCATGAGATGATCTTCGGCTTTGCCGGCGCGGTCATCGCCGGATTTCTACTGACGGCCATCCCCAACTGGACCGGCCGGATGCCTTTGCAGGGCCTGCCGCTGATCCTGCTATTCGGGGCGTGGCTCGTCGGGCGCGCGGCCATGGCGACATCCGCGCTGATCGGTGCCGGCATCGCCGCCGTGCTCGATCTTTCCTTTCTTGCCCTCTTGCTTGCCGCCGTGCTGCGCGAAATCCTGGCTGGCCGCAACTGGCGCAATCTGCCCATGCCCATTGCGCTCGGCGGGTTGCTTCTGTCGAACATCCTGACCCATGCGGAAGCCGCCGGCACTGTGACGACCGGCGCCCTCGGGCAGCGTCTGGGAATATCCATCGTCATCCTGCTCATCAGCCTGGTCGGCGGGCGGATTATTCCGAGCTTCACCCGCAACTGGCTGGCGAAGCGGCAGGGCGCCTCGATTCCCGGGGCCCGAATGCCTGCCGGCTTCAACGGATTCGATCGAGCTTGCCTCGCCATCACGATGGCTGCTCTCGGCGGCTGGGTGGCCGCACCCGATGCCGAGGTCACGGGCGTCGCCCTGTTCGTGGCCGGCCTCGCGACATTGGTTCGCCTGGCGCGCTGGTGCGGTCACCGCACGCTTCGCGAACCGCTGGTCTGGAGCCTCCATCTCGGCTTCGCCTGGGTTCCCCTGGGGCTCTGTCTCCTCGGTCTTGGCGAGTTCCTGCCCGAGCTCATTTCGCCGATGTCGGGTTTGCACGCCTTGACGGCCGGCGCCATCGGATCGATGACCCTGGCAGTAATGACGCGGGCGACCTTGGGTCATACCGGGCGGCCTTTGGCCGCCGATGGATGGACGGCTGCGATCTATGTTCTGATCGCCATGGCGGCCGCTTCACGCGTAGCGGCGTCGCTGCTTCCGGACGCTTATGGCCCCCTGATCTGGATCTCGGCTCTCGCCTGGATCGCGACATTCAGCCTCTTCACTTTGAGATTCGGCCGAATCCTCATTGCCCGATGAGGGTTTGTTTCATGCCGGACAGATCGCGTTTCTCCGGTTCTCATCGAACAGAATGGTATCGCCGTCGTCGATGCAATCGTCGATTTTAAATCGTTTGTCTAGTTCAAACATGCTCCTACAATTGAATCGTACGATGAATGGATGGCCGCCTCGGATGCACGAGATCGGGCGGTGACGGCAGAAGCGGCCTTCCCGCGATGCTGAGATCGCTCGCGGTGTGAGGTTTCTGGTCGGCGCGATGGCCAGCCCGACGGAGAACGGATCAATGTCTCAATCGATGAGCAGCGTTACAGACAACGATCTCGACCTCGATGCGTCACGATCTCGAATCGATCGGGCCGAGGCGGACTATCGCGGAGCCATGTCTCTAGGCGGACGCGGCAGCAGCGAGGCCCTGTTCGCCTATCGACAATGGATGAATCTCAAGAGGCTGCATAGAGATGGCTTGGCGGCAAGGGAGCGATTGCATTGCTGACGACAGGCTTCGCGGCTTACCGATGCGGTCCTTCAGCATGCCCCCGGCGGGGCGGTCCATGCCGGAGCCGCCTCGCAACGCCGGCGGCGTTTGTCATGAGCGAGACCGCAAGGCGGCCGCTCTGAAACGGGAGGAGGCGGACATGCCGCCATGTCGCGCGTCGTTCGATGGAGAGCCTTCGCTGTCCGAGATCCTGGCGGATCCGATCGTCCAGACGATCATGGCTCGAGACGGTGCAACGAGTGACGAGGTGGTCGCTTTGTTCGACAAAGCGCGCCGCCGATTGGCAGACGGCCGGCCGGATGCGTCCCGGGCGAGCCCGCGGCTGCCCGAATCAACCGACCATCAAGACTCGCACTGCACGCCACGATAGCAGCGCAGATTGCCGGTGATTTTCGTCTACCTTGCTCGCGCAAATGTCGCGAACTCAAGAGTGCTTCCCGACTCGATCGGGAGGCACTCTTGGATCTTTCAACCCGATTGCCCTGTCAGGCCGGCGTTCGCCTCGCTCGAGAATGCTCGAAGCGCCGGCGCTCCCTGAAGATTTTCTCTCCTCGATCCGGCGCCGTGGCAGCGGCACCTTCGCGGGCGCTCAGCTCGGCTTGCCCTTGTCGTTGGCGTTCGCGGCCAGGAGCCGTTCGAAATCGGCCAGCAGCGATTTGATGAGCTGCTTGCGGCGCGGGTCCTGGCAGGCGGGAGTCTCGGCGAACAGGCTCAGCAGGTAGCGGGTCTTCTCGACAGCCTCGGCCCAGGTCTCCGAGGATGCCGCCGCCAGATATTTCTCCAGCTCCTCACGACGTGCCAGAAGGTCGGAGTGATCCTTCTCGACCTCCATCCGCAGGCGGCGCAACTCGGTGGCCTTCTGGGCGGCCATGCCGCGATGCGTGTCGAGTTCCGTCGGTTGATCGACCATCGCAGTCTCACCCTCGCGTGACGGTGCGGGCTTCTCCCCCCCGTCGGCGAAGCATAGGCAGCTTCGCCTGCGATGGCCAATCATCGCTCGCTTCCCGCCGGCCCCGGAGTCGCGCTCCCGCGTCGCCATGGCTTACCCAATTAAATCGGACAGGGCGGCCAAATGAGCCTATGCTCGCACGATGTCGCTGAGCTTCCCCAACAGAAGTCGCAGTTTCGATGCGACGAGACGCGGCGTTCGCTTCTGGGGACATGACCGGTCGCTCGAGATCCTGTGTTTCGTGGATGAGTCCGCCCTGCGGCGCCTCAATCCGGAGGCGAGCAACGACGAGCGCAGCTATCTCGCGGCCTTCGATGTGAATTGCGACCGGATCCACCATGTCGCGAGCGCGCTCTATTCGCGCCGACACGCCGATTTCCTCTCGCTGGCCGCTTCCGATTTCTAGGAACCCGCGAGGATCTACGACGGCCGTCCGTGTTTTGGCCGATCCGCCGCCTTGCGGCTCCGCCTGGGACGACGCCCCCGTCGCCCGTTTTCACCCGATGCGCAGGGGCGCTTTCGACCCCTGGCATCCTCATGAAGGAGAGTCTTGATGGCCAAAGGTCAGCAACGCGGAAATCGCGAAGCCAAGAAACCGAAGCAGCAGAAGCCCAAAGCCGCGGCGACCGGCTCGACGCTGGTGTCGATCCAGCCCAAACTGAGCAGCTTTCCGTCACCCAAGCGCAAGTAACACTGCCAGGAACGGCGGCGAAGCCCTGTCGACGGGCTGAATTCGAGACGTAGGTCGAAGGCCCGACGGCGGGGCTGTGGCGGAAAGCCCATTGAATTCCGGGCGTCTTTAGCCCATCTATTCAACAGCAAGCGCCGCTTCGGGACCGTATGTCTCGTTGTGGGCTTCGCAGCCAACCGACAACCCGGCCCGATTGACCTTCGCCAAAGGTTCAGTTCCTGGCGCGAAGGTCAGGAATATCGGACGGCAACGTGACCTCACCCATGCGCCGAACGCTTCGGCATCATCCCACCGGATGATGGCCCTGGCGGCCTGTTCGCGCATTTCGGCGCCATCGATGTCTGGCGGCTTGCTTGGTCTCATCGTTCTGCGGCTCTTCGCGACGGTCCGACAGGGACCCCGAACGGAACCGTTTCTCGCTACCGTGCCCGCCGGCGGTCCGCCGGCTTCGATGACCCGAGGCCCTATGGCGCCTCGTTGACGGAGCAGAAACATGGCTCGCAACTCACGTTCGGGAAGAACCACGACGCCGGTCGAAGTCAGCCAGCGCAGCAAGATCGACAAGCTGCGGGCGCTGCGGCTGAGCGACGAGGCCGCGCGCCAGGCGGCGGGGACCTGGGGAGAGATGTCGCTGGGCGAGATCACGCATCAGCCGTCCGGCGAGATCTTCGTCTATGTCTGGAAAGGCCGCGCGTTGCCGGAGCTCGAGAAGCTGCCGGGCAAGCGCACGACCGTGAAGCGGGCTGACGAGCACGCGCTCCTCACCGAATGGCTCCTGAAGCACAAGATGGTGGGCTTCGAGATCACGCTGCTGGCCTGGAGCCTGAGCGAAGCCGAAGCCGCGCGATTGCAGCAGGCGCGGCTCGCCGAGCAGAGCGCCGCCGGCCTCCACGTCATCAACGCCGTGCCCGCAGCTCCGCAGGCGCTCGCCAGCTGAGCCGGCCGGCCCTCGCCGGTTCTCGTTCCGCCGTGCCCCAGATTGGCGTGCCGGGCCTTGTGTTCTCCCGAAGGCGGGACATGTTTCTCGGCCGCTGCTCTTCGCCAGCATGTTGATCCCGCCGGTTTCCCTGCCTGAGGCACTCTCTCCGTTGGACATCAATCCGTTGACTCGGGATCACGGCGCGACCGCCAGCTCGTCGCTGCGCTCCGTCATCGCCACCTTCGAAACACCCCTTCCGGCCCGCAGCATCTGGCAACTGGTCAGCTCGATCGGTCTCTATCTGGTCGCCTGGGCCGCCATGTTCGAGCTCATTCATATTTCCGTGCCGCTGGCGCTGCTGCTCGCCATTCCGACCGGTGCGCTGCTGGTGCGGATCTTCATCCTGCAGCATGACTGCGGCCATGGCTCGCTGTTCGCGTCGCGCGCCACGAACAATGTCGTCGGCACGATCTGCGGGCTGCTGACTTTGACGCCCTATGCCAATTGGCGCCGGCATCATGCCGGCCATCACGGTGCCTGGAACAATCTCGACCGCCGCCACTCGGGCGCCGACATCTATTCGACCTGCCTGACGGTCAAGGAATATCAGGCGCTGCCCTGGCGCGAGCGGTTCGTCTACCGGGCCATGCGCCATCCGCTGGTCGCCCATGTGATCCTGCCGCCGCTGGTCTTCGTGCTGCTCTACCGCGTCCCCTTCGACACGCCGAAGGAGTGGAAACGCGAGCGGCGCTCGGTCCATGTCACCAACGCCATCTTGGCCGGCGCCGTGCTCGGGCTCGGACTTCTGCTCGGTTTCTGGCAGGTGCTGGTGGTGCAGGCCTTCATCATCGTCGTGGCCTCGATCATCGGCGTCTGGCTCTTCGCGCTGCAGCACCGCTTCGACAATTCGCATTGGGCGCGACAGGAGATGTGGAGCTTCTCATCGGCCTCGCTCGACGGGTCCTCCTGCCTGAAGCTGCCGCGCGTCCTGCAATGGTTCACCGGCAATATCGGCTTCCACCATATCCATCATCTGGCGCCGCGCGTGCCGAACTACCGCCTCCAGGCCTGCTACGAGGCCATTCCGGCCTTGCGCACCCGGACGCAACTGTCGCTCTGGGCGGGCCTGCGGTCGGTCTGGCTGTCGCTCTGGGACGAGGATGCGGACCGCATGGTGGGCTTCTCCCGCCGTCGCACCGGCGGCGGGCGATCCGGAATCGAAGAATCTGCGTGAGACGGCAGCGTCGCCGCAGGGGCCTTCCCCTGAGGCTTCGCGAACGGAAGGAAACGCCATGATCAATGATCTCGCCAAATGGTGTCGTCTGGGCGGCGACTGTATCGGTGGACTGTTCCTGCTGATCGGCGGCGGCTATGCGGGCTATATGCTGGTCGCCGATCGTTCGGGTTCGAGCCCCTGGCTTACGGGCCTCGCCGTGGCCATCGCCGGCGCCTTCATCCTCGCCGTCGGGCGGGGCTTGAGCTGGGTTCTGATCGGCGGAACCAGGCGGGCCTGAGGCCGTTCTTCGCGGCTGGCGGGTGTCAGCCAGCCTGTTTCAGCATGTCGGCGCATTTCTCGCCGATCATGATGCAGGTCGCGTTGAGGTTGCCGCCGACCACGATCGGCATGATCGTGGCGTCGGCCACATAGAGCCCTTCGAGACCCCTCAGCTTCAGGCGTTCGTCGACCACCGCCATGCGGTCGGGTCCCATCCTGCAGCTGCCGGCGGGATGGTAGAAGCCGATCGCCGTCTCGCGCACGAAAGCGCGCCACTCGTCGTCGCTCTGCACGTCGCGCCCCGGCTTGAACTCGCCGATCACCTGGCGCGCCATCGGATCGGTGTCGCAGATGCGGCGCATCAGGCGAGGGCCGCGGATCAGCGTTTCGCAATCGCCCTCATCGCCCAGCAGGTTGGGCTGGATCTCGGGCTGGTCGAACGGATCGGTGGATCTCAACCGGATCCAGCCGCGCGAGCGCGGACGGTGGATGTTGATCAAGCCGGTCGTCGCCGGACGGTCGAACAGGATCGGCCCGTTCTCCGTCAGGTCGTAGCCGGCGGGCGTGAAGTGATATTGGATGTCGCAACGATCGAGCGCCGGGTCGGACCGGGTGAAGCCGATCACATGGGCGTCGGGCGTCGATCCCGGCCCCCGGCCGGTCAGCAGCCACCGCGCGCCATGGAACATGTCGGGAAAGAGTCCGCGCTGCACATTGTAGGTTTTGTCCCGGGTCCAGACCGTGTGCGAGGTTCCGGGATGGTCGTGGAAGTTCTCTCCCACACCCGGCAGATCCTGGATGACCGCGACGCCCTTCTCGCGAAGATGCGCCTCCGGTCCGACACCCGACAGCATCAGGATCTGAGGCGAGGAGAGCGCGCGGGCGCACAGCACCACGGCGCGCAAGGCCTTGGCCGCCTGGCGCTGGCCCGCCTGGACATACTCGACGCCGGTCGCGCGCCTGCCGGTGAAGGCGATGCGCTCGACATGGGCATGGATCTCGATCCGCAGGTTGGATCGGCGCCGCGCCGGCCAGAGATAGGCGCGCGCCGCGCTGCAGCGCCATCCGCCGCGTTGCGTCGCCTGCAGAAAGCCGATGCCGTCCTGGGGCGGACGATTGATGTCGGATTTCAGCGGTAGGCCCGCATTCGCGCATGGCTGCAGGAACGTCTCGGACAGCGGATGAGCGCTGCGGATGTTCGATACCGCGAGCGGCCCACCGGTCCCGTGATACTCGTCGGCGCCGTTCTCGTTGTCCTCCGCCCGCTTGTAGTAGGGCAGGACGCTGGCGAAATCCCAGCCGCCGCACCCCTCTGCGCCCAGCCGTCGAAATCCTCGGGCTGGCCGCGCACATAGCACATGCCGTTGGTCGAGCTGGTGCCGCCCAGGACCTTGCCGCGCGGCATGAAGTCCCGGCGATCGTTGCGCGAGGGATCGGCGGCGGCCTTGTAGCGCCAGTCGTAGCGCGGATTGCCGATCGCCAGGAGACAGGTGGCGGCCGGCATCAGGATCGGCAGCCGGCGGCCGGACCCGCCGGCCTCGAGCAGCAGGACGCGGGCACGGCCGTCCTCCGAGAGGCGGCCGGCGACCGCGCATCCGGCCGAGCCGGCGCCGATCACGATATGATCGAAATCCACGCGCTCTGCTTCCGTTGTCGAAGATCCAAGGGTCGTATCATCCCTCCGCCTTGCGATCGAGCGTGAGCTTGATCTGCACGATCAACAGCAGGAGGACGGCGCCGATGCCGGCGACCGCGCCGATCACGGCCATGAAGAGAGGCAGGTCGCCCAGCTCGCGATTGTCCTTGAGCAGCAGCCCGCCCACGAACGAGGCGGCGCAGAGGAGGGCGATGATCAGCGAGATATTCCGGAAGAGCTTCGGCTTTCGAAAGGCGATCCCCGGCTTTCCGCGCGTCGCCAGCTCCGAGGCCTGGTAATGCGCCACGAGCTTCGCGGCGAGATCCTCGGCGCCGACCGGAATGGGGAAGCGGAGCGCCAGCCGGGTCGGGGTATATCTCACGGCGGGATAAAAGAGATTGAGCTCGATGCAGGCCGACTGGTCGTTGCGGAGGCGGGAGACGTTTTCCACGCGAGGGGTGCCGCGGAACGGCACAGGCTGGAAATCGCCACCCACCAGGACACCGTCCTGGGCGACGATGATCTCGATGCCCTCGGGCGGCGCTTCCTTCACCAGCCTGAGCTGGTTGGCCAGCGCGCCCTGCTCGGCGCTCGCCTGCCGATTGAGTCCGAGGAAGGCCTGCCAGGCGAGCGGATCGATCCGCCAGCGGGCGACGAGGCCCTCGCCGCGCAGCAATCTTTCATGCGCGCGCATATCGAGATGCTGATGGAGCGCGAAGGCGCCGCCGAGCAGGAGCGACATGAGGCCGGCGATGAACAGCGCGGTGTGCCATGCCGTGGGGATCGAGTGGTCCGGAATCAGGACCGCGCCCGGCAGGGCGATGAGGCCGAAGATGAATATTCCAAGCGCGATATTGCGCGCGCGCCGCGGATGCCGCATCGCCCACACCCCCCTGCCATGCCGCGGGTCCGACATCCCCATGCCGATCCTCACGGCGATCCCACCGGGCATCGATGCTACAGCAGGGCGCTGGCGAATAAAGTCCTGTTTGTCGTGCAAAGAAGAGGGGGCGGCCCCCGATCGAGAGCCGCCCCCTTTTTCGTTACTCCGGGTGTGCCGGTCAGTCGCGGCGCACCTTGACGATCTGGCCGGTGTAGGCGTCCACCGTCAGCTTGACGTCGTGACCATGGCGGTCCTCCGCATTGACGCGGTAATAGCCATCCTTGAAGCGCCAGTTGCTCAGATCGCGGAACTGCTGATGCTGGAGACGGGCGCGGATGACCTGCCGGGGCAGCGGCTGATACTGCTGGTGGCCATAGCCCCAGCTGGGCTGATTATGGCCCGAATCCTGCCAGCCCGAATTGTAGCCGTAGCTGCCGGGCCCCTGGGGGTTGTTCCAGGGCAGGTTGTTCTGACGGCCCCAATCGTCGGAGCGGCCGTTGTCGGCGAGCAGGATTCGATTTTGATCGTTGCCAGTATGCTCGCTGTTGCCGGGACCGCCGGCGGCGAAGGCGGCGGTGCTGGAGCCGAGCAGGCCGGCAAGACCGGCGATCATCAGGAAGGTACGCATGACTGGTTTCCTTTCCGTAGTTCTGCGATCCTTGGTGACGCGCATTCTGCCTCGCGCCAGTTGAACGCAGCCTGGGCGGCCCGTTCATGTCCGGTTCAGCTTCCCGGGAGTAAATCACGCATCATGCGCCGACATTTTCTTCGCATGAGTCTGGCCTTTCTCCTGGCGCTGACGGTCGTCGGCGCCGCGCCCGCCTTTGCCGACAGCGAACAGGATCGGGCCAGGGCCGCCGTCGAGTCGGGCGAAGTGAAGCCGCTCGGCGCCATCCTCAAGGCCGTGCGCCAGAAGTACAAAGGCCAGGTACTCGATACCCAGCTGCTCGATCTCGGTGGCCAATGGGTCTATCGGGTCCGGTTCCTGACCCAGGACGGACAGGCACTGGATATCGGCGTCGATGGCAAGAGCGGCCGGATCATCGATGTCCAGGGCGGCGGCTGACCCGTCGCGTCATGTGAGTCACAGCGTTGCGAATCCTCGTCGTCGAAGATGATCCCGATCTGGCCCGGCAGCTGAAGGCAGCGTTGTCGGAAGCGAGCTATACCGTCGACCTGGCCAAGGACGGCGAGGAAGGTCATTTCCTCGGCGACACCGAGCCCTATGACGCGGTGGTGCTCGATCTGGGGCTGCCCGTGGTGGATGGCGTCACGGTCCTGACCCGCTGGCGGCGCGCCGGTCGCACCATGCCGGTGCTGATCCTGACCGCGCGGGACCGCTGGAGCGAAAAGGTCGCAGGCTTCGATGCCGGCGCCGACGATTACGTGACCAAGCCCTTCCAGATGGAGGAAGTGCTGGCGCGGTTGCGCGCGCTCATCCGGCGCGCCGCGGGCCATGCTTCGGCCGAGCTCGAATGCGCGGGCCTGCGCATCAATTCCAGCAGCGGCCGCGTCACGGTCGATGGGGTGCCGATCAAGCTGACGGCCCAGGAGTTCCGGCTGCTCGATTATCTGATGCACCATCAGGGCAAGATCGTCTCGCGCACCGAGCTGACCGAGCATATCTACGACCAGGATTTCGATCGCGAATCGAACACCATCGAGGTCTTCGTCGGCCGCCTGCGCAAGAAGCTCGGGGCCAATTACATCGCCACGGTCCGGGGCCTCGGCTACCGCCTGGCGCCGCCGGCCAAGGACGAATAGATGGCCGCGCGCTCGCTGGCGCTGCGCCTGATCGTCGGCGCCGGCGTCTGGATCGCGGTGGCCCTGCTGGCAGGCGGCTTCACGCTGTCGCGCCTGTTCGAGGACACGGTCGAGAACAGCTTCGACGCTCGCCTCGTGGTGCTGCTCGAAAGCCTGGTGGCGGTCGCCGAACTGACTCCCGAGGGCCAGCCGCAACTGACACGCAGCGTCGGCGAGCCCCGCTTCGACCAGTCCTATTCCGGCTGGTATTGGGAGATCGCCGAAGGCGGCAAGCCGCTGCTGCGCTCGCGCTCGCTCTGGGACCAGGATCTGCCGCTGAGCGACGAGACCGCGACGACCGAGGCCTATCGCCACGATGTGATCGGCCCCGACAATCAGCCGCTGCGGCTGGTCGAGCGCGAGATCACGCTGCCGGGCTCGACCCATCGTCTCAGATTCGGTGTCGCCGGCGAGACCAGCGAGATCGATACGGCGGTGCGCAGCTTCAACACCACGCTGATCTGGTCGCTGGGCCTCCTGGGGCTGGGGCTGATCGTGGCCCTGCTGATCCAGATCCGGTTCGGCCTGCAGCCGCTGCGCCGGATCCGTCGCGCCATCATCGCCGTGCGCACCGGCCGCGCCCAGCGGCTCGAGGGCGAGTTCCCGCTCGAGATCGAGCCGCTCTCCAACGAGCTCAATGTGCTGATCGACCATAACGCCGCGGTCTTGGAGCGCGCGCGCACGCAAGTGAGCAACCTGGCTCATGCGCTGAAGACGCCCTTGTCGGTCCTGACCAACGAATCCAGCGCCGCCGAAGGGCCGCTGGCCGAGACCGTCAAGCGGCAGACGGCATCGATGCGCCAGCAGATCGATCATTACCTGGCGCGCGCGCGGACCGCGGCCGCGGCCCGCGTGCTCGGCGTGCGCACGGAGGCCGGCACGGTCGCCGAGGATCTGCGCCGGACGCTCGAGCGCATCCATATCGATCGGCAGATCCGGATCGAGACGCGCCTGCCGGCCGATCTCGCCTTCCGCGGCGAACGGCAGGACCTCGAGGAGATGCTGGGCAATCTCGCGGACAATGCCTGCAAATGGGCGAAGAGCCAGGTCTTCATCGCGGGCCGGCGCGACGGCAGCCGGATTCAGCTCATCGTCGACGATGACGGCCCGGGTCTGCCGGAGGCCCAGCGCGATCAGGTCTTCCAACGCGGCAACCGGCTCGATGAAAGCGTGCCCGGCAGCGGCCACGGCCTTGCCATCGTGCGCGAGATCGCGGAGCTCTATGGCGGCTCGGTCGAGCTCGGAGATTCGCCGACCGGGGGGCTGCGCGCCACCCTCAGCTTGCCTGCAGCCGACGCCGCCTGAAAGCGATCCGCAGGCATTACGCCACTGAAATAGCTGTTATTTTCTCGCCTCCCGGCAGCTTCGGGGAAGGGGCCCGAACCTGAACGGCAGATGAACGGCGCCATCAGAGTCGGTTCAGTCGGGCTTGGGCAGAGTGAGCGCCAGGCTGCAATGCGAATCGAGATCGACACCCGCAAGGCAGCTCCCTGTCACTCTGGAGATGGAGCCGACCATGAACCTCAAGAAAATCACCGCCGTCATCCTGCTCGCCTCGACGCTCGGCGCCTGCGCCAATGGCGGCTATGGCGGCACGGGCCTCGGCACCAAGGAAACGATCGGTACGCTGGGCGGTGCGGCCCTCGGCGGCTGGGCCGGTTCGAATATCGGCCATGGCACGGGGCAGCTGGTCGCGACCGCGGCGGGCGTGGTGATCGGCGGCTTCATCGGCAATCAGATCGGTCGCGGCCTCGACCAGGCCGATCAGCAGTCGGCAAATCGCGCCGAGCAGAACGCGCTCGAGCGCTATCCCGACGGCCGGTACGCCACCTGGCAGAATCCGAACAACGGCAATTCCGGCTATACCGTGCCGCAGAGCACCTATCAGGCGCCCTCCGGCCAGTACTGCCGCGAGTACCAGACCACGATCGTCGTGAACGGCCGCCCCGAGAGCGCCCATGGCACGGCCTGCCGCGAGGCCGACGGCAGCTGGCGCGTCGTCAGCTGATCTCGCGCCTCGTCGATCACGGCGCGCTTTTGCGTCCTGGAGGAATCATGATCCGAGAAAAACGGGCGGCGTCGATGCGCCGCCGGCGCCTCGCGGCGTTGTTCGCAGCGGGCGTCTCGCTTGCCAGCCTAGGCTTCGGCGCGGCCGCGCGCGCCGATTTCTACGACGGAATGACGGCCTATCAGAATCACGACTACACCGCCGCCATGCAGGAGCTGGCGCCGCTGGCCGAGCAGGGCGACGCGCGCGCCCAGGCCCTCGTGGGCGCGATGTATCGCGACGGCCAGGCGGTACCGCAGGACTATGTCCTGGCCCATCAGTGGCTCAATCTCGCGGCCGCCGGGGGGCAGCAGGATGCGGCCCGGGCGCGCGACGAGCTGGCCGAACGCATGGAGCCGTCGCAGATCGCGGAAGCGCAGCAACTGGCCCGGGCCTGGCGTCCGAGCGAAGCGGTCGCGTCGAACGAGACCGATGCCGGCGGCGACGCGGTCCCTACGGGCGCGGACGCTCCGCCGGAGGGACCGCTCACGCCCACGCAGATCTCCGACCTGCAATGGCAGCTCGCCATCCACGGCTATGATCCCGGCACCGCTGACGGGGTCGTCGGCTGGCAGACGCAGCAGGCGATCGCCGATTATCAGCGCGATGCGAATCTGCCCGTCGACGGCCAGCCGAGCGCCGCCTTGCTGAGCCATCTGCAATATAACAATCCGCCGGTGCGCAGCGCCCGCATGCTGGCGAGCCTCGGCAACGGCACGGCACCGACTGCGACCCAACAACAGCAGCCCGCGGTGGCCTCCGGTTACGACAACGGGACGACCGACGGCGATCACGGCTCGGTGCCGATCAGCCCCGATCTCCTCTTCATCTACACGACCTCGGTGCAGCAGGCGCTGCAGGCCAAGGGCTATCGCCCCGGCATCGCCGACGGCAAGCTCGGGCCCCGCACCCGCGCCGCCATCCGCCGCTACCAGCAGGATTACGGCCTCCCGGTCACCGGCGAGGTGTCGCTGGCCTTGATCAATCACCTGCGGCTGATTACTGGGTTCCCGGTGGGATATCCGCAGTCGCAGATTTGATTTTTCTCATTCTTCACGCAGTCTCGCGATCTCATCCCTTATCCCCTCCCCCAAAGTTGGGGGAGGGGATTGGAGCGCCACATGCGATTGCCTCGCCTTCAAGGGAGGAGGGGAAGGAAATAAGCCGGCAGGGCGCCCTACTTCGTTCCGCCGAGAAAGAGTTGCCCCGTCGTCGTCTTGAGATAGGGCGCCAGCGGGATGTCCTCCTGGCGCAGGAAGCCCTTGGGCGGCAAGGCACCGTCGCGGACCATTTCGATCACCGACACGACCGAGGCCGAGGTGGTCCAGGAGATCGCGGTGCGCCGCGCGCCGCCTGCTTCGATCGGGTGATAGGCGCGGACGAACTCCTTGCGCCGCAGCCCGCCATTGACCGTGCCCTCGGCCGCCACATGAACATAGACGATGTCGTCATCGACCGGCGGCTTGGCATAAGTGAGGATCTGGCCCGCCAGCTCGCGGCGCTCGCGCATCAGGAGCTCATGGAAGAAGAAGTTCATGAGTTGCACATGGCCGGGATAGCGGATGGTCTTGTAGTCGATATTGTCGACCTTCCCGAGATAGGTGTCGCACATGGTGCCGAGCCCGCCCGAGGTGGTGAAGGCCTCGAGCCTGACGCCGTCGATATAGAGCGTCTCGATCCATTCCATCGGCGAGACCAGCTTCTTCTTGCCCTCCTCGATCACCTCGCAGTCATTGAGATACTCGTTGACCACGCCTTCCGGCGACCAGTTGAAGGCATAGCCCATGAGGCCGGTCGGGTTGCGCGGCAGCGCGCCCACGCGCATCCGGATCGAGCGGCAATGATCGAACTGCCGGGCGAGATCGGCGCCGACGATGCCGACGAATCCCGGGGCCAGCCCGCATTGCGGCGCCATCAGGCCCTTGGCGCTGGCGCTCATCTCGATGATGGCCTTGGTCGTCGGCACATCCTCGGTCAGGTCGAAATAATGCAGGCCCGAGCCATGGGCGATGCGGGCGACCTCGGCATTGAGATGATAGGGCAGGCAGGAGAGCACCGCTTCGGCGGAGCCGAGCGCCTTGCGCAGCTCCGACGGCGATTTCAGATCGGCGGTCTCGGTGAGGAAGGGCAGGGGGTCGCGTGGCGCCCTCGCATCGTAGGCCACGACCTTGAAACCGCTCTCATGCAGCAGGGTCGCCGCGAGGGTTCCGACCTTTCCTAAGCCCAGGACGGCGATCTTGCTGAACAGCATGACGGAACCTCAGATCTCGAACTTGATGCCCTGCGCCAGGGGCAGCGCGCGGGAATAATTCACCGTGTTGGTCTGGCGGCGCATATAGCCCTTCCAGGCGTCGGAACCGGATTCGCGGCCGCCGCCCGTCTCCTTCTCGCCGCCGAAGGCCCCGCCGATCTCGGCCCCCGAGGGACCGATATTCACGTTGGCGATGCCGCAATCCGAGCCGGTCGCCGACAGGAACGCCTCGGTCTCGCGGACGTCGGTCGAGAAGATGCAGGAGGCGAGGCCCTGCGGCACCGCGTTATGGAGGGCCACGGCCTCCGCGAACTCGCGATACTTCATCACATAGAGGATCGGCGCGAAGGTTTCGTGACGCACAATCTCGGTCTGGGACGGCATCTCGACGATCGCGGGCTTTGCGTAATGCGCTTGCGGATATTTGTCGGCGAGGGCGCGGCCGCCGCCATGAACGATGCCGCCGTCCTTCTTCGCCTGCTCCAGCGCCTTGTTCATGCCGGCGAAAGCGGCCGCGTCGATCAGCGGACCGACCAGCACGCCGTCGCTCAAGGGATCGCCGATGGCGAGACGCTCATAGACCGGGATCAGCCGTTTCAGCAGCGTGTCATAGACGCTTTCATGCAGGATCAGGCGGCGCAGGCTGGTGCAGCGCTGGCCGGCGGTGCCGACCGCGGAGAACACGATCGCGCGCAAGGCCAGCTCGAGATCGGCCGAAGGCGCCACGATCATGCCGTTATTGCCGCCCAGCTCGAGGATCGCGCGCCCGAAACGCTCGGCCACCTTCGGTCCCACGGCGCGGCCCATCGCGGTCGACCCGGTCGCCGAGACGATAGGGACGTCACGGCTCTCGACCAGGACCTGGCCGGTCTCGCGCCCGCCGATGACGACCTGCAGCAATCCCGTCGGCGCATCGCCGAATTTCGCCAGCGCGCGCTCGAAGATCCTGGCGGTCGCGAGCGCCGAGAGCGGGGTCTTCTCGGACGGCTTCCAGATCACGGGATCGCCGCAGACGAGCGCCAGCGCCGCGTTCCAGGCCCAGGGCGCCACCGGGAAGTTGAAGGCGGTGATGACGCCGCAGACGCCCATCGGGTGCCAGGTCTCGCGCATGGCGTGGCCGAGCCGCTCCGAAGCGATCGTCAGGCCATAGAGCTGGCGCGAGAGGCCGACCGCGAAGTCGCAGATGTCGATCATCTCCTGCACCTCGCCCAGGCCTTCCTGCAGGATCTTGCCGGCTTCGAGCGTGACGAGGCGGCCGAGATTCTTCTTCTCCGCGCGCAGCTCCTCGCCCAGCAGCCGGACCAGCTCGCCGCGACGCGGTGCCGGCACCTGGCGCCAGCTCTCGAAGGCTTTGACGCCCTTCGCGATCATCGCCTGGATGTCGGCCGTATTGCGAGTCTTGAGCCGCGCGATCTCGGTGCCGTCGACCGGCGTGCGCACGGTGAGCGTGCCGCCCTCGATTTCGGACGCCGTCAGACCGCAGGCGGAAATGATGTCCCTGTGCCCCATGGGCCAAACTCCTGGAAAAGGCGAAATGTGGATTGTTGCTCGGGAGCCCCGAGCGAAGGGGCGATGCTGCCAGATGCCCCGCGAATGCAACAGTAGGTTCTAATGCCGCAGCGCGGGGCAGGGTTCTATGGCTTTTGGGCCGATTTCCGCGGGATCCAGCCGTGTCCCGCGCCATCAGGTCCCTTGCCGCCGCGCGACCCGACCCTGTAAAGGAGCGGGCCATGGCCCCACCCATCCTGATCCTGCGCGACATTCACCTGACCTTCGGCGGCACGCCTTTGCTCGAGGGCGCCGAGCTGACGGTGTCGGCGGGCGAACGGCTCTGCCTGGTGGGGCGCAACGGGTCGGGGAAATCGACCCTGCTCAAGATCGCGGCCGGCATCATCCAGTCCGACAGCGGCGAGCGGTTCCTGCAGCCGGGCACCACGCTGCGCTATCTGCCGCAGGAGCCGGACCTCTCCGGCTTCGCCACCACGCTCGCCTATGTCGAGGCGGGGCTGGCGCCGGGCGACGATGCCTATCGCGCGAGATATCTGCTGGAGCAGCTGGGCCTCACCGGCGAGGAGGATCCCTCGCGGCTTTCCGGCGGCGAAGCGCGGCGCTCGGCGCTGGCGCGGGCCCTGGCGCCGCAGCCCGATATCCTGATGCTGGACGAGCCCACCAACCATCTCGACCTGCCGGCGATCGAGTGGCTCGAGGCCGAGCTCAAATCGGCGCGCTCGGCCATGGTGCTGATCAGCCACGACCGGCGTTTCCTCGAGAACCTCTCCCAGGCGACGGTCTGGCTCAGCGACGGGCGCACGCGGCGGCTCGACCGCAGTTTCACCGGCTTCGAGGCCTGGCGGGACGAGATCCTGGAGCAGGAGGAGGTCGCGCGGCACAAGCTCGACCGCAAGATCGCCTCGGAGATGGACTGGCTGCATAAGGGCGTGACGGCGCGGCGCAAGCGCAATCAGGGCCGCCTGCGGGCGCTCTACGATCTGCGTGCCCGCCGCCGCACCGCGAAGATCCCCGCCGGCATGACCACCATGGAGGCGAGCCTCGGCGAGCAATCGGGCCAGCTCGTGATCGAGGCTCGGAAGATCTCGAAATCCTATGGCGAGACGCCGATCGTCGCCGAATTCTCGACCCGCATCCAGCGCGGCGACCGCATCGGCATCATCGGGCCGAACGGCGCCGGCAAGACCACGCTTCTCAATCTGCTGACGGGGTCCCTCGCGCCCGACAGCGGCAGCGTCAAGCTCGGCGCCAACCTGCAGATGGTGACGCTCGACCAGCGCCGCGACAGCCTCGACCCCACCGTCACCCTGTCGGCGGCCTTGACCGGCGGGCGCGGCGACACGGTCGCGATCGGCAACCGCACGCAGCATGTGGTCGGCTATATGAAGGAGTTCCTGTTCTCGCCCGAGCAGGTCAACACGCCGGTCGGCGTGCTCTCGGGCGGCGAGCGCGGACGTCTCATCCTGGCGCGCGCCCTGGCGCAGCCCTCGAATCTCCTGGTGCTGGACGAGCCCACCAACGATCTCGATCTCGAGACTCTCGATCTGCTCCAGGAGATGCTGGCGGATTATGACGGCACCGTCTTGCTGGTCAGTCATGACCGCGACTTCCTCGACCGCGTCGTGACCTCGGTCATCGTCAGCGAGGGCCGCGGCCGCTGGCGTGAATATGCCGGCGGCTATTCCGACATGGTCATCCAGCGCGGCATCGGCGTCGAAAAGAAGGCGGTGGAGAAGCCGCGCCGGGCGAAGGAGCCCACGGCCTCGCGCGCTGCTGCCACGGCGCCGGCGGCGCGGCGCAGGCTCTCCTTCAAGGACGAGCATGCGCTGAAGGCGCTCCCCGCCCGGATCGAAAAGCTGCAGGCAGAGATCGCCAGGCTGCAGGCGGCGCTGGCCGACCCCGCCCTCTATGCCCGCGACCGCGCCGGCTTCGACAAGGTGGCGGCGGGCCTGCATGAGCGCGAGGCGGCGCTGGCGGCGGCCGAGCATGAATGGCTGGAGCTCGAGCTGAAGCGGGAAGAGATCGAAGGCGCTTGAACCCGCGAGGCTGTATCGAGGGCAAGCCATCTCCGTGCCTTGGCGAAGGGCCGCCGGATCCCTAACATCGGCGATCATCCGCTGATGCCGCCGAGGTCATGACCCGGGATCCCCGCTACGACATCCTGTTCGAGCCTGTCAGGATCGGGCCGGTCACGCTGCGCAACCGGTTCTATCAGGTGCCCCATTGCAACGGGCTGGGCTCGATCCTGCCCCGCGGCCATGCCGCCATGCGCGAGGTCAAGGCCGAAGGCGGCTGGGCCGCCGTCTGCACCGAGATCATGTCCATCCATCCGACCTCGGACTCATGGCCGTTCGCTCAGGTCAAGCTCTGGGACGAGCATGACGTCAAATCGCTCGCGATCCTGACCGAGGCCGTGCATCGCCATGGCGCGCTCGCCGGCGCCGAGCTCGCCCATGGCGGCTTCGCCGTCGCCAACCGCTATACGCGCGAGATCCCGCTGGCGCCCTCGGCCATTCCCAACCGGCGCGATCCCTGGCAGGCCCGCGCGATGGACCGCGCCGATATCCGCGCCTATCGCGGCTGGCACCGGCGTGCGGCCTTGCAGGCGCGCAAGGCCGGGTTCGACATCATCTATGTCTATGCCGCGGACGATCTGGAGCTGCTGCAGTTCTTCCTCTCCCGCCGGCGCAATCATCGCGGCGACGAATATGGCGGCAGCCTCGAAAACCGGGTGCGGCTGCTGCGCGAGGTGATCGAGGACACCAAGGATGCCGTGGGCGACAGCTGTGCCGTCGCGGTCCGCTATACGATCGACGAGTTCTCGGGACCGGACGGGCTGGTAAGCGACGGCGAGGGCCGCGAGATCATCGAGATGCTGGCCGAGCTGCCGGACCTCTGGGACGTGAAGGTCAGTCCCTGGGCCGAGGATTCGTTGAGCTCGCGCTTCGGTCCCGAAGGTTTCCAGGAGCCCTATCATGCGATCGTCAAGAAGCTGACAACCAAGCCCGTCGTCGGCGTCGGCCGCTTCACCTCGCCCGACACGATGGTCTCGCAGATCAAGCGCGGCATTCTCGATATCATCGGCGCGGCACGACCTTCGATCGCCGATCCCTTCCTGCCCCGGAAGATCGAGGAGGGGCGGCCCGAGGACATTCGCGAATGCATCGGCTGCAATGTCTGCGTCTCGGGCTACACCTCGGGCGCCGTCATCCGCTGCACGCAGAATCCCACCATGGGCGAGGAATATCGGCGCGGCTGGCATCCGGAACGGGTCGAACGCAAGCGGTCGGAGGCGGAGATTCTCGTGGTCGGCGCCGGCCCCGCCGGCCTCGAATGCGCCACGGTGCTGGGCAAGCGCGGTTATCGCGTCCGCCTGGCCGAAGCGGGCCGCGAGCTGGGCGGCCGGGTCGCTGCCGAGAGCCGGCTGCCGGGCCTCGCCGCCTGGATCCGCGTGCGCGATCATCGGGTGCAGCAGCTCTCGAAACTGCCGACGGTCGAGATCTTTCGCGAGAGCCGGCTCAGCCCCGAGGAGATCCACGAGATCGGCCCCGATCATGTGGTGATCGCCACCAGCTGCGCCTGGCGCAAGGACGGCGTCGGCCGTCACAATCATCGGCCCATTCCCGGCTGGGACGCGGCCTCGGTCTTCACGCCGGAAGATGTGATGGCGGGCCGGGCTCTCGCCGACCCGGTGATCCTGTTTGACGATGACGATTATTACCTGGGCGGCGTGCTCGCCGAGAAGCTGCGGCGCGACGGCCATCGGGTGATGCTCATCACGCCTTCGTCCCTGGTCTCGGCCTGGACCCAGTTCACGCTGGAACAGGAGAAGATCCAGAAGCGCCTGATCGAGCTCGAGGTCGGCATCGTCGCCAATCACAATCTGGCCCGGGTCGGTGCCGGCCATGTCGAACTCGCCTGCGTCTTCACCGACCGGATCGCGCGGCATGAGGCGGGCTCCGTCGTCATGGTCACCGCGCGGCTGCCGAACGACGGTCTCTATCACGAGCTGATGGCGGCCCCCGACGCGCTCGGCAAGGCCGGCATCAAGTCGGTGACGCGCATCGGCGACTGCCTGGCGCCCGGCATGATCGCGCACGCGGTCTATAGCGGGCATCGTCATGCCCGCGAGCTCGACGCGCCGCCGGCGGCGGATTTGTCCTTCCGGCCCGAGCCGCTCGACCTGTCGCCGCTCTGATCGCACCCGGCGGCTTGACAGGCTCGCGGCGTTGCCGCGACGATCCGCCCGCGACGCAACGAGCGCAGACCTGGGGGAAGCCGATGCCGGGCTATGTCTATGTCCTGGGCAGCCGGCGCCGGCGAGACTGCCGAACCTATGTCGGCTGGACACTCGATCTGGAGCGGCGCCTCGAGCAGCATAACAGCGGCACCGGCGCCAAATCGACCCGCGGGCGCGATTGGGTGCTGCTCTATGCTGAACGCTGCGAGACCCGGCTTGAAGCCATGAGCCGCGAGTGGCATCTGAAGCGCGACCGGAAGTTCCGGTCCCTGCTGGCGGGCGCATTGCGTCCGTGACCCGTCGCCCGCAAGCCATCGGATCGGCGAGCTCATGGGGTAGGGTGAAGCCTCTTGGAATGATCTCCCTTCAGCAGGTGCCCTTGCCTTGGCGATGATCTCGATCCCCAGCCCCTGCGTCGGCATCTGCCGCATGGATGAAGGCACAGGGCTCTGTCTCGGCTGCGCGCGCAGCGGCGAGGAGATCGCGATCTGGCGCGACACCGGCGAGGCCCAGCGTCGCCGGATCTGGGCGGCCCTGCCGGCGCGCTTCGAGCGCCTCGGCCTGACCCTGGCGCGGCTGCCCTGGACGCAAGGGGAGATCCTCCACTTCGCCGTTGGCAAGCTGCGCAACCGCGAAGGCAGTTGGGCGATCGGCTGCTATGGCGCGGTGGCCGAGTTCCGCGCCGAGGCGGGCGAGGATTGCGAGATCGCCGTCGCTGGGGACAAAGTCATCGCGCGCACCGATCGCGGCGCGCTGCGGCTGTGGATCGGCGATGCGGTTCGCGCCTTGGCGCTCTATGAGACGCCGGGCCGGCAGGATCTGCGCGCGATCTTTCTGGTGATTTCGCGGCTGCGGGCAGGACTACCCGTCGCGAATGGGCTTTCGGCGCTCGGCCCCGATCGCTCGGCGATCCGGCCCGAAGATCGCGGACTGGCCCTTTATGACCTGGGCCTGCGCCGGACCATCACGCGCTTCTGCATCCGCACCGACAAGCCGGCGCTGCTGCAGGCATTGACGCCCTCCCTGGGGCAGAGCTGGCCGGGCTATCTCCCGACGCTGGGCGCCGCCATCCTGCGCGAGAATCCGGTGCGCGTTGTCGAATCCGTCCTCGGACGGGCCGAGGTGCGGACGCCGATCCCGCCGCCGGGGGCCGCTTCCATCGCGGGCCCGCACACGCATCTGCTGCCCGACCTGCTGGCCATGGACCGTGAGCTGGGACCCGGCTTCGAGCTGCCGGAGGCTTACGCGCCCGGCGCCATCTTCTATCCGAGCCTGCCCGCCAACGATTGAGGTGGGTTTTCGCGCCCGCCGCTTACATCTGCGTGCAGGCGCCGAAGATGACGAACCCGACCCCGTCGGCGCTGATCGCCAGCGACATCTTGCCGGTCGCCTGGTCGATCGTCGCCGTCCAACCATTGCCGCTCTGCACGCCCTGCATCACGATCCGGCCATCCTCGACCTTCTGGTTCGTGATGACAGCGGTCGTCTTCTCGCCGTCCTCGCGCTCGCCATAGGCTTTCTTGGCGGCGAAATCGATCCGGAAGAAGCGCGGCAGGTTGATGCCCTCGGGCGTGTCGGCGATGCAGTTCTCGCCCGGGGCGCATTCGAACGTATCGGTGTTGGCGCAGAGCGCCGATTTGGCCGGATCGATTCCGGCAGCCGAGGCGACGCTGGAAAGGGTCGTCAGGGCGGCCGCGAACAACGCGATATGTTTCCGTCGCATGCGCTTTCTCCGCTCCCTCAATTGACGGTGTAGCCGCGGCCCTGCAGGCAGGCGGCCAGGGCGCGGTTATAGGCGTCGGCCTGGTTCTGCTGCTGGCTGGCTTGCTGGTTGCGCTGGCGATGCTGGCGAATGCCGCCGAAGAGGGCGCCCGTCGCCGCACCGATCGCAGCACCCTGGCCGGCATCGCCGGCGATCGCGCCGCCCACGGCACCGAGGGCGGCACCGCCCGCCGCACCCCGCACCACACCGCCGCTCGGCTGGCTGGCCGTCGTGCCATAGGGACTGCCGGCCTGCTGCACCGCCCAGCCCTGGCATTCCTGCGTGTCCTTGGCCTGCTGCTCGGCGCTCTGGCCCTTGCTCGGATAGACATACATCTGTTGCGCCGCCGCCGGCGTCGCCAGGGTCGCCATCAGCATGATCAGCATCAGCGATCGAATTCCTGTCCGCATGGGTGCCTCTCCGGATCATGGCGTCAGGGAAAACCCGTCGTCCGAAAGGTTATCACGCGCGCCGCCTCCAAGCTATTGCGCCCCGCCTTGTCATTTCGCGCCAGGGACCGGCCGTTTTCCCTATGCTTGACCGGAAGCGGCCGGATCAATGAGGATCGGCGCCGCCAATCCGGGCGGGGAGCCATGACGTCGCGAAAGACCGATGCCACGATGCTCGAACTGGTGGGCAAGGCCGCAGGCGCCATCGGCACCGACAGCTTCTATCGCCATCTCCTGCATCTGCTGGGCCATGCCATCCCGCACGACATGGGCATGGTGATGCGCTATCCGCGCTATGCGGCGCCGGATTTCCTGCATCGCGAAAAATTCCCGGACCGGCTGGCCGATCTCTATCTCACCGGCTTCTACCGCTTCGATCCCTTCTACCGCCATTGGCGCGAGCATCGGCGTTGCGGCGTGGTGCCCTACCGGTCGGTCGCCTCGGCCGATCTGCGCCGGGGCGACTATCACCGCTTCTTCCAGCGCCAGGCGGATATCGCCGACGAGTTGGGGATGTTCCTGCCCAATGTCGGCCATTCCGCGATCGGCCTTTTCATCGAACGGTCGAAGGGTCGCTTCACCGCGCGCGAGATCGCATGGGCGCAAGCGATCTATCCCGCCGCGGCCGGCCTGCACGACGCCCATATCGCCCGGATCTTCCTCGACCTGCGTTTCAACGCGGGCAAGCCGGGCTCGCATCTTCCGCGCGCGACCCTGCTGCTCGACCGTTCGGGCCACCGCGTCTTCGCCGACAAGGACTGGCAGGAGGCCGAGCGCACGGACCCGGAGATCGCCAAGGCGATCGAGGGACTTTCGAGCGGGGCGCAGGCGCGCCTTTTCCTCGCCGACGGCCGCGTCCTTCATGCCGAGGCGCTGAGCGCCGATTTCCCGCTGGCGCCCGCGGGCCGGATGATCGCGCTCGAGACCCAGGGCCTGACCCCGCAGCCCGTGCCGCGCAGCGGCGACCCGGCGGCGATGCTGGGCGTCGAGCTCACCCGGCGCGAACGCGATATCGTGGCGCTCATCCTGCAGGGATACCCCTCGAGCGAGATCGCGCGAAAGCTCAAGATCGGGCGCGGCACGGTGAAGAACCACCGGCGCCGGCTCTACTACAAGCTCGACATCACCTCGGAGCGCGAGGTGTTCCTGCTCTTCATGCGCGCCCTGATGCCGGAGACGGCGGCGACGGAGATTTCCTCGAAGGACCGCTGACACTCCCTTGCGGGTAGGGCAATCGCATATGCCGCTTGAATCCCCTCCCCCAACTTTTGGGGGAGGGCAGGGAGGGGGATGGCTCGGTCTACGGTCCCGTCGGGGTGCGAAGGGGCCGGCACCGAGCAGCCCCCTCCCCAACCCTCCCCCAAAAGTTTGGGGGAGGGGAATTTCCCATGGTTCCCCGGGGCACCATTGTGGCGGACGGTGGCTCCTCGATAATGGCAAGGGTCGAAGAGGCAGTGCCGACGGCATTGCCCGCTCCTGGGAGAGGACGCCATGCCGAGAGACGAACCCGCGCTCCGTCAGCCGAGGCTCGAGGGCTTCAACCCCGATCCTGAACGCTCCTACACGCTCTCGGCCCCCTATTACCGCGACGCGGACGTCCTGGCGCGCGAACGGGATGCGATCTTCTTCAAGAGCTGGATCTTCATCGGCCACAGCGAGAAGGTTGCCAAGGTCGGCGACTACTTCACGGTCCCGCTGTTCGACCAGAACATCCTGGTCATCCGCGCCAAGGACCAGCGCATCCGCGCCTTCTTCAATGTCTGCTCGCACCGAGCCCATGAGCTGCTCCAGGGCGAGGGCAACGCCAAGGTCATCACCTGCCCCTATCACGCCTGGTCCTATCACGCGGACGGCAGCCTGCGCTCCGCGCGCGGCAGCGAGAAGGTGGCGGGCTTCGACAAGAACGAGTTCTGCCTGAAGGAGGTCCGGATCGAGACCTTCCTCGGATTCCTCTTCATCAATCTGGATTCGACAGCGGCACCTCTTGCGGTCCAGTCGGGCGAACTGGCCGACGAGATCCGCCGCTATGTGCCCGATGTCGAAACGCTGACCTTCTCGCGGCGGCTGACCTACGACGTGAAAGCCAACTGGAAGAACGTGGTCGACAACTATCTCGAATGCTATCACTGCCCGCCGGCCCATCCGGCCTTCGTCGACCTGATCGACATCAAGAAGTACCAGTCGATCACGCATGGCATCTACTCGACCCATATCGCGCCCATGACCGGGGGCGACAACAAGGCCTACAAGTTCGACGCGACGCAGGCCAATGCCAGCAAGCATTTCTCCGGCTGGTATCTCTGGCCCAACATCACGCTCAACACCTTCCCGGGCTGCCGGAATCTGAGCGTGCTGCAGATCATGCCGACTGGCCCTGAGACCTGCCGCGAATATTGGGACTTCTATTTCGCGGCCCCGGAGGCGACCGCCGAGGAGCAGGCCTCGGTCGACTATGTCGACGCGGTGCTCCAGCCCGAGGATATCGGCCTGGTCGAGAGCGTGCAGCGGGGTCTGCGCTCGCGCGGATATCACCAGGGCCGCTACATCGTCGATGCCGACCGCAGCGACATCAGCGAGCATGCGCTGCATCACTTCCACAGCCTGGTGCTGAACGCGCTGGGGGATTGAGGGGCGCTGCTTCGCGCTCCCACCGTAGCCCCCACGGCTCTCAACGTCACCCCCGCGAAAGCGGGGGCCCATGCCGATCCAGCGGTGTCGGTGGAGAGTTGGGTCCCCGCTTTCGCGGGGATGACTGTGGGAGCGGGGACGACCATTTGCGCGAGTTCCCGCGGCCGAGCGCCTCACTGGCGACGGGCGGCGATAGGGGCTAGACTCCCCTCCGACGCGGGCGACAGCCCCGGAACGGAAATGTGGAGGACGCCTTATGGCCTTCGAAGCCATCAAGTCGCAGATCGAGACGCTGCTCGAGCAGATGGAGAATCAGCCCGAGGACAAGCACGAGCTCTATCTGCAACTCCATGAGAAGCTGAACGAATGGCGCAGCACCGGTCAGCCCATCCCGAAGGATCTGCTGGATCTGGAAGCGGAACTCGAAGCCGAATTCTCGGAAGAGATGAAGAGCTGAACGCCTTGGCGCCGCCGCTCCGTCAGGCGCTGTTGCGCCGGGTGCGGTTGGCGATGTTGAGGCTGGTCCGGATCGCGTCGGCGAGCGCATTCGCCCGATAGGGCTTCGCCAGGATCGAGAATCCCTCCGCCGACACTTCCGCCGCGGCGTCGCTATAGCCGGTCGCGAGCAGCACCGGCTGCGCCGGGAAATAGCGGCGGATGCGGCGCGCCAGATCGAGGCCGGTCATGCTGCCGGGCATGACGATGTCCGAGAACACCAGATCGAAGCGCTGGCCGCCGAGCAGGAGGGCCAGGGCCGTTCCCGCATCCTGCACCCAGTGCGAGCGATAGCCGATGAGATCGAGCATGCGCATCGCGGTCTCGGCGACGCCGTCATTGTCCTCCACCAGCAGCACGAGGCCGATGCCGCGGGAGAGGCTCTGGCGGTCTTCGCCGGTCTTGGGCGCGCTCGCCGCATAGCTGCGCGGCAGCAGCAGGGTCACGGTCGTGCCCCGGTCGACCTCGCTCTCGATCGTCGCGAGCCCGCCCGCCTGCTGCGCGAAACCATGCACCTGGCTCAGGCCCAGACCGCTGCCCTTGCCGACGACCTTGGTGGTGAAGAAGGGCTCGAACACATGGGCCAGCACGTCGGGCTCGATGCCGGTTCCGTTGTCGGCCACGCTGAGCGCCACGAAATCGCCGCTGAAGGCGGCTCCCGGATACTCCCCGCCGCGCAGCGTCACGTTGCGCCCGTCGATCCGCACCAGGCCGCCGCTCGGCATCGCGTCGCGCGCATTGACGCAGAGATTGATCAGCGCCAGCTCGAGCTCGCCCAGGTCGCATTCGACCAGCCAGAGATCCTTGGGGAAGGTCACGACGATCCGGATATTGCCGCCGAGCGAGCGCGCGAGAAATTCGGTCATGCCCTCCGACCGGCTGGCAAGATCGATGATCTCGGGACGCAGGGCCTGGCGACGGGTGAAGGTGAGGAGCTGGCGCGTCAGCCGCGTGCCCTGGATTGCCGCATGCTCGATCGCCTCGACCAGGCGGACACCGGGCGGCGGCACATGGTCGCGGACCAGATCGACGCTGCCCAGCACGATGGTCAGGAGATTGTTGAAATCATGGGCGACACCGCCGGCCAGCCGCCCGACGGCCTCGAGCTTCTGCGCGTCCCGCAGGGCGGTTTCGGTCCGCTCCCGCTCCTCGATCTCGTCCTCGAGCTGGCGGGTGCGCTCGGCGACCCGCTCCTCCAGCGTGTCGTTGAGCTGCTGCAGCCGGGCCTCGCTTTCGCGCAGCGCCTTGTTGGCGTCCTGCAGCGCCTGGGCGCGGCGGAAGATCTCCGATTCCATGCGCTCGGTCTTTTCGAGCAGCGCCTGTGCCTGCAATGCCTTCTCGCGCTCGAGCGACTTGCTGCGCATATAGTCGGTTACGTCCTCGACCCGATGGATCAGCAGCGTGACATTGCCGTTGGAATCGAGCACCGGCGAATTGACCGGACTCCAATAGCGCTCCTCGAAGGCGCCGCCTTCCTGGGCCGGGCGGCGCACATCGTACTTCTGGACCGCCATCGCATCGGGCACCTTGTCGTGGAGCGCGCGCAGCAGCGAGGCCCGGAGATTGCTCACGCCCGTGGCGTCGGGGGTATCGGGATTGTCGGGAAAGACGTGGAAGATGTTGCGGCCGAGGATCTCTTCCCGGCGCGTCATGGTCGCCGAGAGATAGGCGTCGGTCACGGCGACGATCGTCAGGTCGGGTTGGAGGATCAGGTACAGGCCGGGCAGGGCCTGGAACAGGGCTTGGTAGTCCACGCCGGATCCCTGCAAACCCGCGCCGGCCATCACGCCCTCCGCAATCCCACCGGGGGCCCGCTCACCGCCGGCATCGAGCCCGTGATTCCAACGCCCTGTGTTTCCTCGGATAAAACTGACACGGCTGCTGTCCGATTTGCAATCTAACCGGGGGGATAATTTTCTGTGGCAGCGAGGTGTGGTCGCAGGGGAGGCTCGTCAGAGATTGGTTGAGCAATCAATTATTCTGAGGCGACCCGGCCATCGAACCGTCGTTTTCGTTGGCGGATTATGGCAAACATGTCCAAACGGTAATGGGATCGGACCAGCGGATGGCGTCGAGGCGAAAGCCGGGGACGCGTCCGCGATAGCGGGCCGGGGCCCGGCGCGTCATTGTGACCAGACTTGCGGCGGCGACCCTCCGATCGAGCCCGCGAGCGTCTTGCGGATTCGATTCTGATGGGGCCGATCTTCGCGCGCAGCCAGCGCTTCCGCTGGCTCTTCAAATCCCGGCTCCCGACTCGCGTCAAGATCGCCTTGCTGCGCGGGCTGGCGCGGCGGGTGCGCGACAGCGCCGCCGCGCCCGTGACCCTCGCGGTTGTCATCGGCATCGCGGTCGGCGCCGCGACCTGTCTGCTGCAGCGGCTTCTCAGCCTCATTCATTTTCTCCTCTTCGACACGCCGCTCACCGGGCATCTGAGCGCCGGCGACGCCGACGGGCCCATCCGGCTCATCGCCGTGACCGTGATGGGCTGCTTTGCCTATGGTCTGGTGGCCGCCGCGGAGCGGCGCTGGCGCGGCCGCGACGTGGTCGATCCGATCGAGGCCAACGCCCTCTATGGCGGCCGCATGTCGCTGCGGGACAGCCTGTCGCTGACGGCGATGACCCTGTTCGCGACCGGCGTCGGCGCGTCCGTCGGCATGGAAGCGGCCTACACGCAGAGCGGCGGCGGTTTCGCGTCCCAGCTCGGCCAGCTGTTTCGGATGCGGCGGGGCGATCTGCGCATCCTGGTCGGCTGCGGTACCGCTGCGGCCATCGCCGCGGCCTTCAACGCGCCGCTCGCGGGTGCCTTCTATGCCTTCGAGCTGGTGATCGGCAGTTATTCGTTGGCTGCCCTGGCGCCGGTGGGCCTCGCCAGCGTCTCGGCGGCCCTGGTGGGAAGGGCGGTCTTCGGCAATTACTCGATCTTCCTCGTGCCGATGCAGCTGCCGCCGACCAATATCGACTTCGTCTATTTCGTCGTCATCGGGTTTGCCGGCGCCGGCGTCGGCATCGCCGCCATGCGTTCCGTCACCGGCATCGAGCGCATCCTGCAAGACTTCAAATTTCCGCGCGGCCTGCGACCCCTCCTGGCGGGGCTGGGGCTGGCGGCGATGGCCCTCATCTATCCGCAGGTGCTCGGCGCCGGCCATGGCGCGATCCAGCTCACCGTGGACGGCATCTTCACCACCGCCACGCTTCTCGGGATCCTGCTGGCCAAGATCGTCGCCTCTGCCATATCCGTCGGCACCGGCATGCGCGGCGGCATGTTCAGCTCCTCGCTGTTCCTGGGCTGCCTCCTGGGGGCGCTGATCGGAAAGGGGGCGGCCCTGCTGTCGCCCAGCGTCGCCAACTACGAGATCACCTTCACCCTCGCCGGCATGGGCGCGGTCGGGGCCGCCATCATCGGCGCGCCGGTGACGATGATCCTGCTCGTGCTCGAAACCACCGGCAGTTACGACATCACCATCGGCGTGATCGTCTCGGTCGTCCTGGCCTCCTTCGCCTCGCGCCAATGGTTCGGTTATTCCTTCTCGACCTGGCGCTTCCATCAGCGGGGATTGCGGCTCTCCGGCGCCTTCGACATCGGCTGGCTGGCCGACATCACGGCGCGCCAATTGATGCGCCGCGACCCGGCCTTCATCTCGGTCAACGAAACCCTCGAGACCGCGCGCCAGAGTTTCCCCGTCGGCGCCGTGAAGCGGCTCTTCGTGCTCGAGGAGACCGGCGCGTTTCGGGGTGTCGTCGACACCGCGGCGCTTCATCTGGCGCCGCCCCCGACGGAGGGCGTGGCCAAACGGGTCGGCGACCTGTTGCCGACGCCCCAGGAGCCGATCCTGCCGGCGACGCCGATCCGCTCGATCCTGAAGCAGTTCGAGCAGCAGGAGCTTGAGACCCTGGCAGTGGTGAGCGACATGACCACGCGCCGGGTGGTGGGCTTCGTCACCGAGGCCTATGTGCTCAAGCGCTACAACCAGGAGCTGGAGCGCCGCCGCAGCGAGGAGCTCGGCGACAGCGAACTGTTTGGGCCGCCGGGCGAAGGCTGACGTTCAGACCGTCATCCCGCCATCGATGATCTGCGTCGTCCCGGTCATGAAGGCCGATTCGTCGGAGGCCAGATAGACGCAGAGCGCTGCGATCTCTTCGGGCGTGCCGAGACGGCCCATCGGCTGGCGGGCGACGAAGTCGCGCCGCGCCGCGGCCGGATCGGCATAGGCCTGCAGCCGGTCCTGCAGCGAGGGCGTCTCGACCGTGCCCGGGCAGAGCGCGTTGCAGCGGATGCCCTTGGTCACATATTCGGCGGCGACGGACTTGGTCAGGCCGATGACCGCGGCCTTGGAGGCGCCATAGGCGGCGCGGTTGGGCACGCCCTTCAGCGACGAGACCACCGAGGCGGTGTTGATGATGACGCCGTGCCCCTGCGCCAGCATGCCGGGCAGGAAAGCCTGGATCGTGCGGTACATGCTGTGGACATTGATGTCGAAGGCCCGCATCCAATCGGCCTTTCTGGTATCGAGAATCGAGCCCGCCGGAACCCAGCCCGCGCAGTTGAAGAGGATGTCGATATCGCCGACCTCCTTCGCGATCGCCGCCACGGCGGCATCGTCGGTGACGTCGAGCCTGCGGGTGTGGATCGCATCCTTGTGATGGAAGCCCGTGAGCTTGTCGGTCGCGATGTCGGTGGCCCAGACCCGGGCGCCTTCCGCGGCGAAGGCTTCCGCGGTCGCGCGGCCGATGCCTTGCGCGGCGGCGGTGATGAAGGCGGTCTTGCCGGCGAGGCGGCCCGGTATGCTGCTCATGAATGATGATCCGCAAGATGGAAGAAAGGCGCCCGGCCGACGCCCGCGTCGTTTGCGGCCGGCATCCTAGTCGTATAAAGTTTGGGTCCGCAATTCCATAATCTTGTCCAGAATACCGGAAATCACGAGGAAGCGCCGATGAGTTATTTCCCCAACCGCCCTTACAACGTGGCCGTGATCGGGGCGGCAAGCGGCATCGGCGAGGCCGCCGCGCGGTTCCTGGCCGCGGAGGGCGCGCGCGTCGCCTGTCTCGACGCCAATGAAGCGGGTGCGGCGACGGTGGCGAAGGCGCTGCCGGCAAAGGGCGGCGAAAGCTTTTCGGCCAGAACCGACGTGACCGATGCCGCCTCGGTCGAGAACGCCATCGCCGGGACCGCGAAAGCCTTCGGCCAGATCCATGCGCTGGTCAATTGCGCCGGCATTACCGGCAAGACCAACATCAAGGCCCATGAGGTCGAGCTCGCCGATTTCGATCGCGTCCATGCGATCAATCTGCGCGGCGCCCTCATCGTCAGCCAGGCGATTCTGCGCCATATGCTGCCTCACAATTACGGACGGTTGCTGCATGTCGCCTCGATCGCCGGCAAGGAGGGCAATGCCGGCATGACGGCCTATTCGGCGACCAAGGCCGGCCTCATCGGCATGGTGAAATCGATGGGCAAGGATTATGCCGAGACCGGCGTCACCGTGAACGCGCTGGCGCCGGCCGTGATCCGCACGCCGCTGGTGGCAGCCCTGCCCGATGCCACGGTCAAATACATGACCGACAAGATCCCGATGCGCCGCTGCGGCGAGCTCGAAGAGTGTGCGGCGATGATCGCCTTCATCCTGTCGCCCGCCTGCAGTTTCACCACCGGCTTCACCTTCGATCTGACCGGCGGCCGCGCCACCTATTGAACGCCCGCTTCCGGGCGGGAGTCCGCTTTTCGACGCCTTCAGGGGAAATGCGCCATGGCGAAGATCGCCAAGCTCGAGGTGATCCCGGTCCGGGCCCCCGGCCAGGCCGTCGACGATCTCGACGGCACCGTCGATACGGTGATCGTGCGGGTGACCGACGAGAACGGCGTCTTCGGCATCGGCGAGACCGACGCCCCGCCCGAGGTGGTGAAGGCCTTCCTGGAGATGCCATCGGCCCATAATTGGAGCCGCAACCCGATCGATCTCCTGATCGGCGAGGACCCGCTCGGGATCCAGGGCCTCTGGCAGAAGATGTATGAAGGCACCTTCTGGCCCGGACGCCGCGGCCTCGGCATCCACGCGATCTCCGCCATCGACATCGCGCTCTATGACCTGGTCGGCAAGCAGCTGGGCGTGCCGGCCTACAAGCTGATGGGTGGCGCGCGGCGCGAGAAGCTGACGCCCTACTGCACGATCTATCCGGGCCTCGCCCATGGTCGCTCGATCCGCGATCTGATGGCCGAGATCCAGCGCCAGTTCCGTACCGCGCTCGATATCGGCTTCCGCGCCGTGAAGATGGAGGTGCTGTTCTACGACCTGGTGAGCGACCGTGAGTTGGTCGATCTCATCCATGAGGGCCGCGCCATGCTGGGGCCCGATATCCTGATGGCGGTCGATTTCGGCTATCGCTGGCAGAACTGGTATGACGCCAAATGGGTGCTCGACCGGCTGGGCGATTGCGACATCTTCTTCGCCGAGGCGACCTTGCAGCATGACGATCTGGCGGGCCATGCCAAGCTCGCGGCCAACAGCCCCATCCGCATCGGCGGCGCGGAGGCCGCGGCCACGCGCTGGGAAATCCTGGAATGGCTGGAACGCGGCAAGGTCGCGGTGGTTCAGCCCAACATCGCGCGCGGCGGCGGCCTGACCGAGATCAAGCGCATCGCCGAGCTGGCCGAGCTTCACGGCGCCCAGGTGGTGCCGCATGGCTGGAAGACCGGCATCACTTCGGCCGTCGGGCGTCATTTCCAGGCGGCCTGTCCCGCCGCCCCCGTCTTCGAATATATATCGCCCCAGGTCTTCGACAGCGTGCTGCGCCGCGAGCTGGTCTCGCCGGAGCCCAAGGTCGTGGACGGCTTTATGGAATTGCCAACTTCCCCCGGGCTCGGTATCGAGCTCAATGAGGATCTGGTCGCGCGCTGGCGCGTCGACCGGCGCTGATTTCGAGCGTTCAGAGCATCCGCCCCACAGAAGGTATCAAACGATGAAGCTGGTTCGGTATGGCGAAACAGGACGCGAGAAGCCCGGTCTCCTGGATGCGGGCGGCAAGCTCCGCGACCTCGGCGCCGCGATCGACGATCTGGGCGGCAATGTCCTGCGTCCCGAGGGGCTGGCGAAGCTGAAGGCCCTCGATCCGGCGAAGCTGCTGCTGGTTTCGGGAAGCCCCCGGCTCGGCGTGCCCGTGACCGGCATCGGCAAGATCGTCGCCATCGGGCTCAATTATTCGGACCATGCGGCGGAATCGAATCTGCCGGTGCCGAAGGAACCGATCATCTTCTTCAAGGCGACCTCGTCGCTCACGGGCCCGAACGATCCGGTCACGATCCCGAAGGGGTCGGAGAAATCCGACTGGGAGGTCGAGCTCGCGGTCGTGATCGGCAAGCCCGCCTCCTATGTGAGCGAGGCCGAGGCGCTGTCGCATGTCGCGGGCTATCTCATCTGCAACGACGTCTCCGAGCGCGCCTATCAGATCGAGCGCGGCGGCACCTGGGACAAGGGCAAGGGCTGCGACAGCTTCTGTCCGCTCGGGCCCTGGCTGGTGACGAGCGACGAGATCAAGGACCCGCAGGCGCTCGACATGTGGCTCGATGTGAACGGCGACAAGGCGCAGCGCGGCAACACCCGCACCATGGTGTTCGGCGTCGCCCATATCGTCAGCTATGTCAGCCAGTTCATGTCGCTGCAGACCGGCGACGTCATCACCACCGGCACCCCGCCCGGCGTCGGCATGGGGATGAAGCCGCCGCGCTATCTCAAGCCCGGCGACGTGATGACGCTCGGCATCGCCGGATTGGGCGAGCAGCGGCAGACATGCGTGGCGTGGAAGCGGTGACGACGTCTGATGTAGCGGCGAGATGATGATTTCTCTCGCCCCCTCCCCTTGTGGGAGCAGGACTGTCCGGGGAACGGACTCAAGGGATTCAAACGACTCATTTTTATTGTTCTAAGTCTCGCACGCCCACGGATCACGTCTAATCCATATGCGCCAACACTTTGATACGATTCATGAAAACTTTCCCCGGACACTCCTGCTTGTGGGAGGGGGTAGGGGGAGGGGGCGCTTCAAGAGAAGGCGAAGCGTCCATCGCAACTCATCGCAGCACTCCGAGTCTCGTCTTGAGAGAACCCCTCCCCCTACCCCCTCCCGCAAGGGGAGGGGGCTAGAAGAATTTCGTCACCGCACGCGAAACCGCTCCACCACCTTCGGATCGAGGCTCACGCCCAGCCCGGGGCCTGTCGGCACCGCGACCTTGCCGTCCTTGTCGATCGGGAAGCGTTCCTTCGTCAGTTCCCAGCGCAGCGCGGACTCGCTGGTGGAATATTCCAGCACCTCGTCGGCCCAGTGCTGCGCCAGGAAGGCGAGGTTGGCGGCGATGGTGATGTTGGATTTGTAGCCATGGGTGACGACGCGCTTGCCGCGCTTCTTCGCGATGGCGCTCAAGCGCAGCAGCTCGGTCAGGCCGCCCACCATGGTGACGTCGGGTTGGGCGATGTCGATCTTGCCGACATCGAACATCTGCTCATATTCGTAATGGGTGGTGAGGCCCAGGTCGCCGCCGCCGATCGGCACGCCAAAACCCTGGAACCTGGCATGGCCCTCCATGTCGTCGAGCGGCAGCGGCGCCTCGACCCAGTAGAAGTCGTATTCGCGGAAGATCGGCATCAGCGGCAGGCCTTCCTCGGCCTTGCTCCAGGCGGTGGCGGCATCGACCATCAGCCTGACGCCGGGGCCGACATGCTCGCGCGCGGCGCGGATCAGCGATGTCGTCTTGGCGAGGTCCTCGCGCCAGAAGGGATCGGCCACGATCTTGATGCAGCGCAGGCCCAGCTTGAGGCCGCGGTCGATCGTGCGGCGCACCTCGTCGGGCGTCTCGCCCAGCGGATAGACCGTGCCGTAAGCCAGGATCCGGTCGCGCTGCTTCCTGGCGCCCAGGATCTCCGAGAGCGGCTTGCTCTTGACCTTGCCGCGCAGATCCCAGAGCGCGATATCGACCGCGCTGATGGCATGGATCACGGCGCCGCGCCGGCCGTAATAGCTGGTGGCGTCATACATCTCGTCCCACAGCGCTTCGACATCGCTCGGGTCCTTGCCGACCAGGATCGACTTCAAGCCCATTGCATGGGTGTGGGAGCGCGGCGCCTCGACGATGGCGCGGATCACCGACGGGACGGAATCGACCTCGGCCAGGCCCGAGATGCCCTGGTCGGTATGGACCAGCACCACGCAATTGTCGTAGGACCCGTCGAAGGTCGTGCCGGTCCAGCCCGGCGTGCGCAGCTCGATCACCTCGATATCGGTAACTTTCATCGGTCTCTCCCTGGCGGCCCCGTGCTGCGGCGGTTCGGCATGGCAGCTTAAGGGTGCAGAATACCGAACGATAGTGCAGAATGCCGGAATTCAGGCAGTCGAGGTGACGGCGATGGCGACCAGGGTCAGGGCAAGGACGGCGATCGAGGGCGAGGAGGACGGCGCCTCCGGCTCGCGCAGCGTGCGGCGCGCGCTGGAGATCTTCGAGCTGATGCTGGCGCGGGGCGAAGCCTTGGCCGTGGTCGAGATCGTGTCGGCGCTGAAGATCCCGAAATCGACCGCCTATGAATTGGCTCGGACACTGACCGAAGCCGGCTATCTCGAGCGCATGGGCAAGGAGGGGCGTCTCTTCCTCGGCCGCAAGCTGTTCGAGCTCGGCATGATGTATCGCAGCCAGATCGACCTGCTCAAGGAAGGCAGCCAGGTGGTCGAGGCGCTGCGCGACGCGACCGGCGAGACCGTGCAGTTCTCGGTGCTCGAGAACGAGATGATGCTGGTGCTGATCAAGGAGGAGGGGAGCCATCCGATCCGCATCATCAGCCGCGTCGGCTCGCGCGTGCCGATCAACTGGGCGGCGGCCGCGCGCCTCCTGGTCTCCGATCTCGACGACGCCACGCTGCAGGAGATGCTGAAGCGCACCATCGTCCAGTCGCCCTCGGGCAAGGCGGTGATGGAGGTCGACAAGCTGATCCAGCAGATCCGCAAGTTCCGCAAGCAGGGCTATGCGGTCGAGATCAACGAGGCCAACGATCATGCAGGCTGCGTCGCCGCACCGGTGATCGACGCCACCGGGCGCTGCATCGCCGCCATCAGCGTGGTGGCCCCGGAGCAACGCCTCGGCAAGGCCAGCCGCGACAAGCTGATCGAGGCCGTCCGCGCCGCCGCCGACGGGCTTTCGCACCGGCTGGGGGCGCCGTAGCCTCCAACGATCCCCTCCCCCTACTTTTGGGGGAGGGTTGGGGAGGGGGCTGCTCGGTATCGGCCCCTTCGCACCCCGACGAGATCATGGACCCAGTCATCCCCCTCCCTGCCCTCCCCCAAAAGCTGCAGGACTGTCCGGGGAACGGACTCAAGGGATTCAAACGACTCATTTTTATTGTTCTAAGTCTCGCACGCCCACGGATCACGTCTAATCCATATGCGCCAACACTTTGATACGATTCATGAAAACTTTCCCCGGACACTCCTGCAAAAGCTGGGGGAGGGGAACCAAGCTTAAGCTGTCGGGCGCGTCCCCGCGCTCGTGCGGTGCAGGGCGCTCAGCCGGTCGAACAGCGCATCGAACGCGACCTCGCCGCGCAGATGCTGTTCGATCAGCGTGCCCGCCGCGGCCTGGAAGGCGAGATAGCCCGAGTAGCGCGGCCGGATCCAGCAGGCTTCCATCGTCGCCCGAGTGTCGGCATAGCAGCCGCCGAAGCGCGCCCCGATGGCGGGATCCTCCCAGCTGTCGATGCGCGCGGGTTGGCCGTGATGGGCGGCGAAGGCCTTCTGGGCGGCCGATTCCATCAGATAGCGCGCATAGGCGAAGGCCGCGTCGCGATCCTTCACCTGGGCCGAGATGCCGAGGCCGGTGCCGCCGATGGTCGAGCCGCGCGGGTTCGAATCGACCAGGCCCGGCAGGTTCGAGAAGCGCAAGGGCCGCGCGATGTCGGCCTCGGCATAGGTCGCGTAGCAATAGACGGCGGGGCAGAAGACCAGGTCGTCGCGCGCCACCATCGCGTCATGGAGCTCGATGCTGTTCCAGTCGAGCGCTTCCCGAGGACAAAAAGCGAGGAGGGCCTTGATCGCGTCGATCGCTTCTCTCGCGGTGTCGCGGTCGATCAGCTTCTGGTGCGGATCGGTCGCGCAAGGACGGCCAAGATTGGCGCAAGCCGTGAAAAAGGTCATGAGGCTGTGGACGCCGCGCAGGCCGATCGCGAGCTTCTGCCCCTTACGCTGCGCGGCCTCGCCAAGTTGCTGCATCTCGGACCAGCTCGCGGGCGCCGGACGATCGAATTTGGCCAAAAGGTCCGGCCGCGCCACGGCAACCTGACAGGCGGCATCGACAGGGAGCGCCCAGATCCGGTTGTCATAGCGATAGGTCGCGAGCGACGGCCCCACGAAGGCCCGCTCGAGCGCGGGCGTGATGAGCTCGTCGAGCGGGAGCAGGGCGCCGGTCCGGGCGATGTCGCCGCAGAAGGGATGATCGAGGATGATGAGGTCGTACTTCTGCGCCAGTTCCCCGACCGGCGTGAACTCGAAGCCGTGAAGGGGCCGCGCGTCCCAGTTGACCGCGATGTCGGGATAGCGGCGCTGGAATTCCAGCAGGGTCGCGATCAGGGGATCGATCGCGCGCCGATGTCCCCAGGTCATGCCGCGCAATTGTCGCCCGTTCACCCGGATCCTCCCTCGCACCGCTTGAAGCGGCGGGGACGCTAACACGGAGAAATCGCGAAGTTCAAACGCGCGCGGCGCGCTCCGACATTTCGGAATCCTGCCGGGAGCTCTCAGCCGGCGCGGATCGCTCGGCGCATGATCTTCAGATAGCCTTCGAGCTTGGCCTCGAACGCGGCCGAGGGCGCCGAGATGCCGATGGCGAAGGTCGCGGGGCCGCTGCCGACCGGCACCGCGAGGCAGCAGAGGCCGAGCGCGAATTCTTCGCGGTCCCTGGCATAGCCGTCCTCCCGAATGCGTTCGAATTCGCGTTCGAGCGCCTTGCGGCTGGTCAGCGTGTTGGCCGTGCGCCGGTCGAGGCGATGCGTCGCCAGATAGCCCTCGCGGATCTCCTTCGTCGCGTGAGCGAGCAGGAGCTTGCCGGTCGCGCGCGCATGGGCATGGCGGTGATAGCCCTGCGGCACGGTCATCGCATGGATGGCGTTGCTGCCGGGGGCTGCCACCAGATTGACGATCTCGCCCTCGCGCCAGGCGACCGCATAGGCGGTCTCGCCCGTCTCCTGGGCGATGCGGCGGACCAGGGGCGCCAGATGCTCCGGTGCCGCCAGCTGGCGCACGAAGGCGTCGGCGAGTGTCGCCATCTGCAGCCCCAAGACGTGGAGACCCTCCGGGCTGCGCGCGAGCATGCCGCAGCCGATCAGCGTGTGCAGCAGATGATAGGTCGTCTGCCGGCCGAGCCCGAGCGTCTTGGCGATCTCCATGGCGCGCAAGCCATGGGGGCTCTCCGCGACGGCGACGAGGATCGCCATCGCGCGCGCGGCCGATTGCACGCGCGGCGGCGCCCGGTCGCTCGCTTTCGCCGCGATCTCCCGCGCGCCGCTTCGCGCCTTCGGTTTCTTCTCGATGCCCATCGCCATCCTCAAGCCCTGGAGCCTGCCGACCGTGTATCAAATAGTGATACTGATATCAAATATTGACACACCGCACCGGCCTCTCCTAGCGTCGGCGAAAGGCCGTTCATCCGCGGAGCATCGCCCATGAGTGACGTCGCCGCCTCTCCGTCATCGACCGTTCCCGCCGGCCAGCCGGTGCTGGAGCGTTTCGTCCTCACGGGCCGCGTGGCGCTGGTGACCGGCGCGGCACAAGGCCTGGGCGCGGCCATGGCGGAGGCGCTGGCCGAAGCCGGCGCCCATGTGGTCCTCAACGACATCAATCCGGCGGCACTTGAGACGCGCTGCGCCGAACTGACAGGGCTGGGCCATTCGGTCGAGGGGTTGCCCTTCGACGTGACCGACGCCGCGGCGGTGGCCGCCGCGCTGCGCCAGCTGGGCGAGCGCCGCGGCCGGCTCGACATCCTGGTCAACAATGCCGGCATCGCCGTCTATCAGGGGATCGCCGATCACGATCTCGGCGAGTGGCACCGGGTCATGAACGTCAACCTGAACGCGCTCTTCGTGGTGGGCCGCGAGGCGGCGGCGCTGATGGCGAAGGGCGGCTATGGGCGGATCATCAATATCAGCTCGGTGCTCGGCCTGGTCTCGCGGCCCGGCATTCCCTCCTATGTCGTTTCGAAACATGGCGTGGTGGGCCTGACCCACGCGATGGCGTCCGATCTGGGCAGCCAGGGCATCACCTGCAACGCGCTGGCTCCCGGCTATTTCCAGACGCCGATGAGCGACACGCTGACGGCCAAGCCGGATTTCTATCGGATGATCGCCAATCGCACGCCGCTGAAGCGCTGGGCCGATCCGCATGAGCTGAAGGGTCCGGTCGTGTTCCTGGCCTCGCCGGCGTCGTCCTTCGTAAACGGCCTCGTCATGACCGTCGATGGCGGCATGACCGCGAGTCTCTTCTGACCGGCCTCGTCGCGGGGACAAGATTCAATTCCGGCATTTCGCACTGAGCCTTCTGCGACCGCGCTTTCTTGACTTGAGAAAACCAACCCCGTTACTGTGGCTGTCTAGATAACCGCACCTAATTCCGGTATTTCGGAATCGGGAAAGCGATAAAACAATCGGGCAAGGCCGCCAGACCGGCCGACCCCGACCTTAGCTGTCGGCGGAAGATCGGCGGCGGGGCAAACGCCTGATGGGGAGGAGGGTGCAGCGATGACATTTCGCAAATGCCTGATGGCGGCCGCGATGGCCGGTGCTGGATTCGTCATGACCGGGGGCGGCGCATGGGCCGCGGCGGGCGACGAATGCGTGAAGGTGCTGGGCTATGAGTGGAGCGGCGAGAAGCAGTCCATGGATCCGGCGGACATGCATTCCGGCGACGACGCCTATCACACCTTCGCGGTCTATAACCGCCTCGTCGATGTCGACGACAATTTCAAGGTGCTGCCCGAGCTCGCGACCGAATGGTCGTCCTCGGCGGACGGCCTGACCTGGACCTTCAAGCTGCGCGAAGGCGTCAAGTTCCACAGCGGCAAGGACTTCACCTCGGCCGACGTGGTCTACAGCTTCAAGCGGCTGCTGGATCCGGCGCTGGGCTCGGGCGCGCAAGCCGTGCTCGCCTTCCTCGACGCCAACGGCATCAAGGCGGTCGACAAATACACCGTCAGCTTCACCACGCCGAAGCCGGTGGCCGAGCTGCCGGTGCTGATCACCAACAAGTTCACCAACATCGTGCCGGACGGCGCCAAGCATGAAGACCTGATTCTGCACGAGGACGGCACCGGTCCCTTCATGCAGGAGCAGTTCACGCCGAACGCGCCCGTTCGCATCCTCAAGAAGAATCCGAACTACTGGCAGGCGGGGCTGCCCAAGGCGGATTGCCTGCGCATCACCGTGGCGCAGGAGCCCGTCGCGGCCGTCTCGGCGATCAAGGCCGGGCAGGTCGATCTGGTGCTCAACGTCGATCCGTCGGTGATCCCGGCCCTCAAGGACGATCCCAGCGTCACGCTGCTCCAGACCGGCGCCTCCAACTCGATGACGATCTCGATGTGGATCGACACCAAGCCCTTCGACAATGTGAAGGTGCGCGAGGCGATGAAGATGGTGGTCGATCGCCAGGCGATGATCGACACCGTGCTCCTGGGCTATGGCGAGCCGGGTGCCGACAATCCGGTTCCGATTCCGAACCCGGCGTCTTACGTGAAGGAAGCACCGAAGCAGGATATCGCGGGCGCCAAGAAGCTCCTGGCCGAAGCGGGATATCCGGACGGCCTCAGCTTCGACCTCTACACGGCCGAAGGCGTGCCCGGCATGGTGCGCATGGCCCAGGTCTATGCCGAGATGGCGAAGCCCGCGGGCTTCAACATCAACGTCATCGTGACCCCGGCGGAAAGCTTCTGGGACGATGTCTGGCTCAAGAAGTCGATCGTGACCTCGGCCTGGTCGATGCGTCCGCCTGGAGAAGGTCTGGCCGTCGCCTATACGCAGACCGCGAAATGGCCGGAAACCCATTGGGTCCGTCCGGACTATGACGCGCTGCTGCTCAAGGCCAACACCACGGTCGATCCGGCCGCACGCCTGAAGCTCTATCAGGACGCCGGCAAGATGCTGGCGACCGAGGGCGGCCTGATCCTGCCGATGTTCGTCCATCAGGTGGTGGCGCTGCGCAAGGGCTGCGATGGCTATCAGCCGCTGGCGCAGAACTTCAACCTGAACTTCGAGAATCTCAGCTGCAAATAGGCTGAGGCCGGCCCCGGGCGCTTCGCTGCGCCCGGGGCTTTTTCTTTTCGCGCGCGACCGACAGCCCGGGGAGAGGGGACGCGACGCCGATGGTCATGCTGCGCCTCGTGACCGGCCGCATCCTGCTGACGGTCGTCACCCTCCTGATCGTGTCCTTCATCGTGTTCGGCGTGCTCGAGATCCTGCCGGGCGACGTCGCCTCGCGCATTCTCGGCCGCGACGCCACGCCCGAGGCGCTGGCGGTCCTGCGCGCCAAGCTCGCCCTCGATCAGCCCGCGATCTGGCGCTATCTCCATTGGCTGGGCGGCGTCCTGACCGGCGATATGGGCCAGTCCCTCGTCAGCGGCCGGCGCGTGATCGATATCCTGGGCCCCCGCATCTACAACACCGTCCTGCTCTCGATCTACGCCTTCATCCTCTATATCCCGCTGACGGTGATCCCGGCCCTGATCCAGGCGGTGAAGCGCGACCGGCTGGTCGATCACGGCTTCTCGGCCTTGACCCTGGTGCTGCTGTCGATGCCGGATTTTCTGCTGGCGACGATCCTCATGATCGTCTTCGTGATCACCATCCCGATCCTGCCGGCGATGTCGATCGTCGATCAGAGCTCGGGCTGGCATGAATATCTCGAGGCCACGACCCTGCCGGCCGTGACGCTCGCCATCGTCATGGCGGTCTATGCGGTGCGGATGCTGCGCGACAATCTCATCGAGGTGCTCGATTCCGACTATGTGCGGATGGCCGAGCTCAAGGGCCTGCCGCCGGCGCGCGTGCTGATCCGCCATGCGCTGCCCAACGCGCTGGTGCCGACGCTGAACGTGACCGCGATCAATCTGGGCTATCTCGTCGGCGGCGTGGTGGTGGTCGAGAAGGTGTTCGGCTATCCGGGCTTCGGCAGCCTGCTGGTGGATTCGCTGCAGCTGCGCGATCTGCCGGTGATCGAGGCGACGGTGATGCTGGCCTCGACCGTCTATATCGCGGCCAACCTGCTGGCCGATATTGGCGCCATCCTGCTCAATCCGCGGCTCAAGGGGCGCTGATTCGATGGCCGCCGTCACCGTCCAGCCGGCACCTCGTCCCCGCGCCCGTCGCCTGCGCGCCTTCTGGCACCGCACGCCGAAGAGCTTCCGCATCGGCGCCTTCATTCTCTTCGTGCATCTGGTGGTCGCCGTGACCGGCCCGTTCTGGGCGCCCTATGGCTATTCCCAGATGGGGGCGGGCATCCCGCTCTCGGGCATGAGCTGGGCCCACCCCTTCGGCATCGACCAGCTGAGCCGCGACATCCTCAGCCGCGTCGTCTATGGCTCGCATATCGTGATCCTGCTGTCGCTGTCGGGCACGGCGCTCGGGCTCGTCATCGGTGCCATCGTCGGACTGCTGTCGGGCTATATCGGCGGCTGGTTCGACGACATCCTGCAGCGCTTCATCGAGGCGCTGATCAGCATTCCCTTCCTGGTGCTGGCGCTGCTCGCCATGGCGGCCGCCGGCCCCGAGGTCGCGGGCAATCCGGTCCTGGTGGTGCTGGTGGTGGCGCTGGTCTATGCGCCGCGCATCGCCCGCATGGCGCGCGCGGCCGCCATCGACATCGCCACCCGCGACTATGTCACGGTGGCAAGGCTGCGGGGCGAGAGCCCCTGGTCGGTCATGCGCCGCGAGCTCCTGCCCAACGCCACCAGCGTGCTGCTGGTCGAGTTCGCGCTGCGCGCCGGCTATGCGCCGGTGCTGATCGGCTCGCTGGGCTTCCTGGGCTTCGGCCTGCGCCCGCCGACCCCGGAATGGGGCCTCATGATCAGCGAGAACCGCGCCCTGCTGATGGTCTCGCCGATCACCGTGCTGGGGCCCGGCCTGACGCTGGCCTCGCTCGTGGTCGGGCTCAATCTCTTCACCGAGGGCCTCGCGCGCATCCTCGGGCGCAGCGTCAGGCTGGGCGACCGATGAACGGCGGCGACATCCTGCTGCGCACGGAGGATTTGCAGGTTTCATACCGGCAGCAGGAGGGCTGGCTGTCGGTGCTCCATCGCGTCAATTTCGCGATCGAGCGCGGCGAGACCTTCGGCCTGGTCGGCGAATCCGGATGCGGCAAGTCCACCGTCGCCCTTCAGCTCCTCGGCTATCGCCATCCCAGCAGCCGGGTCGATGGCGGCCGCATCGAGTTCGGTGGACGCGATCTCCTCAAGCTGAAACGCCATGAGCTCGACCAGATCCGCGGCAACCGGATCAGCTTCGTGCCGCAGAACCCGACGACCGCGCTCAACCCGGGCATGCGGGTCGGCGACCAGGTCACCGAGATCCTGCTGCTGCACAAGCGCGTCCCCGACCGGACCCAGGCGCTCCAGCGCGTGATCGAGCTGTTCGGGCTGGTCGGGCTGCCGACGCCCAAGGCGCTGGTCGAGCGCTATCCGCATCAGCTTTCCGGCGGCCAGCAGCAGCGCGTCTGCATCGCCATGGCGCTCGCCTGCGATCCCGACCTGGTGGTGCTGGACGAGCCCACCACCGGGCTCGATGTCACGACGCAGGAGCAGATCGTCGAGCTGCTGATCGATCTGCGCCGGCGCATCAAGCTCTCGATGCTCTATGTGACGCATGACCTCGGGCTGCTGTCGCAGATCGCCGACCGGGTCGGCGTCATGTATGCGGGCCATATGGTCGAGATCGCCCCGGTGGCCGAGCTCTTCCACCAGCCCCGTCATCCCTATACGCGCGGCCTGATCGGCTCGATCCCGCGCATCGACCGGCCCGACGAGCCGGTCGCGCGGCCCTTGCGCGGCCTTCTCCGCCGTAACGAGCTGCCCGAGGGCTGTCCGTTCCAGCCGCGCTGCGATTTCGCGGAGGCGAGCTGCGCGGTCAACCATCAGACGCTCGATGCCGTGGCGCCCGGGCACGAAGTCGCCTGCCAGCGCTGGCGGAGCCTCCTCGCCCCCAGCGTCGCGGCCGCGGGCGAAGCGGCGCTGCCCCGGGCGGTTGCCGAGCCCGATCCGCCGCTCCTGGCGCTGGATCATCTCTCGATCGCCTACGGGACCGGCGGCGGCGCACTCGCGCGCTTCCTGGGGGCCTTGCCCTTCGTCGCCGTGCGCGACGTCAACCTCACCATCGCGCGCGGCGAGACGCTGGCGCTCGTGGGGGAATCCGGCAGCGGCAAGTCGACCGTCGCGCGTGCGGTCAGCGGCCTGCTGCGGCCGCATGAGGGCCAGGTGAAGCTGAACGGCCTGGCTTTGGCAGGGCTGGTGCGCGAGCGCTCGGGCGAGCAGCGGCGCGAGATCCAGTATATCTTCCAGAATCCGGACGCCTCCCTCAACCCGCGCGCCAGGATCGGCACGATCCTCGCCCGTCCGCTCGAGATGTTCTTCGATCTCGACCGGGTCGCGATGCGCGAGCGCGTGCTCGAGGCTCTGGCCGATGTCCGTCTCGATGCCGGCTATGCCGAGCGCTATGCCGACCAGCTCTCGGGCGGCGAGCGCCAGCGCGTCGCGATCGCCCGCGCTCTCATCGCGCGGCCGACCCTGCTCCTCTGCGACGAGGTGCTCTCGGCGCTCGACGTCTCGGTCCAGGCCAACGTCCTCGACCTGCTGCGCCGCTTGCGCGAGGAGCATCATGTGGCGATGCTCTTCATCTCGCACGATCTCGCCGTGGTGCGCTCGATCGCCGACAAGATCGGCGTGCTGTTCCAGGGCCAGCTCATGGAAGTGGGCCGCACGGCGGACATCTTCTCGCCGCCCTTCCATCCCTACACCCACAGTCTCCTGATGGCGGTCCCCGATCCCGACCGGCCGCGCCGGACGACGGCAAACGTTCGTCGTGTCGCGGCCGGACCGGCGCTCGCGACCGGATGTCCCTATGCCGGGCGCTGCGCCTGGCAGCCGGGGCCGATCTGCGAGCAGAAGGCGCCGCCCTGGCGCAAGACCGAGCGTGGCGTGTCGATCTATTGCCATCTGCCGCTCGACGAGCTGACGGCGCGCGCCCAATGGGTGCCGCCCGACGAGCCTTCCGCGACGCCGACGCCCTCCACCCGCTCTCTGCGTGAGAACCCGCCATGAAGATCACCAAGATCGAATGTTTCGTCCTGCTCGTGCCCGATTACCGGGCCGATGCCTGCAGCTCCGCCCAGGACAATCTGGTCGTGAAGATCCACACCGACGACGGGCTGGTGGGAATCGGCGAGACCGACACCAATCCCTGGGTGGCGAAAGCGATGATCGAGGCGCCCGGCACCCACATCATGGGGCTGGGTCTCAAGGAAATGCTGCTCGGCGCCGATCCGAGCGATGTCGAAGGCTTGTGGGAGCGGATGTATAAGGGCTCGGCCATGACCGGGCGCCGGGGCCTCGGCATCTGTGCCATGGGTGCGCTCGACATGGCGCTCTGGGACCTCAAGGGCAAGGCCGAGAACAAGCCCTGCTGGCAGCTGCTGGGCGGCGCCCTCAACACCATCACGCCCTATGCCTCGCTGCTGCCCGACGGCAACACGCTCGACGAATATACCAGGGTGCTGGTGCATCGCGCGGTCGAGGCCAAGCGCCTTGGCTTCAAGGCCGCCAAGCTCGAGATCTGCATCAAGGGCCCCTATTCGCACAACTCGCTGCAGATTCCCGACGATCGCGAGATCGCGCGGATCGTGCGCGCCTGCCGCCAGGCGGTCGGGCCCGAGATGACCCTGATGGTCGACGTCGCCTATTGCTGGCAGGACTGGAAGGAGGCCCTCCGCGCGATGGAGATGTTCGCCGACGACGACATCTATTTCATCGAGACGCCGCTGCCGAGCGACGACTACGAGGGCTACGCCAAGCTGGTGAAGGCCTCGCCGATGCGGGTCGCCGCCGGCGAATGGCTCAACTCACGCTTCGAATTCCTCGAGCTGATGGATCGTGTCGCGCTCGATGTGGTGCAGCCCGATGTCGGCCGCGTCGGCGGCCTGACCGAGGCGCGGCGCGTGGCGATGCATGCGCGCGACCGCGGCATCGTGGTGGTGCCGCATTGCTGGAAATCGGCGATCGGCATCGCGGCCTCGGCTCATCTGGCTGCGATCGCGCCCACCTGCAGCTACATCGAGTTCCTGCCGCACGGCCTCTCGGACTCGCGGCTGCGGCGCGAGCTGGTGCCGGACGAGCTGCCCGTGGTCGACGGCGTGATCCCGCTGCCGACCAAGCCCGGCCTCGGCATCACCGTCAGCGACGAGGCGCTCAAGGCCTTTACGGTCGCCTGAAGCGGAGAATCGACGTTCCATCCAGGTAAGGCGCCGCCGGGTCTCCCCCGTTGCGGCCCGCATGGTACGCAAGGCGCGCCAGGAATTTCTGCGGCTCGATCGGCTTCATCGCGACGAAGGCGGCCCCCATCGCATCGAACAGGCGCGAGACCAGGCTGTTCATGTCCTGATCGCCGCCGGTGATGCCGATCACAGCGATATCGAGGCCGCGCTGACCGATCTCGCGCAGCAGCTCGATCCCGTCCATGTCGGGCATCAGCACGTCGGTGATGACGACACGGCAGGGATGCTCGGCCAAATGTTCGAGCGCCTTCTCTCCCGAATCGACACAGGTCACACTGTAGCCATCGCGACGCAGCAGCGTCGTGATGTAATCGGCGAATGACGGATCGTCATCCACCACAAGAATGTCCTGCACGGGCTCTTCCTTAGCCTTTGGCAGAAGCCTGATCGTCTCTGTGACCCGATCCGGTCCGAGACTGGTCTCAGTCTCCGCGGCGTTGATACGAAACAAGACGCTGTGCGGCGCTGGCCATAATGAGCGGCAGCGCCCGGTCTTGCGTTGGGGCGGACCATAGCGGGGATAGCGGCAAAGTCGCGACGCGCGAGGCATATTATGCGTCGGTATGGGGAAGTGCCGGCGGCCGAATTGTTTCAGTCGTTTCAGATTGTTGGATCGACCAACTGATCGCGGACGGCCTTGGCGATGGCGGCGGCGCGGTTGCGCACGCCCAGCTTCTTCACGATGCGCTGGGCATGGAGTTTGATCGTGATCTCGGCGAGCCCGAGCGACCGCGCGATCTCCTTATGCGACGCGCCCGCCACCATCATGGTCAGGATTTCGCGCTCCCGCTCGGTCAAGGTCGAGGGCTCGTCACTGCTGGCCGCGGAGGGCGAGGATTCCGGCTCGCTGGCCAGCGCCGCCAACTCATGGGGCACATAGATGGCCCCGGAAAGAATCAGTCTTATCGCGGCCAGGATGACGGGCGGATCGAACGATTTGGGCAGGAAGCCGACAATTCCATTCTTGAGGCCGCCCGAAACCGCCTCGCTGTCGAGATTGCCGGAAATAAGGGCCAGTTTGGTGTCCGGATGCTTCGCCCGCAAAGCCGAGAGCACCGAGAGGTCGGTCATGCCCGGCATCCGCAGGTCGAGGAGCGCCAGGTCGCAGGGGCGTTCCGCCAGCAACGACAAGGCGGGATCGAGCGCCTCCACCGCTCCCACCAGCTCGAATTCGGGGGTCCGGCGGATCAAATCCGCAAGCGCCGCGCGGAACAGCGGATGGTCGTCGGCAATTAAGACTGTTGCAGGAGGCATCGCCAACCCAGGGCCGTTATTCCTACGACTATACGAAGGTATAGGGCGATTGCGAATACCCCATACCTCAGCCCGCCGCGGCCCCAGTCCGGGGGGTGCTAGAAACGGTCGGGCGAGGACCCTGATGAATATCTACGAGGCCGGCAGCCTTTTCCTGATTTTGACCAGCCTCATCAGCGGCGCCCTGCTGCTGTTGATGTGGCGCCTCGACCATGCCGAGCCGGCGTTGGGCACCTTTGGCGTGCTGCATATGCTGGGGCTGGTCGCCAACGTCCTGGGCGTCCCCTTCTTCAGTTTCGAGGGCGCTCCCTATGTCATCGATGTCTTCACCGGCCTGACCACGGTCGGTTTCCTGCTGGGTGCGCTGCAATATACGCGCCGGCCGATTCCCTGGCGCTTGCTGGCGGCCGTCGCCATCGTCCTCGTTACCTTGCTGGCGGGTCTACGTTCGTCACTGCCGACGACGGCCGTGCTGACCATGGTCGAGACCGCCCTCATCATTGTCGGGTTGCTCGCCACCACCTGGGCCTTTTCCCAGCGTTGGCGCGAGGCCGGCTATTGGTACTACGGCGCCCTGACCTGGCTCTGCCTGGGCTGGGCCATCTCCTACGGCCTTTTGCCCCTCATCGCCGGTACTGAAACGGGATTCCTCGCCAGCAGCCTCATCCGGTCGGGTTTCCGCCTGACCTCCTCGATCCTGCTGGCGCTCGCCTCCCAGCGCTACCTCATCGAGCGGATGCTGGCGCAGGTGGCCAGCCGTCAGCGGGCTGAAACCACCGCGGTAGCGAACCAGCGGCGTTTCGAGGATTTGGTCGATCTCGCATCGGACTGGGTTTGGGAGATCGATCGCGACCTTCGCTTCACCTTCGTCTCGCCACAGATCTATGCGAGCACCGGGATTCCCGCCGAGGACTATCTGGGCCAGACCATAAAAAGAGTACGACCCGGCCGCGAGATGTCGGGCGCCTGGCCCGAATTGCTGGAATGCTTCGAATACCGGCGGCCCTTCCGCAACCTGATGCTACAGACGCGGCATGGCGAAACCGGCCGGATCATCCACATCATGGCCAGCGCCAAGCCGATTCATGACGAGTCCGGTCGCTTCATCGGCTATCGCGGGGCCGCCAGGGATCTGACGGCCCAGGTCGAGACGCGCTCGGCGTTGGATGCCATCGTGGACGGCGTCGCCCATGCAGTCGGCGAAGGCTATTTCCAGGCACTGGTCCGCCATCTGGTGGAGCGCACCGAGGTCGATGTCGCGTTCGTCGCGGCACCGGACCCGAACCGCCAGCATGCGCTGGTGTTGGCATGGCATGATCGGGAGAACACCGAGACGGTCCCGCATTACACGCTGGCCGGCACGCCTTCCGAGCGGGTCATGAAGGAGGGGTTCCTCCTCCAGGCGGCCGGCATCACCGATCTCTATCCGGACGATTCGGTGTTCTCGCAGCATCGCATGGAGGGCTATGCCGGCACGCCCTTGCGCGACAGCGCCGGAACGCCGATTGGTGTCCTCGTTCTCCTGGCGCGCCAGCCCATGACCAATCCCGATCTGGTGCGGGTGGTGTTGAGCGCGCTGGCGCCGCGCGCGGCGGCGGAGCTGGAACGCCAGTTGAGCGAGCGGCGCCTGCGCGAGCAGGAGCAGCGCTTCCGCGCCGTGCTCGACAACATGCCGATCGGCGTGGTGCTCAAGTCCGAAGGCCGGCTGCTGGTGGTCAACGAGACGGTGGCGCGCTGGTTCGGCGCGGCGCGGCAGGATCTGGAGGAATTGCCCGAGGGCATCATGCTGGCGGAGGCCGGCTGGAGCGTGGAAAGCCAGCGCGCGCTGCGGCTGCTGCAGCAGGAGGCCGAGACCCAATCGGCCCTGGTCACGCGCGAGATCAATGCGCCGCTGGCCGACGGCAGGGCCCATGACATCCTGGTCTCCGCCTTTCCGGTGATCGACGGCGCGGGCAAGGCGATCGCGCATGGCATCGCCATGACCGACATCACCGAGCTGCGCCGCGTGCAGGCGCATCTGACCCAGGCGCAGAAGATGGATGCGCTCGGGCGCCTCGCCGGCGGCGTCGCGCATGACTTCAACAATATCGTCGGCGCCATCGCCGGCTTCGCGCGCTTCATCGTCGAGGACACGCCCGAGAACTCCGACATCCATCTCTATGGCGAACGCATCCTCACCGCCTCCACGCGCGCCAAGCAACTGATCCAGCAGATCCTCGCCTTCTCCCGGCGCAAGGAAACCAAGGCGCAGCGGATTCCGCTGGCGCCGATCCTCGACGAGACCGTGGCCCTGCTGCGGGCGACCCTTCCCGGCACCACGCGCATCGAATCGCGGGCCGCGGCACCCGATCTGGCGATCGACGGCGATCCGGCGCAGCTGGGTCAGGTGCTGGTCAATGTCTGCGTCAATGCCAGCGATGCGCTGCTGGGCCGCACCGGCTCGGTGGCGATCGAGGCCAGCGGCCAGTCCGGCGCCGAGGCGGCTCGCGAGCTCGAGCAGGCGGAACCGGTGGCGGAAACTCTCTCGGGTTCCCGCCTCGTCGCCGGCAGCGTCGATCGGACGGTCGATTACATCCGGATCGGCGTGCGCGATACCGGCATGGGCATGTCGCGCGAGGTGCTGGAGCGGATCTTCGATCCCTTCTTCACCACCAAGCCTGCCGGCCACGGCACCGGCCTCGGCCTGCCGGTGGTGCAGGGCATCGTGACCGGACTGGGCGGCGCCATCGCCGTCACCAGCCGGCCCGGCGAGGGCACCGATTTCCGCATCTGGCTGCCACAGGCCTCGGCCGGTCGGCCGGCGGCGGCGCGGTCGCGACCCGCCCGACCCGCGGGCGGCCGCCGGCGCATTCTCGTGGTCGATGACGATGACGATTTCGGCGACATGGTCGCGGCCTCGATGGAGCGGCTGGGCTACGAGGTCGCCGTCGCCACCCGGGCACAGGACGCGATCGAGGCGTTCGAGGACGACCCTGCCTTGTGGGACCTCGTCATCACCGACCAGAACATGCCGGTCCTGTCGGGGCTCGAGATGATCGCCCGCTTGCGCGGCCGCCGGCCGGACATCCCTTGCATTCTTTGCACCGGCTATGCCGACAGCACCGTCGAGACCGCGGCCACCCGCGCCCAGGTGAGCGCGTTCCTGCCGAAGCCGGTCGACCCGGTCGTGCTGGGACAGACGGTGTCGACGCTGCTGCGGGCGGCGAGTTGAAGGGTCAGCCGCGCGCCAAGGTACGGATCCGGTCACCGATCAGCCCGACCTCGTCGTCCTCGAGCACGTCCATGACGATGGCGAGCTTGTCGCCCTCCAGAACCGTCATGATGCTGGGCATGCCGTTCTTGAGCGCCTCGGCGGCTTCCGCCGCCGACAGACCGAAGCCGGCCTTGTCGAAACCCACCAGCAGGCAGTTCACCGGCTCGGGAATGAGACGCTCATCCATGGTGAAATTCATCGGCACCAGGGACAGGCCGCGCAGCCCCGTGAGTTTCTCCTTCAGCAACCCGACCTGTCGGACATAGTTCGCGAAGCGGGCCTCGTGGTCCATGGCCAGCCATTCCTCCAGCGCCACCGCGACCGCGACCACGATCTGCCGGTCCATCTTCAACGGGCGCCCATATTTGAGATATTGGCCGGACTCGTAGCGGGTGAAATGCACATTGGTGACGGCCGCCACCAGATCCTTGCGCCCCATGATGAAGCCCCCGGCATTGGGGCCGCCGAAATATTTAGCGCTGATCGCCACCAGATCGGCGCCGCGCCCGAGATAGGCGCCCATGATGTCGGTGGGGTAATTCATGTATGCGGCATCGACGAGGATCGGGACGCCGCGCCGGCGTGCGATCGCGGAGACTTGCTCCAGGGAAAGCGTCCCGGGCTTGCCGTCCAGGTGGGCGGGATGGAGGATCATCGCGCTGCGCTCGGTGATCGCCGCTTCGTACTGATCGACCCGCGCGCCGTTGGCGCTGCCGATCTCGATCAGCGTTGCGCCGGTCATGATGGTCTGCCGGTCATACTTGTAGCGATGGCCGGCTTGGATCAGCACCTCCGACTTCATGCCGTGGGTGTTGGGAAGCTGCTGCGACCGGCTGCCGTCGGTGCCGGCCATGCAGGCGGCGGTGCCGAGCATGATGGCGGCGGCGGCACCCGGCGTGACGCGAGCCGCTTCGGCTCCCAGTAACCCCGCGATGCGCTCGCCGGTCCGGTCGAGCAGATCGGTCATCCGCACGAAATGGCGATTGGTCTCCGTCATCGCCGCCCAGACCCGCGGCGACAGGCGCGAGCCGCCGAGATCGGTATAGATGCCGCAGGCATTGATGACGGGGACAACGCCGAAATGGTGGAAGACCACGCCAGTGCTGGCGGGATCCTGCGGGATGGGGCTCATGGCGGCTTCTTCTCCAATGATCGAGGGTCGTTACGGGCGATCATCGCCGCCGGCCGCTGGAGAAAAATGGGCATGTCTCGATATGAACTTGGAAAGCGCGCCCGGTAAGCAGCTCGCGGACGCTCCAATCCCTGAGCCCTGAAGTTCACTTGACGCATCTGCCATGTTCCCGGTGCCGCGCCGCGGTGGAAAGTCGCGATCATATGGGACCTGAGGCGGTATTTGCCCTAGGGAGTCGAGGTGATCATGGCGGCGGGTGTGTTCGCGGCGATGCTGACGCCGCAGGAAGCGGAGGGCGCGATCCACCGCCAGGGTTTCGCGCGGCTGGCACTTTGGCTCCTCGACCATGGTTGCCATGGCGTGGTGCCGTTCGGGACCACCGGCGAGTTTGCGTCCTTCACAACTGAGGAACGGATCGCGGCGCTGGACCGGCTGATCGAGGATGGAGTCCCGGCGAACCGGATTCTAGTCGGGACCGGGGCCGCGGCGGTAGCCGACGCCGCCCGCCTGAGCCGCCATGCGACCGAGCGTGGCTGTCTCGGAATTCTGGTCGCACCTCCCTTCTACTTCAAGGAGGTTGGCGAGGATGGTCTCTTCGCTGCCTATGCGCGCATTGTCGAGGCCTCTGGCGAGGCCGTTCGGCTCTATCTCTATCATTTCCCGGCCATGTCGGCGGTTCCCATCCGCCCCGGCCTGCTCGAGCGGCTTCTCGCCGCTTGGCCGCGCCAGGTCGCGGGATTGAAGGACAGCTCGGGCGATTTCGGCAACACCAAAGCGATCGTCGCCCGGTTTCCCCAGCTCTCGGTCTTCACCGGCGACGACGATCTGCTGCTGCCCCTGCTGCGCGCCGGCGGCGCCGGCTCGATCACGGCCGGCGCCAATATCGCGGCGCGGCTGCTGGCCGAAATCCATGAAGGCTGGCAGGAAGGCGGCCCCACAATCGAGGCGCATCAGCGCGCGCTGCAGGATCTGTGGTCGGGACTGCTGTTGAAATACCCGGTCACGGAAGCGCTCAAGGAGATCCTGGCAGCGGAGACCGGCGATACCGGCTGGCTGCCGATGCGCCCGCCCTTGGGACGGTTGCCGGAGTCGGCCCGGCGCGATCTGCTGCGCAGCTTCCGCGCTCTTCCTATCACGCTCGCTCAATCGCAGCACTTCATCCTGGGCGAGGCCAGCAACGGTTCACCGTACCTATCGCGAGGATATCCATGAGCCCGGCTTCGAAAAGCAAACAGGTCATCGGCGGCGCCAATATCGAGGGACTGCCGATCTCGCTCGCCGTCAAGTTCGGCGATCTGGTCTTCGTCTCCGGCACGGTCGCCTTCGACGACGAGGATCGCATCGTGACCGGCGGTATCGGGGCTGAGACCCTGCAGACCTTCCGCAATATCGAGAAGGTTCTGGCGAGCGCGGGCTGCAGCCTGGCCGACATCCTGAAGGTGAACGTCATCCTGTCCGATTCGGGCGATTTCGACCAGTTCAACGCAGTCTATAAGACGCTGTTTCCGAAGAATCCGCCGGCTCGCGTCACCATGGCGGCGCGACTCACCATCGATGCCCGGATCGAGGTCGATGTCGTGGCCGGAATCGGCGCAGGCGGCTGAAGCTCAGATATCCGCCAGAGCCTGGCGCATCTCGCGGATGAAGGTTGAGACCCGCTGACTCGCATCGGCGTCGCGCCGGGTGATGATGGTGAAGGGGGACCGGAACTCGATCGCATCTGGCTTGATCGGCCGCATGCGGCCCTCCGCGACCCATTCCGCCGCGTAATGGTCCGGCAGGAAACCGATGAAGCGGCCGGTCAGGATCAAGAGCGCCGCCGCTTCGATCTGATGCACCACGGCGCGGTGCGTCGGGGTCGAGAAGAACTCCTCGTCGAACCGCTCCAGATAGCCGCGCGAGATGCGATTGGCCGCATCGAGCCTATCCGGGCCGATCGCCTCATCGGCGAGGTCGAAGAAGGGATGGCCACGCCCGCAATAGAGATAGTTGTGCTCGATGAAGAGGGGCACATATTCGAGGCCGCTGACGCGGCGGTGCTCCGGCGCCACCGCCAGATGGAGCGAGCCATTGAGGACGCCATGCTCGAGCTCGCGCGGCGTCAGGATGTGGATCTGCAGCGAGATCTCGGGTGCCCGCTCGCAATAGCGTTGCAGGCATTCCACCAGCCCCGCCTTGGCATTGGTGACGATGGCGTCGGGGAGGCCGAATTTGAGGGTGCCCCCGAGATCGGAACGCAAGGTCGCGAGACGGTCGCGAAATCGCGTCGCTCCCTCGAGCAGCTCGGTCGTCGCGCGATAGACCTCCTCGCCATCGTCGGTCAGGCGGAATCCGGCACGGCCGCGTTCGCAGAGCCGCATGCCCAACCGCTTCTCGAGGTCCGACATATGCGAGCTGATGGTCGATTCCGAGACATTGAGCCGCGCGGAGGCTAGCGAGAACCCGCCGGATTCGACCACGGCGACGAAGATTCTGAGCAATCTCAAATCGATGTCGCTGAGCCGGCCGATCATGTTTCCTGCAGGTCCTGTCGCCGTTCCCTCGAGCCGGGTCGTCGCTTCGCCCGACCCGAAACAAGTTTCGATGAAAGATCATGGGCTGTTCGATCCGGCTATGCAAGAAAGCCCAGGTGGAAGATCGGCGGCAAAGCCGATCGGTGAAATCGAGGAAGCAGCGATGCCCGATCAGGCATGGATCGAGGGGATGCCGGAGCATCTGGATTTCGAAAGCGACGGCCTGCGCCGCTACTGGGTCCAGCTCGATTACGTTCACGACAATCGCCCGCAGCGGCTGGCATGGCCGCTGGTGGTCTGCCGTCGCGGCAGGGGACCCTCGGTCCTGGTGACGGGCGGCACGCATGGCGACGAGTTCGAAGGACAGATCGCGGCCACCGAGCTGATCCATCGGCTGGATCCGGTCCGGGTATCGGGCCTGCTCCTGATCGCGCCGACGCTCAACCGGCCGGCTTGCCTCGCGGGCGCGCGGCGGTCGCCGATCGATGACGCCGATCTCAATCGCCGCTTTCCTGGTCTTGCTGGCGAGGGCCCGAGCGCTGCCATCGCGCGCTTCGTGACCAGCGCGCTCATCGGGCGCGCGGATGTCGCCATCGATATCCATTCGGGCGGTGAAGCGATGGAGTTCGTGTTGAGCTCCAACCTCCAGGGCCGCCCCGGCAGCCCGGATCTGGCAGCGGGATTGCCGGCCCTGATGGCGTTCGACGCGCCCTATGCGATCGTCTTCGACGAGGTGAAAGCCGAGGGCGCGATGCCGCATCGCGGGACGTTGGAAGGGGCGGCGCGCGAGCTGAGAAAATTCGCCATTTCTTCCGAGATCGGCGGTGCTGGCCGGGTGACGCCGGTCTCGATGCAAGTGGCGCGCGACGGCCTGCGCAACCTGTTGCACCATTTCGGCGTGCTGAAGGACCCGGCGGCACGCCTGGCGGCGCAGAGCCGCTCGCGCCTGCTGCTGCTGGCCCGTCCGGAGCATTATCTGGCCGCACCCGTGAAAGGGCATTTCGTGCCCCGCTGCTGGCTGGGCGATGAGGTCGAGCGGGGGCAGCCGGTCGCCGATCTCTATCAGTTGGACTCGGGTACTCTGGCGCGGCAGGAAGTCCGGGCGCCGTCCTCGGGCATCCTGGTCGCCGCGGCGCGCCGTGGGCCGGTTCAACCGGGCGAAGATCTGCTCTATATCGCCGAGCCCTTTTCACCCTGACCGGTTCAGGGCGATCCGATTTCGTCTTTCGGTTTGCGGAACCGCGAACTGGATTTAGACACATGGCAATGCAACGGCGCGCGGTATCACGGTTCCATGGCAGGCGAAGGAAACAAGCGGCGGCGCCATCGAACAAGCGCTCGCCACATCGGAACAGGAGGCGAACATGGCGGTTCGAGGATTGATGGGCGTTGCGCTGGCAACGGTACTGGCGGCGGTCATTGTCGCACCAGGCCATGTGGCCGCGGAGACGATCAAGGTGGCGACGGAGGCATCCTTCCCGCCCTTCAGCAAGACCGAGGCGGATGGGACTATCACCGGATTCGAGATCGATCTGGGGAATGCCGTCTGCGAGCGGGCGAAGCTGCAATGCGAATGGGTGAAGCAGGATTTCGACGGACTGATCGCCGGGCTGCTGGCCGGCAAATACAACATGATCTTCTCCTCGATGTCGATTACGGAGGAGCGCAAGAAGGCGGTGGATTTCTCGCTGCCTTACTACGACACGCCCTATCGCTTCATCGCGCATAAGAGTTCGAGCATCGAGATCTCGAATGCAGGCCTTCAGGGTAAGAAGGTCGGTGTCTATGCCGGCGCCACGCAGGAGAAATACCTGAAGGCGAAGTATGACGGCGTGGTCGAGATCCGCGGCTACGACAAGATCGATCAGATCAATGCCGATCTCGTCACTGGCCGCATCGACATGGCCTTCAACGAGCAGCTGGCCGGCGCCGAATTCCTGAAGACGCCCGAGGGCCAGGCATTCGAGTTCGTGGGCCCCGAAATCAAGGACAAGGCGATCTTCGGCGTCGGTGCCGGCGCCGTGTTCCGAAAGAGTGACGGCGCCTTGCGCGAGAAGATTGACGATGCGATCCGTTCGCTCTACCAGGACGGCACGTTCGACAAAATCTCGCAGAAATATTTCGGCAGCATGAGCGTTCGCGCCGATCAGAACTGGTAAGCTGCCGGGGCGGGCGTGCCGGTCCCGATTGGGGATCGGCCGCCCGCTCGATCAACGGGCCGGTCGACCGGATCCCGAGGGTTGCGAAGCCCGACCTCGCGCCAGCCGCGATTGTAAGATTGGGGCCGATGGATCTGTCGTCACTGTTCGCCTATGGGCCCGGCTGGGGCGACGAGCTGCTGCTCGGCGCCGTCCTCACGCTCAAGCTTGCCGCGGTTTCTTTCATCTTTGGTTCCTTGTTCGGCCTCCTCTGCGCCATGGGCGAGCTCTATGGCGGGCGCCTGGTCCGATGGCTCCTGGGCGCCTACGGCGTTGTGCTGCGCAGCGTGCCCGAGCTGCTGGTGATCTTCCTTTTCTATTTCGGCGGCTCCTTCGCGCTGGGCGGTCTGCTCTCGCTCCTGGGTATCGAGGGTTATGTCGAGGTCAGCGCCTTCTGGGCGGGCATGGCGGCCCTGGGGTTGATCCAGGGTGCCTATACCAGCGAGGTCTTCAAGGGGGCCATTCTCGCCGTGCCGCGAGGCGCGGTTGAAGCGGCGCGCTCTCTGGGCATGAGCCGCTGGAATGTGTTCCGTCTGGTGACGCTGCCGATCGCGGTCCGGTACGCCTTTCCTGGCCTCTGCAATATGTGGATGGTGGTGGTCAAGAACACGCCCTTCGTCTCTGCGATTGGGCTCGAGGACCTGGTGCGGGCGGCCGGGACCGCCGGTGAGAATACGAAGCAGTTCTTCACCTTCTACCTCGCCGTGCTGGTCGCCTATCTCCTGCTCTCAGCCGCGACCATGGCAGTCCAATACGCGATCGACCGCCGGCTGTTCCGGCATCTGGCCGCGGCGCGAGGGACCTGATGTTCTCCCTCGAAACCTTCTTGGCCGGCCTGCCGTTGCTGGCGCAGGGCACTCTCGAGACCCTGAAGCTTTTCGTCCTGTCGCTCGTCGGCGGCGGCCTGATCGCGCTGCCCGTGGCGCTCGCCCGCAATGGTCGCTTCGCCCTGGTCCGCTGGTTCGGCTATGGCTTCATCTTCGTCTTTCGCGGCGCGCCGCTGCTGGTGCTGCTCTATCTCATTTACTACGGCCTGCCGCAGTTCGATTTCCTGCGGCATTCGCCGCTCTGGATTTTACTGAGCGAGCCTTACGTCTGTGCGGTGCTGGCGCTGTCGCTCAACTCCGCCGGCTATGTCGCCGAGATCCTGGCCGGCGCCTTGCGGGCCGTGCCGCGCGGCGAGATCGAGGCGGGCGAGGTCGCCGGCCTTGGCCGGCTTCGCTTGTTCCGCTCGATCGTCATGCCGCATGCGGCACGCATTGCCCTCAGGGCCTATGGCAATGAGGTGGTGTTCGTGCTCAAGGGCACCTCGGCCGCCAGCATGGTCACGATCATCGACCTGATGGCCTCGGCCAACTCGGTTTACTTCAACACTTACGATCCCTTCACGCCGCTGATCTCGGCCGGAATCATCTATCTTCTGCTCATCTTCGGGTTGACGCGGCTGGTCGGCATGGCCGAGCGCCGGCTTTCGCCCGAGCTCAGGTTGCGGCCACGCGCACCCTCGCACCTGCGCCGGCCCGGACCGCAGCCGAGACCTATCCTGTGATTGCCTCCGCCTGAGCGCGAGACGAGCCCAGGGTCGCGAGGAAGGATTTGAGCCGTTCGGAGCGAGGCCGGTCGAGCAGCTCGTCCGGCCTTCCGGACTCCAGGATCCGGCCTTCGGCCATGAACAGAATCCGGTCGGCCAGCCGGCGCGCGAAATTGATCTCATGCGTCACGCAGAGGATCGTCATGCCGTCGCCGGCCAGCGATTGGATCAATTCGAGCATGCTCTGCACCAGCTCCGGGTCCAGCGCCGAGGTCGGTTCGTCGAGCAGGAGGATTTCGGGCTGCATGGCGAGCGCCCGGGCGATGGCGACACGCTGCTGCTGGCCACCGGAAATCTGGAAAGGATATTTGTCGGCTAGCGTCGACACGTCGACGCGGCCGAGACAGGTGCGCGCGATCCGCTCGGCCTCCGTCTTCTTCAGCCCGCCGACCGCAATCGGCGCCAGGGTCACATTCTCCAGCACCGTCTTCATCGAGTAGAGATTGAAATGCTGGAAGATCATACCCATGCGCCGCCGGGCCTGGACCCGCGACCGCCCCTGACGCGCCAGTGGCTCCCCGAAGATAAACACTTCGCCCTCGTCGGGCCGCTCGAGCCCGTTGACGCAGCGCAGCAGCGTCGATTTCCCCGACCCCGAAGGGCCGATCAAAGCGAGGCGCTCTCCGGCTGCGACCGACAGGTCGATGCCCGACAGGATCGGGTTCGCGCTGAAGGCCAGCCGGAGGCCGCGCAGTTCGATGGCGGGAGAATGGAAGGCGTCGGTCAAGGTCGACTCCAGCAGATTCCACGAGAGGGCGATTCCATCCTGCGGCGCCCCTCGGCTGCCATGGATGGCGATCTCTCGAACTGAGCTTGCGGCGGGATCAGTGCTGGTAGGCGGGCCCCGGCCTCGGATCGATCGGCATGAGCTTCGCCAAACCCGTCGCTTCCTCGAAGGCCGCCGCGGCGGAGAGCAGCGCCGCCTCGCCGCGCGGGCGCCCCACGATCTGTACGCCCACCGGCCTGCCGTCGGCGGTGAATCCGGCCGGCACGGCGATCGAGGGGCAGGAGGTCATGGTGACGACGCTCGCGATCTTCAGCCACTCGACATAATTGTCGAAGCTCTGCCCGTCCACCTCGCGCACCCAGCGGATCTTGACGTCGAGCGGCGGGGTGCAGGCCGCGGGCGCGATCAGGATGTCGTAGGTCTGGAAGAACTCCGCGATTTGCCCATAGAGCCGGCCGCGGCGCAGCAGCGCCTTGCCGATCTCCTCGATTGTCAGCTTCATGCCGCGCTCGATGTTCCAGATCACGTCGGGCTTGAGTTTGTCGCGGTGGCGGTCATAGAGCGGCTTCATGGTTGCGGCATAATCGACCGCGCGCAGCGTCTGGAAGGCCTGCGCCACGCCGTGGAAATCCGGGCAGGCTTCCTCGACGACGGCGCCCATCGCGGCGAAGCGCTCGGCCGCCGCCTTGCAGATGGCGCGGGTCTCGGGCGCCACCGGCGTGATGCCGAGATCGGTCGAGAAGGCGACGCGCTTCGGCACGCGGTGCTGGCGCGCGGTTTCGCGGAAGCCCACCGCGGGCGCCTCCAGCGATAGCGGATCTTCGATATGCCAGCCGGCCATGGCGTCGAGCATCAGGGCCGTGTCCTCGACATTGCGTCCCATCGGTCCGTTGACCGAGAGCGTGTCGAAACGAACCTCGCCGGGGCCCGCCGCCACGCGGCCGGGGCTCGGCCGCAGGCCCACCACCGAGCAGAAGCTCGCCGGCGTGCGCAGCGAGCCGCCGAGATCCGAGCCGGTCGCGAGCCAGACCTGGCCGGTCGCGAGCGCGACCGCCGATCCGCCCGAGGAGCCGCCGGCATTGAGGCTGGTGTTCCAGGGATTGAGCGTCTCGCCGAACACCTCGTTGAAGCTGTTGGCGCCGGCGCCGAACTCGGGCGTGTTGCTCATGCCGATGGGGATGCCGCCATTGGCTTCGAGCCGCTCCACCATGATGTCGGAACGCTTCGGCACATTGTCGGCGAAGATCGGCGAGCCATAGGTGGTGCGCACGCCGGCGAGGTCGTTGAGATCCTTGACCGCGAAGGGCAGGCCGGCGAGCCAGCCGCGCTCGTCGCTCGGTTTCGATTTCTGCGCCATCATGCGCTTGGCCTGTTCGCGCGCGCGCTCCGGCGCCAGCGTCACCATGGCGTTGACGGCGGGATTGACGGCGGCGATCCGCGCCAGCGAGGCCTCGACCAGATCGAGCGGCGAGATCTCGCCGTCCTTGAGAAGGTCCACGGCCGCGCAGGCGCTCAGCCGCACGAGTTCAACTCTGCTTTTCATGTGACGTCGGTCCCCCCGGTCGGTTCGCGGCCCGGCTTTCGGGCCCGGTATCGCTTCTTCGGTGTCAGCTTCCCGTCACGATCGCGGGCGTTCTGTCGTTGGGTCGTGCCTTCGGTCGCGGCTTGGCGGCGATGAGGCGCGCGAGCTCCTTGGACAGCGCCACCTTGCCCGCCTCGGCGAAGGCCTCGTGATTGAGCTCCAGATTATCGAGATCGTAGTAGTAATTCACCAGCATGCCGAAGGATTGCTGCAGGCCCTTGGGCGAGACATCGCCCAGCCAGTTGATCCGCTCCAGCCGCGCGCCGTTGCCGAGATGGAAGCGGGCGACGGGATCGGCGGGCCGCGGCCCGCCGAGGACGCCGCCCAGATAGCGGGCGCAGAGGCCGGTCAGGGAGTCGCGCAAGGGGGCCAGGTCGGTCGCATCGACCGAAGGCTTCTGCTGCAGCGCCGACAAGGCCTGTCGCTCGGCGGGATCGAGATCGAGTCCGGCCGCGTCGGCCAGCGCCGGCCCCAGCCAGCCGCGGAGGGAGGGGATCGGCGAGAGCGTGGCGAAGGTCTTGAGCTGCGGCAGCTCGCGCTGCAGCTCGACCACCACCTGCTTGATCAGGAAATTGCCGAAGGAGATGCCGCGCAGCCCGTTCAGCGAATTGTTGATCGAGAAGAAGATCGCGTGGGTCGCGGTCGCCGGATCGAGCGCCGAGGCGTCGGGATCGATGATCGGCTGGATCGAGGAAGCCAGCTCGCGGCCGAGCGCCACCTCGATGAAGATGAGCGGCTCGTCCTTCAGCGCCGGATGGAAGAAGGCGAAGCAGCGGCGGTCGGGCGCCAGGCGCCGGCGCAGGTCGGACCAGTTGGCGATCTCATGCACGGATTCGTAGCGCTTGATCTTCTCCAAGAGCGAGGCCGGCGAGTTCCAGTCGATCCGCTCGAGATAGAGGAAGCCGCGGTTGAACCAGGAGCCCAGCAGATGCTGGAAATCGGCATCGACCGCGCGCAAGGCCGGATCCTCGGCCAGGCGCCCGAGCAGGCGCTCGCGCAGACTGACGATGGCCCGCGTGCCGCCCGGCGCCATGTTGAGTCGGCGCAGCAACTCCTGGCGCGGCGCTTCGACCGCCTCGCCCAGCTGGTGCAGATGGGCGGGGCTGTCCTCCCGGCGATAGGCCTCGGCAGCGGCCAGGATCTTCTCCCGGTCGGCGCCGAAGCGCGTCGCCAGGGTCCGGAAGAACTTCGTCTCCTCGGCCGGCGTCAGGCGCTCGAGCCGCGCCGCGAGCTCGCTGGCGGCCGCCAGCGCCGTCGCTTCGCCGCGTTGCGCCAGCACCCGGGCGCAGAGCGCGTCGAGCCCGGCACCCGGAGCGGCCGGGCTGCTCTGCTGCGACAGCAACCGCCGGCCCGCTTCGATGATCTGGTCGAGAATGCCGCCGATCAGGGGCGCCGTCATGATGATCGCTCCGTTATGCCGGCCTCTCCAGGGGCCCGCCGGCAAGGCCGATTCCCGCGCCACTCTAAAGGTGCGCGATCGGATTCTTACCCCGGTTTCGGGGCAAATTGATGGCAGCGTCACCGCACCGCCGCTGCTTGCGCGAAGGTCGCCTTGTAGGTCTCGCGCAGCTTGGCCTTCTCCACCTTGCCCATGGTGTTGCGCGGCAGCTCCTTGACCAGGAACACGGCCTTGGGTGCCTTGTAGGTCGCCAGATGCTCGCGCGTCGCCTCCGCGATCTGGCGCTCGGCCAGCGCCGCCTGGGGTCTGGCCACCACCACCGCCACCACGGCCTCGCCGAAGTCCGCATGAGGCACGCCGATCACGGCCGATTCGGCGACGCCGGGCAGCGCGTCGATCACCGTTTCCACTTCCTTGGGATAGACATTGAAGCCGCCGGAGATGATCAGGTCCTTGGAGCGGCCGACGATATGGACATAGCCGCGCTCGTCGATGCGGCCGACATCGCCGGTGATGAAGAAGCCGTCGGCGCGGAACTCGGACTTGGTCTTCTCCGGATTGCGCCAATAGCCATGGAAGATGTTGGGACCCTTGACCTCGATGCCGCCGACCTCGCCCGGTTTCAACGCACGACCCTGGTCGTCGGCGATGCGCAGGCTCACGCCCGGCAGCGGGAACCCGACGCTCCCCGCCACGCGATCGCGCAGGTAGGGATTGGAGGAGACCATGTTGGCTTCGGTCATCCCGTAACGCTCGAGGATGGTGTGGCCGGTCCGCTCCTTGAAGGCGTTGAAGGTCTCGACCGTCAGCGGCGCCGAGCCTGAGATGAAGAGCCGGATCTGGCGGCAGCAGTCGCGGGTGAATTCGGGCGTGGCGAGAAGGCGCGTATAGAAGGTGGGCACGCCCATCATCACGGTGGCGCGCGGCAGCAGGCGGACGATCTCGGCCGCGTCGAAGCGCGGCAGGAAGATCATGCTGGTGCCGTTCATCAGCGTGGTGTTGAGCGCGACGAAGAGCCCGTGGGTATGGAAGATCGGCAGCGCATGCAGCAGCCGGTCGCGCGGATCGAAGCGCCAGATCTCATGCAAGGCTGCGGCGTTCGAGGAGAGATTGCCGTGGCTCAGCATGGCGCCCTTGGGCTTGCCGGTGGTGCCGCTGGTGTAGAGGATCGCCGCGATCGTATCGTCGTCGCAGACGAAATCCTCGAGCTCGGCCGGCTGGCGCGAGGCCGCGTCCATCAGGCTGCCGCGGCCCTCGGCGTCGAGGGTGAGCATCCGCGCGCCGTGATCCTTCATCAGCGATTCGTCGGCCAGCGGCGAGCCCGGCGTCACCACCACGACCTTGGGCGCGGCATCGGCCAGGAAATACTCGACCTCGTCGCGGCGATAGCCGGTGTTGAGCGGCAGATAGATCGCGCCGATGCGCAGGGCCGCGAGATAGAGCGCCAGGGCTTCGGGCGTCTTCTCCACCTGGACCATGACCCGCTCGCCGGGCGTGGCGCCGGCGGCGCGGAGCGCACGGCCGATGCGGGCGCTCAGGTCCAGGATCTCGGCATAGCTGCGGATGGACCCGTCGGCGGATTCCAGCAGCGGCGCTCCCGGATCCCTCGGGAAGTTGCGCGCCAGGATGGCGAAGAGATTGCGATTGGCCGACATGGTGCGAATCTTTTTGTTCGTTGACGTCAGGTCCGGCCGGAAGCCGGCGCCGGTCTCGAGCGATTGTCGATGGGAGGGCCCCCGGACACAAGGCCTGCACCGGTTTCCTGTTGATATGGCTCAGGAATCCTTGGGCGCCAGCGCCGGCTTGGGGACCGGCACGCGGCCATGGCCGCTGACCTCGTCGCCGGCATTGGCGGGCAGGGCGATGAAGGTGAAGGCCGAGGCCGCGGAGAAGATCGCCACCACATAGAAGGCGAAGGTGAAGTCGCCGACGTTCAGCTGGCTCCCATGCATCGAGACCGAGATATGGAGGGCCAGGGCGCCGACGCCAACGCCGAGGCTCACGGAGAGCTGCTGCGCCATGCTGGCGAAGCTGGTGGCGAGACTCATCTTCTCCGGCGGCATGTCGGCATAGGCGATGGTGTTGAGCGCGGTGAACTGCAGCGAACGGAAGAAGCCGCCGGCCAGGAGCAGCACCAGGATCACCCAACCGGGCGTGCCCAGCTGGAAGAAGGAGTAGCTGGCGAGGAAGATGGCGCTGATGATGGCGTTGGCGATCATCGTGCGCTTGAAGCCGAAACGGCGCAGGATCGGGGCCGCGGTCAGCTTCATGAACAGCGCGCCGGCGGCGGCGGCGAAGGTCAGCAGGCCCGAATTGAGCGCCGACAGCCCGAATCCCAACTGCAGCAGCAGCGGCATCAGGAAGGGCAGGGCGCCGATGCCGATGCGGAACAGCGTGCCGCCCCAGATGTTGGTCCGGAAGGTCTGGATGCGCAGCAGCTTCAGGTCGATGACGGGATGGGCCACGCGATGGGCGTGGCGCACATAGAGCGTGATGGTGACGAGGCCCGCGACCAGCAGCACGCCGACGATCCAGTTCGGCAGGATGCCGCGGCCCATGGTCTCGAAGGCGAAGACCAGCCCCGACAGGCCGATGCCGCTGAGGATGAACCCTCTCAGGTCCAGGGGCGGCGTCTTCGGCTCTCGCGCGTCGGCGATGAAGAGTGTAGCCAGCACGATGCCGAGCACGCCGATCGGGAGGTTCAGCCAGAAGATCCAGCGCCAGGAGAAATAGGTGACGATGAAGCCGCCGAGCGGCGGCCCGATCACCGGGCCGATCAGCGCCGGCACGGTCAGATAGGCCATGGCGCTGACGAGCTGCGTCTTGCTGACGGCGCGCAGCACCACGAGCCTTCCGACCGGGACCATCATGGCGCCGCCCATGCCCTGCAGCATGCGCGCGGCGACGAACTCGGCCAATGAATTGCTGAGGCCGCAGAGAATCGAGGCCAGGGTGAAGACGACGATGGCGATGCGGAAGACATGGCGCGCGCCATAGCGGTCGGCGACCCAGCCACTGATCGGGATGAAGACCGCGAGGCTCAGCAGATAGGAGGTGATTGCGAGATTGAGATGGACCGGGTTCTCGTTGAAGGCCTTCGCGATGGTGGGGAGCGCCGTCGACACCACCGTCGAATCGAGGTTCTCCATGAACAGCGCGCAAGCGACGATCAGCGGCGTGGTCATGGGCGAGGAAGGCCGGACGCGGGTCATGAACCGGAATTCAAGTCGGAGGAGAGCCGCCGGAAGAGAGCGGCGCCGGGGCGAGAGGACGCGCGAACGATGCATCCGTCATCGACCATAAGGCGACGAACGCCCCTCAGTTGCGCCAATTTCAGATGGCTGCCATCCATGACAAGCAAGATGGCGGATCGGCCCCTGCAATGCCAGTCCTGGCCTCGGGAATTTGGGACATTTCGGCTGTTGCGCTCAGGCCCGCATGAGCGCTCTCTGCGGCAAAAACAAGGCCGACGCCACCGTGCCCATGCCGATCACCGCCAGCGCCAGGAACAGGCTCGAGAACCCATTCGCCGCGTCATGCGTGTAGGCGATCAGGGGCACCGCCAAGGGGCTCGCACCGAAGGAGAGCACATAGCTCACGGCATAGACCCGGGCGCGCCAGCGCTCGTCGACGATGACCGCCACCATCGCGTCGAGGATCGGGATCAGGCCGAAGACCGAGAACATCAGCGCGACCGCGATCGGCAGGATGAAGATGCCGGGGCTCATGGCGGCGACGATCAGCAGCGGCACCTGCAGCGCCGCCACCGGCAGGAACATGCGGCCCACCCCGTGCCGGTCGATCAGCTGTCCCACCAGGAGCTGGGCCATCGCCGCCAGGACATAGACGATCGAGAGGAGCGCACCGATGCCCAGCGTCGATTCGGTGAAGGCCGCCAGATGCTCGGAGAACACCTTCGGCATGGCGATGGTGGTGGCGTTGAAGATGACGCTGTCGCAGATGGTGGCGACGAACAGCACCAGCCCGACCCGCAGCAGCAGGCTGCGCGGCAGGGCGCCGGCCGTCCGGGTCTCGGTCAGCGGCGCTTCCACGGTCGCGCGCACCGTCATGAGGAAGAAGAGGCCGGCGATGACGGCGACGGCGCCCGGCACGAAGAAGGCCGCGCGCCAGCCGACCCCATCGCAGAGCGCGCCGGTGATCAGGGCGGCGCTGGCGATTCCGAAATTGCCGAAGACGCCATTGATGCCGAGCGTCTTTCCGAGCTTCGCCTGGTTGCGCACCAGAAGCGCGATCCCGACCGGGTGATAGATCGAGGCGAACAGGCCGATGGCGGTGAGGCCGACGAAGATGCCGGTCGGGCCCTGCGCGAAGCCGGTCGCGATGGCGGCGAGCCCCGTGCCGAAGAAGAAGATCACCATCATGCCGCGCCGGCTCCAGCGGTCGCCGAGCCAGCCGGCCGGCAGCGAGCCGCCGCCATAGGCGATGAGTCCGCCCAGCGCGAGGCTGAGCAGCTGGCTGTAAGGCGTGTTCCAGTCCCGCTCCAGCGCCAACACGGCGGTCGGGAAGATCAGCATGAAGAGATGGACCAACACGTGGCCCAGATTGATGAAGCCGATGGTCGGATCTGGGCGGCGCATGACGGCTGGGGAACTCCCGAGGCGAGGCAGGATCGACAGGACGGGCATTGTAGGCGCCGGCCGTCTGTCTTACCCTCGCTATCATGTCAGTCATTATCGAGAAACGGACAAAACGGCGGGCCTACCTGGACCCCGATCTGCTCGACGACACACCGCGCGATGTCGTCGCCTGGGCGGACTCCTATGACGCAGGCGAGGTGGTGCCCTCGCACCGCCATCGCCGCGCACAACTGCTTCACGCCGTCACGGGCGTGATGACGGTGACGACACCGGGCGGGTCCTGGGTGGTGCCGCCCCATCGCGCCCTCTGGGTTCCGCCGGCGACCGATCACGCGATCCGCATGACGGGCCCCGTCTCGATGCGCACGCTCTATGTCGAGCCCGCGGCGGCGGCCTCGATGCTGCGGCAATGCTGCGTGCTGTCGGTGTCGCCCTTGCTGCGCGAGATGATCCTGCGCGCGATGGAGCTGCCGCGACTCTACGACATCGCGGGCGCCGCCGGCCGTCTGATCGCGCTCATCCTCGACGAGATCCGCGTCCTGCCGGCGCTGCCGCTCCATCTGCCGATGCCGGCCGAACCGCGGCTGGCGAAGATCTGCGAGAGGCTGCTGCGCCATCCCGAGGATGGCCGCGCGCTCGAGGCATGGGGCCGCAGCGCGGGCGCCAGCGGACGCACCCTGGCGCGGCTGTTCCAGCGCGAGACCGGCATGAGCTTCGGCGCCTGGCGCCAGCAGGCGCGGCTGATCGAGGCGCTCGCGCGGCTGGGGACCGGCGAACCGGTGACGAATGTGGCGCTCGACCTGGGCTATGAAAGCCCGAGCGCCTTCACCGCCATGTTCCGGCGCAGCCTGGGTGTCACGCCCAGCCGCTATTTCGACCAGCCGCGATGACATCGCCCTCATGATCAAGCTGCCGGTCGACGACATACTGCCGGAACTCAAGCAGACGCTCGCGCGCTCACCCAATGCGGTGCTGGTGGCGCCGCCCGGCGCCGGCAAGACCACGCGCGTGCCCCCGGCGCTGCTCGACGAGCCCTGGGCCCAGGGTGGCAAGATCCTGGTGCTGGAGCCGCGCCGGCTGGCCGCGCGCGCGGCCGCGAGGCGCATCGCGCAGGAGCGCGGGGAATCCGTCGGCGACACGGTGGGGTTCCGCGTGAGGCTGCAGGCGGCGGTGGGTCCGCGCACGCGCATCGAGTTCCTGACGGAAGGCTTGTTCGCGCGGCGCATCCTGTCCGACCCGGGCCTCGAGGGCGTGGCGGCGGTGCTGTTCGACGAATTCCATGAGCGCAGCCTCGATGCCGATCTCGGCATGGCGCTGGCGCTCGACGCCCAGCGCCATCTGCGCGACGACCTGCGGCTCCTCGCCATGTCGGCGACGCTCGACGGCGCCCGGGTGGCGAAGCTGCTCGGCGGCGAGCGCGGCGACGCGCCCCTGATCCGCAGCGAGGGCCGGCTCTTCGAGATCGAGACTCATTATCTCGGTCGCGAGCCGCGCCGGCCGATCGAGCCGCAGGTGGCGGATGCGGTGCTGCAGGCGCTGCGTGCCGAGAGCGGCAGCCTCCTCGTCTTCCTCCCCGGCGCGCGTGAAATCCGGCGCGTCGAGCGGCTGCTGACGGAAAGCATCGCCGACGCCGACGTGATCCTGGCGCCGCTGTTCGGGGCGATGGAAGGCGGCGAGCAGGATCTCGCCATCGCGCCCGCGGCCAAGGGCAAGCGCAAGATCGTGCTCGCGACCTCGATCGCCGAGACCAGCCTCACCATCGAAGGCGTGCGGGTGGTAATCGATTCCGGCCTCGCGCGCGTGCCGCGCTACGACCCGGCCAAGGGCATGACCGAGCTCGCCACCGTACGCGTCTCGCGCGCCGCCGCCGACCAGCGCCGCGGCCGGGCCGGGCGAACCGAGGCCGGCGTCTGCTATCGCCTCTGGGACGAAGCCGAGACCCGCGCCCTCGAACCCTTCGCGCGACCGGAGATTCTCGAGACCGACCTGGCGGCGCTGGCCCTGGCGCTGGCGGAGTGGGGCGCGGCCGATCCGGGCGATCTCGCCTGGCTCGATCCGCCGCCCAAGGCGGGGTTCTCGGCCGCGCGCGAGCTGCTCGTCGGCCTCGACGCGCTGGATCCGCAGGGGCGGATTACCCCGCATGGAAGGGCGCTGGCGCGCCTGCCCTTGCCGCCGCGCCTCGCCCATATGCTGCGGGCCGCGGCCGAACGCGGCGAAGGCGCGCTCGGCGCCGAGATCGCGCTGCTGCTGACCGAGCGGGGTCTCGGCGGCAATGACAGCGATCTGCGCCACCGGCTCTCGCTTTTCGGCAATGACCGCAGTCCCCGCGCGCGCGATGCGCGCCGGCTCGCGGAGAATTGGGAGCGCCTCGCGGCGCCGGAAGGAAAGCGCGCGGCCGGGGAAACGGCGCGCGATCTGTCGCGCACCGGCGCGATCCTGGCGCTCGCCTATCCCGACCGCGTGGCCCAGGCGCGGCCCGGCAAGCGCGGCGAATATCTGCTGGCCAATGGCCGCGGCGGTCGCCTCGAGGCCGCGGACTCGCTGGGGCAGGAACCTAATCTCGCCGTGGCCGAGATCGCGGGCGAGGCGGCCTCCGCACGCATCCTGCTCGCGGCCGCGATCACGGAAGCCGAGATCGAAAGCGATTTCGCGGCCCATATCGAGGAGACGGAAGAGATCGCCTTCGATCCGGCGACGCGCGGCGTGAAGGCCCGAAAGCTGCGCTGCTTCGGCCAGATCGTTCTGGGCGAGTCCAGGCTCGACCGGCCCGAGGCGGAGGCCGTGGCGAGAGCGCTGATCGACGGCTTGCGCGGGCTCGGGCTTGAGTCGCTGCCCTGGAGCGATCACCACCGGCAGTTCCGCGCCCGCGTCGGCTTCATGCGCCACGCCGAGCCGGCCCAGGACAGCGGGAATGGCTGGCCGAATATGAGCGACGCGTGGCTGCAGGACCATCTCGCGGAATGGCTCGGTCCCTTCCTCGCCGGCAAGCGCCGGCTCTCGGACATGGAGGCCCAGGATCTGAGCCACGCGCTCGATGCGATGCTGACGGCGGACCAGCGCCGGCGGCTGCCGCGCGCGGCCCCCACTCATCTCGTGCTGCCGACAGGCCGCGAGGCGGCGATCGATTACAGTGCCGATGGCGGACCGACGCTCTCGGTCAAGTTGCAGGAGCTGTTCGGCCTGGCGCAGCATCCGAGTCTGGCCGAAGGTCGTGTGCCGATCACGCTGGCGCTGCTTTCGCCCGCGGGACGTCCGGTCCAGGTGACGCGCGATCTGCCGGGCTTCTGGCGCGGCTCCTACAAGGCGGTGCGCTCGGAGATGCGCGGGCGCTACCCGAAGCATCCCTGGCCCGAGGACCCGCTGACGGCACCGCCAACCGCGCGGGCCAAGCGGCCCGGCAGCCCGCACTGATCTGATGCCCTGAAAATACGTTCATCTCCAATCATTTATATATGCAATTGCAAATCATTTGCATTTGCAATAGCCTCCGCTCTCTTGAGATCGACAGCCCGGAGGAAGTGAGCGGCATGAGTGCTTCGGCAGGCGGACCGGCAGGCATCGGTGAATTCGGCGGCGGACCCGCGCTGCTCTCGGAATTGGAGCTGCCCGAGCGGTTGATGGTCTGGGCCTTCCGTTGCTGGATCGCGCCGCTCTCGCTCAAGGGCTACATCCTGCGCGAGTTCGCGCGCCGCTTCGGCAGCCGGGAGTCCGAGCGCGCGCTGCAGGAGTTCGTGCGCTTCGTCGAGGCGCTGCACGGGCAGACGCAGCGCGTGCTGCATTTTCATCATCCCTGCTGTCCCTGCGTGGGTCGTGACGAGATGGTGATCCTGGGGCTGCTGGCCTCGGCGCAGGCCGCCGACAATGAGGGATCGCGCGCGGCCGCCTTCGCGCTCACCGGCTCCAACCGGATCGCCGCGCTGCTTTCGGCCTCGCGCGTCCTGAGCGCGCGGATGGCGGACAACGACCTCTTCCTGCCGGCGCGCGAGGCCAGCCGGGTCGCGGTCATGGCGGTGAACGACAATGCCCAGCGACCTTGGCTGCAGTGACCGGGACGCCATGAATGACGGCGCCGGGATGTCCCCCGGTGCCGACACAACCCTCGATCCCGTTGCCCGCAAGACGGCCCCGCGGCCCTTCCCCGCCGCGTTCGATCCCGGCGCGGCGTCCCTCTGGTTGGCAGGGTGGCTCATCCCCTTGGCATGACGCAGGCGCTGTGCTGTGGTCTTGCTCTCGCCGGCCACGGGGGAAGCGTCATGATCGAGCTCTATACCGCCGCCACCACGAACGGTCAGCGCGCCTCGATCATCCTCGAGGAATGCGCCATCCCCTATCGGGCCCATAAGGTCGATCTGCAGCAGGGCGAGCAGCGTTCGGCTGCCTTCCTGGCGCTCAACCCGCGCGGGCAGGTGCCGGTCCTGGTCGATCCGCAAGGCCCCGGCGGCAAGCCGCTGACGATCGCGCAGAGCGGCGCCATCGTTCTTCATTGCGCCATTACGAGCGGAAAGTTCCTCCCTGCCGATCCGGCGCGGCGGCCACTGGTGCTCCAGGCCTTCATGGCCGCGATGTCCGATTGCTCGCCCTGGAGCGGCGCGCTCTTCGTGACCGAGGAGCGGGTGCCGGATCGCTCGGCGAAGAATGCCGACTTCATCCGCAACACACTGCTGTTGCATTTCAAGGAAGCCGATCGCCTGCTGGGGTTGAACGATTATCTGGCGGGCGAGGTCTCGATCGCGGATTTCGCGCTCTATCCGACCTACAATTACCGGGCGCCGCTGCTGCATGAGGGTGGCAAGCTGCCGAACCTGAAACGTTGGGCGGCAGCGATGGCGGCGCGGCCGGCCCTCCAGCGCGGCATGAGGGTCCCGGCCTAGACGAAGGCGCCGGCTTCGCGGGCGCTACTGGGTGCCGGTCGGCGACAGGGGATGCGCGTCGCGGCTCGCGGCGTCGAGCGTCGCCAGGAAGCGGTGGGCCCACCAGGCGGCCCCGTCGGCCTTGAGCTGCTGCATCATCGCCTGCCAGCGCGCGTGCCGCTCCTCGAACGGCATGACGAGGGCGGCATGCATCGCATCCGCCATGGAATCCGCGTCGAACGGGTTGACCAGCAGCGCCGCTGTCAGGCTCTCGGCGGCGCCCGCGAAGCGCGACAGGATCAGCACGCCGGGATCCTGGGGCGGCTGGGCCGCGACATATTCCTTGGCCACCAGGTTCATGCCGTCGCGCAGCGGCGTCACCAGCCCGATCCGGCTCAGGCGATAGAACCCCGCCAGCACGGGCCGCGTCAGCGCCTTGTTGAGATAGCGCAGCGGCTGCCAGTCGAACTCGGCGTGCTTGCCGTTGATGCGGCCCGCGATCTGCTCGAGCTCGCGGCGCAGCGTCCGGTAGGCCGCTATCTCGCCGCGCGAATGCGGCGCGATCTGAAGATAGGTGACTTTCGACCTGTGCTCGGGCCAGCGCTCGAGCAATTGGCCATAGGCGCGAAATCGGCTCGGCAGGCCCTTGCTGAAATCGAGCCGATCGACGCCGATCGCGAGCTGCCGGCCGGCCAGGCTTTCCTTGAGGCGGACCGTCTCGTCGCCGCTTCCGGATTCCGCCGCGAGTTCGGCAAAGGCGGCCGCGTCGATCCCAACGCCGAAAGCACCCATTCGGCTGTGCCGGCCAAACACCTCGAACTTTCCGTCGGCTCGAACTTCGCCCCCCAGGCTGCGAACCACGAAGCCGTGGAAGCAGCGCCGATCGCGCTCGGTCTGCAGACCGACGAGATCGTAGCTCGCGAAGCATTCACCCAGGCTCTCATGCGCCGGCAGTGACTCGAACAGATCGGCCGGCGGGAAGGGCGTGTGCAGGAAAAAGCCGATCGGATTCTCGACGCCGAGCTTTCGCAACTCCTGTCCCAACGGAATCAGATGATAGTCATGGACCCAGATGCGATCCCATGGCCGCAGCAATGGCTTCAGTGCCGCCGCCATCGCGCGATTGACCGCCATATAGCCGTGATAATCTTCCCGATGGAAATCCAAGAGTCCAAGCCGGTAATGCAGCAGCGGCCAGAGGCAGGCATTGGAGAAGCCGTTATAGAAGCGCTCATAGTCTTCACGTCCGAGATCCATGACCGCGTAGGTCATTCGGCCCGCGCGCGTGAAACGCAGTTCGCCGCTGGTCTGGTCGGTGACTTCGCCGCTCCATCCGAACCAGAGCCCTTCGGCCTTTCCGAACACGTCGCGGAGCGCCACGGCGAGGCCGCCCGCCTGGGTCCCGCGCTGTCGCGGCAGGGGGACCCGGTTCGAAACGATTACGAGCCGTTCCAAAACCCCTCCTCCCAGCTCTTGCTGAGCCGCATGCAGGCGCCGATCAGACCGACCATCGAGTAGGTCTGCGGCATGTTCCCCCAGAGCTCGCCGGTGGCGGGCGCCACATCCTCGGACAGGAAGCCCGAGGAATTCCGGCTGGCCAGCAGCGACTCCAGGATCTCGCGCGCCTCTTCCGGGCGGCCGACGCGCGCGAGCGAATTCACATACCAGAAGCTGCAGACGGTAAAGGCGCTCTCGGGCGAACCGAAATCGTCCGGCGCGATATAGCGCATCATATGCGTGCCCCGCCGGAGCTGCTTCTCGATCACGTCGAAGGTCGAGAGGAAGCGCGGATCCCTGGGCGGAATAAAGCCCAGTTCGGGCCAGAGCAACAGGCTCGCATCGATCTCGGTGCCGTCGAAGGCGCTGACGAAGCATTTGAGTTTCGGATTCCAGGCTCGCTCCAGGATTTCAGTTCGCAAGCTCTCGGCCGTATGTTTCCAATGATGGGCCTTGTCGGCGAATCCAAGCCGCGCGGCGATCTGAGACAGATGATGACAGCCGGCCCAGCTGGTGACCGCCGAATAGCTGTGGATCGCCTGGTGGCCGCGAAACTCCCAGGGGCCCGCATCCGGCTGCACGCCCAAGGTGGCCGCCGCGTTGCCCACCTGCTCGAGGCGCTCGAACAAGGCGGCATCGCCGCGCTTGGGCAGGCGCTCGTCGAAGAACATCTGCGCCGCCGCCATGATCACGCTGCCATAGGAATCGTTCTGGGTCTGCAGCGCCGCAGCATTGCCGACGCGTACTGGCCCCATGCTGCGGTAACCCGCCAGGTGCGGAGCCGTGGTCTCCTCGGCCGAAGTCGAAGGCACGATCGGATAGAGCGGCTTGAGCGAGGGCGCGGGCTCGATCGCGAGGAGATTGGTGATATAGCGGATGAAGTCTTCCATGGTGCGCGTCGCGCCCAGGCGATTGAAGGCGCGCACCACGAAATAGGCGTCGCGCAGCCAGCAGAAGCGGTAGTCCCAGTTGCGCCCGCTATTGGCGGATTCGGGAATCGAGGTGGTGAGCGCCGCGACCACGGCGCCGGTCTCCTCGTAAGAGCAGAGCTTCAAGGCAAGGGCGGCGCGCAGCACCGCGGACTGCCATTCGAACGGCACGTTGAGGTAGCGTGCCCAGTCCTGCCAGTAACTGAGTGTCTCCTCGTAATAGTGTCGCGCCAGGCTGGGAAGCGAATCGGCGATCACCTCGTCGCCTCCCAGGGTCATTGTCACCGGGGTTTGCAGGACAAAAGGCGATTCGTCGGCGAGATAGGCGAGCGGCGCATCCGTCGTCAGCCGCAGCACGAAATCAGGGCCGATATAGCGGATGCTGTTGCTGCCGGACATCTTCTGCGGCGGCACCGCCCCATAACGGAAATGCGGTCGGGTGCGGACTCGGATCACGGGGTGGCCGCGCACCGGCTCGATCCGGCGGACCAGCTGTGCGGGACGGAAAATACGGCCGTAATGCTTGAAGCGTGGCGCGAAATCGGTGATGCGGATCTCGTCGCCTTCAGCGCTGCTCAGATGCGTCACCAGGATCGCGGCATTGCCGACATAGCTCTGCCGGCTCTCGACCGTGCCGCGCAGCTCGACGTCCCAGAAGCCGGCCTCGGGATCCTCGCCATTGAGCAACGCGCTGAAGACGGGATCGGCATCGAGACGGGGATGGCAGTGCCAGACATGGCGGCCGCGGCGGTCGATCAGCGAAGCCACGATGCAATTGCCGATCGCCGCCAGATCGAGATTGGCTTGAGGCGGGGAAGCGGGCTTCATGAAGCAAATTTCATGGCAATGATCTCACTGCGCGGCGGTCACCCCGCGATCGAACCGGATGGAGAGCTCGCGCAGCCAGGCCCGCGTCGCGGCCGGCGAAGGCAGGAAGCCGTCGGCCAGGAGATCGCGCTTATCGCCCACGCGAATGGCGCAGCCCGAATGGGCGCGCGAGGCGGCCATCCCGGCACGATCGGTTTCATCGTCGCCGATGAAGATCGGCACACGCTCTTTGAATGGGGCCACCATCATCAGCGCCCGCACCACATCTCCCTTGTCGAAGTTCTTCGGCTTGATCTCAAAAACGAATTTTCCTTCCAGCAGTTCCAGCGCGTCTGCTTCGGTGGCTATGAGTCGGTGGAGCGTCGTTTTGAGCTCATAGGCGACACCAGGATTCTGACGATAGTGAATTGCGATCGAACGGCCCTTGTCTTCGAGCAGCAGCCCCTTCCAGCTCGGCAGGATCGTCTCGACGCGTGGCCGCAGCCGGTTCAGCGCGGCCACGAAAATCAGTTCCTGGCGCGGCTGGCGGGCGGGTCCCCGCATCTCGCCGCCATGCTGAGCGCCTACGACAAAACGGTGTGTCGAGAACAGGCGGTCCACGTCGGTGAGGCTGCGGCCGGTGACGAGCGCCAGCGCGCCGTCGAGCTGCAACTCGAGCGTTCTCAGCACAATCATAAGCGTGTCGGGGACCACCACCGATTGCGGCGTCGCGGCGAGGTCGATCAAAGTGCCGTCGATATCGAGGAACAGCGCCAAGCGACGGCGAAGCTCGTCCGGCTCCAGGCGATTCAGGCGCATCGCCGGCGAGCCGGGCTGCAATTCCAACGGGGGCAAAGCCTGCTGCATCGGCCGAATCGCGGCAATTCCTTCTGCCAGGGGTGAACGGGAAATGCCGCAGTGACCTCCGATCACGGATGATTCGGGATGCACCGCGGGGCAGGGCGTTTCGGGGACGCCCTAACCAAACGACAAAGGCGGGGCCTGTCAACCCTTGATCGACCGGCGTGGTATCGCTATCCGCTGCGAATCCTCGATCTCCGTCGCGGATTTCTGCAGGCATCGCCGCCACGGCGCGCTTGGCGGCCCGGAGGCGGCGTTCTACCGTGTGAGCCGCCGATGCGCGACGCCGAACGAAATGCGTACGGCCGAAACGACCAGGAGCGTGGAACCCGATGGCCCAGCATGGCTATGACACCGGCCGACTCAATTTGCCCTTCGTCGGGCATTGCACTTTCGCCAAGCAGCCGATCTGCACCGATCTTGCGAAGATCGATGCGGACGTGGCGGTGCTGGGGGTGCCGTTCGACATGGGGACGCAGTATCGCGCCGGGGCGCGGTTCGGGCCCCGTGGCATTCGCGAGGCATCGACTTTGTTCTGTTTCGGCCATGCCGGCGCCTACGACCATGAGGATGACGTCGTCTATCTGCCGACCGAGAAGGTCCGCATGGTCGATGCCGGCGATGTGGACATGGTCCATACCGACACCATGACCTGCCATCGCAACACCGAGGCGGCGGTGCGCCAGATCCTGAAGGCAGGCGCGATGCCGCTCTGTCTCGGCGGCGATCACGCGATCCACGCGCCGGTCATCGCGGCATTCTCCGAGGAGAAGCCGGTCCATATCGTCCATTTCGACGCGCATCTCGATTTCGTCGACGAGCGGCATGGCGTGCGCTACGGCCATGGCAACCCGCTGCGCCGCGCGTCGGAGATGGCGCATGTGCAGGGCATGACGCAGCTCGGCATCCGCAACGTCTCCTCGTCGAACCGCGAAGACTACGAGGCGGCGCGCCGGGCGGGATCCGCGATCCTGTCGGTGCGCGACGTGCGACGGCTCGGCACGGCCGGCACGCTCGCGAAGATTCCGGCGGGCAAGCGCTACTATGTCACCATCGACATCGATGGCTTCGATCCTTCGATCGCTCCGGGCACCGGCACGCCGAGCCATGGCGGCTTCCTCTATTACGAGGTGCTGGAGATCCTGCAGGGGTTGGCGCGCCAGGGCGATGTGGTGGGAATCGATCTGGTCGAGGTGGCGCCGCATTACGATCCTACCGGCATCACCTGCTTCCTCGCGGCGCAGATCCTGATGAACTTCCTGGGCTTCATCTTCCAGGCGCGCCATGAGCGCCGGGTCTCCGCATGAAGCCGATCGCGATCGGCGCGCGCGGGGTTTATCGCATCGAGCCGAGCCCGTCGCACACGGCATCGGCGATCGGCAATGCGGGCGTGCATGTGGTTTCGACCCCCGCCCTGATCGGCTTCCTCGAGGATGCAAGCCATCGCGCGATCCTCGGCTGCTACGAAGCCGGTGAAGTCAGCGTCGGCACCAGGGTCGATATCGAGCACCTGGCGGCCGCTCCGCTGGGGCAGGCGATCGAGGCCACGGCCGAGGTCGTCGCGGTCCAGGGGCGACGCGTGGATTTCCAGGTCGAGGCGCGCCAGGGCGAGCGCGTCGTCATGCGCGGGCGCCATCAGCGCGCTGTGGTCGACCTCGCGCGCTTCCTCGCGGCCGAGAAGAAGCCCGGCTAGGCGGTCCTTCCTCCTTTTTGCGAATCATTCGCGACAACGCTTGACAGGCCTCGTCGGGGGCCTTAGATATATTTGCAAATGGTTCTTAATTGCATTTTATACACCGCCATGACGACCCTGACCCAGCGCACCAAGTTCATCGTCAAATCTCTGATTTTCTTGGTGCTTTTGGTGCTGGCAGGGATTGGCATCGCGACCGGTTCGGAACGTGGCGTCCATGACAGTGCGACAGTCCGAACGGCCATGGTCACGAGCCTGCAGGATCGGGATTTCGGTGGGTGGCATGGCCGCAACGAGGCTCGGGGATCCAGGGCAGGTGGGGGCCTGCTCTGACGGACTAGACGCCAGATTCCCGGGCTCAAACCCGGCAAGGACTTCCATCGGGATCCGCCGGTCGCGGGACCGGTTGGGCGAAACTTGGCTCTCCCCTTGTTTGCCCAGCAGTCGACCGGTGGTTCGGGCCCTCGCGACGACAGGGGCCTGCCGGTTTCCGCCCGCGTGGCGAGGGTTCGAGCGCCTCTCTCCTCGGACTTCAACTCACGCGGGCGGGACCGAAACCTTTCCGGCCCTCCCAGTGCGAATCTTCGGCCGTCACCGTTCGTCGGGCAGCGGCGGCGCGCGCGAGGGCACGGGGCTCGACTGCAGGATCGAGGTCGTGGTCTGGCCGAAGACGAGGAAGCGGTCGAGCAGGGGATCGAGCGCGTCGAGCGATTCCAGATGGATCTTCATCAGGAAGCAATCCTCGCCGGTGATGCGATGACATTCGGCCACCTGCGGCAGCGACTGGGCGAGCTTCGCGATCTTCGGCAGCTGGCCCGGCATCGGACGGATGCGGACGATCGCCGCGATCGGCAGACCAAGCGCGGCCGGATCGAGCTCGAGGCGATAGCCCTGGATGATACCGGCCTCCTCGAGGCGCTGGACGCGTTCCTTCACCGCCGGCGCTGACATCTTCACCTTGCGCGCCAGGGCGGAGATGGCGATGCGCGGATCCGCGCGCAAATGGCGGAGGAGGTCGAGATTGCGGGGATCCTGGAGCAACTTCGACAATTGAAGGCCGATTGGCCGTTTCGCTTTCGATTTCATCGAAGAATATCCGGATCTCTTTCGTCTCGATATGGAAGCGTCTGCATCCGTCGTCCGATCATAGGGCGGTCATGGATTCTTCGCCATCGTCGCAGACGCGGCCAGCCTCGCCAGTCCCGCTCGGCGCGAGGGCCGGGCGCATTCCGCCGCTGGGCTATTTCATGGCCAGCGCGGTCTTCCATTATCTGGGACCGTCCTTCGCGGTGCTGCTGTTCGCGAAGATCGAGGTGCTGGGTGTCGCCTGGCTGCGCATCGCGACCGCGGCTCTGATCTTCGGCCTGTCGCGCCGCGCCTGGCGCTTCTGGCTTCGGGCCACGCAGACCCAGCGCCTGACCGTGCTGGCGCTGGGTCTGGTGCTGGCGGCGATGAACGCAACCTTCTATCTGGCGATCGACCGGCTGCCGCTCGGCACGGTCGGCGCCATCGAGTTCATCGGCCCGATCGCGCTCGCCGCCATCGGCATGCGAACGGCGCGCAATCTGTTGGCGCTGGGCCTGGCGGTCGCCGGCGTCGCGATCCTGACCGACATCCGGCTGGCGGGCGAGCCGCTGGGCTATCTCTTCGCCTTCGCCAATGCGGGGCTGTTCCTGCTCTATATCCTGCTCGGCCATCGCATCGCTGCGTCGGGCGGTGCCGCCGGTATCGAGCGGCTGGGCGCGGCGATGGGCGTGGCGCTCCTCGCCATCACGCCCTTCGGGATCGGCGCCGCCTGGCCTGCCTTCGGCGATCCCTGGCTGCTACTGGCGGGCGCCGGTGTGGGCATCGCCTCGTCGGTCCTGCCCTATATCTGCGACCAGCTCGCCATGGCGCGGTTGCCCCGCGCGCATTTCGCGCTGCTGCTGTCGGTGCTGCCGGCGATGGCGAGCCTGATCGGGTTCGTCGTGCTGCAGCAGGTGCCGAGCCTGACGGAGCTGCTCGGCATCGGCCTCGTCGTTGCGGGCGTGGCCCTGCGCCGCGAGATCTGAACGGGTCTCGCCGACTTAAACCCCGATCAGGATTGACGCGCGACTTCCGTCAGTTTTGGGGATTTTGTTTGTGCTGATGGAATTTGAACATTGCACCGGCGATGAAGCCCGGATCGATGAACAGCGATGCCGGCCCGATGGTTTCCGGCAGATCTCCGCCGAGAAACTTGACATGGTAGCGGATCGCGTCTCCGGCGAGCGCGGGTTCGCTCAGCTCGACGATGGCGATGCCGGCCTGCCCGCCATTGTGGAAGACGAGGCTGGCATTGGGCGGATCGGCGGCAAAGCTCTCCTTTGCGGCATCCCAAGACGCCACGAACTCATCGTAGGGTATCTCGCCGACGTCGCGGTTGGGGCGCTCGCCGAAAAAGGTCGTCGCCTTGCCGATGCCATGGAGTGTCAGGATGCCGTCCTTGAAGCTCCCCGACGTCGCCGTCTGGACGAAGTCGAATTCCTCGGGTGCATCGGCCTTGGCAGCCCCGTCAGCGAAGAACAGCGTGCCCGTCACCAGCCAACCCACCGCGACAATTGCCGCGAGCGCACTTTTCCCGACCATCACCGCCTCTCTTCGGTTGCTTCGTCGCGGAGAGCAAAGATGTGAACCGCCGGCGTAACCCTGAGCCGCGAGGGCCGAGCGAGTCTCGCCTGCGTTATTGCGCGGCGCGGCCTGATCCGCGCGCGGCCTTGTGGGCGCGCGCGACGCCGAGGAAATTGTCATAAAGCCGGCGCGCCGCCAGCGTCATCGAGGCCAGCTCCTGCTTGGCCGCGGCCTCGATCTGGGGAAGGGCGTCGGCGCCGAGCCGGTCGGCCAGCGCCTTGGCATATTCCGGCACGCAGCCCCATTGCGGCACGGTCTCGCCCGTGATCTCGACATGATACTGGATGCCCCAGGCCCGCTCGCCGACCCGCATGGCCTCGACCGCGCAATCGGGCGAGCGCGCCAGCACCGTCGCCTGCGGCGGCAGCCTGGTCACCTCCACCGAATGCCATTGCAGTGCCTTCGCCTTGGTCGGCAGCCCACGAAACAGGACGTCGCGATGCGCTTCCTTGGTCAGCTCGACGCCCAGCACGCCGATCTCGGGCTTGGCCATGAGCTTGCACTCGCCGCCCAGCGCATCGGCCAGGAGCTGATGGCCCAGGCACATTCCCAGATAAGGCATGCGCCGGCCGAGCACGGCCTGGCGGATGGCGGCCTTCTCCGGGATCAGCCAGGGATGCTGCTCGGTCTGCCAGACATCCATGGGCCCGCCCATGACCCAGAGCGCGTCATAGCGATCGAGCGCCGGGATCGGTTGTCCCTCGTCGAGCTCGATCGCGTCCCAGGCGATCCCGTCGCTCTGCAGGAATTCGCGAAAGATGCCGGGATGCTCGCAGGCGATATGTTGGAAGACGAGAATGCGCATGAGGGTTTCGACCGCAATTCCGCTGACGGGTCTTCGGGCAAGCGGGCGCCAGCATAAGGCCGGCGATGGCCAGGCGTCGATGGCTCTGCGGTTCTGCTATCGAACGGCTGGCGCGCCGTCAGGCGGTGTTCAGGCGCGAACGCGAAACAGGATGGGCTCGCCGCGCAGGATGGCATCGCGGCTCTCGGCCAGTTCATAGCGCTGCGCCACCAGCGTGGCCTTGGCGGGCGGCAGGGGCGCGCTGGCACGCGGCCTGACGGTCTCGGCCTGCGCGAGGGTCTGGGCCAGGAAGGCGGCGCTGCTGCCCGCCGGCGGGGTCTGGGCGCGCGAAATTTCCGGCGCCGCCGATGCCGCAAACAGATCGGCCGAGCTCGCCGCCGCAGGCCTGTCGGCCCGCGGCAGGGCGGCTTGCCAGCGATCCTGTCTGGTAATCGATGACGATATCGGTGGCGTCACGATATCGAGCGGCATTCTTTTGTCCTCCAGGGCCGTAGGCCGGCCTCTCAATCCGATTATTGAGGCAAACGCCCGGGGGACAAGCCGAGATCGCTAACAAACATGGTTAAAATGATATTAGCCAGTTAACTTCAAATTCGAGGCAAATCCGCTGAAACCCGCCGGATTTAGCGCAAGATCGAGCGGTCCCGCGGCAACCATCTGGTTTCATAGATTCTTAAAGCCGCGGCCCCTATCGTCCGGGAAGCCGGCGAGGGATCCAGGTTAGGGCATCTGGTTTCCTGGTTGCCGCCGGCCGAATGCCTTCAGGTAGGAGGTTGTTGCCCATGACGGCGCGGTCTTGGCCGCAGACGGCCCCCGATTCCAAGGATTGGGTTCGGGACGCCATCGAGGCTTCCGGCGATCTTGTCTATGACTGGGATCTGACCGCAGACCGGATCGAGTGGGTCGGGTTGGCGAGCGGTTTCTTCGGCACGGGCGATGAGCTGGTGCCGGACTCCGGTCGCATGCTGGCCAGTCACATCCATCCCGAGGACCTGCCGCAGCGCCTCAAGGCGTTGACCGAGCATTTCAACCAGCATGCGCCTTACGACTGCGAATACCGCCTGCGCCTGCAGAGCGGCGAGGAATGCTGGGTGCATGATCGCGGCGCGGTGAAGCTCGGGGAAGGCGGCGATCCCGAGCGGCTGATCGGCACGCTGCGCATGATCAATGCGCGCAAGCAGCACGAAGCGCGGCTCGAGCGGCTGGCGAGCTTCGACGACCTCACCGGCCATTTCAACAAGCTGCGCCTGCGCGATTCGATCGACCTCTGCCTCAAGGAAAGTTACGAGGCCAACGTCACCAGCGCCTTCCTGGTGATCGGCGTCGACAATCTGAGCAAGGTCAACAACGCGTTCGGCTACCAGGCGGGCGACCAGGTGCTGATCGCGATCGGCCAGCATCTCGATCACATCCTGCGTTCCTCCGACACGGTCGGCCGCATCGGTGCCGACCGTTTCGGCGTGCTGCTGCCGCGCTGCTCCGATATCCAGATGAACCGCGCGGCCGAGCGCATCCTGCAGGCGGTGCGCGAGATGTCGATCCCCGTCGACCCGGCGCGCGTCCATGTGACGGTTTCGATCGGCGGCCTGGTGTTCCCGAATCCGGAGCATATGACGGCCGAGGACATCGTCACCCGCGCCGAGACCGCGCTGCGCCAGGCCAAGCGCGACGGGCGCGACCGCTTCACGCTCTATCAGGCCTCGCAGCAGCAGAACCTGCTGCATCGCCGCAGCCAGACCATCGTCACCGAGGTGGAGCGCGCGATCGCCGAAAACCGGCTCTGCTTCGCCTTCCAGCCCGTGGTCGATGCCGTCACGCATCAGCCGGTTTCCTATGAATGCCTGATCCGCCTCAAGAGCGCGAGCGGCGAGCTGGTGCCCGCGGCTGCCTTCGTGCCGGTGGTCGAACAGCTGGGGCTCGTGCGCCAGATGGACCGCCACGTGCTCGAGCTGGCCGCGGCGGAGCTGGCGATCCACCCCACGGTCGAGCTGGCGGTCAATCTCTCGGGCCTGACCGCTGCCGATCCGACCTGGTTCCGCGCGCTGAAGCTGCTGTTGCAGGATCGCCCGGAAATGGCCCGCCGGCTGATCTTCGAGATCACCGAGACGACGGCGCTGCAGGATGTCGAAGAGACGGCGCGCTTCATCCAGCAGCTGAAGGACCTCGGCTGCCGGCTGTCGCTCGACGATTTCGGCGCCGGCTATACCAGCTTCCGCCATCTTCAGGCGCTCAACTTCGACATCGTCAAGATCGACGGCAGCTTCATCCGCAATCTGCGCGACAACCCCGAGCATCAGCTCTTCGTGCGCAACCTTCTGGGCATGGCCGATGCCTTCGGCCTCAAGACGGTCGCCGAATGCGTCGAGACCGGCGAGGATGCGGGCTTCCTCGCCAATGAGGGTGTTCATTATCTGCAGGGCTATTATTTCGGCCGCCCGAGCCTCGAGCGGCCCTGGCTCGCCGGCAGCCAGCCGGTCGCGACCCTGCCCGCACTCAAGAGCGGCGCGAAGAAGGCCGGGGCTGCGTGATCTGATTTTTCTTGTTCCCTCCCCCTTCTTTTGGGGGAGGGCTAGGGAGGGGGCAAACGCGATCGATGTCGCGTGATCCCCCTCCCTAACCCTTCCCCCGCGAAGCGGGGGAGGGGATAACCTGGTTTGCTCAGCTCTTGTCGGTCGCGCCTTTATCGGGCGTCTTGGGCGGCTTGGCCTCGGACTTCTGTTCCTCGCGCGCCTTGCCGACCAGCGACGAGATCTCGCGCTGGATCGCTTCCAGCCGGGAACGCAATTCCTCGATCTGATCCTCGCTCTGCGGCGGCGAACCCGCCGGCGGCGTCGCATTGGCGCGCGGCGGCCCTTCGCTCGGGCGGGGCGTCGCGCCCGGGGCGCCGCCGGCCTGCGGCGGCATGCCGGCCTGGAACGGATTGAACATCCGCATCGCGCGCTCGAAGAAGACCAGATTCTGCTTGCTCATTTCCTCGAAGCGGCCGAACGGGAACATGCCGCCGAGGCTGTCATGCATGTAGCGGCGCATCTGCTCCTGGTTGCGCGCGAAGGATTCCATCGATTGCTCGAGATAGCGCGGGACCAGGAACTGCAGATTGTCGCCATAGAAGCTGATGAGCTGGCGCAGGAAGTTGAGGGGAAGCAGATTCTGCCCGCCCTTCGATTCCTCCTCGACGATGATCTGGGTCAGGACCGACCGGGTGATGTCCTCGCCGCTCTTGGCGTCATAGACCACGAATTCGACGCCGTCCTTCACCATCTGGCAGAGATGGTCGAGCGTCACATAGCTGCTGGTGGCCGTGTTGTAGAGACGCCGGTTGGCATATTTCTTGATGGTGATCGGCGCCTTGGCCCCCGATTTTTCCTCGGTCTTTTCCTCCATGCGCGTCACCTCTGTCGTCACCCGTTGCGGCGCAGCATAGCAGGATTCCGGCCCGGTTGTGCAACGCGAGGATTCTCGCCCCGCGCCGCAGCAAGTGGAAACAGGCCAAGGGCTTGGCTATAGTCGGGCCTCCGAACCAGAGGCCCAGACGTCATGGCCGAGCCGCCCGACCTCGCCCAACTGGCCAAGCGCTATCTCGATCTGTGGGAGAGCCAGCTCACGGCGTTCGGCAGCAATCCGGCGCTGCTCGATCAGGTGGCTCGCACGGTCGCGGCCATGGGCGCCACTCTGGTCGCGGCCAGCGGCGGCGTGAGCGAGGCCCCGGGAAAAAACGAGGCCCCGGGAAAGAACGAGGCCCCGGGAAAGAACGAGGACGGTCATGGCCGAAGCCGCAGCCGCAAGCAGGACGCCGCCGCCACGGCTCGGCCCCCGGCCGCTGCCGCAGCATCTCCTGACGGCAATGCTCGGCTGGACCAGCTCGCTCGCCAGCTGGCGGATCTGGAGCGCCGCGTCGCCGGCATCGAGGCCGCCCTTGCCGGAAAATCTCGCGCCGCTCGGCCTCGATCTCGCAAAGCTCGATCCTGACGATTTCGCCGCGGCGCTGGAGCGCGAGACCGTCGCTCGGCTCGACCGCCTCGCCGCCGGCATCGTCGCCTATCGGACCTTTCCCGCCCGGCGCCAGGTCGCCGAGCCGCCGGTCGCCTGGCGCGAAGGCACGACGCGGCTGCTGAAATTCGCTGCGGCGAAGGACAAGGCGAAATCCGGCGAAGGCGCCGTGCACCGGCCGGCGCTTCTCGTCGTGCCGTCGCTGATCAATCGCGCCTATGTGCTCGATCTCGACGAGGATCGCAGCCTGATGCGGTTTCTCGCGGGCGAAGGCTTCACGGCCTATCTGCTCGATTGGGATGCGCCGGGTCCGGCCGAGCGCCGCTTCGACCTCACCGACTATATCGCCGGCCGTCTCTCGCGCGCGCTCGATGCCGTGGCCGAGCGCGAGCCGGATCGTCCCATCGTGATGCTCGGTTATTGCATGGGCGGGCTGCTGGCGCTGGCGGCGGCGCAGACCCGCCAGCGCGATCTGGCGGGACTGGTGCTGATGGCCACGCCCTGGGATTTCCACGCCGAGCATCCCGAGCAGGGCAAGCTCATCGGCGCCATGGCGGCCGCGCTGGAGCCGACTTTGGCGCAACTGGGTGAGATGCCGGTCGATGCGCTGCAGGCACTCTTCGCCGGCGTCGATCCGTTCCAGATCGTCCGCAAGTTCCTCGCCTTCGCCGAGCTCGATCCGGAGAGCGACAAGGCGAAGCTGTTCGTGGCCCTCGAGGACTGGCTCAATGACGGCGTGCCGCTGGCGGCACCCGTCGCGCGCGAATGCATGACGGGCTGGTATGGCGAGAACAGCCCCGCGACCCTGCGCTGGGTGGTCGCGGGCGAGATCGTCGATCCGGCGAAGGTCCATCTGCCGTCGCTGGTGGTCATCCCCGACCAGGACCGCATCGTGCCGCCGGCCTCGGCGCTGGCGCTGGCCAAGGCGCTGCCGGGGGCCGAACGCCTGACCCCCGCCGCCGGCCATATCGGGATGGTGGTGGGCGGCAGCGCCAAGCTGAAACTCTGGCATCCCCTGGCGGCGTGGATGGCGCGGCGCGGCAACTGAACGGCAAGTCACCGGCATGGGGGCTTCGTTGCATTTGCGTGTCATGACGAGCAGCGACAAAGCCCTGCGACATCACGGGCTTTCCCACGACAGGGACCTCGGCTTGCGGGGCCCGGCCCCGCCCGGTTAAGGTCGGATGAGACGAGCCGTCCGGGCTCCCCCAGAAGAGCCCGAAAGCGGCCTTCCCCATTTTCCTCGCGGATGTTCGCAATCGTCCGAGGAGCAGCAAGGAGTTCCGTCCCATGTCCGAGATCGTCATTGTCGGTGCGGCGCGCACGCCGGTCGGATCCTTCAACGGATCCTTGTCGAGCCTGCCGGCGCATAAGCTGGGCGAGGTCGCGATCAGGGCCGCCATAGCGCGCGCCAAGGTCGAGCCCGGCGAGGTCGACGAGGTCGTGCTCGGCCAGATCCTGACCGCGGCCGAAGGACAGAATCCGGCGCGCCAGGCGGCGGTCGGCGCGGGCATCCCCTATGAGAAGACAGCCTACAACATCAACCAGCTCTGCGGCTCGGGCCTGCGCGCGGTGGCGCTGGGCTTCCAGGCGATCCGCGGCGGCGACAGCAAGATCGTGGTGGCCGGCGGCCAGGAGAGCATGAGCCAGGCGCCGCATGCGATGCATCTGCGCAATGGCGTGAAGATGGGACCGGCCGAGATGGTCGACACCATGATCAAGGACGGGCTGTGGGACGCCTTCAACGGCTATCACATGGGCAACACCGCCGAGAACGTCGCGCAGAAATGGCAGATCACACGCGCCCAGCAGGACGAATTCGCGGCGGGCTCGCAGCAAAAGGCCGTGGCGGCGCAGCAGGCCGGCAAGTTCAAGGACGAGATCGCGCCGGTCACGATCAAGGACCGCAAGGGCGACATCACCGTCGATACCGACGAATATCCGCGCGCCGGCACCACGGTCGAGACCCTGGCGAAACTGCGCCCCGCTTTCATCAAGGAGAACGGCACGGTCACGGCTGGCAATGCCTCGGGCATCAATGACGGCGCGGCCGCCGTGGTGCTGATGACGGCCGAGGAAGCCAAGCGCCGCGGGCTGACGCCGCTCGCGCGCATCGTCTCCTGGGCCACGGCCGGCGTGGATCCGGCGATCATGGGCTCGGGGCCGATTCCGGCCAGCCGCGCGGCGCTGTCGAAGGCCAATTGGAAGATCGGCGATCTCGACCTGATCGAAGCCAACGAGGCGTTCGCCGCGCAGGCCTGTGCCGTCAACAAGGAGCTCGGCTGGGACGCGAGCAAGGTCAATGTCAATGGCGGCGCCATCGCGATCGGCCATCCGATCGGCGCCTCGGGTGCGCGCGTACTGGTGACGCTGCTGCACGAGATGCAGAAGCGGAACTCGAAGAAGGGCCTTGCCACGCTCTGCATCGGCGGCGGCATGGGCATCGCCATGTGCGTGGAGCGTTGACGCTGGGGTGCGTGGAACGCTGACGCGTTTCGTCTTGGTTGAACAGATCGAGAAGCCTGGACAACAGGCCGGCAGGGATAGGGAGAGAACATCATGACCAGGCTCGCGCTCGTGACGGGCGGAACGCGCGGCATCGGCCGCGCCATCGCGGAGGCCCTGAAGAAGGCCCACTACCGCGTGGTCGCGAACTACTCGGGCAACGACGCGGCCGCGCGGGAGTTCACCGCCGAGACGGGCATCCCGGCGATGAAGTTCGATGTCGGCGACTTTGCGGCCTGCGAGGCCGCGATCAAGAAGATCACCGCCGAGCATGGGCCGATCGAGATCCTGGTCAACAATGCCGGCATCACCCGCGATACGACGCTGCACAAGATGACCCCGCAGATCTGGGACGAGGTGCTCCGCACCAACATCACCAGCTGCTTCAACCTCTCGCGGCTGGTGATCGAATCGATGCGCGAGCGGGGCTTCGGGCGGATCATCAATATCGGCTCGATCAACGGCCAGTCGGGCCAGTTCGGCCAGTCGAACTATGCCGCCGCCAAGGCCGCCATGCACGGTTTCAGCAAGGCGCTGGCACTGGAATCGGCCGCCAAGGGCATCACTGTCAACACCATCTGCCCCGGCTATATCAACACCGACATGGTCCGCGCCGTGCCGGAGCCGGTGCTGGCGAAGATCGTCGCCAAGATCCCGGTCGGCCGCCTCGGCGAGCCCGAGGAGATCGCGCGCTGCGTCACTTTCCTCGCCGCCGACGAAGCCGGCTTCATCACCGGCTCGCAGCTCACCATCAATGGTGGGCAATATATGCTCTGAGCTTCGGCAGAGCGGGTACGGATTCAGCGGGCTTCGGCCGAATCCGGTGCCGGCTCGAACCAGCTCTGGATGCGCCGTATCACCTCATCGAGACCGTGGCGGGATGTGAGCAGAGGGTCGGCGGGCAGCGGGTCGCCGAGCCATGCCGCGCGCCCCGAGGCGACGACGTTGCCGAGGATGCGGCGGATGTCGCGCCGGCGATCCGGCGGCATCAGCGCCTCAACCATCTTGAAATGCAGCATGCGCGCCAGAAGCTGCGGCCGAAGCCATAATTGGCGGCCGATCGGCGCATCCTCACGCATCGCATAGGCGCCTTCGCCCAGATCGAACAGATGAAGCGGCTTTCCTGTGGCGGCGGCCTCGGCGATCATCGACATGCTATCGCCCGTGACGATGATCTCGTCGGCAAGCCCGAGATAGGCCAGATAGGGGTTCTCCGCGACATGGCGCGACCAGCGATGGATGTGCGCCGGCGCGTCGAGCGTGTCGAGCAAGGCCGTGATCGCCCAGGATTGCGTGCGATGGCTCGTGGTGACGAGCAGGGAACCCCCCGTCGCGCGGGCGCGCGCACTGGCGCGACGGGCGAGCCTTGCGGCCGCCGGGGCGTCCAGCGCGAATGGCCCCGTGCTTCCGCCGATCAGCAGCGCGATGCGCGGGTGCGGAAGATGCGCGAAACGCGGGGTCCAGATCTTCAGGGCCGCCGCGATCCGATCGGGGCGCGCCCGGTGCAGCGGCAGATCCAGCTCGACGACATTGGGCCTCGCTGGCAGGGCATATTGCGGCGTCGATATGACCAGGGAGAACTCTGCAAATCGCGCCCGCGGTCGGCCGATATAGACCAGATGCGTATTTCCGACGCCAGCTGCCTTCCGGATCGATCGCGCAAAGTCTTCCGCATCGCAGCCGCAGCAGATGACGAGATCCGGGCGCTCCAGTCGCGATCCAGGCGCGCTGCCCACCCCATGCCATGCTCGGCGCCATTCGCCGAGCCGGCGCCCATTGGCTTTAGGCGTGTCGAGCTCGATGGCGGTGAACGGCCAGCGCAACGCCTCGGCCAAGGCTAGCGTCTGCTCATTGTCGCCGCATCGCTTGTGTATGAGTGTCCAGACGCGCGGCGTCTGGCGTTCACGTGTCTCGCCGGCCTGGCTTGCCGAACCGGCGGCCCCATGTCGAGATTGAATGGTCATGGCGTGGTCCCCCCGCGCCGTCAGGAATATCAGCCCGACGCGCGCGAGCGCACTGCGCCAAGATGCCGCCGGTGGTTGCACGAACGGGGATACAGTCGAGAAATGGAACAACTAAAAAGACTGAGATCCCGCATCCGAGCGACACGACTGCAACCTCGGCGAGAGGTCCCACTTGCGGCCGACGGGGCCGGCTTCATCGCCGCTCTGCTTCAATGCTTCGAGTGAGTTTGATGGTGGCAGGACAGGTTTTTTTCTTGAACCATGCCCCTCCCCCTACCCCCTAAATTGATGTGATCGCTCTGCTCTACTTTTAAGCTTTGATCACGCTCGTAGTGGGCGCCGACGCTCGGTGACGCGCAAGCCCTAGCGCTTCAGCAACTCCGCTGCCGTCTCATCCAGCGCCCGCCCCGCCAGCGTCACCAGCTCGTCGATCTGGGCCTTGGTGATGGTAAGCGGCGGCGAGAGCACCATGGTCTCGAAGCTCGCGCGCATGATGAGGCCGTTGGCGAGGCAGCGCTCGCGGCAGACATTGCCGGCATGGCCCAGGGGATCGAAGCGCCGGCGGGTCTTCTTGTCGGCAACGAGCTCGATGCCGCCGAGCAGCCCCAGCGTGCGCACCTCGCCCACGATCGGATTCTGCTCCAGGGTCTTGAGGCGCTGCGCGAAATAGGGGCCGGTCTCCTTGGCGACCTTGCCCACCAGGTTCTCGCGTTCGATGATCTCGATGTTCTTGAGCGCCACGGCGGCGGCCACCGGGTGGCCCGAATAGGTGAAGCCATGAAGCCAGTAGCCGGCCGCGAGCAGCGGCTTGGCGACGCGGTCGTTGACCGCCACGGCCGAGATCGGCTGATAGCCCGAGGACAATCCCTTCGCCATGGTGACGATGTCGGGCGTAAAGCCCAGGGTCTCGAAGCCGAACCAGTTCCCGGTGCGCCCGAAGCCGCAGATCACCTCGTCGGCCACCAGCAGCACGTCATGCTTGCGGCAGATCTTCTCGACCGCGGGCCAATAGCTCTTGGGCGGGACGATGACGCCGCCCGCCCCCTGGACCGGCTCGCCGATCACCGCCGCGACATTCTCCGCCCCCAGCTCCAGGATCTTCGCCTCGATCGCCTGGGCGCAGGCGATGCCGAAGGCCTCGGGATCGCGGTCGCCGCCCTCGGCGTACCAGTAGGGCGCGCCGACATGATGGAAGCCCGGCAGCGGCAGGTCGGCCTGCTCATGCATCGTGCCCCAATTGCCGAGGCTGGCCGACGCCATGGTCGAGCCGTGATAGGCGAAGCGGCGCGAGATGAAGGCCTTCTTCTTGGGCTTGCCCTCGAGATTCCAGAAATGGCGCACGAGGCGCACCACCGTGTCGTTCGCCTCGGAGCCGGAATTGGCGAACAGGATGTGGTTGAGGCCATGGCCGAGGAGTTCGACCAGCTTGGCCGCGAGCTCGACCGTGGGCGGCGTGGTCCCGCCGAAGAAGCTCGAATAATAGGGAAATTCGCGCATCTGCCGCGCGGCGGCCTCGACCAGCTCCTCGCGGCCATAGCCGACATTGACGCACCAGAGCCCGGCCATGCCGTCGAGATAGCGCTTGTTGTCGACGTCATAGATGTAGATGCCGTCGGCATGGGCGAAGAGCCGCCCGCCCCCCTCGGCCACCACCTGGGTGGCGTTGGAGAAGGGGTGGATATGGTGCGCGGCATCGAGGCGGCGCAACCGGGCGGCATCGTAATTGGCGCGAATGGCGGTCATGGAAACTCCTCGAGGCAAGGGGCGTGCACGGACCGGCGGAATCGTCGATCGGCGCGATGCAAGGCCGTGGGCGAGATCTCGGGTGCCGGATGGGCGGATCCCGATCAGGGATACAGATTATGCGAAAGCGCGGGTCGCGGGGGAAGGGCCTGCTAGGATGAAGTGGGGCTCCCAAACGAGCCTCCGCGGCCTAAGTGGCGCCATTTCTCGAACAGGGCGACAACTTCGGCATCCGAGGCGAATTCGCCTGCATCGGCCTCTGCGAGACCGCGCTTGATCTCCTCGATTTTAAAGAGGTCTCGCCGCAAGTCAGGTACAGTCTGGTTGGGTTTCGGCGAGTCTTCAACCATAGATAACCTCCAAGGCCATCAAGAGGCTGCAGGTTGGCTTCGTTCGAGACGTCTCACCCGCCCCTCGCCGCCTTTTGCAGCTTCTCGTCCACCTCGACGCGCCAGCCATTGACCAGGCGGTTGGTCTCGTTGGCCATGCCGACCACGGCCATCAGCTCGGCCAGCATCGCGTCGTTGGCCCCGGCCTTGCGGGCGCCGGCCATGTGGCTGACGATGCAATATTCGCAGTTGTTGGTGACGCTGACGGCGAGATAGAGCAGCTCCTTGGTGCGCGCATCGAGGGCGCCCGGCGCCATCACTTCCTTCACGCTTTCCCAGGTGCGTTTCAGCGTCTTGGGGTCGTGGGCGATCGCCTTCCAGAAATTATTGATCCAGTCGACATTGCGCGTCTTCATGATGTCGTCATAGACCGCGCGCACCTCGGGTCCGGCTTCCGCATATTCGATCAGCTTCACCAGCGCCATGGGATCTCTCCTGGATGATTGCCAAGCTTGGTTCGATGCTGGCACGATCCCCGCGCGTCGGCCAGGGGGCAAAGCCGCGCGCAAGGAGCAGAGATGACCATGATCAAGGCGCGACCCTTCGACTATCCCTATGACGGCAAGCTCAAGCCGGCGGCGACCGCCCTCTTGGTGATCGATCTGCAGGTCGATTTCCTCTCCGAGCAGGGCTATTTCGCGCGGCAGGGTTACGACGCTTCGGCCTTGCGCGCGATCATCCCGGCGGTGCGCGACCTGATCGCGGCCGCGCGCCGCGCCGGCTGTCCCATCGTCTACACCCGCCAGGGCTATCGCGCCGATCTCGCCGACCGCACGCCCTATGAGCAATGGCGCCACAAACATGCGGGCCTGCCGGTGGGCGAGCCGAGCCCGACCGGACGGCTGCTGGTCCGCGGCGAGCCCGGCTTCCAGATCATCCCCGAGCTCACGCCGGCGCCCGAAGACATCATCATCGACAAGACCGCGAACGGCGCCTTCTGTGCCACCGATCTCGACCATGTGCTGCGCGCGCGGGGCATTACCCATCTGCTCTTCACCGGCTGCACCACCGATGTCTGCGTGCATACGACGCTGCGCGAGGCGAACGATCGCAACTATCAATGCCTGCTGGTGGAGGATGGCTGCGCCAGCGGCGATGCCTATGCGCATGAGGCCGCCGTCTATATGACCACGATCGAGGGCGGCCTGTTCGGCGTCGTCGCCAAGGCGAAGGACGTGATCGCAGGGTTCTCGTCGCTTCCTTAAGCTCGCTTCGCCCGAATCCCGCTTCTGCCGTTCTGCGTCAGATGCGCGTCTCCCCTCCCCCTACCCCCTCCCGCAAGGGGAGGGGGCGTGGATTTTTCTTTCCTTCGCCGGATCTACGATTAGGAGAGAACACGATTGTTGTTAGTTCTAGCCCCCTCCCCTTGTGGGAGGGGGTAGGGGGAGGGGTGTGCGCGATCTGCGTCATCTGACTCGGAGTCAGATTCGCTTTCAGCGTGCCTTCTCGCGCTTATGCATCTCGACCATCGCGGCCATGCTCGGCGCGGTCCAGTCCGGTTTCACGGGCTCGGGCGGGGGCTTGGTGGCGCCGGTGCCGGTCTTGCCGGCGCGCCGGTCGATCCAGAAGCTGGCGAGTCCCATCTTCTTTGCCGGTACATGGTCGTGGAACAGGCTCTGCGCCGTATGCAGCACCTTCTGCTTGGGGATGCCCATGGCGGCGAGCCTCGCCAGCGCCACCTCGAAATGCGCGAGCGCCGGCTTGTAGGAACCGACATCCTGCGCCGTGACGACCAGATCGAAGTTCTGCCCCAGCCTGCGTGCGCTGTGCGCGAAGGAGGCGCGGTCGACGTTCGAGAGGATCGCCAGCTTGTAGTGCTGCTTGAGATAGCTGAGCGCTTCGGCGCTGTCGGGAAAGGCCGGCCAGTCCTTGACCGACTGCCCGAAGGCCGCGGCCTCAGCCGGTGTCGCCGCGTGGCCGCTGCGCCCGCCCATCTCCCGCAGCGTCGCCGTCAACAGGTCGGAATAGAGCAGCGCCGGGCGCTCGGCCTCGATCTTGGATTCGACTTCGCTGAAGAGCGTCAGCAGCGCCTCGTCGCCGAGCGTGACGCCCGCGCGTTTGCGCCAGGGCGCCAGGGCCGCGAGGATGCCGCTCTCCCAATCGATCAATGTGCCGTAGCAATCGAAGGTCAGAACGTCGAAATCGGTGATTCGCATGGCGGCGTCTCCCTGAGGTCGGCCGAGAATCCGCGACGGGCCCTGGCGAAGCCAGATGATGGGCGCATCCGCGTCCGCCGGTCTTGACTGCGTCTCCGCTCTCTTTGACCGGGACTCAGGTCCGGCGGTTGCGGCGCTGGCCTTGGCGGTAGCGCGCGGGTGTAATGCCGCGCCGGCGCTTGAGCGCGCGCGTCAGCGCGCTCTGATCGCCATAGCCCGAGGCCGCGGCCACCGCCGCGATCGAGATATCGCTGTCGCCCAGGAGCTTCATCGCGTGGTCGAGCCTGATCTCCGCCAGATGCTGCATCGGCGTGCGCCCCAGATCGCGCTGGAACAGGGCGTGGAGATGGCCGGCGCTGGTATGGGCGGCGGCCGCAATCTCGGCCATGGTGAGGGCGCGAGATTTGCCGGCTTCCATGAAGGCAAGCGCGCGGTCGAGCCGTCGCGCGACGACGAAGGAGCGTCGGTCGAGCCCGGCGCCCAGCCGGCCCAGCAGCAGGCGACCCCATTCCTCGCGTTCCGCGTCCTCGATGCTGCCATCGGTGCAGGCGTCTTCGAGGAAGCGCAGCAGCGGCAGCAGGCGCTGATCCAGGCGCAGGAAGGGCTCGCGGTCGCAGGCGGACATCAGGCGCTGAGCGGCGTCGCTCTCATTGGGCCCGGCCTGCCAGTCGATCACCAGGAAGCGGTTGGTGCCGCTGGCACGGAAGCTGTGCGGACGGCCCGGCGCCACCGCCACCATCGAGGTCGCCTCGGCGCGGCCGGGCCGGCCCGAGACCTCCATTTCGAGCGCGCCCGCCAGCGCCAGCACGATCTGATGATGATCATGACTGTGGGTGAGGGCGGTATCGCGGTAGGAGCGCAGGGAAAGATCGGTGACGCGCATGGGACGGTCCGGCCGGGTCGGAAGCGGGGATCGCCCCATGCTGCCATGACGGCGCTCCGCCGTCACCCGCCGGCGGGGCCGCGGCAGCGGAGGTACGGCCATCCCATCGCTCTCTGCGCCAGCCGCCGCTCCATCTCATCCCCTGCCCCAACTTTTGGGGGAGGGTTGAGGAGGGGGCTGCTCGGTATCGGCCCCTTTGAATCCCGACGAGATCGTGGACCGAGTCATCCCCCTCCCTGCCCTCCCCCAAAAGTTGGGGCAGGGGAAGAAGACGGGGCAACGAGCTTCTTCTTGGGAGCCCTCAACCGGACTGCCTTGGAACGGAGGCGTCCATGACCGGCGAGCGGAGCGCCCGGCTCAGGGCCACCTTCATCGGCGCCGTCGCGCCCCTGCTCTGGGCGGCCTTGGCGCTGCTCACGACCTATGCGCAGCCACTGCCGGCGTTCGAGCTGGTGGCCATGACCTTCGCCGTCGCCTTCCTGCTGGTCCTGGGCAAATGGGTCGTCGAGGCGGCGCGTGGCGGGACCTCGGTCGCGAGTCGCTTCCGGCTGCCGGTCCGGGCCTGGGTCACCGGCGTGGGCGGGCTCTTCCTCTATCACGTCTTCTACTTCAACGCGCTCGCCCGCGCCCCGGCGGTCGAGGCCAGCCTGATCTGCTATCTCTGGCCGTTGCTGATCGTGCTGTTCTCGGCCTTCCTGCCGGGCGAACGCCTCAAGCCGGTTCATATCCTGGGCGGGCTTTGCGGGCTTGCGGGCGCCGGCCTGCTGGTGACCAAAGGCCAGGGCTTCGGCTTCGAGCCCGCCTATGCGCTGGGTTATCTGGCAGCGCTCGCCTGCGCCTTCACCTGGTCGATCTATTCCTTGCTCAATCGGCGGATGGCCGCCGTACCCAGCGATGCGGTCGGGGTCTATTGCGGCGTGACCGCGCTGCTGGGTCTCGCCTGTCACCTGATCTTCGAGACCTGGGTGACGCCCACGATCGGCAATGCGGCCGCGATCCTGCTCCTGGGGATCGGGCCGGTGGGGGCCGCCTTCTTCGTCTGGGACCATGGCGTCAAGCGCGGCGACATCCAGGCGCTGGGCAGCCTCGCCTATGCCTCGCCCTTGATCTCGACGCTGTTGCTGATCCTGGCGGGCCGTGCCGCGCCGAGCTGGGTGCTGGCGGCGGGTGCCCTTCTCATCGTCGGCGGCGCGGCACTCGCGGCCGGAGGCCTCTTTGCCAGGAGGTCGCGCTGAGGGGTGCGCGCGACGGCGCGACCGAGGGCTGCCAGCCCTGCGGCGCCATCTCGAAACTCTCGAAGACGAAGGCCGGTGCCACTACGCAGGTCACCAGCGTGAACAGACTCAAGGACCGCGCGGTCTGCCAGCAGCCTGCCGGCACCAGAAGCTGCGGCCGTTCGCCCGCCGCCATGTCGAGCCCCAGCCGATGCTCGTCGCGCCGCTCGCCGTCGGGCGAGAGCGTCAGCTCGAGCGCGCCGCCGGTGTGGTAGAGCCAGAGCTCGTCGGCATCGCCGACGCGATGCCAGCGCGAGACGTCGCCCGCCTCGAGCAGATAATAGATTGCGGTCGCATGGCCGCGGCCGCCCGAGGCCGTCTTGTGCCGGTAGGTCTCGCGATACCAGCCGCCCTCGGGATGGCGCTCGAGCCCGAGCTGCTCGATCAATCCCGGCGCGGTGTCGGAGAGCGGCTGGCTCACGCCGGATCCTTGGGCACGGTCGCCTTCATCGATTCGTCCTGGCTGACGCGTCCATACCAGGCGGCGAGGGCCGGACGGTTGCGACGCCATTCGTCGGCGGCGAAGCGCAAATCGAGATAGCCCAGCATCACCGCGATGGCGATGGCGCCGATGTCCGACAGATCGACCAGCGCCTTGGCGTCGCCCTCGAGCGAATCGAGCGCCCGCTCGACGGCGGCCTTCTGCCGGTCCATCCAGGCTTGCGAGCGCTGGCCGTCGGGGCGCTGCGATTCGAGCCGGCGGAGGATCGCGGCATCCATCGCGCCGTCGGCCAGCGCGTGATGACGCAGCGCCTGCCAGCGCGCGGGGCCCGGCGGCGGAAACAGCTTGGCGCCCGCATGCAGGCTGTCGAGATATTCGCAGATCACCAGCGAATCATAGAGCCAGCCCTCCGGGGTCTGGAGTGCCGGCACCTTGCACAGCGGGTTGTCCTTGGGCAGGTCGGTCTTGGGATCCCAGGGCGCGGTCGGGATGCGCTGGATCCGGTCGTCGAGGCCCATCTCGATGGCCGCGACCAGGACCTTGCGCACATAGGGGCTGGTGGGCGAATAGCGAAGGGCGAGCTGGGTCATGATGGGAATCTCCGTGAGAGAGGGGAGCGCGGAGGCGCGCGATCTCAGAACTGGTCCTTGCGCCGGCGGATCTCGCCGAACACCTCGTGGGCAGGCCTGCCGGCGAGGCCGAGGCGCTGCGCCATCGCGGCGTCGTCGGCGCGCAGGAAAGGATTGGCGGCGCGCTCCTCGGCCAAGGTCGACGGGATCGTCGGCTTGTTCTCGGCACGTAAGGACTTGACCGCCGCGCTGCGCGCCTGCAGCGCCTTGTTGTCGGGGTCGACGGTCAGCGCGAAGCGCGCATTGGCTTCGGTATATTCATGACCGCAATAGATCCGGGTTTCGCCGGGCAGCGCGCGGAGCTTCAAGAGCGAGCCCCACATCATGACCGGATCGCCTTCGAACATGCGCCCGCAGCCGAGCGAGAACAGCGTGTCGCCACAAAAGAGCGCCTTGGAGCCCTCGAACCAGAAGGCGATATGGCCGCGGGTATGGCCCGGGATGAAGAGCACGCGGGCACGGGCGTCGCCCATTTGGAAACCCGAGGCCTCGTCCACGGCCTCGTCGATCGCCGGGATGCGCGCGCGGTCATAGGCGGGCCCCACCACGCGCGCGCCCGTTGCCGCCTTGAGCTCGACATTGCCGCCGCAATGATCGCCATGGTGATGGGTGTTGAGGATATGGCTCAGCCGCCAGCCGCGCGCGGCGGCCGCCTCCAGCACCGGCTCGGCTTCAGACGGATCGAGAACCGCCGTCAGCCCGCTATTCGGCTCATGCAGCAGGTAGCCGTAATTGTCTTTCAGCAGCGGAACGAGCGCGATCTCGAGCGGGGTCATGGGTGGTGCAGTGTTGGTGCAGCAGGTCCCAACTCTAGCAGCGCCGCCGCAGGCGCCCAAGAGCTGCTATCCACGAACCTCGTAGTAAAATGGCGTGTATATTACATTAAATAATACAACTAAAACGTCCTCCCCGCGAAAGCGGGGACCCAAGTGTGTCGCAAGCGATGTCCTTCTACGTTTACATCCTCGCTTCGGATCGAAATGGAACGCTTTATGTGGGCGTCACCAACAATCTCATTCGCCGTGTCGCAGAGCATAAGGGCGCCAAGGTTCCCGGGTTCACGAAGCGCTATGGCGTGAACCGGCTCGTTTACTTCGAAACCTGCGACAATCCCGAAGGCGCGATCCTGCGCGAGAAGCACATCAAGAACTGGTATCGCCGCTGGAAGATCGAGCTGATCGAGAAGCACAACCCCGATTGGCATGATCTCGCGCCGGGACTGGTCGCGTAGTAACGGCGTTGCCTGCGTCATTCCGCCCTCATAGTCATCTCCGCGAAAGCGGGGACCCAACTTTTTACCGACACCGCTGGATCGGCATGAGCCCCCGCTTTCGCGGGGGTGACGGTAGAGGCGGGTGCGATGATCCCCACAAATGCGGCAAGGTGTCGGTAGCCCTGCGGCCGCGCGATCTTGCGCAACTTGCTCCCATGGTCATCCCCGCGAAAGCGGGGACCCAACTTTCGACGGACACCGCTGGATCGGCATGAGCCCCCGCTTTCGCGGGGGTGACGGTAGAGGCGGGTGCGATGATCCCCACAAATGCGGCAAGGTGTCGGCAGCCCTGCGGCCGCGCGATCTTGCGCAACTTGCTCCCATGGTCATCCCCGCGAAAGCGGGGACCCAACTTTCGACGGACACCGCTGGATCGGCACGGGCCCCCGCTTTCGCGGGGGTGACGGTAGGGACGGGGCACGGGCCTGTAAAACCTTGCCTCCCACCCCAATTTATCGTCCGGCAACTTCCGTGGTATAAATTCGGCCCATGTGGAACGACGCCGTCGATCTGCGAGATTTCTACGCTTCGCCCCTGGGGCAGATGGCGCGTCATCTGCTGCGGCGGCGGTTGCGGCAGATCTGGCCGGATGTGACCGGGCAGTCGGTGCTGGGGCTGGGCTATGCCACGCCTTACTTGCGCCAGTTCAAGCCCGAGGCCGAGCGGGTGCTGGCGCTGATGCCGGCGGGGCAGGGCATCCTCCATTGGCCGCCGGGCGAGCGCGGCCTCGCGGCCCTGGTGGACGAGACCGACCTGCCGATTCCCGACCGTTCGATCGATCGCGTGCTGCTGGTGCACGGGCTCGAATGCGCCGAGCATCTGCGCGACCTGCTGCGCGAAGTGTGGCGCGTCATGGCCGATGACGGCCGGCTCCTCGCGGTCGTGCCCAACCGGCGCGGCATCTGGGCGCGCAGCGACCGCACGCCCTTCGGCCAGGGCCAGACCTTCTCGCCCTCGCAGCTCTCGCGCCTGATGCGCGACAACATGTTCATGCCGACGCAGAACGGCGAGGCGCTGTTCCTGCCGCCGATCCGCACCAGCTGGATGCTCAAGACCGCGCCCGCCTGGGAGCGCATCGGCGCCCGCTGGTTTTCGCGCTTCGCCGGCGTGGTGATGATCGAGGCCGGCAAGCAGCTCTATGGCGTGGCCTCGGTCAGGCCGCCCCGCGGCCGCCGACAGGCTGCCGTCATCGCCTTCCCGCAGATCGCGGGACGCGAGACGCGCCGCGGCAGCCTGTCCAAGGATCCCGGCGAGACCTGATCTCGCGCGGGGAACTTCGGCAAGAGCGCCGCCTAATTCCGACCCTTCAGCAGAAACAGCCCCTGCTCGCCCAGGAGATTGGCGAGCTGCAGCGAGCGGATCGGGCGCGCGCGGCCCTTGGCGTCAATCGCGATCGCGCGCTCGATCGCGATGTCGCTCGCGCGGCAGAGCCCGAAGAAATCGCGGATCGTGCAGAGATGGATGTTGGGCGTGTCGTACCAGCTCGACGGCAGGGTCGGCGTCACCGGCATGCGGCCCATCGCCCCCAGATGCCAGCGCACGCGCCAATGGCCGAAATTAGGGAACGAGATGACCGCGCGCCGGCCGATGCGCGTGAGCTGGCGCAGCACGGCCAAGGGGTTATGCGTGGCCTGCAGGGTCTGGCTCAGCACCGCATAGTCGAACGCGTGGTCGGGATAGTTGGCGAGGTCGGTGTCGGCGTCGCCCTGGATCACCGAGAGCCCCTGCGCCACGCAGGCATTGACGCCGGCCTGGCTCAGCTCCATGCCGCGCCCGTCGACCTGCTTGAAATGCACCAGATAGTCGAGCAGCGCGCCGTCGCCGCAGCCGATATCGAGCACGCGCGTCGAGGGAGCGATCATGTCCGCGATGAGCTGCAGGTCGACGCGGATGCCGGCCTGGTTGATCGAAGCCTCTGACGCCACCCGGATCTCTCCCCGCTCAGCCGCGATCGAGGCCGCGATGTTCCGCGCAGCCGGAAAGGAAGCCGCCGAGCATGCGATAGAACTCCGGCACGTCGAGCAGGAAGGCGTCATGGCCCGCGTCGCTCTCGATCTCGACGAAGCTGACATTGGCCGCGACCGCGTTCAGCGCATTGACGATGAGACGGCTCTCGCGGGTCGGGAACAGCCAGTCGCCGGTGAAGGAGACGGCGCAGAACCGGACCGGCGTCCCGCGAAACGCATTGGCGAGGATGCCGCCATGCTCGGCCGCGAGATCGAAATAATCCATCGCGCGCGTGATGTAGAGATAGGCGTTCGCGTCGAAGCGGTCGACGAAGGTGGAGCCCTGATGGCGCAGATAGCTCTCGACCTGGAAGTCGGCCTCGAAGCCGTAGGTGAGCTGCGAGCGGTCCTGCAGGCTGCGGCCGAACTTGCGATGGAGCGCGGCTTCCGAGAGATAGGTGATATGCGCCGCCATGCGCGCGACCGAAAGCCCGCGCGAGGGATTGCGCCCTTGCGTCAGATAGTCGCCGCCGCACCATTCGGGATCGGCCATGATCGCCTGGCGGCCGACCTCATGGAACGCGATGTTCTGCGCCGAATGGCGCGCGGCGCAGGCGATCGGCACCGCCGCGAAGACGCGCTCGGGATAAGTGGCGGCCCATTGCAAAACCTGCATACCACCCATCGAACCGCCGATGACGCAGAACAGCTTGTCGATGCCGAGATGGTCGATCAGCAGTTTCTGCGCGCGCACCATGTCGGCAATGGTGACGACCGGGAAATTCAGGCCATAAGGCTTGCCCGTCGCGGGATCGGGATCGCTCGGCCCCGTGGTCCCCATGCAGCCGCCCAGGACATTGGCGCAAAAGACGAAATAGCGGTCGGTGTCGAGCGGCAGGCCCGGCCCCACCATGTTGCTCCACCAGCCGGATTTGCCGGTGATGGGGTGGGTGTCGGCCATGAACTGGTCGCCGGTGAGGGCATGGCAGACCAGGATCGCGTTCGACTTGTCCGGGTTGAGCCGGCCGTAAGTCCGGTAGGCGACGGTGAAGGGGCCCAGGGCCACGCCGCAATCGAGCGGCATGGGTTGGCTTCGACCGAACACCACGCGCTCGCCGGGAAGGCGGGCACGGACCTCGGGTGAGTTGCGCGTCAGGCCGGCCATCGGGTTCGGGGAGGTCTCGCGGGGAGGGCCGAAGAGGGCTGGAAAACCAGCGGATTAGCTAGGGGTGCGCCCCTCGCGCTGTCAACGTTTTCTTTGATTTTAGGCCGCCGGCCGACTATCACTAACCCGCCTTTCCAAGAGCTGGATCCCAACGCATGGCCGAGGCCCAACCCACCCTCGACGATCTGCGCCGCCAGATCGACGAGATCGATATCACGCTGCAAGAGCTGATCGTGCGCCGCGCCGAAGTGGTGACGCAGGTCGGCGCGCTCAAGAACAGCCTCAGCGGCGGCGCGCGCGCGGTCCATATGCGTCCCGCGCGCGAGGCGATCATCCTGCGCAAGCTGGTGGAGCGCCATCGCGGCCCGCTGTCGAAGGCGACCCTGGTGCGCATGTGGTGCGAGCTGATGTCCGCCTCGCTCCGGCTCGAAGGCAGCTTCTCGGTCGCGGTCTGCATGCCCTCGGCCGCGGAAGCCGGCTACTGGGATCTGGCGCGCGACTATTTCGGCAGCATGACCCATCTCGTGCCGCGCGAGTCTGCGCGCCAGGCGCTGGGTGCCGTGTTCGACGGCGAGGCCTCGGTCGCGGTGCTGCCGATGCCGCAATCGACCGACGGCGACCATTGGTGGCGTCTCCTCCTCAGCCGCGACGCCAAGGCGCCGCGGATCGTGGCGCGGCTGCCCTTCGGCGCCCGCGGCTCGGAGCGCGGCGCGCCGGTCGAGGCGCTGGTGGTGGGGCCGATCGTTCCCGAGGCCTCGGGCCTCGACCGCAGCCTCATCGCCGTCGAGACGGCGGCCGAACTCTCGCGCAGCGCGCTTGCCGCCGCCTTCAAGGCCGAGGCGCTCGAGCCCAGCTTCCGCGTCTTCGGCGTCGGCCCGGCCGAGACCGGCGGCTATCTGCATCTGATCGAGGTTCCGGGCTTCCTCAGCCCCGACGACAACCGCCTGACGCGCCTCGCGCGCGGGCTGGGGCCGGCTCTGCAGCAGGTCTGGACGCTCGGCTGCTATGCCGAGCCCTTGACCGACGCCGAGCTCGGGATCGCCGCCAAGCCCAAGGGAGGGCGTTGATCATGGCGCTGACCCCGCGCCCCGGCATCATGTCGATCGCGCCCTATGTCGGCGGCGAATCGAGCCTGCCGGGCCAGAACCGCATCATCAAGCTGGCCTCGAACGAATCGCCGCTGGGCCCGAGCCCCCGCGCGGTCGAGGCCTACAAGGCGCTGGCCAGCGAGCTGCACCGCTATCCCGATGGCGGTGCCGTCGCCCTGCGCGCGGCGCTCGGGCGCCATCACGCGCTCGAGCCCTCGCGCATCGTCTGCGGTGCAGGTTCCGACGAGCTGATCGGGCTGCTGGTCCGGGCCTATGCCGGGCCCGGCGACGAGGTGCTCTATAGCCGCCACGGTTTCCTCATGTATCCGATCGCGGCGCAGAGCGTCGGCGCCACGCCGGTGACGGCGCCCGAACGCGATCTGACCGCCGACGTCGACGCCCTGCTGGCGCGCGTGACGCCGCGCACGCGCATCCTGTTCCTGGCCAACCCGAACAACCCGACCGGCAGCTACCTGCCGAGCGCCGAGGTGAAGCGCCTGCGCGACCGGCTGGCGCCCGACGTGCTGCTGGTGCTGGACGCGGCCTATGCGGAATATGTGACGCGTGCCGATTACGACGCCGGCGCCGGGATGGTCGAGAGCCACGACAATGTCGTGATGGTCCGCACCTTCTCGAAGATCTACGGCCTGGCGGCGCTCCGCATCGGCTGGGCCTATTGTCCGCCCGCCATCGCCGACGTGCTCAATCGGGTGCGGGGTCCCTTCAACACGGGCGCGGCGGCGCAGGCCGCAGCGGTGGCGGCGCTCGAGGATCGCGCCCATACCGAGAAGGCGCGGGCGCATAATGATCGCTGGCTGCCCTGGTTCAGCAAGCAGGTCGAGGCGCTAGGATTGATCCCCCATCCGAGCCTCTGCAATTTCGTCCTGGTGCAGTTCCCCGAGGCGACTGGCGGCGCCGACAAGGCGCTGGCCTTCCTCAACGGCCGCGGGGTCATTCCGCGCCGGATGGCCGGCTATGGCCTGCCGGATTGTCTGCGATTCACCATCGGCACGGCCGAGGAGATGGAGGCGACCGTGGCGGCATTGCGCGAATTCACCGGCCGGCGGCCCGAAACCGGAGGCTCGCGATGAGCACCCAGAAAAGCCCCCAGAAAAGCCCGAACACAAACCCGCAGTTCGACCGCGTGGCGCTGATCGGGCTCGGCCTGATCGGCTCCTCCCTGTCGCATGCGATCCGCCGCGGCGGCCTCGCCAAGCATATCGCCGGCCATGCCCGCTCGGAGCGCACCCGCGCCAAGGCCGTCGAGCTCCGGCTGGTGGATTCGATCCATGCCGATCCGGCCTCGGCCGTGAAGGATGCCGATCTCGTCATCATCTGCTCGCCTGTCGGCACCTATGCCGAGATCGGTGCGGCCATCCGCGGCAGCCTCAAGCCGGGCGCGATCCTGAGCGATGTCGGCTCGGTCAAGCAGGCGGTGATCCGCGATCTCGGCCCCAACGTGCCCGATGGCGTCCATTTCGTACCGGGCCACCCGATCGCCGGCACCGAGCATTCCGGCCCGGAATCGGGCTTTGCCACCCTGTTCGACGGGCGCTGGTGCATCCTGACGCCGCCGCCCGGCACCGACGCCGCCGCCACCGACAAGATGATCGCGTTCTGGCGTGCCTGCGGCAGCCAGGTCGAGGTCATGGAGGCCGGCCATCACGACAAGACGCTGGCCATCACCTCGCATCTGCCGCATCTGATCGCCTACACCATCGTCGGCACCGTCGCCGATCTCGAGGACGCGACCCAGAGCGAGGTCATCAAGTTCTCGGCCTCGGGCTTTCGCGATTTCACCCGCATCGCGGCATCCGATCCGGTGATGTGGCGCGACGTGTTCCTCAACAATCGCGACGCGGTGCTGGAGATGCTGGGCCGCTTCGCCGAGGATCTGACTGCGCTCCAGCGCGCGATCCGCTGGGGTGAGGGCGACAAGCTCGAGGCCCTCTTCACCCGCACGCGCGCGATCCGGCGCGGGATCATCGACGCCAAGCAGGCCTGAAACCGCCGCTTCGTCGCCCGCCAGGGCCTTGCCCGCCATCCGGGTGAGGCATTCCGTCCTGCGCGCCCGTAGATTTTTTTCTTGCGCGGCCGGCAAATTTACTGGATATCCCGAACCGAAGACGCCGCACGCACGTGCAACGGGCTCCTTGATGGGCCCGTCAACGGCCGAAAGCGTCCTTTTTGGATCGATCGGTGCCTCGCGAGCAAAGCGGGCACTGAGGCCCGAGAGGGAGCCGTCGAAGCTTTCCGGCCGGTGATGCGAGCAGAGCGCTCCTTCCGGACGGTATGATCGACACCGAGCGGAGGTGACCAGATGACCAGAAAATTCCCCTTGAAAGGCCGCATCCTGATGCTGGGCTACGGCTCGGTGGGCCGTTGCACCCTGCCTTTGATCGACCGGCATTTCGACATGCCCTTGAGCCGCATGGCGATCGTCGAGGCGGACGACCGCAGCAAGGCGTTGGCGCCCTACATCGCGCGCGGTCTCAAATACGAGACCACGCCGATCGTCCGCGGCAATCTGGATGCGGTCCTCTCGAAATATCTCGGCAAAGGCGACCTGCTCATCAATCTGTCGGTCGAGGTCAGCTCGATCGAGCTGATGAACTGGTGCCAGGCGCATGGCGCCCTCTATATCGACACCTGCATCGAGCCCTGGGCCGGATATTACGACAATGTGTCGATCCCGGCGCATGAGCGCTCCAACTACTTCCTGCGCTACACCGCCCTCGAGAATGCGAAGAAGTGGCCGAAGGGCTCACCCTCGGCGTTGCTGACGCATGGCGCCAATCCAGGCCTCGTCTCGCATTTCCTGAAGCAGGCGCTGCTCGATCTCGCCAAGAAGCTCGGCCTCTCCGTCGCCAAGCCGACCTCGAAGGCGGAATGGGCGCAGTTGATGATGAAGACCGGGACCAAGGTCGTTCACGTCGCCGAGCATGACACCCAGATCTCGAACGACCCGAAAAAGCCGGGCGAGTTCGTGAACACCTGGAGCGTGCCGGGCTTCGTCGGCGAAGGGCTGCAGCCCGCGGAGCTGGGCTGGGGCACGCATGAGAAGCGCCTGCCGGCGGACGGCCACGAGCATCCGGTCGGTCCGAAATGCGCGATCTATCTGGGCCAGCCCGGTTGCGTGACGCAGGTCCGTTCCTGGACGCCGATCGGCGGTCCGCTGATCGGTTTCCTCATCACCCACGGCGAATCGATCAGCACCTCGGACTATTTCACGGTGTGGGACAACGGCAAGCCGGTGTTCCGGCCGACCTGCCATTACTCCTATCACTGCTGCAATGACGCGGTGCTCTCGGTGCGCGAGCTGCAGATGAACGGCTTCCACATCCAGGACAAGCACCGCATCCTGGGCCCCGAGATCACCCAGGGCATCGACGAGCTGGGCGTGCTGCTGATGGGCGATTTCGGCGCCTATTGGTACGGCTCGCAGCTCGGCATCGACGAGGCGCGCCAGCTCATGGGGCCGGAGTTCAACGCCACCTCGATCCAGGTGGCGGCCCCGGTCCTCGCCGGCTGCATGTATATGATCGAGAACCCGACACGGGGCCTGCTGGAACCGGAAGATCTCGACCACGACTATGTGCTCGACATCTGCCGGCCTTATCTCGGGCCCGTGGTCGGCGTCCATAGCGACTGGAACCCGCTCCAGGGCCGCGACCGGCTCTACAAGGAACCCCAGCTCGACTGGAAGGATCCCTGGCAGTTCCAGAATTTTAGGGTGAGTTGACCTACGCCACTCTGTTCCCTCTCCCGCTTGCGGGGGAGGGTCAGGGAGTGGGATGTCTCGATCACCGAGTTGGCCCCCTCCCTAACCCTCCCCCTTGAAGGGGGAGGGGATAACAAGTCGACGGCCGCAAGGCCCTTCCGTTCTAATTCTGCTCCTTCTCCGCCAACCGCTCGTTCTTCGTGAGCTGCTCGGGCTTGGGCAACGTCGCGTAGAGCAGCCGGTAGGCGTCGAGCGTGCCGGTGGTGTAGTCGGCGGCGCGGTCGCGGGGGACGGGGCTGTTCTCGTGCGGCAGCGTGCCATAGGCCTGGGCGAGCGCCACGCGGAAGGCCTCGATCTGCTGCCAGCCATCGTAGTTCTGCAGCGCCTTCGCCTGTTTCTTGCGCCAGATCGCGGCGGCCGCCACCACATGGACCGTGGCATAGGACGTGCCGTCGCCATAACCCCAGCCATAGATCGGACTCTTGACGGTCTTGCCCTTGCTGTTCGTGAGCGTGCTGTCGGCACGGAAGATCGGATCGGCCGGCCCCCAGACATCGACCCGGTCGCGGCCGGCATTGTAGTGATTATAGATGCGGATCCAGGACTCCGACGATTTGAGGCCGCCCACGCCGATCGCGCGATCGAATTTGCCGGGATAGGTCACGCTGTCGGTGTATTGCCCGGCGGCGGCCACCACCATCACCCCCGCCTCATAGGCGCGATCGATCGCGGCCCCCAGTTCCGGTCCCGGAAACACCGGTCCGCCCAATGATATGCTGATCAGGTTGCAATGCCGGATCTCGACCGCGTGGTTGACGGCCGCCGCGAGATTGACCCAGATGCTGCGATTGAACATCTGCGGCTCGAGCACGACATCCTCGACCACGCGATAGGGCACGACCGGAACGCCGGGGGCCATGCCGGAGAAGGGCGATTTCACGCCATCGACGGTGATGGTCTGCGCCGGCGCGCAGAGCACGCTCGAGGTGCGCGTGCCGTGGCCCGGCGTGCGGATGAGCCCGGTGCCTTTCAGCGGATCCAGCGGCGGCTTGCCGGGCTCGAGATAATTCACGCCCTCGTTCACCAGCAGCGGCACCTTGCCCTTGCTCCAGTCGCCGAAGGCCGGATGCTCGGTATAGCCGGTGTCGAGATGAGCGACCTTGATGTCGCCCCAATCGACGACGCCGGCGGGACTGCTGACGGCCCTGAGGGCCGCGTCCAGGCGCGGCAGGGTGCTGTTCCAGGTGCGTGGATTCATGTCGTTCCCCTTCTTATGAGCGATCCACGGGACCTGGGCCTCTCTTCCCCGTGACGAGGCGCGGGCTCCCGCACCTCTAGGACAAGATTCTAGTCGCCGTTCGCGGCGGCGTCATGAAACTTGTCGGCGGCGGGAAGGGCGCCCGTCGCGGCCTAGCGAACGATCGGTTGCAGCTTAGCGAGCTTGAGAGGACCGCTACGGAGCTCGCCATCCTGGGCGGTCAAGGGCACCTTCACGCGGCCTTGCCCGTCGGCGAGCAGCGCCAGGCCCAGGGCCGCGAGCTGCGCGTCGCCGGATTTCATCAGGCCGGCATCGGCCACGGCCTGCAGCGTTTCGGTGGCACCCTGGACCGAGGTGTTGGCCGCCGCCAGCGGGCGCAATTGATCGTCGAGCGAGAAGGTGCCGCTGCCGCTGAGCTTGAGCGGGCCCCAGGCCAGACCCATGAGATTGAGATCGACGGCGCCGCCGGCATCGCGCCAGGCCGCAAGCGAGACCGCATCGAATCCGCGCGGCGGCGGCCCTTCGAGCCGGCCCGAGGCCGCGACATGGTCGATCGTGGCGCCGAGCGCGAGGCGGGGGTCCGGCGGCAGGGCGATGGTTTCGGCGCCGAGATCGAAGGCGAGGCTGGCGGCGATCGCGGCGGACGCATCCGGCGCGGGCTGGCCCAAGGTCGCATAGAGGCTGTCGATCGTGGCGGCGCCCCGGCCCGGCTCCTGCGCGCTGATGCCCCCGGCCGTCAGCCTGAAGCGATCGAGCCGCCCATCCGTTGCGAGCGACAGCAGGCCCTCGGCCGTCTTGGCCTCGACCTCATATTGGTGACCCTGGGCCAGGACCCGATGCGCGCCCGGCATGGCGAAGCCGATGCTCAAGGGCGACCAGGCCGGCGCGTCGATCGCGAGATCGGGGCCGGACCAGGTCCAGGAGCCGTCGCCGGCGGCGGCACTCGGCGCCGCGATACGGGTCTTCAGGCGGAAGGGAAAGCCTTCGATCGGGTCGCGCTGCGCCTCGATCTTGTAGCCCTCGGCGCGGCGGGCCGCGATCCAGAGATCGATCGAGGTGGCGAAGCGCCCGGCGGCGACATGCCACCAGACCGCCCAGCCCCCGGCGAGGCCGGCGAGGACCAGAACGGCGAGGAGGGCGGCGATCCGGGATTTCCGTGTCATGGGCAGGAGATGTAGCAGATTACGGGCGGCCGGGCGCGCTTGCCGGCGCAGGCGCGGTCGCTATGATGGACGCGGACCCCAAGATTTTTCAGTCCCTTGATCTCCCCTTCCCTCTTTCCCGGCCTGTCATGAGCGCCCCCGCTGCCGATTCCGCGGCCTCTCCGATCGCGCGGCTGCTCCAGGCGGCGGTGCCGGCTGTCTTCGTTGTCATGTGGGCGACGGGCTTCACCGGCGCGCGGCTGGGTCTGCCTTATGCGCCGCCGCTCACGCTGCTGTTCCTGCGCTTCGCGATCGTGGTGGCAGTGGTGCTGCCGATCAGCCTCGTCACCCGGGCGCCCTGGCCGCGAGGCTGGCGCCTGCGCGGCCATGTGGCGGTGGTGGGGCTGCTGATGCATTCGGCCTATCTGGGCGGCGTCTATTGCGCCATCGCCGCCGGCGTCCCCTCGGGCATCAGCGCCCTCATCGTCGGGCTGCAGCCCCTGCTGACCGCGGCCGTAGTCGGTCCCTTCCTCGGCGAGCGGGTGACGAAGCTGCAATGGCTGGGCCTCGCGATCGGCCTTGCCGGCGTGGCGCTGGTGCTGCTCGACAAGCTCCATTTCGACGCTGCGCAGAGCTGGGGCGTGGTGCTCGCCTTCGGCGGGCTTCTGAGCGTCACAGCGGGAACGCTCTATCAGAAGCGCTTCTGCAGCCATGTCGATCTCCGCACCGGGGCCGTGATCCAATACAGCGCCGCGAGCCTGGTGCTCCTGCCACTGGCCCTGGCGCTGGGCTGGGGGCCGGTCGAATGGACCGGCGAGCTGATCTTCGCCATGGCCTGGCTGGTGCTGGTGCTGTCGCTGGGCGCGGTCTCGATCTTCTATCTGCTGATCCGCAAAGGGGCCGCCTCGCGCGTGACCAGTTTGTTCTATCTGACGCCGCCGGTGGCGGCCCTGTTGGGCTGGATCATCTTCGGCGAAAGCCTGGGACCGGTGGCCCTTTTCGGCATGGCGCTCACGGCCTGCGGCGTGGCGCTCGTGATGCGCCGTTCCGTGCGCTGGCGCTGGGGCCGATCATGAGCGAAGGGCCGCTGATCGAAAGCCGCCGGCTGACGGCACCGCCCGAGGGGGACTTCTGGGTGTTCGGCTATGGCTCCCTGATGTGGAAGCCGGAATTTCCCTATGTGAAGGCGGAAGCGGCGCTGTTGCGCGGCTGGCATCGCGCCTTCTGCGTCTGGTCGGTGCATTACCGCGGCACGGTCGAGAAGCCGGGGCTGGTGCTGGGGCTCGATCGCGGCGGCGCCTGCCGCGGCCGCGCTTTCCTGGTGGCGCCGAAGGACAAGGCCGAGGTCGCGAACTACCTGCATGAGCGCGAGATGGTAACCGGCGTCTATGAGCCGCGCTACGTCACGGTCGAGCTCGCCTCGGGCGAGAAGATGCGCGCCGCGACCTTCCTCGCCGATCCGCATCATTCGCAATATGCCGGCAAGCTCGAGCCCGCGAGACTCGTCCGTATCATCCGCGACGGCCATGGCAGCGCCGGGAGTAATCTCGATTATCTGCGCAACACCGTGCGCCATCTGGACGAGCTCGGCATCGCCGACGGCCCGCTGCATCGATTGTTGTCGGATGCCGACCCGGACGCGCCGCGCAAGAAGGCGAAGTCCTGACAGCGTCGCCTAAGGCGCCTGGTTGCCGACGCCGCGTGCGAAATTGAACAGCGTCTCGGCGAAATGGGCGAGGCTCGAGAGATCGCCCAGCCAGAGAAACAGGATCAGCACCATCAGCCCGCCCAGGAGCCAGACATACCAGGGCCGCTGGCTCTGGACCCTGGCGCCGCAATAGGGGCACTCGTCGACGGTGCGGCTGATGCGCTGGCCGCAATGCGGGCAGGGGCGCCCCATCCTGCGGCGCGCGCCCTTCCGCCTCAGCTACATTTCGAATAGCCGCAGGAGGTGCAGAGGTCGCAGCCTTCCTGGCGGATCAGCGAGGGCTGGCTGCATTTGGGGCAGCGCGGCAGCAGGCTGTGGCGCTCGGGGTCCGAGGCGCTCTGGGTGTTGCCGGCCGGCAGATTGACCACCTTGCGCTGGCTCTCCAGCGCCAGCCCCGGCGTCTGGTGGCCGGCGATGAAGCCGATCTCGATCATATGGCGCTCGATGACGTCGCCCAGCGCCGCCAGGAGCGAGGGCACATATTTGCCGTCCATCCAGCTGCCGCCGCGCGGATCGAACACGGCCTTGAGCTCCTCGACCACGAAGGAGACGTCGCCGCCGCGCCGGAACACGGCGCTGATCATGCGCGTCAGCGCCACGGTCCAGGCGTAATGCTCCATGTTCTTCGAGTTGATGAAGACCTCGAAGGGCCGGCGCCGGCCGTCCTGGATCACGTCGTTGATGGTGATGTAGAGCGCGTGATCGCTCTCGGGCCAGCGCAGCTTGTAGGTCTGGCCGGGCAGCGCCTCGGGACGGTCGAGCGGGCGCGTCATATAGACGACGCCGCCGGCCTCGAACGGATCCCTGGGCCTGGGCTGCGGCACCGTGAGCGGCAACTCGGCCTGCGCCTTGGTCTCGGCGGGCTTGGTCTCGAGCACCGCGCCGGTGATGTCGTTGGGCCGGTAGGTGGTGCAGCCCTTGCAGCCCAGCTCGTAGGCCTGGGCATAGACATCCTTGAAGGCGTCGAAGGAGAGATCGACCGGCACGTTGATCGTCTTCGAGATCGAGCTGTCGACGTATTTTTGCACCGCCGCCTGCATGATGACGTGATCGCCGGGCGTCAGCGTCTGGGCATCGACGAAGTAATCGGGCAGGGGCGCATGCTCGCCCTTCAGCCGCCGGAACAGCCGGTAGGCGTAATCGGTCACCTCTTCCTGCGAGCGCGTGCCGTCGGGCATCAGCACATTGCGGGTGTATTTGAAGCTGAAGACCGGCTCCAGCCCCGAGGACACATTGTTGGCGAAGAGCGAGATGGTGCCAGTCGGCGCGATCGAGGTCAGGAGCGAGTTGCGGATGCCATGCTGGGCGATCGCCTCCTGCACATCCGGGTCCAGCTCGCGCACGGTCTCGCCCGCGAGATAGGCGCCGGCATCATAGAGCGGGAAGGCGCCCTTCTCGGCGGCGAGCTCGGTCGAGGCCAGATAGGCCGCGCGCTGGATCGCCTTCATCCACTGCTCGGTCAGCGCCACCGCCGGACCCGAGCCATAGCGCGCGCGCACCATGATGAGCGCGTCGGCGAGACCGGTGACACCCAGCCCGATGCGCCGCTTGGCCTTGGCCTCCGCGGCCTGCTCCGGCAGGGGGAAGCGCGAGATATCGACGACATTGTCCATCGAGCGGACGGCGATGCGCACCAGCCGGTCGAGCTCCGCGAGATCGAGCGCGGCGTCGTCCTCGAAAGGCGATTTCACCAAAGCCGCCAGATTGATCGAGCCCAGCAGGCAGGCGCCATAGGGCGGCAGGGGCTGCTCGCCGCAAGGGTTGGTCGCGCTGATGGTCTCGGCGTAATAGAGGTTGTTGCGCCGGTTGATGCGGTCGATGAAGATCACGCCCGGCTCGGCATAGCCATAGGTCGCGCGCATGATCTTGTCCCACAGCTCGCGCGCCTGCAGCACCTTGTACGTCGTGCCGTTGAACTTCAGTTCCCAGGGCGCGTCCTGCTTGATCGCCGCCATGAAGGCGTCGGTCGCGAGCACCGAGAGATTGAACATGCGGAGCCGCCCGGGCTCGCGCTTGGCCTCGATGAAGGCCTCGATGTCGGGATGGTCGCAGCGCATCGTCGCCATCATCGCGCCGCGGCGGCTGCCGGCGCTCATGATGGTGCGGCACATCGCGTCCCACACATCCATGAAGGAGAGCGGGCCCGAGGCGTCGGCGCCGACACCCTTCACCGGCGCGCCGCGCGGGCGCAGCGTGGAGAAGTCGTAACCGATGCCGCCGCCCTGCTGCATGGTGAGGGCGGCCTCGCGCAGATGGGTGAAGATCCCGCCCATATCGTCGGGGATCGTGCCCATCACGAAGCAGTTGAAGAGCGTGACCGTGCGCTCGGTGCCGGCGCCCGCCAGGATGCGGCCCGCGGGCAGGAATTTGAAATCCTCCAGCGCCTGGTAGAACGCGTCCGCCCAGCGCTCGCGCTCCGGCTCGGGTGCGGCCAGCGCATCCGCCACGCGCCGCCAGCTGTCCTCGATCGTGCGGTCGAAGGGCCGCCCGTCGGACGTCTTGAAGCGGTATTTCATGTCCCAGATCTGCTGGGAGATGGCGGTCACTTGCGGCATCGCAAAGACTCTTTCTCAAACGAGGCGGCGGCAAAAGGGTCGCCAGTCTAGGAGCCTCGGAATAGCCAAATCAAACCCAATCTGTTCCGGAAATGTTTTCCCAGGGGGTTGTTGGCATCGTGGAAGAATTATAAAGCGATTTCAGTTATGTAGGAAGTATTAACCCAATTCACAAGGGACCTGGAAAGCATCCCGGGGAAAGCCTGAGCAAGCTTCGGGAATTCTGTGGATAAGTCGTGGGAAAAGCGGGCAGAAACGGCCCCGGGACGGCCTATTCCGCGGGTGCCGGCGGGGCTTCGAGCAGGCGCTGGCTGGCGCCCTCGATCCGGGTCTCGAGCTCTTTCATGAAGCGCCGGCGGTCGAGGCCGGCGGGAATCGGGTCGAGGAACTCGACCGTGATCCGGCCGGGCTTCTTGAGGAAGCTGCGCCGGCCCCAGAACACCCCCGAATTGAGCGCCACCGGCACCACCGGCCGGTCGAGCTTGTCATAGAGCGCGGCGATGCCGGGCTGATAGGGACGATGCTCGCCCGGCGCCGTGCGCGTGCCCTCGGGGAAGATCAGGAAGGGCCGGCCGCTCCTGGCGGCGCGCTCGGCGCCGCGGATCAACTGGCGCAGCGCCCTGGCGCCCGCCCCGCGATCGACGGCGAGCGCACCCGATCCCAGGAGATAGAGGCCGAAGATCGGGATCCAGATCAACTCGCGTTTCAACACATAGATCGGCCGGTCGAGGATCATCGCCAGGGCCAGCGTCTCCCAGCTCGACTGATGTTTGACCGCGAAGATCACCGGCTCGGCCGGCAGGCGCTCGCGGCCGAGGATGCGGTGATCGAGACCCGTCAACGACCGCAGCAGCCAGAGCGTGATCCCGACCCAGAGCCGGCAGAGCGCATAAACCGCGTCGGGGCCGAAAAGCAGCGTCGGCAGGCCGACGATCGCGAGCAGAGCCGTCAACAGATAAAACAGCAGGTTGAAGAGGAGCGCGCGCAAATGGGCCATCGCCGGGGGCCCGCTCCTAAGGCCTGACCGGTGCGAGGCCGGCATCGCCCGGCAGCACCAGCCCGCGCAACAGCGCCACCAGATATTTGTTGTATTCGCGCACCAGGAGATTGGTGGTGCCGGGCCAGCGCCACCAGCCTTCCTGGCGCACCTGGCGCGGGAAGACCGGATAGGGCAGTACCTGCACCCCCGGCATGGCGCGGTGGAACTCCAGCATGCTGCGCGGCATGTGATAGGCCGCGGTGATGAGGCGGATCGATTTGAATTTCTGCTGGCGCATCCAGTCGGCGGTCTCGACTGCATTGCCGCGCGTGTCCTCGGCACTGTAGCCGAGCGCGATGCAGCAGGCGATGGTCTCGGGCGAGAGCTTGGGAATCTCCGCGGGTTCGAGCGCGCCCAGGAGCGTCGCGAGATCGATGTCCTTGTTGACGCCGCTGATGAGGAGTTTCTTGGCATGGCCGTTGGCGAGCAGCTCGAGGCCCGCCTCCAGCCGCTCGCTGCCGCCGGTCAGCACCACCGCGGCGTCGGTCGCCGTGGTGTCGATGTCGCCGCTGCGGGGAATGCGCGTGACGAAGGCGATCAGACCGATCACCCAGACCAGGCCCAGCATCAGGAACAGCAGGGCCAGGCGGCGGACCCACCGCCGGCGGCGCTGCTCGGTCTCGTTGCGACGGGCCTGCCGCATCGAGGGTCTCACAGGCTGCGCCCGAGGAAATGCAGCACGGCGATGCGCGCCGTCAGCATGGCGACGAGGGCGGCCGCCACCGGCAGCGAAGCGATGATCGCCCAGTCGATCCAGCCGAGCCGCGCCAGCGGCACCAGCCCGCCGCCGAGCGTGGCGGCCAGCCAGCCGATCGCGGTGATAGTGGCGGCACCCGCCGCCAGCCCCAGCACGCCGCCGAGGAAGCCCTGCATCAGCGCATGGGTCTGGAACTGGCGGGCGATGTAACGGTCGGGTGCGCCCAGCAGATGCACCAGCTCGATCACCTCGCGATGGATGTCGAGCCCGGTCCGGGTCACGAACAGCACCGCAAGCGCAGCGGCGGCCGAGACGAAGCCCAGCACCAGCATCGCCAGCAGCCTGACCAGCCAGGAAAGGCGCTCGGCGCGCTCCATCCAGTCGCGATGATCGTCGAGCCGCGCCTCGGGTGCGGCCTCGGCCAGGCGCAGGGCCAGCGCCACGCTGTCGACGGTGGCGTCGCTGTTGAGTTCGACGGCGACCAGGTCGGGCAAGGGCAGGTCGGCCGCCGCGGCATCGGGCCCGAGCCAGGGGCCGATCAGCTCGGCCATCGCGTCGGGTCCCAGCACCTCGGCGTGCGCGATGCCGGGCGTGGCGGTGAGCACATCGAGCACGCGCTGCAGCCGCGCCTGGCGATCGGCGTCGGTCGCCTCCACCGGCTGGGGCAGCTCGATGGTGAGGGCGCCCGTGAGCTCGGCGCGCCAGCCGGAGACGAGCTCGCCCGCCGCCAGCACGCCGGCGAGGGTGAGGGCCGCCAGATAGACCATCGCGCCGACGATCCAGGGCAGGAAGCGGGAGGAGCCGTCCTTGCCCAGCGGCAGGTCGCTGCGCAGGATCGCGGCGGCCGACTTCAAGGCAGCGCCGCCGACAGGCGCGTGCGCGGCGCCAGTCGGCCTCCCTCGAGATGGAGCTGATGATGCGGGAAGCGGGCGACCAGGCTCTCGTTATGGGTCGCGATCAGCACCGTGGTGCCGAGCTTGTAGAGCTCCTCGAACAGATACATGAGCCGGAGCGCGATGCGGTCGTCGACATTGCCGGTCGGCTCGTCGGCCAGCAGCAGCGAGGGCCGGGCGATCACCGCGCGCGCGATCGCGACGCGCTGCTGCTGGCCGCCGGAGAGGGTCGGCGGCAGGGCCTCGAGCTTGTCGCCCAGTCCGACCCAGTCGAGCAGCTCGCCCACATGCTTCTTGATCTCGGCCTCGCGCACATTGGCGAGGCGCAGGGGCAGCGCCACATTGTCGAAGGCGGTCAGATGCTCGAGCAGCCGGAACTCCTGGAACACCACGCCGATGCGCCGGCGCATGGCCGGCAGGTCGCGCCGCTCGAGCCCGGCGACATCGCGGCCGAACAGGCTGAAACGGCCCTCGCTGGGCTTGAGCGCGAGGGACAACAGGCGCAGCAAGGTGGACTTGCCGGCGCCGCTGGGGCCGACCAGGAAATGCAGCGTCCCCGGCGCCAGCGCGAACGAGATGTCGCGCAGGATTTCGGGGCCGTCGCTGTAACGCACGGCCACTTGTTCGAGCAAAACCAACGGCGCTCGGTCCTCATCGGGTGCGAATGACGCGAGACCATGGCATGGGGTCCGGTGTTGCGTCCAGCCGAGCGGCCGGCCGGTCCCGATGCCGGTGCCACCATGCCGAGTCGCGTCGCGAGGGGTCCCCCGAGTCGCCGCGGATTCCCCGCCCGCCGGAACCGGGGAAGATCCGGTCGGGCTTCGCGGACCCCGCCGGCGATGACGGTGCCGCAGGGCTTTTCCGCATGCCGCATCAGGACTTTCCAAACTGGCGGCAAAAACCTATAAGGCAGGAGGGACGCAACCTCCGCCTTTCATGATCATCACCTGCCCCGCCTGCTCGACGCGCTATTCGATGGACCCGACGTCGCTCGGGCCCGAAGGCCGTCGCGTGCGTTGTGCCAAATGCAAGCATGTCTGGCAGCAGACGCCGCCCGACGACATGCCGAAGAGGGTGGATCTGGCGCCGGAACCGGCGCCCTCCCCCGCGCCGCCGCCGGCCGCCGCTCCCGCGGCCATGACAGCGGCGTCCGCCGGCCCAAGTTCGGGCGGTCCGAGCGCCTTGGGCGGTCCCTCCGAAGAGCGCGTCGCGATCCCGCCGCGGCCGCGGGCCGCCGCTCCGCGCCAGGGCATGAGCGCCGGGATCGGAATCTTGATTCTGCTGATCGTGATCATCGGCCTGGCCGCCGCGGCCGGTTACTTCTTCCAGAAACAGGTGGTCGCCTCCTGGCCCGACGCGCGCGAGATCTATGAGGCGCTCGGCATCGCCCAGCCCGTCCTCGGCAAGGATCTCGAGATCAGCAACATCACCTTCGTGAACCAGACCATCGACGGCCAGCCGGTGCTGGTGGTGCATGGCGAGATCTTCAACAAGGGTCAGGCGACGGTGACGATGCCGAACCTCCTGGCGACACTGCGCACGGAGAAGCGCCAATGGCTGTTCGACTGGATCTTCGCCATCGAGAAGACCAGCCTGGCGCCGGGCGAGACGGTCACCTTCACCACGACCGCGAAGAATCCGCCGAAGGATGCGAAGCTGCTCGAGGTGACCTTCACCGAGAAGCCGGTCGGCAGCTGATCTCGATTCGGTTGCCTTCCCGCACGCCCCCGATTCATTGACGACGCACGCCCCGCCGCTGTGATCGATTCCGGGCCGGTCTGCCCCGCGGTCTGCGGCAGCCGGTCGCATCCGCGCCGGCGGATTTGCAATCCTCATGGCCGATCAAAGCGATAAATCGAATCGTGCATGACCCCACGCGACCGGCGGCTTCGTTTCCTAAGATTGAGCATCCGTGAATCCTGCCTGCGGCCGATTCAGCTTTAACTCAATATTAAGTACGAAAGCGTCAGTCTCGGTGTCGCGCATTCATTCGCGTTTCGCTCTTGGGGTTCGGGTGATTCTCTTGAATCCACGTCACCCGGCGCCAGATTCAAGAGCGAGCCCGGACGACATGCCGGACCTTATTCAGGGCGACAACGGAACAAGCAGACGATGGCCCGTATTCTGGTGGCAGAAGACGATCCTTCGGTACGCGAGCTGGTCACGCGCGTGATCCAGGCCATGGGCCATCAGGTCCAGGCCGTCACGGACGGCGCCTTCGCGCTCGAGGCATTGCAGATGGAAGATTTCGACCTGCTGCTGACGGACATCGTCATGCCGCGGCTCGACGGCATCGCACTCGCTCTCAAGCTCGGTAAGTCGCGACCCAATCTGCCTATCCTGATGATGACCGGCTACGCCCATGAGCGTCAGCGCGCGCATGATCTCGACGTGCTGGTCCATCGCGTCCTGACCAAGCCCTTCACCGTCGATCAGTTCCGCACGGCCGTCCGAGACGTCCTCACCGGCAGCGTGACGCAGCCGCAGGCCGCCGGCTGGGCGTAAGCGCGGCGCGCGCTATCTCTCATCGGCGCGGACATCAGCTCAAACTGTCATCCCCGCGAAAGCGGGGACCCATCTTTCAACTCATGGCGCTGGATCGAGTTGGGCCCCCGCTTTCGCGGGGGTGACGATAGTGTTGACCCCCGCGCGCTCTGAAACATCATCGCTGCGGGGTCTCTCCCCCTCACCCTACTGAAGACAGGAGGGGGGAGGAAAGAGTTAGAGCGAGCTCTCAGAACCGATCCAGCAGCCGCTGCAGATAATCGCGCTCCACCTTGGGGCGGAACTGCTCCGACGAACGGCGGCGCAGCTCGTCGAGGATCTGGCGCGCGCGCTGGAGGTCGGCGGCTTCGGGCAGCTTGACGTCGCCGGTGTCGATCATGCCGGTACCTTCCTGCTGGCGCTGGCCGGGATCGGGCTGCTGGCTCAGCAGCTGATCGCGGGGGGCCGCACCCGGCCGGCTGCCGAAACGCTCGGCCAGCGCCTTCAGCATCTGCTGCTGGCTTTCCATGAGCTGGTTCATCGCCTCGGCCTGGGCCTGGTTCGCCGCACCGGGATCGCCATTGTCGAGCGCGCCCACCGCGTCCTTCATCGCGCGCTCGGCCTTGCCGAGCGATCCGGGGATGTTGCCGGTCATGTCACCGAAGCTGCGCATCACCTCGCCGAGACCCTGGCGCAAGGCTTCCTGATCGTTGGCCGCACCCTGCATCTCCTGCGGCGAGCCGCCCTGCTCGACGCGCTGCTGGTCGCGGAAGCTGCGATCGAGCAGCTCCTGCTGCTTCTGCGTCAGGCCCTGCAGCTTCTGCATCATCTGCAGGGCTTCGTTCTCGCCCTCCTGCGGCTGGCCCGCGAACGGATCGGCCTGGAGGTTCTCCAGCATCTCGCGCAGCTTCGAGAGCATGTTGCGCGCCGCATCCTTGGCCCCGGCCTCGGCCATCTGCTGCGCCTGATCGAGCATGCGCTCCAGATCGTCGCGGCCGAGCGACATCTTGTCGGGATCGACCGGCTGCATGTTCTTGCCCTCGGCCAGGTCGCGCTTCATCTTCTCCATGAGCGCGTCGAGGAACTGGTTCATCGCCTGGCGCAGCTCCTCGACCAGCTTCGCCAGCTCCTCGTCGCTGGCGCCCTGATCGAGCGCGCGCTGCAGCGCGTCCTGCGCGTCGCGCAGGCGCTGCATCGCGACCGCGCTCTCGCCTTCCTCGATCCGCAGCGCCGTGTCCCACAAGAGCTGCAGCAGGTCGGGCAGGGCTCTGTCGAGATTGCGGTCGTAGCGCAACCGCGCCGAGACGCTGGAGAGCGCCAGCATCACCACCACGTCGTTGTTATAGGCCTCGGTGTCCGAGCCGAGCTTGTCGAAGGCATAGACCAGGGCCCTGCGCTTGTCGGGCTGGAGCGCCAGGATCTTGCGCAGCGCGATGATGGCGCGCGCCACCGGATGATGGAACGGCCGCTCCGGCAGCGTGATGTTGCGGGTCTCGCTATGGCCGACCTGGTCGGTCGCGTCGCGCGCGGCGAGCGTCAGCATCACCGGGCTGCCGGCCAGCGGGTTGGCGGTCAGGTCGTGATAGCTCTCGGCCCGCGTCTGGCGCAGGCCGCTGCCCGGCACCGGCAGGTCGAGCTCGATCGGCGCGGCGCTGGCGGCATCGCCCAGCGGCGTGATCTTCGCCGTCACATGCTCGACGCCGTAATCGTCGCTCGCGGTGTAGCTGAGCTTGAGCACGCCGCGCTCGGTCTGGGCGGGGTCCGCGGTGAAGGCGACCGTCGGCGGCTTGTCGGGGATGATGGCGATCGGCCATTGCGCCAGCTCGCGATTGCCGAGCTTGAGCACCAGCCGGTCGCCGGTGACCAGATGGCCGTCCTCCAGCCGCCAGCTCTTCTGGGCCAGGGGCTCGAGCGTGCGCGTCTCCTCGCCCAGCGCCAGGCTCGGCTGCTGCGGGCTGTTCTCGACCTGGGCCAGCACCACGCTGTTCTCGGCGATCGCGAGCGGCTTGGGCGCGCCAGCGTTGTCGGTCGCGGTCGTGCCGCCGCCGGTCGCCGGCGCGCCGGCATTCTCGGCCGGCATCGGCGTCGAGGAGGAGAGCAGGATCGGCGCCAGGCCGGTATAAGCGGGCGGCGTGATCCAGATGTCATAGCTGGGCGGTGCGGCCGGGGGACCGGCCGTCAGCCCCGGGATCAGGGCCTGCTTGATGCGGGCCAGGCTGTCGGGGCCGGCCGCGACCAGCCCGATCACCAGGAACAGGCCGAGCGCCGCCCGCAGGCCCCAGGGATCGCGCGCGGCGAGCCCGGGGCGCGGCAGCTTGAGCCGCAGCCGGCCGATCGCCGCCAGCAGCCGGGTGCGGTGCAGGGACCAGAGTGCCTCGGCCTCGGGATGGCCCAGGCCGGCCGCGAGCGGCTCGACCAGCAGGGTCAAAGGGCGATGGGGAAGGTCGCTGTCGAGCTCGAGCCGGCGGCGCGCCTCGGCGTCGCTGGGCGCCGGGAAGCGCCGCAAGCCGCGCCACAGGGCCAAGCCGATGGCGCCGGCGAAGGCCGCCAGCAACAGGGCATGGAGCCAGGGTGGCAGGCGGGTCGGAAGGTCGAGCAGAGCGAGAACGAGGAACAGGCCGGCGATGCCGACCGCGGGCCAGATCGCCGGCCAGAGCCGCTCCCAGAAGAGGCCGAGCCGCGCCAGCAGCAGCCAGGGCCCGAGCCGCGCCCGGAGCCGCCGCTCGATCGCCTTCGTTGCCATCGGGGTCGAGCCAACCTGCTCGGCCATTGCCGCCGTCTCCTTGGCATCGTCGGAAGGGCCCGGCATTCCGCGGGAGGCTGGCCCCTTCAGGAGGGATCCCGGCCCAGCCCCTGAGGCTCCAAGGCTGGTGGCCCTTTGAGGCTATTCCGCGGCGCCGCGTGCGCCCTTCGCCTGGCCGGGCCGACCGGAACCGGCTCCGAGCCAGTCCGGGATTTGGTCGCGCGCCAGAAGAGATTGATAGTCGGGCCGCGCCCGCACGATGTCAAAGGCGTGGCCATGGACCAGGATCTCGGGCGCAGCCAGGCGGCTGTTGTAGCCCGACGCCATGACCGCGCTGTAGGCGCCGGCCTGGCAGATCGCGACCAGATCGCCGTCCTGGAGAGGGGGCAGCGGGCGCTGTTCGGCGAAGCGGTCGCCGCTCTCGCAGATCGGCCCCACCACGTCGAAGCGCTTCACCGGCGCGTCGGAGGCGGCCTCCTTCACCGGCAGGATCGCGTGATAGGCGTCATAGAGCGCCGGGCGGATCAGGTCGTTCATGGCGGCGTCGATGATGACGAAGTCGCGGCTGGCGCCGGGCTTCACGAACAGCACCCGCGACACCAGAATGCCGGCATTGCCCACCAGCCAGCGGCCCGGCTCGAAGGCGAGCTCGGTCTTGAGCGATCCCACCGTCTCGCGCACCACGCGCACATAATCCGCGATCGCGGGCGGCGTCTCGCCGCGATAGGCGATGCCAATCCCGCCGCCGAGATCGAGCCGGTCGACGGTGAGCCCGACCCCCCGCAGCTCGGCCGTGATTTCGGCCACGCGCCGGAAGGCGGCGCGATAGGGCTCGAGGTCGGTCAGCTGCGAGCCGATATGGAGGGCCAGCCCGCGCACATCGATGCCGGCGAGCCCTGAGGCTTCCTGGTAGGCCGCCTGCACATGGCCGAGCTCGATGCCGAACTTGTTCTCGGCCTTGCCGGTCGAGATCTTGGCATGGGTCCGGGCATCGACGTCGGGGTTGATACGCAGGGCGACGATGGCCTTGCGCCCGAGCCCGCGCGCGACCTGGTCCAGCAGGCGCAGCTCCGGCAGCGATTCGACATTGATCTGGCGGATGCCGGTCTCGAGCGCGAACTTCATCTCGGCCGCGGTCTTGCCGACGCCGGAGAAGATGATCTTCTGCGCCGGCACGCCCGCCGCCAGCGCCTGTCGCAGCTCGCCCTCGGAGACCACGTCGGCCCCCGCACCGCGCTGCGCGAAGGTCGCGATCACCGCGAGATTGGAATTGGCCTTGAGGGCGTAGCAGATCATCGACGGCAATCCGGCGACGGCGGCGGAGAACTCGTCATAGGCGCTGGCGAGTGCGGCATGCGAATAGCAGAAGAAGGGCGTGCCGACCTCGGCCGCGAGGCGCGAGAGCGGCAGGGCCTCGGCGTGGAGCTCGCCCTGGCGATAGGCAAAGACGCTCATGGCTCGTTGGGGCTCGGATATTGGCGGGGATATTGATCGGTCTGGCCGGGCGGCAGGCCCGGCGGGCCCTTCTTGCCGCAGGCGGCCAGCGGCAGGGCCAGCGCCATCAGCAGCGCCAGCAGCAGGGCCAGGCGAACGCGGCTCATAGATAGCGCTCCCGCGCGCGCGCGATCGCCTGGCGCACCGTCTCGGGTGCCGTGCCGCCGAAGCTGGTGCGGCTCGCGACCGAACTCTCGACACTCAGCACGTTCTGCAGCTCGGCCGTGATGCGCGGCTCGACGCTCTGAAGCGCCGACAGAGGCAGGTCCCACAAGGCGGCCCCCTTCTCGTCGGCCAGGCGCACGATGCGCCCGGTGATCTCATGCGCCTCGCGGAAGGGCAGGCCCAGCATGCGCACCAGCCCGTCCGCGAGATCGGTCGCGGTGAGGTGGCCGTTCCTGGTGGCGCGGGCCATGGCGGCGGCATCGGGTGTCATGTCGCGCACCATGCCGGTCATCGCGGCCACGCACAAGGCGAGGCTGTCGGTCGCCTCGAAGGTCGGCTCCTTGTCCTCCTGCATGTCCTTGCCATAGGTGAGCGGCAGGCCCTTCATCATGATGAGGAGCGCTTGGAGCGCGCCGATGATGCGGCCCGTCTTGCCGCGCACCAGTTCGGCCGCGTCGGGATTGCGCTTCTGCGGCATGATCGAGCTGCCGGTGGAGAAGGCGTCGGACAGCCGCACGAAGCGGAATCCGTCCGAGGTCCAGAGCACGATCTCCTCGGCGAGGCGCGAGAGATGGACCGCCAGGATCGAACCCGCCGCCAGATATTCCAACGCGTAATCGCGGTCGGAGACGGCATCGAGCGAGTTCGCCATCGGCCGGTCGAAGCCCAGCGCCTTCGAGGTCTGGTCGCGATCGATCGGGAAGGAGGTGCCGGCGAGCGCCGCCGCGCCCAATGGATTTTCGTTCATGCGCCGGCGGCAATCGACCAGGCGCCCGCGGTCGCGCTGGATCATCTCGACATAGGCCATCAGATGATGGCCGAAGGTCACGGGCTGGGCCGGCTGCAGATGGGTATAGCCCGGCATGATCGTGCCGGCATGAGGCTCGGCCAGATCGAGCAGCGCCGCCGTCAGGTCCTTGAGCTCGACTTCCAGCCCCTCGACCGCGCGGCGCACCCAGAGGCGGAAATCGAGGGCCACCTGGTCGTTGCGCGAGCGCGCGGTATGGAGCCGGCCCGCAGGGGCGCCGATGATCTCCTTGAGCCGCGCCTCGACATTCATGTGAATGTCCTCGAGCGCGCGCGAGAAGACGAAGGTCCCCGCCTCGATTTCGCGGTGAATTTGCCGCAACCCGCGCTCGATCGCGGCGCCGTCTTCTTGACGGATGATGCCCTGGCGGACCAGCATAGCGGCATGGGCCAGCGAGCCCTCGATGTCCTCGGCATAGAGCCGGCGATCGAAATCGATGGACGCGTTGATGCGCTCCATGATCTCGGCCGGGCCGCCGGCAAAGCGGCCGCCCCACATCGTATTGGAGCCGCTTCTCGCGGCGGGGCTGTCCGCCCCGCTTTTCTTGCTGGTGCCGCTGGACGCGGCCGGATTGTCGCGGTTGGATTTCACAGTCATCGGAGCTGAAGCGTGGAGATGATCGATCGAGAGCGGCGCCGGCTGCTGACCGGAACGGCGGGCGGCCTCATCCTGCTGGGGACCGCGCTCGGGCTGCCGGGCGCCGCCGCGGGCGGGAATGCGGGCCCGCCGCTCGGCGGTTCGCTTTCGGACTTTACCCTGATCGATCCGCCCCGGCCAGTGCCGCAGGCGAGCTTCCTCGACGCCAACCAGCAGCCGGTGACGATGGAGCAGTTCAAGGGCCGCGTGGTGCTGCTCAATTTCTGGGCCACCTGGTGCGGCCCCTGCCGCGAGGAGATGCCGTCGATCGACCGGCTTCAGGCCCAGCTCGGCGGCGCCGACTTCACCGTGCTGGCACTCTCGCTCGACGAGGGCGGGATCACGCCGGTGCGTCACTTCTACCAGCAGCTCGGCATCCAGCATCTCGACATCTATCTGGATCAGCCCAACGCCCTGCCCATGGCGCTTAAGGTGCCGGCCCTGCCGACGACGCTCGTCATCGACCGCGCCGGACAGATCGTGGGAACGATGGTCGGCCCCGCCGTCTGGGACAGTCCGGAGTCGCTGGCGCTGATGCACTATTTCCTGGAAAAGGACGCCCCCGCGGGGCAGCCGGCGGGCTCGACCACCAGCGCGACGTGAGGGCCGCGAAAGGCGACGACGCGCATACCGCCTAAACCCCTCCCCCCTTGAGGGGGAGGTTAGGGTGGGGGGTAGCCGCAAACGCCGCTCCCGACATGTCCGTGAAAGACGCCCGACGCCTCCGTAAAGACGCGACCGATGCCGAGCGGAAGCTCTGGTCAGCGCTGAGCGGCCAGCAGCTCGATGGCTTCAAATTTCGCCGGCAAGTTCCCATCGGTGACTTTATCGCCGACTTCGCCTGCCTGTCGGCGCGGCTGATCGTCGAGGTCGATGGCGGGCAGCATGACGCGGAGCGGGAGAAAGACGCGGCGCGGACGGCTTGGCTCAACTCGCGCGGCTATCGTGTCATTCGATTCTGGAACAACGACGTGTTGGCCAATCTGGAGGGGGTCGTCCGGACGATTCTCACCGCGCTTCACGATCACCCCCCACCCTGACCTCCCCCTCAAGGGGGGAGGGGCTAAGAAAGGAATGAGGTGACGAGTGGTGGCCGCTCACCGCGTCGGGATCGGCTTCTCGCCGCTATAGTCGTAGAAGCCGCGGCCGGCCTTCTTGCCGATCCAGCCGGCTTCGACATATTTCACCAGCAGCGGGCAGGGGCGGTATTTGCTGTCGGCGAGGCCGTCATAGAGCACCTGCATGACCGCGAGGCAGGTGTCGAGGCCGATGAAGTCGGCGAGCTCGAGCGGGCCCATGGGATGGTTGGCGCCGAGCTTCATGGCGGTGTCGATCGCCTCGACGGTGCCGACACCCTCATAGAGCGTATAGACCGCCTCGTTGATCATCGGCAGCAGGATGCGGTTGACGATGAAGGCGGGAAAGTCCTCGGCCGGCGCCGCGGTCTTGTGGAGCTTCTCGGTCAGTTCCTTGATCGAACGATAGGTGTCCTCGTCGGTGGCGAGCCCGCGGATCAGCTCGACCAGCTGCATCAGCGGCACCGGGTTCATGAAATGCATGCCCATGAACTTGGCCGGCCGGTCGGTCACCGCGGCGAGCCGCGTAATCGAGATCGAGGAGGTGTTGCTGGCGATGATCGCGTCGGCCTTGAGAACCGGGCAGAGCGCCTTGAGAATCTGGACCTTGACCTCTTCCTTCTCGGTTGCGGCCTCGATCACCAGATCGCAGTCGCCGAAATGATCCATCCCGATGAAAGGATGGATCCGCGCCAGCGCCGCCTTCTTGTCGGCCTCGCTGATCCGGATATCCTCGCGCTTCGAGTGGACCTGGCGATCGAGATTCTTGTCGATCGACTTCATGGCCTTCTCGAGCTGTACCGGATCGATGTCGGACAGCACGACCTCGAAGCGGTTGAGCGCGCAGACATGGGCGATGCCATTGCCCATCTGCCCGGCGCCGATCACGCCGATCTTCTGAATCATCGTTGAGTCATCCTTCATCCGGCGCCGGCATCCTGGGCGGCCCCGGACGGGCCGCGCCGCCGGCGCGGTTGCTTACTTGCTGAGTTCTGCCGTCAGCTCCGGCACGGCCGTGAAGAGGTCCGCCACCAGGCCGTAATCCGCGACCTGGAAGATCGGCGCGTCCTCGTCCTTGTTGATGGCGACGATGACCTTGCTGTCCTTCATGCCGGCGAGATGCTGGATCGCGCCCGAAATGCCGACAGCGATATAGAGTTCCGGCGCCACGATCTTGCCGGTCTGGCCGACCTGGTAGTCGTTGGGCACATAACCGGCGTCGACGGCGGCGCGGCTGGCGCCGACGGCGGCGTTGAGCTTGTCGGCGAGCGCCTCGAGCAGCTTGAAATTGTCGCCCGACTGCATGCCGCGACCGCCCGAGACGATCACGCGCGCCGAGGTGAGCTCGGGGCGCTCGGACTTGGAGAGCTCGGAGCCGACGAAGGTGGAGAGGCCGGCATCGCCGGCCGAGGCGACGGTCTCGACCGCGGCGCTGCCGCCGCTGGCCGGGGCCGCGTCGAAGCCGGTGGCCCGCACGGTGATAACCTTGATCTTGTCGGTGGCCTGGACCGTCGCCAGCGCGTTGCCGGCATAGATCGGCCGCACGAAGGTGTCGGGCGATTCGACCGAGATGATCTCGGAGACCTGCGCCACGTCGAGCAGGGCCGCCACGCGCGGCATGATGTTCTTGCCGACGCTGGTGGCGGTCGCCAGCAGATGGCTGTAGTTCGGCGCCAGGCCGACGATCAGCTTGGCGACGTTCTCGGCCAGCATGGCGGCATAGACCGCATCGTCGGCCAGCAGCACCTTGCCGACGCCGGCGATCTTCGCCGCGGCGTCCGCCGCCGCCTTCGCATTCTGACCCGCGATCAGAACATGGATGTCGCCGCCGATCTTCTGCGCGGCGGTGATGGCATGGAGCGAACCGTCGCGCACGGCGCCGTCGTGATGCTCTGCCAGAACCAGAATCGTCATTGTCCTGTCCCCCGCCTCAGATGACCTTGGCCTCGTTGCGCAGCTTGTCGACCAGCTCCGCAACGGACTTCACCTTGGCGCCGGATTTTCTCTTGGCCGGCTCGACCACCTTGAGGACCTTCAGGCGGGGCGAGGGATCGACGCCCAGCGCGTCGGGCGTCAGCGCCTCGATCGGCTTCTTCTTCGCCTTCATGATGTTGGGCAGCGAGGCGTAGCGCGGCTCGTTGAGCCGCAGGTCGGTCGTGACGATCGTCGGCAGATTGACGATCTCGGTCTCGAGGCCGCCATCGACCTCGCGCTTCACGCGCAGCTTGTCGCCTTCGATCGTCAGCTTCGAGGCGAAGGTGCCCTGCGGCCAGCCCAAGAGGCCCGCCAGCATCTGGCCGGTCTGGTTGGAATCGTCGTCGATCGCCTGTTTGCCGAGGATCACGATCCGCGGCTGCTCCTTCTCGATCACGGCCTTGAGCAGCTTGGCGACGGCCAGCGGCTGCAGCTCGACATCGGTCTGCACATGGATGCCGCGGTCGGCGCCCATGGCGAGCGCGGTGCGGATCGTCTCCTGGGAGCTCGCCGGACCGCAGGCCACGGCCACCACCTCGGTCGCCGTGCCGGCTTCCTTCATGCGCACCGCCTCTTCGACGGCGATCTCGCAGAAGGGGTTCATGGCCATCTTCACATTGGCCGTTTCGACACCGGTACCGTCGGCTTTCACCCGCACCTTCACATTGGCGTCGATCACGCGTTTGACCGCGACCAGTACCTTCATCTCTGGATCTGGCTCCGAATTTGTCTGTTGAAAAAGGCCGGCCGCGGCGCCCCCGAGCTGCCCCGCGAGGGCCGACCCCGCTTTATTTCGCAGCGCACAATAAGGACAGGGTATGAGCCTGTCAACGCGCCCGCCCGCAACTTTCTGTCGCTTTCGGGCGCGTCAAAACGGCTCGCCGGGCTCGCTTTTTCAGACCTTTTCCGGGGGGCCGGACTAGCGGTTGGCGCCCGGGACCCAGAGCCGGTCGGCCCGGCCTTTGCGGTTGAGCCAGCGGGCCAGCACGAAGAGATGGTCGGAGAGCCGGTTGATATAACGCACCGCCTCGGGATTGACGGCTTCGGTCTCGGCCAGCGCCGTGATGACCCGCTCGGCCCGCCGTACCACGGTGCGGGCCAGATGGAGATAGGCGGAAGCGGCGCTTCCGCCCGGGAGGATGAAGGAGTTGAGCGGGGCCAGATGGGAGTTCATGGCGTCGATCTCGCGCTCGAGCCGCAGGGTCTGGGCCGCGTCGACGCGCAACGCACCGGCGCCGCTCTTGCCTTTCCCGGCGCGCTTTTCCTCCGGCACGCAGAGATCGGCGCCCAGGTCGAACAGGTCGTTCTGGATCCGCGCCAGCATCTGGTCGGTCTTGCCCTTGGTGTGGAGCCGCGCCAGCCCGATCGTGGCGTTGGCCTCGTCGACCGTGCCATAGGCCGTGACGCGCCGGTCATGCTTGGGCACGCGGGCGCCCGAGCCCAGCGAGGTCTCGCCCTTGTCGCCGCCCTTGGTGTAGATGCGCGTGAGTTTGACCATCGTCCCCCGGCGTCAATCCCGCATTGCCATCATCAGGGCGAAGAAGATCAGGATCGCCAGACCCTGCATCATCACCCGCAGGCGCATGAGCTTGTTGCCGTGGCGCTTGTTGAACTCGCCGCCGCGCGCCATGGCGAACAGCCCGACGAACAGCACCGCCAGCGTGCCGAACATCGCGATCAGGAGAAGGACGAAGAGAAATCCGCGCATGGGCGGAATATAGGGTGTGATCGAATGGAGAGCGAGGGGCAACGAAGGCCCCTCCCCCTACCCCCTGATTCTGTCTGATCGCTTCGCTCTACTTTCAAGCTTCAATCGAGTTTGCGGCCGGCCCTCCCCCTACCCCCTCCCGCTCGCCGGCTTCGCCGTCGGGGAAGGGGGTGAAGGAAACAGAATAGATCTCACCCCCTTCCCTTGCGGGAGGGGGTAGGGGGAGGGGTTCTGCTCGATCTGCGCAGAATTAGCTGTGCTTCCGCTGCTTCAAGAAATGCTTCAGCAGAATGATCCGGTCGTTGCCCCAGAACATCTGGCCCTCGACGACGAAGCTCGGCACGCCGAAGACGCCGGCCTGGCGCGCGGCTTCGATCGTGTCGCTGTGGAGCCTGTCGGTCGCGGGCGCATCGATGCCGGCGGCGATGCGCGCGCCGTCGAGGCCGGCCTCGTCGGCGATGTGGACGATCGCGGCGTCGTCCGCGGGAACGGCACCGCGCACCATGATCGCGTCATAGAGCGCTGTCACGAAGGCGGGGCAGCATCCCGCGACCGCCGCCGACACGGCGGCGCGATTGATGCGGGTCCAGTCGCCCTGGCTCCAATCCGGCGTGACGATCTTGACGCCGTAGAACGATGCCCACCGGCCGGTGTCGATGTCGCGATAGTCATGCTCATACTGGCCGGAGACGCGCAGGCCGTTGCTGAAGGGCGTGGCGCCGCGCGCCGCGAGCAGGGCCGCCAGCCCCAGCGGATGCCAGCGGAACTCGGCGCCGAACTCGCGCTCGATCAGCGGGATCTGCGTCGCCGCCAGGTAGGAATAGCGGCTGTCGATGGAGAAGTAGAAATCGATGGGGATGGGCATCGCGAACCTGCCTGAGCCGGGGCGATCCCGGGCGGCCCGATTCCTACCCTGGCCCGTTATCGACGGCAATCGACGCGATCGGGGCAGCGCCGCTCCTGCGGCGAGGGGCTTGCGCCGTCGGTGATTTATGATAGTTTATTGATACAATTATACAACCTTTAGGAGTATCAGACGATGAACAGGATTTCGATGGCCTTGCTGATGGCGCTTGGCGTTCTGGCGGCCATGCCGGCCCAGGCCGGCATGCTCGGACGCTTCGAGGTGGTGGAGGATCGGGCGCGCGCTGCGGACGCAAACGCCAAGACGAGGGACAGCATCCTCTGGAGCCTCGATACCACCAGCGGCGCGGTGTCGGCCTGCACGGCGACGAAAGCCGCTTGCAAGACCGAGGCCGACATGTGGGTTAAGGGCGAGGAAGGCAAGCAGCGCTACCGCATCGCCTCGCACGACATCGACGGCGATCCGCAATTGGCCGAGCTCTGGGTGATCGATACGACCACGGGCACGATCCAGCGCTGTCAGTCGGACCTGGCGGCCGAGCCGGCGTTGGTCTGTGCCAAGTCGCGGTGAGAGGCGGGGCGCCGATTGGGTGTTCGTCGCGCGGGCCTGCCTCAGTTCCGTCCGCTGAGCAGCCCGCGCGCGATCACCTGGGCCTGGATCTCGGCCGCACCCTCGAAGATGTTGAGGATGCGCGCGTCGCAGAGCACGCGGCTGATCGCATATTCCTGCGCATAGCCGTTGCCGCCATGGATTTGCAGCGCGTTGTCGGCATTGCCCCAGGCGACGCGCGCGGCCAGGAGCTTCGCCATGCCGGCCTCGATGTCGCAGCGCCGGTCGCTGTCCTTCTGGCGCGCGGCATACCAGGTGAGCTGGCGCGCGAACATGGTCTCGACCGCCATCCAGGCGAGCTTGGTGGCAACGCGCGGGAATTCGAGGATCGGCTTGCCGAACTGTATGCGGTTCCTGGCGTAGTCGAGCCCGAGCTCCATCGCCCCTTGCGCCACGCCGACCGCGCGTGCTGCGGTCTGGACGCGGGCGGATTCGAAGGTCGCCATGAGCTGCTTGAAGCCCTGGCCCTCGACGCCGCCGAGCAGGTTCTCGGCCTTGACCGCGAAGCCGTCGAAGGCGAGCTCATATTCCTTCATGCCGCGATAGCCCAGCACCGGAATCTCGCCGCCGGTCATGCCGTCGGCGGGGAAGGGCTTGAGCTCGCTGCCGCGCGGCTTCTCGGCCAGGAACATCGAGAGCCCGCGCCAGTCGGCGCTGTTGGGATCGGTGCGCGCCAGCAGCGTCATCAGGTCCGAGCGCGAGGCGTGGGTGATCCAGGTCTTGTTGCCGGTGACGAGATAGCGATCGGTACCGTCGGGCCCCTTGGCCTTGACCGCGCGCGTCTTGAGCGCGCCCAGATCGGAGCCGGTGTTGGGCTCGGTGAAGACGGCGGTGGGCAGGATCTCGCCCGAGGCCAGCTTGGGGAGCCATTTCCGCTTCTGCGCCTCGGTGCCGCCGAGACGGATCAGCTCGGCCGCGATCTCGGAGCGGGTGCCGAGCGAGCCCAGCCCGATATAGCCGCGGCTGAGCTCCTCGGTCACGATGCACATGGCGAGCTTGCCCAGGCCCGAGCCGCCGAATTCCTCGGGGATCGTCAGGCCGAACACGCCGAGCTTCGCCAGCTCCTCGACCACGGTCAGCGGAATCAGCTCGTCCTCGAGATGCCAGCGATGCGCGTCCTCGCGATGATCCTCGGCCACGCGCCGGAACTGCTCGCGCGTCATGGCGAGGATCTCGTCATCGAGCGCGGGGTCGCCGAAATCCTCGTCGGCGATGAGTTCGGCGAGGCGCTCGCGTAAAGCCGACCTGTTGGCGCGGATCAGGCTGTCGACGGCGAACTCGGATGCCAGCGCCGTCGCCGCGTCGGGCAATCCCAGATCCTGCGGCCGCACCATCTCGCCCTGCGAGATCGCGATGCCGCCCGCCATCTGCGCCAGATATTCGCCGAAGCCGATCTGCAGGATCAGCGCCTCGCGCTCGCCCAGCCGGTCGCTCGCCTCGAGCCGTTCGGCCCAGCCCAGCGCCTGGCGCAGCGCCTCGGCATAGGTCGCATACCAGGCGAAGCCATGAGCCGCATATTGCGCGCGGTCGAGGGCCGCCCCGTCGACGCGGCCTTCCGGGGCCAGCTCGGTGGCGAGCGCTGCGCGCGCCTCCTCCACCAGACGCTCGGCCGGCGCCAGTGCCAGCCGGCAGGTTTCGGTGAGATCGGGAAGGAGCAAGGGAGGGACTCCGTCGAGGGAAATTCGGTGTTGCCCCGCGTCGATCTCGTCGCCCCGACCCCCGCTGTCATCCCCGCGAAAGCGGGGACCCATCATTCAGCAGCGTAGATCTTGGCAGGCATGGGCCCCCGCTTTCGCGGGGGTGACGATGGGAGTGCGGGGGTGACAATAAGTGAGCAGAGTGACGAAAGAAGCAATCGTCGGCTAGCTCTTCTACGCCTCGATCACGTCCTCGAGCGTGCGCAGGCCCGGGCGCTTGGCTTGCACCAGCACGGCCATGTTGCCGGGCTTGTGCTGGTTCTTCCACATCTTGGTGTGGGCGCGCGGGATGTCGTGCCAGGAGAAGACCTCGGACATGCAAGGGTCGATGCGGCGCTCGACCATGAGCTGGTTGGCCTGGGCCGCCTGCAGCAGGTTGGCGAAATGGCTGCCCTGGATGCGCTTCTGGCGCATCCAGACGAAGCGCGCGTCGAAGGTGATGTTGTAGCCGGTGGTGCCGGCGCAGAAGACCACCATGCCGCCGCGCTTCACCACGAAGCAGGAGACCGGGAAGGTCGCCTCGCCCGGATGCTCGAACACGAAATCGACGTCGTTGCCCTTGCCGGTGATCTGCCAGATGGCGCCGCCGAACTTGCGGCATTCCTTCATATAATCGTTGAACTCGGGCCCGTTAACCTTGGGCAGCTGGCCCCAGCATTTGAAATCGTTGCGGTTGACGACGCCCTTGGCGCCGAGCTGCATCACGAAATCGCGCTTGCTGTCGTCGGAGATGACGCCGATCGCATTGGCGCCCGCGGTCGAGATCAACTGCACCGCCATCGAGCCCAAGCCGCCCGAGGCGCCCCAGACCAGCACATTGTGGCCGGGCCGCAGGATATGCGGGCGATGGCCGAACAGCATGCGATAGGCGGTGGCGAGCGTCAGCACATAGCAGCCGCTCTCTTCCCAGGTGAGATGCTTCGGGCGGTGCATGAGCTGGCGGTCCTGCACGCGCGCGAACTGCGCGAAGGAACCGTCCGGCGTCTCATAGCCCCAGATGCGCTGCGATGGCGAGAACATCGGGTCGCCGCCATTGCATTCCTCGTCGTCGCCGTCGTCCTGGTTGCAATGGACCACGACCTCGTCGCCGACCTTCCAGCGCTTCACCTTGGAGCCGACGGCCCAGACGATGCCGGCGGCATCGGAACCGGCGATGTGATACTCGGCCTTGTGCACGTCGAAGGGCGAGATGGGTGTGCCCAGTGCCGCCCAGACGCCGTTGTAGTTGACGCCCGCGGCCATCACCATCACCAGCACGTCATGGCTGTCGAGGGTGGGGGTGGCGACGGCCTCGACTTTCATCGCGGTCTCGGGCTCGCCATGGCGCTCGCGCCGGATCGCCCAGGCATACATCCGCGCCGGGACATGGCCCAGCGGCGGAATCTCGCCGACCTCGTAGAGATCCTTCACCGGTTGCTGGGGCTCGGCGCGCAGGGGCACCACCTTCGCTGGCTCGCTCATGAAACCACCCTCCTTCGATGGGTCCGCCTGGCATCCCCGGCCCGGTCTGGGGCTGGCTTCCCGATAGATGCCGCGGCGATCGCAAAACGGATGTACTGGCTCGCGGTTCCGTTTGCAATGCACAAAAGTGAAGATAGTTACAGGGAACGGCGTGCAATGGACTGATAATTGCGATTTATAGCCAAAACGCGTCACAATCGATATGACGAGGTCGATATCGAGACCGGGAAAAACCGCGATATTGCACCGCAATAGTGCGCTTGCAGCATCGCCCTGTCGAGGTCGGAAGGGGCGGCGGGCGATCAGGGACGGGATTTCGACGGCTTGATCCGAGGGGCGCCACTGACGGGGGCGCCGACGCCGACATCCCCGGGTGCGGCCACCGTGCCGGCGCTCTCGTCGGTGGTATTGCCGGCGCTCCCGTTGTCGGTTCCGGCGTTGCTGTCCGGCGCGGCGCCGCTGTCGGCCGGGCCCGCGCTATCCGTCGCGCTGTCGACGCTCTCGCTGTCCGCGCCGGCGCTGCTGCAGACGGCTTTGACCGCCGCCCATTGCCGGGCGTCGAAGGCGTCGTCGCCGCTGGACGGCCGGTCGGTCGCGGCGATGCGGTCGGCGAGGCCCGGATGGCTCGCGAGCCAATCCGGCAGAATCCCCTCGCTCTCCTCCGGTCCCAGCCGGCGGAAAAATCCGGCGAGGCCGTCGGCGCGCAGGCCCGCGGCTTCGAGCAGAGCGACGCCGCGGCTGTCGGCATCCGCCTCCATCTGCCGCGTATAGGTGAGGCCCACCAGCACCTGGCCGACGCTGCTCATATCGCCGCCCCCCAGCAGCATGGTGAGCACGGCGCCGACGCCAACCTGCTGGATCGCGTTCTGCATCGGATGGCGCAGATCGAGATGGGCCAGCTCATGGGCGAGCACGCCCGCGACCTCGTCGCCCGACCCCGCCTTGTCGATCAGGCCGCGGAACACGACGATGTGATTGCCGGGGAGCGCGAAGGCGTTGACCATCTTGCCGTCGATGACGTCGAGCGTCAGTGGCGGGTCCTCGATCTCGTCGGGCGCCAGGCGGGTGATAAGGCCTTCCAGCGCCGCGATGCCGGCCTCGCCATGGCAGGTGGGCGCCAGCGAGACGAAGGCGTTGCGCATCGCCTGGCCGAAGGGCATCTCCCAGCGCCGCGGCATGGTCTGCGCCAGCTCGGCGGCGGCGAAAGGAAAGCCGAAATAGAATCCGGCGAGCAGGCCCGCGACGATGCCGCCCCAGACCACGGCCCGCTTCAAGCCGCGATAGCCTCCCTGCCGCTTCCATTGCGCCAGTTCGGGACGCATCGTCAGCAACAGATTGCGGGCGCCGCTGTCGGCCAGGATCAGCCTGGCGCCGTCGCCCTTCCGCAAGGCGTTCGCCAGCGTGAAAGTCATGGCGCCGTCGCTCGCGCGCCGGTCGACGGTTGCGATCTGCGCCAGCGGCCACTCCGCCAGGAGCTGGGCCCCGACGCCGACGATCTTCAGCTTGCTGCCGGTGACATTGACGCGCACCGGGTGGGCGACCGCGTTGCGCCCATCATAATAGCGGTCGGGCGCTTCGCCGGCCTTGGCTTTGGATGCGGATGGGCCCTGGTTCGTCACCGTTCCTGCCGCCCTTGCTCGGAATTCGATCGAACTAGAACATACCTGGATCGAAGGCTTCCAACAGCCCCTCGCCGAAGCGCGGCCGGGCGATGGTCGACTGGGTCAGCGCCGCCCCGTCGAGCTCGCCCTGGATCTCGAGATTCCGGGCGATGAAATGCATCGTGCGCTGGATCAGGATCGGGAAGCCGAAGCCCAGGGTCACGATATAGATCGCGGCATTGCCGACCCAGAGTCCGATCAGGCTGCCGGTCGTGGCGGCGCTGGCGAAGCGAAGCGTGGCGAACCGGGCGGCCGCGGCCGTCGCCCGGTAGAGGGTGGCGAAATAGAACGCCCAGCCGATGATGTAGGAGAGGCCCAGGCCGGCGATGGCGGCGAGATAGCCGACGACGATGAGGCGGATGATGAGCTGGATCTGCGCCTCGTCCGGCTCGGTCTTATAGATCTCCTGCTGCTGGATGTAATCCTGGAGGCCCTGGATATCGAGCCAGCCGGCGCCATAGGCGATGCCGAGGATCCCGCCGACGAAGATCGTGGTGAGCAGGAGAGTCAGCACCAGGCTGACGAAGAAGGCGGCGTAGAGCGGCCCGGCGCGCAGATCGAGCTGCAGGCGCTCGCTGCCGAACCAGCTCGCATTGGCGCGCCAGTTCATCAGCTTCGAGGTGACCCAGGGCCGCGCCAGTCCCAGCGTCAGGGGCAGCAGCAGCGACAGGCCCAGCGCCTTGAGGCCATAGCTCCAGCCCGAGCCCGTCATCCCGCCGCGCACGCCGCGCCAATAGGTGCGGGTCAGGCGATAATTCTGCGCGGTGTAATGGGCGACCAGCGACAGATAGACGATGAAGAAGAGGAAGGCGAACTGCGTGATGAGCGCGACCGGCGAATCCGGACCCAAGGCGAACTGCAGCACCACCTGGAGCACGCCGAAGGCGACGAGGAAGCCCAGCACGATCAGGAAGCCCTTGAACAATTCGCCGCCCGTGCCGGTATATTCGAGCCGGTCGCCCTGGAAGCTCACATGTGACCAGACATAGCGGCGGATCCGGGTCTTGGCCCAGAAGCGGAAGATGCCCAGCGTGATGACGCTGAGGACGAGATTCAGCAGATAGATCTCGTAGAGCTGGAACAGCGTGCCGTCATAGACCAGTCGCTGAGTCGCCGCGGCCGGCACCGCCGGTCCCCCCGCCATCGGCACGTCCGCCATGTCTTCCCCCTGCAGCGGATGGTTGTGGTGACAGGATTAGAGCAGCCTTCCGGTCGCTTGTCATGCGCGGGTGCGGAGAGGCGGCGCCCCTGTTTCGTCATGCCGGCGAAGGAGCGTGTGAAGGAATCGAGCGAAGCACAGAAACTCCACGCCCCCTCCCCTTGCGGGAGGGGGTAGGGGGAGGGGTGACATGGCGCGATGACGGCCATGCTCACGATCGATCAACGCTCTGAAAGCAGCAGGCGCGGGCTAAGTTGCGGACGGGCCAGCACGAGTAGGCCAGACTCGACACCATTTACCGTGACCTCTTACGGCATCACCCCTCCCCCTACCCCCTCCCACAAGGGGAGGGGGCGAGAGTATTTCTGAATCATTCGATTTCTTCACAAGCTCGAAGGCCGGGGTGACGACTGGGGGCAGCTGACACGCGATTCCATAAGCAAACGTGCCCTCCCCATCGAGGGCAAGGGAATACGCGAACTGGTTAACGTCGAGCAGTTCCCCTCAGAACCCCATCTTCCATTTCCCGTCCTCGAGCGCGAGGGGATAGCTGCTCCAGCCGTCGGGATGGCGCAGGAGCGCGGTGGCGGTCTGGCCATAGACGTAGATCTTCGTCAGCAGGCCGTAGATCCCCTCCACATTGTTGCCGTCGGCAAAGATCATCTCCTTGATCTGTCCCATGCCCTCGGGATTGAGCATCGACAGCGCCGGATGATCCTTGGTGACGACGGCCTTGAGCGCGTCGGGATTGCCGTCGGAGACGGCCTGGAGGAAGCGCTTCAGCGTCTGGCCCTGCTCGCTGGCCTTGGCCTGGTCGCCTTCGATGGTGGAGGTGAGCTTGGGCGCCGGCAGCAACGCCGCGTTGAAGACGACATTGAAGCTGAAGGTCTTCGGGCCCGGCTTGTTGTCGAAATTCACCACCTCCATCGGCGCGGTGGTCTTGATCTTGCCGGTGATCGTGCCCTTGGCCTTGTCTTCGGTGAAGCCGGCGAGTTCCACCCCCGAGGAATCGCCGCTCATGCTGAAGAATTGCGGCAGCTCGTCCTGCGGGATCAGGGTGCGGCCGCTCACGACCGTCTTGGCGGCGGGGTCGATCTCGATCACGAGGCCGCGCAGCTGGCCGTTATAGGCCTGCTCCATGGCGCTCATATCGTCGACGCGCCCCGGCAGCGGACGGTCGGTGAGGATCAGCGTGATCGTGCGCTCGGGCGAGTTCGGCATGCGCATTTCCGGAATTTCGACCACCTCGAGCGCATAGGCCTGGGTCAGGCTCGTGGGCGCCTTGTCGAGCCGCAGAGTGCCGTCCGCCTTGCCGGGACCGGGGCCGGCGGCCGCGGCCGGCGACCCGGCGCCGACGGCCAGCAACATCGCCGCAAGCCAGGCGCTTGCGCAAAACTTCAACATCGCGATCCTTCTCCCATCATTGCGCCGGCATCGGCCGAGGGTCGTTGCATACCCGCATGTGCGGACGCCGGCCACCACCGGCGCCAGAATGCCTGGGAGCGATGGCGCTGGCGAGGGTGCCGTCGAAAGAATCGTTTGGAATCCTGTAACAATCGCGTTCGACCGGCGTCTCCCCATGCGCGTCGAACGGCCGCCGGCGCCCCTCGCACCGTTGCGCCGGGATTGACTTTCGCGCGCTCCTGGCCATACTTGCCGCCGATCTTGGCGCCCTCGGGAGCCAAGGCTCCGTGGTCATTTGTGCCGGCTTGCGGCCACGTTAAATAAGCAGCTAAAAGGCCCAGGGACGCTTTGAACCTCGGCCTTTACGGTCGAGGTTTTTTTTGGCCCGGCAGATCCTGCCGGCCTTGCGGAGACGTCCAATGGCCCAGAGAAGGAGCCCGCGATTTTCGGGCTCGAAGACGCGTCCTTCCCCCGCCGCGGCGAAGGCCGCCGGCATTGCGCCCGCACCGGGACTGACCGGGCCGGGCACCGATCCGGCGAGCTGGCATCCCGATACCCGCATGATCCATGGCGGCGTGCTGCGCTCCGACTTCAAGGAGACGGCCGAGGCGATCTACATGACCTCGGGCTTCGTCTACAGCACGGCGGAAGAGGCGGAAGCGGCCTTCGCCAACACCAAGCCGCGCTTCGTCTATTCGCGCTTCTCCAATCCGACCGTGCAGATGTTCGAGAGCCGCATGGCGCTGCTCGAGGGGGCCGAGGATTCGCGCGCGACCGCGAGCGGCATGGCCGCCGTGTTCGCGAGCCTCGCCTGCCAGCTCAAGGCCGGCGACCGCGTGGTCTCCTCCGATGCGCTGTTCGGTTCCTGCCAATACGTCCTGGCCGAGATCCTGCCGAAATACGGGATCGAGACCGTGCTGGTGGACGGGCGCGATCTCGGCGCCTGGCGCAAGGCCCTGTCGAAACCGACCCAGGCGGTGTTTCTGGAATCGCCTTCCAACCCGGGCCTGCGCATCGTCGATCTCAAGGCGGTCTGCGATCTCGCGCACAAGGCGGGGGCCTGCGTCATCGTCGACAATGTGTTCGCGACCCCGCTGCTGCAGAAGCCCTTCGACTATGGCGCCGACGTGGTGGTCTATTCCGCGACCAAGCATATCGACGGCCAGGGCCGCGCGCTCGGCGGCATCGTGCTGGGCAGCCGCGCGTTCATCAACGACAAGCTGCAGCCTTTCCTGCGCCATACCGGCCCGTCGCTCTCACCGATGAATGCCTGGCTGCTGCTCAAGGGCCTCGAGACGCTCGATCTGCGCCTGCAGCGCCAATGCGCGACTGCCGCGCGCATCGCCGAATTCCTCTCGGGCCAGAAGAAGGTCGAGACGGTGCTCTATCCGGGGCTCAAGAGCCATCCGCAGCATGCGCTGGCGATGCGCCAGATGAAGAGCGGCGGCACGCTCGTCACCTTCGATCTCAAGGGCGGCAAGGGCGGCGCCTTCCGCTTCCTCAACGCGCTGAAGCTGATCCTGATCTCGAACAATCTCGGCGATTCGAAGAGCCTGACGACGCATCCCGCGACGACGACGCATCAGCGCCTGGGCCCCGAGCTGCGCAAGCAGCAGGGTATCCTCGACGGCACCGTGCGGCTCTCGGTCGGACTCGAGGCCGCCGAGGATCTCGAGGCCGATCTGGCGCAGGCGCTGAAGGCGGTCTAGCGCGCCGGCGCCGATGCCGATTCCCGGCTGCAGGAGCGCCCCCCCGCGCCTGCGGCGAAAGATTGTCTGTTTCTGGTGACCCCGATGCCGATCAAGATTCCCGATAAGCTGCCCGCCTTCGACACCCTGGTGAACGAGGGCGTGCGGGTGATGACCGAGACGGCGGCGATCCGCCAGGACATCCGTCCGCTTCAGATCGGCCTGCTTAACCTGATGCCGAACAAGATCAAGACCGAGCTGCAGATGGCGCGCCTTCTCGGCGCCTCGCCGCTCCAGGTCGAGCTTTCGTTCGTCCGGATCGGCAAGCACAAGACCAAGAACACCTCGGAAGACCACCTGCTCGCCTTCTATCAGACCTGGGAAGACGCGAAGGACCGGAAGTTCGACGGTTTCATCATCACCGGCACGCCGCTCGAGACGATCCCCTATGACGAGGTCACCTATTGGCCGGAGATGCGGCAGATCTTCGACTGGACGCAGACGAACGTCCATTCGACCATGAATGTCTGCTGGGGCGCCATGGCGGCCCTCCATCATTTCCACGGCGTGCCGAAGCATCATCTGGCGGAGAAGGCGTTCGGCGTCTACCGACAGAAGATCATGGCGCCCTCGTCGCCCTATCTTCACGGCTTCTCCGACAATTTCCTGATTCCGATCTCGCGCTGGGCCGAGATCAGGGCCGCGGACGTCGCCGCCCGCCCGGAGCTGACGCTGCTGGCGCATTCCGACGAGAAGGGCGTCTGCATGGCGGAGGACAGCCGGTTCCGGCGCCTCTATGTGCTCGATCATCTCGAATATGATTCCGGGTCGCTCGCGGACGAGTATTTCCGGGACCTCAAGGCCGAGGTTCCGATCAAGCTGCCCGTCAATTATTTCCGGAATGACGACACGTCGCAGCCGCCGCAGAATCGCTGGCGGTCTCACGCCCATCTGCTGTTCGCCAACTGGATCAACGAGATCTACCAGACCGCGCCGTTCGATATCGATCTGATTGGGAGCAGGTGACGGCGAGTTTGCGGGGCGATTGCTGGTACTGTGAGTGACCTATGGGGCGCCTAGTATGTCGCCCGGCGCGCCAGGGCCTGTCAGCCGCCGATAGGCGACGGCGGCGCTGGCCGCGAAGACGACATAGATCGCGCTGCCGGCGAGCGTGCCCAGCAGATGGCCGGCGATGCGGATCGGCAGCAGTTCGACCGCGAGGACGCTGGACGCGAGCATTCCCGTTCCGGTGAGCAGCAGGTGGGCGGCGAAGGCGCAGATCGCCAGCCCCATCAGCCGCAGGCGGTTGCCAGCCGAGACTTTCCAGGCGAGGTCGAGGGCGCTGCCCTTGCCGTCGCTCGCCACGATCGAGGGCAGCAGCTGCAGCCACCCGGCCGCCCAGACCCAGCAGAGACCGTAGATCGCCTGAACCGCGACCACGGCCAGGGGCGTGGCGAGAAGCGGCCCCAGCGACGGCGTCATGAAAGCGCCGACGACCGCGGGCATGGCCGCCGCCAGGCCGACCAGGAGAAGATTGCCGAGCAACCGCCATTGCCGGCGGTCCCAGCGGAACAGCCCGGCCAGGGTGGGCGGCTCCTCGGCCAGCACCAGCCTCGTCGTTCCCAGCGAGAGATTGATGTAGATGACGAGGGCGACCAGCCCGTTGGCAATCAGGATGAGGGCGTAAGTGAAACTGCTGGATTCCGAGCGATCCCTGCCGAGCAGGAAATGTTCGGCGTTTCCCGAGATCGCGACCGCAAGGATGCCGGCCACGATTTCGACCAGCAGAAACAGGAAGAGTTGCGAAGCGACCCGCCGCCAGACCGGGCGCAGGGCGGCGAGACCTTCTTCGATCGTTCTGAGGACGGGCAGTTTCGATGCTGGGGCAGAACTGGCGTCGCTGTTCAAACAAGCCCTCCGGCGGCAGTCACGTCGGCGCATTCATACCTGGTCGGTTGATGCCGCCGACTCCGAGTTCGGCTTCATGGCGATCAGGCGCCGATAGGCCGCGGCGCCGATGGCAGAGAAGAAAGTCAAAGACGTCATCGCGGCAATCAGGTCGACGAGATGGGAAACTGCCGCGGCCTCCGGCGATTCCCCGCTGGCCAGCGTCGCGAGCCACCTCATGGGAGCGAAGATTCCGAACATCGCAACGGAGTAGCACAGAGTCAACGCGATGAGGCGAAGGGCATTGCCCTCGGCCAGCCGCGGGATCGTGAAAATGTTGCTGTTGATGGCGACGGCCGGAATGGCCAGGAGAAGCCATTGGGCCACGGCTATCACAAAGGCGGCCCTGAGAGGATTCGCGATCAGGCTACCCCAGGAGGCCAAGGACCAGTCTGAACCGGGCAATGCCACAATGAGGCCATGAGTCATACCGGCGCCAAAAAGGATCACGAGCGACGCGCAGATCTCCTGCATGTGCCTCGGGCCACGGCTGAGCAGGCTGGTCATCGAAGGTCGCACCTCCCACAGTGCAGCCCGCGCGATGCCGAACATGAGACTGAACGAAAGAAACAGCATGATCGCGACCCGCAGCATCCAGACAATGATCCGTATGGCGACTGGCGCGTCCGCGGAGGCTGTTTGAAGCCACATGAAGCTGCTCATGCCAAAGGCCAGGGCTGGCAGGAGATCGAGTGCGGCGGCCAGGCTGAGAAGGGTGAGAACCTGCAGCGCAATGATCGCCCAGTTCGAGCGCAATGTTTCCAATCCCTCCATGATCGTTTCGAAGACAGGCAGCTTCGCCCGCGGAACGGCTTCGACCTGGACCGACATGATCGATTTCCCCCGATTGACCCCACAACCTTGGCAAGAAACAGCTTAACCTTCTTTCGCGACAATCGCTCGGTCCGGATGCCGGCTCTTTCCGCACCGGTCCAGGGTTCTATTGCACTGCACAATCGACTGGCTCTAAGGTCTTTGCCGGGGTGAGAACGGGGCCGGACGGACCATGAGCAAAGGCGAGGCGGGGAAGGGCAGGGGCGGCAAGGGCGGCGGCGCAAAGAACGCCCGCGAGGAGCCCTGGCTGATCCGCACCTATTCCGGCCATAGCTCGGCCGCGGCCTCGAACGCGCTCTATCGCCAGAACCTGGCGCGCGGCCAGACGGGACTCTCGGTCGCCTTCGATCTGCCGACCCAGACCGGTTATGACGGCGACCATCCGCTGGCCAAGGGCGAGGTCGGCAAGGTCGGCGTGCCGGTCGGCCATCTGGGCGACATGCGCACGCTCTTCGACGGACTGCCGCTCGATCGCATGAACACCTCCATGACGATCAATGCGACGGCACCCTGGCTGCTGGCGCTCTATATCGCGCTGGCCGAAACCCAGAACCTGCCGCGCGCGTCGCTCCAGGGCACGGTGCAGAACGACATCATCAAGGAATATCTCTCGCGCGGCACCTATATCTATCCGCCGGCGCCGAGCCTGAAGCTCGCCACCGACGTGATTTCCTTCGCCTATCGCGACGTGCCGAAATGGAATCCGACCAATGTCTGCTCCTACCATCTGCAGGAGGCCGGGGCGACGCCGGTGCAGGAGCTGGCCTTCGCGCTGGCGACTGCGATCGCGGTGCTGGACGCGGTGAAGGCCTCGGGGCAAGTGCCGGCCGCGGAGTTTCCGCAGGTGGTCGGCCGCGTCTCCTTCTTCGTCAACGCCGGCATCCGCATGATCACGGAGATCTGCAAGATGCGGGCCTTCGTGGATCTCTGGGACGAGATCACGCGGACGCGCTATGGCGTGACCGACGAGAAGTTCCGGCGCTTCCGCTACGGCGTGCAGGTCAATTCGCTGGGCCTGACCGAGCAGCAGCCCGAGAACAATGTCTATCGGATCCTGATCGAGATGCTGGCGGTGGTGCTGTCGAAGAAGGCGCGCGCCCGCGCGGTGCAGCTGCCGGCCTGGAACGAGGCCCTGGGCCTGCCGCGCCCCTGGGACCAGCAATGGTCGATCCGGCTGCAGCAGATCGTGGCCTACGAGACCGACATCCTCGAGTTCGGCGACATCTTCGACGGCTCGCCGGTGATCGACGCCAAGGTCGAGGCGCTGAAAGCCGAGGCCCTGGCCGAGCTCGCGCGCATCGACGCGCTCGGCGGCGCCATCGCCGCGGTGGAAGCGAGCTACATGAAGCAGCGGCTGGTGGAATCGAACAGCCGCCGCCTGGCCGCGATCGAGGCGGGCGAGCAGACCGTGGTCGGCGTCAACCGCTTCGCCGACAGCGCGCCCTCGCCGCTGGTGGCGGGCGACGGCGCCGGATTCCTCGCGGTCGAGGACAGCGCCGAGACGGAACAGATCGAACGGCTCCAGGCCTGGCGCGCCGCGCGCGACGGGAAGAAAGCGCAAGCGGCCCTCGAGGAGCTCAAGCGCGCGGCCAAGGAAGGCCGCAACGTGATGGAGCCCTCGATCGCCTGCGCCCATGCCGGCGTCACCACCGGCGAATGGGGCCAGGCGCTGCGCGAGGTCTATGGCGAGTACCGGGCGCCGACGGGCGTCGGCCGTGCGGTCAGTGCCGCGGGCGGCGAGGCGCTGAAACAGGTGCGCGGCCGCGTCGAGCAGGTGTCGTCACGGCTGGGCCGCCGTCTCAAGATGCTGGTCGGCAAGCCCGGCCTCGACGGCCATTCGAACGGCGCCGAGCAGATCGCGGTGCGGGCGCGCGATGCGGGGTTCGAGGTGGTTTATGAGGGCATCCGCCTGACGCCGGCTCAGATCGCCAATGCCGCGCTCGAAGAGGGCGTGCATGTGGTCGGCCTGTCGATCCTGTCGGGCGGCCATGTCGCGCTGGTCGGCGAGGTGATGGCGCGCCTCAAGGCGCTGGGCCTCGGCGAGCTGCCGGTCGTGGTCGGCGGCATCATTCCGCCCGAGGACGAGGCCAAGCTCAAGGCCGCGGGCGTGGCGCGCGTCTATACGCCCAAGCATTACGACCTGAACGCGATCATGGCCGACATCGTCGAGCTGGTGGACCGCGTCTTCAAGGAAGCGGCCTGAAGGAACGGAGCTCATGGCATTTCGTCCGGCGGAAGGCGGCTGTCTCTGCGGTGCGGTGCGCTATCGCATCGAGCAGGAGCCGGCGCTCGCCGACATCTGCCATTGCGCCATGTGCCGCAAGAGCGCCGGCGCGCCCTTCATCGCCTGGATCGCCGTGCCTTATGCCGGCTTCCACTGGACCCAGGGCAAGCCCGCAGCCTATCGATCCTCGAAAGACTCGACGCGCTGTTTCTGCGGCAACTGCGGGTCGCAGATGGCGATGGTCGGTGGTCCCACTCCAGATCTCGTCGGCGTCTCGATCGGCAGCCTCGACGAACCCGAACGCTTCACGCCGACCGCCGAGGGCTGGGCCTCGGTGAAGCTCCCCTGGGTGAAGCTCGCGATGACGCTCGAGAGCCATCCGGAGAACAATCCGGCGTTTTGACTTCTCTTTCATCTCCCCCCATGCAGCGCTCCCCCCATCGTCATCCCCGCGAAAGCGGGGACCCAACGTCAAGCTTGCGTCGCTGGATCAGGATGGATCCCCGCATCCGCGGGGATGACGAGAAGACGTCGTGACGAGGTGCCTCTCCCCACCGTGTGGGGAGAGGCGGAACGGCCTTCTCGTCACGTCGCGCTCAGGTCCGTCCTGCTCACCGGCAGCACGCGGATGCGTTTGCCGGTGACGGAGAAGACCGCGTTGGCGATGGCGGGGCCGATCGGCGGGACGCCGGGTTCGCCCACGCCGGTGGGCTTCTCGGTCGAGGCGATGATATGCACGTCGATCTGCGGCATCTCTTCCATATGCAGCACCTCGTAGCCGTCGAAGTTGGTCTGCTGCACCTTGCCGCCCTCGAGCGTGATCTCGCCCTTGAGGATGGCGCCGAGGCCGAAGCCAATGCCGCCCTCCATCTGCGCCTTGATCACGTCGGGGTTGATGGCGGTGCCGCAATCGACGGCGCAGACCACGCGCTCGACCTTGATCGTCCCGTTCTGGATGCTGATCTCGGCCACTTGCGCGACGAAGCTGCCGAAGGACTCGGCCACCGCCACGCCGCGGCCTTTGCCGTTGCCGAGCTCGTTGCCCCAGCCCGAAGCGTCCCGCACCTTCTCCAGCACGGCGCGATGGCGCGGATGCGCCTCGAGCAGGTCGAGGCGGAACTCGATCGGATCCTTGCCCGCCTCATGCGCCAGCTCGTCGATGAAGACCTCCGACGAATAAGCCGTGTGGGTGCTCCCTACCGAGCGCCACCACAGCACCGGCACGCCGGCCTTGGCGGTCACCAGATCGACCGTCAGATTGGGAATGGCGTAGGGCAGGTTGGCCGCGCCCTCGACCGAGGTCGGATCGATCCCGTCCTTGACCCAGGCGTTGAACGGCGTGTCGCCCAGGATCGACTGGCCGACGATGCGATGCTGCCAGGCGACGAGCTTGCCCTGCGCGTCCAGCCCCGCCTTCATCGTGTGATAATACATCGGCCGGTAGCGCCCGCCGGTCATGTCGTCCTCGCGGGTCCAGACCAGCTTCACCGGCGCCTTCCAGCCGATCGCCTTGGCGGTCGAGACCGCCTCGGCCACCACGTCGCCATCGGCGACCGCGCGCCGGCCGAAGCTGCCGCCCGACATCATCACATGCAGCTTGACCTTCTCCGGCGGCAGCTCCGCGATCTGGGCGGTGATCGCCTGATAGGTGTCGGGCATCTGATGGCCGCCCCAGACCTCGATCACATCGTCATGTTTCCAGGCGACCGCATCGAGCGGCTCCATCGCCGCATGGGCGAGATAGGGGAACTCGTAGGCGGCCTCGATCACTTTCGTCGCCTCGGTCAGCGCCTTGGCCGTGTCGCCATCCGAACGCGCGACTTTCGCGTCGGTGCCTTCGGCGAGCTTCTTGTAGTCGGCCATGATCTCGGCGCTGCCGCGGGTCTCGGCCTGGCTGTTGTCCCATTCGACCGCGAGGGCCTCGCGGCCCTTCATCGCCGACCAGGTGCTGTCCGCCACCACGGCGACGCCGCGCGGGATCTGCACCACATCGACCACGCCTTTGACCGCCTTGGACGCCGTCGCATCGAAAGTCTTCACGGTGGCGCCGAACAAAGGCGGATGGGCCACGACCGCATAGAGCATGCCGTCCAGCTTCACATCGAGCGGGAACTGCGCGCTGCCGTTGGTCTTCGACACATGGTCGATCCGATGCAGCGTCTCGTCGCCGATCAGCCGCCAATCCTTGGCGTCCTTGAACCCGACATCGCCCGGCGGGGTCATCGTCGCCGCCTTCTCGGCCATGGCGCCGAAATTGGCCTGCTGCCCGCCGTTATGCGAGAGCACGCCCTTCTCAACCTTGATCTCGCCGGCCGGGACGTTCCAGCTCTGTGCCGCCGCCGCGACCAGCATGGCCCGCGCCATGGCGCCGGCCTTGCGATAACGGTCCCACGAGCTCGCCATGGCGGTCGATCCGCCGGTCACCTGGAATGTGCCGCCGAGCGCCAGATTGCCGTAGAGCTTGGGATTGCCGGCGGCGCCCTCGACCCGCATCTGCGACCAGTCGGCATCGAGCTCTTCGGCCACCAGCGTCGCAATACCGGTATAGGAGCCCTGGCCCATCTCGAAATGCGCCGAGAGCACGGTCACGCTGTTGTCGGGATTGATGACGATATAGCCCTCGAAGGGGCTGTCGGCGTCGGCCGCATGGGCCGCGGTGATGCGCCCGCCGGGGAGCAGCGCGCCGATGACGAGGCCGGCGCCGGTGAGCGCGCCGGCCTTGAGGAAGCCGCGACGGCTGGTGGGAGCGAAGGCGGCGGGAGCCCGGTGCGGGCGGAGTGCGAAGCGATCGAAGGGCAGCATGGTTCAGATCTCCATCTGCCGGGCCGCTTCATGGATGGCGGCCCTGATGCGTTGATAGGTGGCGCAGCGACAGATATTGGTCATGGCGGCGTCGATATCCGCATCGGTCGGCCGCGCATTCTCCGTCAGCAAGGCTGTCGCGGCCATGATCTGGCCCGACTGGCAGTAGCCGCACTGGACCACGTCGAGGTTCTGCCAGGCCGTCTGCACCGCCTGGGCGGTCTTGCCCTGGATCGCCTCGATGGTGGTGATGGCGCTGTTGCCGACATCGGCGACCGCGACCGAGCAGGAACGCGTCGCCTGGCCGTCGAGATGGACCGTGCAGGCGCCGCAGGCGGCGATGCCGCAGCCATACTTGGTTCCGGTCAGGCCGACCGTGTCGCGCAGCACCCACAACAGGGGCGTCTGCGGGTCGACGTCGACGCTATGCGTCTCGCCATTGACCTTGAGTGTGATCATTCAGGCTCTCCCTCGAGATAAAGGGCGGGGAACCAAGGAGGTTCCACGCGACGCCGCGATCCATCGGATTCATTGAACCGGATCGGAGCGGCGACAATCAAACATCGCTTGGTTTCATTTGAAACGCCCGGCCATCCCTGCGCGGGCCGGACGAAGACGGGTTTTCGCTGACATAAGCACCCCATCGACGATCGGCAAGGGTCGATGTGACGCGCGGGTGCCGATCGGATCGAGAATATTTCCGCTGGGTTCGTTACCAACCGGAAATCAAGCGATGGCGGCAGATGCCGACCGGCGCGAATTCAGGGCGCCAGAGCCGCCGATCGGTCGGGTTCCGTGCCGGGGGGATAGATGAATCCGTAGGCGAGATAGACGTTGCCCCAGCTGTTGGCCTTCTCGTTCCAGAACTTGACCTCGCTCCAGTCGTTGGCGGCCGAGACATCGACCACCATCATGTCCTTCACGATGCGCCGGTCGTTGTTCCAGTTGGCGTGATCGACCCGGATGCGCCGGGAATCCAGCACCTCGCGCACCACGGCGACATGGCCGCGGGAGAGCCGCACGCCCTGCGACAGCACCAGCACCGAATAAACCGAGGGCTCGGCGCCGCGCCCATAGCGCCCGCCGGCCGCCTCCCACCAGCTCCAGGCATCGCCCTTGAGATCGAGGCCGGTGACCGCGCGGGCATAGGTGACGCATTGCATCCGCGCGCTGTCGGGCGGCGGTGCCGGAGGCTGGAAATGGGCGGAGACGGGCGCCGAGATCGTCGGTGTCGGCGTGGTCGACACGGTGACGGGTGCGGGCTTCGGCTCGCAGGCCGCCAGGAACGATCCCAGCAGCATCACGCCCGTGAAGGTCATGAGCACCATGCCCTTGGGGTCGCGGGCGCGGGTCATTGGTGCAACACCAGCTTGTCGCCTTCCACGGTGAAGCTGCCCAGGCTGTTGAGGAAGGTCATGCCGAGCAGCGAGCCGTCCATATCCGCCTGATTGACCAGGGCCGTCATCGCGGCGCGCTGGATCGGGCCGATCGCGATCGAGCTCAGGCTGACCCTGGCGGCGCGTCCGTTGCCGTTCGCGGTCGAGGTGCCGATGCTGTAATCGAGCCGGGCGGGGTCGAAACCCAGCCGGCGCGCGTCGGCGGGCGACAGCATGATCCCCGAGGCACCGGTATCCACCAGGAAGTTGATGCGGATGCCGTCGACCAGCGCCTCCACATGGAAATGACCGTCATTGGCCCGGGCGAAGACGACGCTGCCGTCCTGCTGTTCCTGCGCCTGGCCGGGAATGAGCGCGCCGGTCAGCCTGGCTTTCACGACTGTCATCATGGCGGAGAATTCAGGCTGGAAGCTGTAGCCCAACACCAGAAGCAAAATGATGGCAACCCAGGCGCCCATCTGCAGGATCGCCTTGCGCGGCTTCTGGCGGACCATCGCGACGCCGCCGGCGCCGACCAGCGCCAGCCAGCCCAGCATGCTGGCCAGCAGGGGCAGGTTGTTCTGCTGCGCCAGTGCACCGGGAAAGCGTTGCGAGAGGCCGAAGACCAGAAGCGCCACCCCGACGGCGCCGACCAGATAAAGCAGCCAGAATCGGCGCATCCCCTCTCCGTCTCGCGGGCCATCGGCGGGTGCCGCGATCGTTTCCCCCGTGGCCGGCCTTAACCACGAATCGCTGGGCGGGACTATGAATCGCCGGGGCTTGCGAAAGCAATCGTTCCTGTTGCGGCCATTTCCCGCAATGAAACCACCCGATCGGCCCTAACGCCTCGCGCGGACTGGCTTTTCAGTCGGTTTGCATTGACGGGGCGGGGCTCCGGCCGATAGCCTCGTCTCCATGAGCAATGAGCTCCCCATCAGCGGGCGAATTATGGCCGCGCGAATTAGCCTCCGGGCGCCCGTTGGGCGTTCGGTCGTCGTCGCGCCTGCCATTCTTCCCGTCCGCCCGGAGTCTCATTGCCATGCCGTCCTCTCCCTCATCGCCTAGCCACCGAACCACCGCCCCGCGCCCGAGCGCGCGACCTGTCGCCGACAGGGCGACCGGGGCCGGTCCCACCTATTGCTTTTCGGTCCAGGCCGCTTCCGATCCCGGCCTGCTGCCGCGCGTGCTGGGACTCTTCGCCAAGCGCGATCTCGTCCCGAGCCGCTGCCATGCGGTCGTGACCGAGCCCGAGCGCGAAGAGCTGCTGATCGATCTCCAGGTCACCGGGCTGACCCCGGACGAGGCGGAACATATCGCGCGCTCGCTGCGCCAGCTCGTCTTCGTCGCCAGCGTGCTGACCTGCGTCACGGACGAGCAACGGCGCTTCGAGCGCAGCGCCTGATCGCTCTCTGGGGACGGGGCGCACGCTCGCCGCTTCGCGGTCGGGGCCTTCGATGTATGATCGAAGGAATCTCGCTGCTGGAGACGCGCGCATGAGCCTGGTCGATCGCATCCGCCTGTTCCGCCGACCCGATCTCTCGACGCTTCGGCCCTTCGTGATCGAGGGCCAGCGGCTGGGCTGGATCCTGCCGGCCTTCGCGGAGCGCCTGGCGAAGTTCCCGGCGGTGTTCGAGGCCGGCGCCGATGCGGTCCGGCTCAAGGATCGCTTCGACAGCTATGAGCGCCGCAGCGAGGCGCTCGCCGGCGTCGTCGACGCGCTCGCCCGCGAAGGCGGCCTCCCTAAATTCCGCAACGAGCGCTATCCGGTCGCAAAATCCTTCTACGACAAGCCGCTCCTGGGGCTGGAACGCTCGGCCGTGCCGTCCTTCGGGACCCTGGCCTATGGCGTCCATCTCAACGGCTATGTCGGGCAGGGCCGCGACATGAAGATGTGGATCGGACGGCGTTCGCGGAACAAGGCGACGGGTCCCCTGAAGCTCGATCACATCGTCGCCGGCGGCCAGCCGATCGGGCTGTCGCTGATGGAAAACCTGATCAAGGAATGCGCGGAGGAAGCGGCGATGAGCGCAGACCTCGCGCGCCAGTCGCGGCCCGTCGGATTCACCTCTTATCTGATCCAGAACCACGAGGGCATCCGCAACGACGTGCTGTTCTGCTACGACATCGCGCTGGCGGAGGATTTCACGCCGGTGAACACCGATGGCGAGATCGAGGAATTCTATCTCTGGCCGATCGAGCGCGTGATCGAGGTCCTGGCGACGACCGAGGAGTTCAAGTTCAACGTCGCGATGGTGATCATCGACTTCCTCGTGCGCCACGGCTTCGTCGCGCCGGAGGACCCGACCTATCCGGAGATCGTGCTGAACATGCGGATACGGGATCACTTCCTCGCGCGTAGCGAAGGCCCCTCCCCCTACCCCCTCCCGCAAGGGGAGGGGGCGAGATTTTTATAGATCTCGCCCCCTCCTCCGACGGCGAAGCCGGCGAGCGGGAGGGGGTAGGGGGAGGGGGCTACAGACTCGTCGATTGCTAGAACAGCGCCGATAACTGCGCCGCGTCATAGACCTTCATCGTGCCGTCGAAGATCATGTGGCAGGCGACATAGAGGATGATGGCGAGTCCGATATAGACGAGCCAGGGCCAGCGGCGCAGGAAGTTGGCGATGAGGGTCGCGGCGGCGCCCATCAGCGCGACCGACAGCACCAGGCCGAACACCAGCACCCAGGCATGGTCGCGCGCGATGCCGGCGACCGCGAGCACATTGTCCAGCGACATCGACAGATCGGCGAGCACGATCTGCATCACCGCCTGGCCCATGGTCTTGGGCGGCGGCTTGTTGAGCCCATGTCCGTGGCCGTGCGCATGCTCGATTGTCACGGTTCCACCGGCGGCGGCAGCGGCGGCGAGGGCTGCCTCCGCCTTGCGCTCCTTGCGCTGGGCCTCGACCTCGCGCCAGAGCTTCCAGCAGACCCAGAGCAGCAGAAGCCCGCCCGCGAGCGTCAGGCCGATGATCTGCAGCAGCTGCGTCGTGATGACCGCGAAGCCGACGCGCATCACGGTCGCCGCCGCGATGCCGAGGAAGATCACGCGCGCACGTTGCTCCCTGGGCAGCGAGGCCGCGACCACGCCGACGACGATGGCGTTGTCGCCCGCCAGCACCAGGTCGACCATGATGACCTGGAGGAAGGCGGTGACCTCGGAGAGCGTGATCGTGAAATCCATCAGGGAGCCATCCGGAACGGGGCGGGGGTCGAGGCGGGGCGCATGGCGATCTCCGGAGTCTGCGGGATGGCGGGTTAAGTAAGCGTTGGAGCGGCGACAGCCAGGTCGCCGAAACCGAGCCGGGCGCGGATCGCGGCGGGGTCGGCGCCCTTCTGGCGCAGGCTGGCGAGGCCTTCGGCGCCATCGCGTTTCGCGAGGCGCTTGCCGGTCGCATCGGTCAGGAGCTTGTGGTGGCGATATTCGGGCACCGGCAGGCCCAGCACCGCCTGCAGCAGGCGATGGATATGGGTGGCCGGCAGCAGGTCCTCGCCGCGCGTGACGAGGGTCACGCCCTGGACCGCATCGTCGAGCGTGACCGCGAGGTGGTAGCTGGTCGGAACATCCTTGCGCGCGATCACGACATCGCCATGGAGGAGGGCGTCGACTGCGATCTCGCCCTTGCCCTGCTCGACCCAGCGCAGCGGTCCGGCTTTCGCCGCCGCAGTCGCCGCATCGAGCCGCAAGGCGAAGGGGGCACCGCTCGCCAGGCGCTGCTGACATTCGGCTGCCGACAGATGGCGGCAGGTGCCGGGATAGAGCGGCCCGTCGGGGCCGTGCGGGGCGCTGCCGGCCGCGGCGATCTCGGCCGCGATATCTTTCCGCGTGCAGAAGCAGGGATAGACCAGCCCCATGTCCCGGAGCCGGTCGAGGGCCTCGCGATAGGAGTCGAAATGCTCGGACTGCCGGCGCACCGGCCGCTTCCAGTCGAGCCCCAGCCAGGCCAGATCGTCATAAATCGCCTGCTCGAACTCGGGCCGGCAGCGGCCCTGGTCGATATCCTCGATCCGCAGCAGGAACCGGCCCTTGGCCCGGCATGCCGCGGCGTAGGCGGTCAGCGCGGAAAAGGCATGGCCCAGATGCAGCCGTCCGGTGGGGCTGGGGGCGAAGCGGGTGACCGTTTCCGAATCGGACATGCAGGGGGATGCGCTTGTTCCGGGAAGACCTGGAAGCGTAGAGGATGGCGCAATCCATTGGGGGGTCAGGCGCGCGCTGGACTAGCCCCCACTAAACCACGCTCGGCACGGGGTTATAAGTCGGGATGACGGGATTCGAGATCAAGGGGCGAAAGCTCAAAACCGCGCTGGCCCATCTGGCCTCCGCCGACACCGACCTGGCCCGCAGCCTGCTCGAAATCGGCCCGCCCCCCTCGCGCTCGTCCGAGGCGGGCTTTGCCGGGTTGCTGCGCATCATTATGGGCCAGCAGCTCTCGGTCGCCTCGGCCCGGGCCATCTGGGACCGGCTCGAGGCCCGGCTGGTGGAGCCCACGCCCGGGCGGCTGCTGCGGCTGACCGACCATGACATGGCCCAGGTCGGGTTGAGCCGGCAGAAGATGCGGTTCGCCCGCTCCCTCGCCGAGGCGGTCAAGCGCAAGACGCTCGACCTGGAGGCGCTGGAGACGATGGAGGATGACGAGGCGCTGGCGGCCCTCACCGCCGTCGACGGCATCGGGCCCTGGACCGCGGAGGTCTATCTGCTGTTCGCGCTGGGCCGGCCCGACATCATGCCGGCGGGCGATCTGGCCCTCCTGGTCGCGGCCCAGCGGCTGAAGCGGCTCAAGGCCCGGCCCCGGCCGCGCGACCTGCTCGAACTGGCCGAGCCCTGGCGTCCCTGGCGCTCCGTCGCCGCGCGGTTCCTCTGGCATTATTACCGTAAGGCGCCTCTTTGATTGATCGCTGCGCTCTGGTTCTAAGCTTCGAGCCAGACCAGGAGCGCTGTCACAGGTTCATCCTGAAACAACTTCATCCTGAAACAACCCCTCCCCCTACCCCCTCCCGCAAGGGGAGGGGGCGTGGTTGGCGTAGATCTCGCTCGAAGCTTTGAAGTAGAGCGAAGCGATCATATTAACTTAGGGGGTAGGGGGAGGGGCTTTCGCACACCCTCGCTGGTCCGCGGCGCGCGATTGCGCTACCAAGGCGGCTCCGCATGGACCGCAAGGGAGCATCGCCCGTCATGAACAATCCCGTGGATCTCGACGGTCCGGTCGTCGCGCCGGTTTCCGGTGGCGCGCCGCGACAGCTCGTGGTGCTGCTGCATGGTTATGGCGCCGACGGCAACGACCTGATCGATCTGGCGCCGCATTGGGCGCGGCAGCTGCCGGACGCGGCCTTCGTGTCGCCCCATGCGCCGTTCCCTTGCGAGGCGTCGCCCTATGGGCGGCAATGGTTCGGGTTCGAAGGCCGCGACCAGGCCGAGATCTATGCGGGCGTGCAGGAAGCGGCCGGCATCCTCGATCGTTTCCTCGATGTGGCCCTGGCCCATTTTTCCGTGGCGGCGGACCGGATGGCGCTGGTCGGATTCTCGCAAGGCACGATGATGGCGCTGCATGTGGCGCCGCGGCGCGAGACGGCGATCGGCGGCATCGTCGGTTATTCCGGCCGCCTGATCGGGCCGGAGCAGCTCGGCCGCGAAATCCGGTCGCGGCCCCCGGTGCTGCTGATCCATGGCGACGGCGATCCGGTGGTGCCCTTCGCCTCCATGGCCGCGGCGGCCGCGGCCCTGACCGCGCTCAAGGTCCCGGTCGAGACCGAGCGGCGCCCGGGCCTGCCCCATGCGATCGACCCGGAGGGATTGGCCAGGGGCGGCGCATTCCTCACCCGGGTCCTTTCGGGACAGCCTGCCGCGGCAAAGGCTTAGGTCATCCGGATGACAGCGGGATGACAGGCTGAGGCCCCAAGCCACGCTACATCTTGAGTTTTTTGCGTTGCTCCCTTACATCTTGTGGTAGGCGCCTCCCTGAAGCGCGCCTGATCAAAGGTGGTTCGGTGTTCGCATCGCCTGACAGTTGCCCGGCCCTGGTTCTCAACGCCGACTTCAGGCCGTTGAGTTACTTCCCGTTGTCGCTTTGGCCCTGGCAGGAAACGGTCAAGGCCGTGTTCCTCGACCGCGTCAACATCATCTCCGAATATGAGCAGGTGGTGCGCAGCCCGAGCTTCGAGATGCGGCTGCCGAGCGTCATCTCGCTCAAGGAATTCATCCCTCTCGCGCGCCGGCCCGCCTTCACGCGGTTCAACGTGTTCCTGCGCGACCGTTTCAGCTGCCAATATTGCGGCCAGCATCAGGCGGCCCACGACCTGACCTTCGACCATGTGATCCCGCGCTCGCGCGGCGGCCGCACGACCTGGGACAATGTCGTCGCCGCCTGCCAGCACTGCAATTTGCTGAAAGGGAACCGCCTGCCGAACCAGGCGGACATGTTCCCCGTGACCAGACCCTACCAGCCGACCACCTTCGAGCTGCAGGAAAATGGGCGGGCTTTCCCGCCCAATTATTTGCACCATAGCTGGCGCGACTTCCTCTACTGGGACAGCGAGCTGGAACCGGCCTGAGCGCCGGTTCGCGGGCATGGCGTCTCGGATGGCGGCTTATTAATCTCCGCCGGCTTTGCGGCCGAGTGATCGCAACGCTGGACTCGGGGCGCCGTTCGGGGATGGAGCCGTGCAGCCGATGAAAACGACATTGACGCGCCGCCAGCTTCTGACCGGTGTGGCGCTGGGCAGCGTGGCCCTCGGCCTCGGGGGCCGTGCCGCGCGGGCCTTCACGATCGAGCCGATGACGGCGCCGGTCTCGAAGGCCTATGGGCTGGCCTGTCAGCCGACCGCGGCCCCGGGCATCGATCATCTGCAACTCATCGCCGATACGCGGGCCCTGCTGAAGAGCGAGATCGCCGGCGGCCTCAAGCCGACCGACGCGCAGCAGGTCGTGGTCTGTCCGCTCTGCGGCTGCAGCATCACCGTCACCGCCGACGCCTGAGTTGCGCTCCGTTCGCTTCCGGACTGATGGGCCACGCGCTTTCGGCCCTAATCACCGTGTTCGGATTGCTCCTGAGCGGCGCGATCCTGGATCGGGCCGCCGGCTCTCGCTTTAACGCCGCAGCAGCGACGCGAAATAGACCGCGGCGCTGAGGGCGGTGATGCAGAAACTGACCGGCCAGTCGCTGTAATAGGCGAGCGCGACGCCGCCCCAGGCCTCGGCCAGCGCCAGCAGGGCCGCCAGCGCCACGCCGGTCCTGAGCCGCACCGTCAGCCGCATCGCCGCCGCGGCCGGACCCACCATCAGCGAGAAGACCAGCAGCACGCCCACGATCTGGGTGCTGGCGGCGACGGTGAGGGCCACGATGCCGAGGAAGAGCAGCGACACCAGTTGCAGCGAGACGCCCTTGGCCTCGGCCATGTCGGGCTGCAGGCTGGCGAAGAGCAGCGGCCGCGCGATCGCGGCCAGGGCGGCGAGGCTGATCAGCCCCAGCACCAGCAGATCCCAGAGCGTATCGTGGCTGACGCCCAGCACATTGCCGAACAGCAGGTTCGTCACCTGCGTGGCGAAGGCGGTGTAGTAATGGAGGAACAGGAGCCCCAGGCCCATCGACAACGAGAGCACGATGCCAATGGCGACGTCGCGCCCGCTCAGGCGCTCGCCCAGCATGCCCATGGCAAGCCCGGCGGCGATGGTGAATCCGACCATGCCCCAGAGGGCAGGGATGCCGATCAGGATGGCGCCGGTGGCGCCTGCGAAACCCACATGCGACAGCGCATGGCCGGCGAAGGTCTGGCCGCGCAGCACCAGGAAATAGCCCACGGTCCCCGCCACGAGCGCGACGATGCCGCTCGCGGCGAAGGCGTTGCGCATGAAATCATAGGTGAGCATCGTGCCGATGCTCCGCATGTTCGAGGTCGTGGCCGTTGGCCATGACGAAGATCCGGCTGCCGAGGCGGATCACCTCGATCTCCGATCCGTAGAGCCGCGACAGGACCGGGCCGGTGATGACCTTCTCCACGCTGCCCAGCGCCGCATGGCCCTGGCCCAGATAGAGCACGCGGTCGATCACATCCAGAAGCGGGTTGATCTCATGCGCGCTGAAGAGGACGGTGATGTCGAGCTCGCGCTGCAGCTTGCGCACCAGCTCCAGCACATGCTGCTGGTGATGCGGATCGAGACTGATCAGGGGTTCGTCGAGCAGCAGCAGGCGCGGCCGGCCGAGGAGGCATTGCGCCAGCAGCAGGCGCTGGCGCTCGCCGCCGGAAAGGTCGGCGAGCGCGCGCCGCGCGAGATCGGCGGCTCCCACCGCATCCAAGGCCCAGTCCACTTCGCGCCGCAACTCAGGGCCGCTCCAAGGCAGGCCCCAGCGATGGCCGTCGACGGCGCTCGCGACGAAGTTCCAGCCGCTGAGCCGCAAGCCCGCGACGGCGCGATGCATCTGGGGGAGATAGCCGATGGCGGGATTGCCGCGCCGCGCGGGCTCGCCCAATACGCGGATCGTGCCTTGGGTCGGACGAATCAATCCCAGCAGCGCGCGCATCAGGCTCGTCTTGCCGGCGCCGTTGGGGCCGAGCAAGCCGATGAATTCGCCCTGACCGATCGAGAGGCTGATATCGGCGAGGATCTTGCGTCCGCCGAGCCCGATCGTGACGTGATCGAGATGGATTGCGCTCAAGGGGTTCAGCGCGTCATGAGGCCGGTCCGGACAGCGCCTTATCGAGGCGGGTCAGCTCGTCCATCATCCAGCTCTGATAGGTCATGTTGGCCGGCAGGGTCTCGGTCACGCCGACGATGGGGATGTCGGCCTGCTGCGCCAGCTCCTTCAGCCGCTCGGTCATGTCGTCGGTCACCTGGTTGTTGTAGATCAGCGCCTTGACCTTGCGGTTCTTCAGATCGTCCTGGAAGGCGGCGAGGTCGGAGGCGCTGGGCTCGGTGTCGTTCATGACCGCAAGCTGGAAGCTCTGGTTGCGCATGTCATAGCCGAGCGCGTCGATCATGTAGCCATAGACCGGCTCGGTCGCGGTGACCGCGTCGCCCGCATGTTTCCGCTTCATCTCGGCGATCTTCCGCAGCATCGGATCCAGCGAAGTTTCGAACGCGGCGAGACGCGCTTCGTAGTCGGCCTTGTGCGCGGGATTGCGGCTCGAGAACTCGGCCGCCAGGGCCGCCGCCACCGCCGGCATGGTCTGCGGGTCGTACCAGATATGCGGATTGTCGCCGGAGACGCGATGGACCAGGTTGGCCGCGACGATGATCTTGCGGCGATCGGAGGGGGAGGCGGCCAGCAGCGACTTCATCCAGGGGTCGTAGTCGGCGCCGCTATAGACGACCAGCTCGGCATCGGCGACCTGGCGCGCGGTCGAAGGGCTCGCCTCGAAATCGTGCGGATCCTGGTTCGAATTGTTCAGGATGCTGGCGACCTCGACCTCGGGCCCGCCGATCTGCTGGGCGATGTCGGCATAGAAGTTCTCGGCCGCCACAACCTTGATCGAAGCGCCGCCGAAGCTCGTGGCGGGGAAGAGGGCGAGGACGGCCGCAGCCAGCGCCAGCGCGAATTTTCTCATCGACAGGATCTCCTCGGCCCCCCGTGAATTCCCCGGGCAGCGAGGACGGTAATGTTATATCATAACGTCTGTCAAGTGACGCTGGGGCGCACGTCCGTGCGCTCCAGCGTCACCCCCGCGAAAAGCGGGGGTCCATGGCGATCCAGCGATGTCGGTTGAAGGATGGGTCCCCGCTTTCGCGGGGATGACAGCGGTGGGGTTGGCCGATGCCGCGTGCTAAATCCGCTCCGCCAGCCAGATCGCGAGGCGCGAGCCGGTCTTCACCGCGGCGGTCAGCGCCGGATAGGCGGGCGCGCGCTCGGCTCCCTCCGCCAGGGCGGTGGCGCGATGCTCGAGCTCTTCCTGGCGGAAGCTCTCGATATCCGCCTTGAGCGGTGCTTCCTCCGGCGGCAGCTTGGCGAGCTGCTGGCGATAATGCTCGTCGATCACTTCCTCGACCGCGACGGTGCAGGCCATCGCCGCCTCGCGGCCGAGCATGGCGGTGGCGGCACCCAGCGCGAAGCCCGCCACATGCCAGAGCGGCTGCAACAGCGTGGGACGCGCGCGGCGCTCGACCATGAGCTCGTCGAAGCGCTGCAGATGGCGGCGCTCCTGCTCGGCCATATGCTTCAGCTGCGGGTCGGGCCCCAGCACCGCCATCTGGCCTTCATAGATTCGCTTGGCGCCATATTCGCCGGCCTGGTCGACGCGGATGATGCGATCGAGCAGCGCCTCGGGCTCGAGATCGCCGGGCAGCCGCTGCCGGCGCGGCTCGCTATAGGCGTCGCTCGCTTCCTGGTCGCCGGGCCGATCGGGTTGATCGATGCTCATGGACGAGACTCGCGAAGGCAAAGGTCGCGCCGTTCAGATACGGCGGGCCTGCCAGAGGGAGAAGGCGCCGAGCGCGCCCGAATAGAGGACATTGTAGCCCGCCATCGAGATGCCGAACAGCGACCAGGCGATGTCGTCGCAGCGCACGACGGGGGCCGCGAGGATCGCCGCCTCGAAATCGGCGGCGCTCATGCCGGCCTTGATCTTGGTGGTGCAGGCGGATGTGCCTTCCCACCAATGCTGCTCGACGCCGACATGGAAGATGGCGATGCCCGCGCCGACGAGCGCGGCCGCGCCCGCCAGATAGAGAAACAGCCGCGCCGCGCGCGGTTTGGTCTCGAGGAAGATTCCAGGGATGGCCAGGATGCCCGCCGCCACCAGCGCCCAGCGCTGATCGAGGCAGAGCTCGCAGGGCGAGAGGCCGCCCCAATATTGCGAGGCCAGCGCCACGAGAAGGGGCAGCAGCGCGCCCAGGAGAACGAGCGTGGCGGCACGGGCCGGGGTGAGCGAGCGCAGACTGAGCATCGGCGGCGAGCCTAGCGGGCCCGGTCCCGGCCGCCTAGAGGCAATTGGGCGCAGGATCCTTTGGCGATTCCGCGAGAATGCGCCGAACGCCGCGGCTTTATGACAAGGCGGCGTCGTTCTATCCGCACTTTCACTTTCGAGCTGTGGAAAACATTCTCCCTCAGGCGACGAGACGCTCGAGCTTGTCGAGCGCGCCGCTCCAGCCACCGCTGTGACTGTCGCGCGTGGCAACGTCGACGAACTGGTCGTGGGTCAAGGTCAGGAGCGTGCCGTCGCCGTCGCGCTTGAGCGTGACCGTCACTTGCGACACCTCGTCGGGGGTGGTCTTCCAGGCCCAGCTGAAGACCAGCTTCTCGTCGCGAACCAGCTCGCGATAGACGCCGCTCACGTCATGTTCGACCCCGTCGGGCCCGCGCATGAGGACGCGGAAGCGGCCGCCCACGCGCGGATCGGCCTCGGTGATAAGTGTCTCGAACTCCGCCGGCGACCACCAATCGATCATCATCTTCGGGTCGGTCCAGGCCTGATAGACCCTGGCGGGCGATGCCTTGAGCCGGCGCTTCAGGGTCAGGCTGGCGTTGGCGGGCATGATTTCTCCTCCGGAACGGCGTCAGGGGGCCGTCGTCATGGCCCACGTCCGAAATCGACTCTCGTCAGATGACATAGCGCACGATCAGGAAACCGCCCACGACCGCCAGGAGAAAAGCCGTGGCGACCAGCGTGAGCCGGCGCTCGACGAAATCGCGGATCGGCTCGCCGAAGCGGCGCAGCAGCGCCGCGACGATGAAGAAGCGCAGGCCCCGCGTGACGATCGAGGCCAGCATGAAGATCGGGAAGTCGAAGGCGGCGGCCCCGCTGGCGATCGTCACCAGCTTGTAGGGTATCGGCGTCAGCCCCTTGATCAGGATGATCCACAGGCCCCATTCGTTATAGGCCTGCTTGAAGGCCTCGAACTTGGCCTGATAGCCATAGAGTTGGATCAGCGACTGGCCCAGCGTCTCGAACAGGTAATAGCCGATCGCGTAGCCGAGGGCGCCGCCCAGGACCGAGGCGACCGTGGCCACGAGCGCGATCCGCCAGGCGCGGTCGGGCCGCGCCAGCACCATCGGCACGATCATGGCGTCGGGCGGAATGGGGAAGAACGAGCTCTCGGCGAACGAGACCGCAGCCAGCGCCAGCAGGGCGTTGGGCCGCGAGGCAAGCCCCATGGTCCAGTCATAGAGGCGGCGCAGCATGGGGCGGGGATTCCGGGCCTGAGGAAAGGTGACCGCTCCTGTAGCAGGGGCGCAAATCCCCGGCAAGGCAGGGAAATTCCGCCCGGGGATGGTCACGGGGAGGCGGTGGAGGTTGCCTTGGGGCCCGTCCTGGGTATGATGCGCGCCGTTCGGCAGCGGTGAAGCCCCTCTGGCGGAACTGGTAGACGCACGGGACTCAAAATCCCGCGCCAGCAATGGCATGTCGGTTCGATTCCGACGGGGGGCACCAGCCGGCCAATTTGGCCTCGGAGCCGGCTTCTCCCGATCTCCTTCAGTCCGTCGATCCCAGCCTTTTCAGCGCCTCCGAAACGGCGATGCGGCGATAGGATTCGGTGACGAGGCCATCATGCTTCAGGCTTTCGCGCCGCCGTTCGGCGATCGCGCGTTCTTCCTCGGTGACATCGTTGTCGCGTTCGCGCAGCCAGTCGACATAGGAGGGATCGGTCTCCTTGACGAGCCGCTTCGGCGGCGCGGCGGCAGGACGCGGCGTGGCGGCGTAGACCGGCCGCAGGGCGCGGCCCGGATTATATTCGGTGCGCTTGTCGTTGCCCGCGATCCGGATATCCGGATCCGTAACGCGTCCGGAAGGGTGATAGGCGAAGGCCGAGACGACCCGGTCGAGCGCCGCATCTTCTTCCTTCGGGCGATGCTGGATGTCGCGGGGCGCACGATCCGGAACCGCCAGCCGCGTGATGCCGCGATCGTTGATCGCGTCGAGGATCTCGCGAGGGTCGGTCGACAGCATGACCTCGCGCCGCGCCGGCCAGAAATCGTAAGGCGCATGGGCGCCATGCCCCTTGCCGACATGGAAGGCATAGATCTCCGGATAGATCTTGAGCTCCCGGCGCCGGCTGGGCTTGACGTCGTAGAAGGAGGTGATCGCGATCTGCAGCAGGTGGGTCGCGCCGACGCCGCCCAGAGATTCGTCGATCACGAGGCCGAAGCGATCATGGGGGTTCCAGTCCGGCAGGACTTCGGCGATCGAAGCCGGGCGGCCCTCGATCTCGACCTCGAACATCTCGCTCGCCAGCAGGGTCGCTACATGCATCCGGCAAGCACCTTCACCAGGCGCTGGCCGACATGTAGATCGCGGCGATGCGCTCCACGCCGGTCTTGTCGTCGGCGTCGAAACGCCCCGGCAGCGGGCTGTCGATGTCGAGCACGCCGCGGATGACGCCGTTGCTCGACAAGGGCACCACCAGCTCCGAGCGCGAAGCCGCGTCGCAGGCGATATGGCCGGGGAACTCATGGACGTCTTCCACCAGCACCGACTGCGCCCGCGCGACCGCCGTTCCGCAGACGCCCTTGCCCACGGCGATGCGCACGCAGGCCGGCTTGCCCTGGAAGGGCCCGAGCACGAGCTCGCGGTCGCCCTGCAGGAAATAGAACCCGGCCCAGTTGACATCCGGCATCGCGTCGAACAGCAGGGCGGCCGTATTCGCCGCATTGGCGATCCGGTCGGGCTCTCCCTCGAGCAGCGCCGTCAGCTGCTCGCAGAGATCCCGGTAAAACTCCGGCTTGCTGCTGCGCGCGATCGTCCTGGTCTGCAACATGGCGGCTCTCGTCCTTCGGTTTCCTGCGTTATCCCGATCCTAGGCAGGGTTTGCGCAAGGGTGCAATCGGCCGGCCTTCCTCTCGATCGGCTTTCACGACAGGTGTGCAAATCGACCCTCGCTCAGTCGCAAGATCAAGCGGCTCTGTCAATTTCCTCACGGCGTAGCCGTTGGCCGACGCGGAACCTTACTGGCCCGACGCGTTCGGCTGGTAAGGCGCGATCGCGGGACAGGTCTGAAGCGCGTCGATCTGGAACTGGACCTGGTCGTCCATCGGCGGCCCGATGCCCTGCTCGGAGCTGCCCTCGAGCATCGCCTTGCGCCAGGCCGGCTGCAGATGTTTCGTGCCCACTTTCGCGAGGCATCCGCAATTGGCCTTCACCTGCTCCGGCGTCTGCCCGAGCAGGCCCTGCTTGAGGCATCGTCCCTCGAGGATCTGCTGAATCTGCTGGCTCTGTTGATCGATCGCCGCGTCGTCGGCGCGGGCGCCGACGACGGCGAGACCCGCCAGGCACAATCCGAGCATGACGCCACGCCAGCCGCTGCCGGCGGAAATGTCCGACATCGCGATATCCCGCATGAGAGGCAACCCCTGCCGCAAGACTACTATGACCGGGTCCCCCAGCGGCAGTGATTTCGATGCCGCCGCCGGTCAGGGATGGCCCTCGAGGGCGGCCAGGATCGCGTCGAGGCCGTCGGTCAGGGCGGCGGGCCCCGGCTGCAGGATTATCGAGGATTTGATCTCGTGGATCCGGTTTGCGGCGACCGCGGGGATCGCATCCCAGCCCGGCCGCGCCCGGATCTTCGTCATCGAGACCTTCTTGCCGCACCAGGAGGCGAGGATGATGTCGGGCCTGGCGGCGATGACCGCCTCCGAGGCGACGATGCGGTCCTTGGCGCCCGCCGCCCGCGCGCGATCGGCGAAGATATCGATGCCGCCCGCGATGCCGATCAACTCCGAGACCCAGCCGATGCCCGCGATCATCGGCTCGTCCCATTCCTCGAAATAGACGCGCGGCCGCGAGGAATTGCGCTCGCTTTCGCGTCGGATGGCCGCGAGCCGCTCGCCGAGCCCGTCGGCCAGCCGGCTGGCCTTGTCGCCGGCGCCCACCATCGCGCCCAGCATGCGCATCATGGCGAGGATTTCGGCGACGCTGCGCTGGTTGAAGCCATGGACCGCGATGCCGCGCCGGATGAGTTCGGCCGCGATCTCGGCCTGGAGGTCGGAGAAGGTCAGTACCAGGTCGGGCTTCAGCGCCAGGATCCTGTCGATCCTCGCCGAGGTGAAGGCCGAGACGCGCGGCTTGTCGCGCCTGGCCTCGGGTGGGCGCACGACATAGCCGGAGATGCCGACGATGCGGTCCTGCTCGCCCAGGAGATAGAGCGTCTCTACGGTCTCCTCGGTCAGGCAGACGATGCGTTCAGGCGGGAACATGGTCGTGGGCTTGTCCTTTGGCGGGCCTGAAGCCGATCAGAAGCCCTTTCTCCGGTGCGGGGTGCCTCGAAACGACCCGTAAAACCTCAGACGGCGAGAATCTGCGGAACGATTCGACCGGCCTCACGTTGCCAAGCTGATCACCATTCAAGGAACCAGACCATGGGCCGTTCTCTGTTGCTGTTCTTTCTAGGCGTGCCGATCCCGATCATCATCCTGCTCGCGCTGTTCTGGCATTAGGAGATCCATTCATGGTTTCGACCTCCAATTTGGCCGGACGCGATTCGGCTGTCGTCATTATCGAAGATGACCTTGCTCGTGACGAGCTGACAAGGAGCGCCGTGTCCTGGGGCGCCATCTTCGTGGGTGCGCTCGCGGCGGCCGCGGTCACCGTGATCCTGGTGGTGCTGGGAACCGGGCTCGGGCTGACGATGGTCTCTCCCTGGGCCGGCATGGGTGCCTCCGCTGCCACCGTCGGCGTCTCGGCGCTGATCTGGGTTGTGGTGGTGCAGTGGCTCTCCTCGGGCCTCGGCGGCTTCCTGGCGGGGCGCCTGCGCACCAAGCTCATCCGCCTGCATACGCATGAGGTGTTCTTCCGCGACACCGCCCATGGTTTTGCCGCCTGGTCGCTGGCGACCGTGGCGGGCGCCGTGCTGTTCGCGCTCGCGACCGCGCATGGCGTCGGCGGTGCCGCTCGCGGCGCCGCCGATGCGGCCGCTATCGCGTCCGCGTCCGCGCCGCCCGCTGCCGGTATGCGAGGCCCCGGCGGGCCGCAGGATTATTTCGTCGATCTGCTGCTGCGCACCACCAATCCGGTCGTCGAGGTCAGCAAGCTCGATACGCGCGCCGAGACCAAGCGGATCCTCGAGCGCAGCACCCAGGACGGGACCATCACGCTGGCGCCCGAGGACCGGACCTATATCGCGCAGATGGTCGCGGCCCGCACCGCCAGCACGCAGGCGGATGCCGAGACCCGCGTCGATCAGATCGTGACGCAGCTGAACGAGGCCGAGCAGAAGGCACGGGCCGCCGCCGACGAAGCGCGCAAGCGCGCGGCTCAGCTCGCGATCGTGACGGCGCTTTCGATGGTGATCGGCGCCTTCATCGCCGCCGCCGCTGCGGCGCTCGGCGGACGGGCTCGCGACGATCAGGAAATCTTCTTTCGCCGCTGATTTTCTTCGATCCCCATGAGCTTGCGGAACTCGCCCCTTAGCTCGGGGCGAGTTCTCGCATGACCATGCGCTTGTAGTCCTGCACCAGCCGGTCGCCTTCGCGGCGGTCGACGGAGATGGCGAGGCGCATGGTCGCCTCGCCGAGCTGCATGATCAGGAAGGCCTTCGAGGCGAGCCGCTCGCGATCGGCGTCGGGATCGAGCCGCGCCAAGGTCGCCGCCAGGACCGCGCCATTGGCGCGGCTGTCCGCGAGCTCGATGTCGCGCAGTCCCTTGTCGGCCTGAGTTCCCGACCAGATGTCGCGCATCACCGGCTCGGCGAGGAAGATCGCGTAGTAGGTGTCGATCAGCGCGCCGAAGGCGGTGCGGAAGCTGGCGATATCGCGGACCTCCGCCAGCGCCGCCTCGATGCAGGCACGACCTTGCGCGTTATAGCGTTCGGCCAGCGTCCGGATGATGGCGGCCTTGTCCGGGAAATATTGATAAAGCGAGCCGATGGAGATGCCGGCCTTTTCGGCCAGCTCGCCCATGCGCATGGCGTCGCTACCCTGCGCCGCGATGAGCGCGGTCGCGGCGGCGAGGATCCGCTCCAGCCGTTCGCGACTGCGCTGCTGCGTGGGCGCGCGGCGGAGGGGGGTGGGTCCTGCGACGGGAACGGCAGACGACATGCGGATCTTTCGATCCCCTTCATTAGTCATCCCGGCCCGACGCGGGGGGCCGGGGTGACGACCGAGTGCGGGTTATGGGAACGCGTAAGGCCGGCCCCCTTGACTCCCAGAATATGAGGAGTTATCACATTTGTAAATGTGAGGATTCCTCATATCCGGAGATACCGATGACCGACCGGCTGATCACGGGCCTGATCTTCCTCTCGGCGATCGGGTCCGGCCTCGTCGCCGGCACCTTCTTCGCCTTCTCGACCTTCGTCATGACGGCGCTGGCAAGGCTGCCGGCGGCGCAGGGGATCGCCGCGATGCAGTCGATCAATGTCGCCGTGATCAATCCCCTCTTCATGGGCACGATGTTCGGCACGGCCCTCGCCGGCCTGGCGCTCGGGGTGGCCGCGATCGCGGGCTGGGGCGAGCCGCGGGCGGTCTATCTGCTGGGCGGCGGGCTCTTCTATCTGGTCGGCACGGTGCTGGTGACGATGGTCTTCAACGTGCCGCGCAACGATGCGCTGGCCGGCCTCGATCCGAACGGCGGCGAGGCCGCGTCGCTCTGGCTGCGCTATGTCGCCGAATGGACGAATTGGAACCATGTCCGCACCGTGGCGGCGCTTGCGGCCTTCGCGGCTTTCGTCCTGGCCCTGCGGTTGCCCGCGGCCGATTAGCAAGATTCGGCAAGTCCGGACAAGGCGCCGGCGCTAGACTGACGGCCATCATGACAAGGCAGAGCTATATCCTGTTCGACACGGCCATCGGCCGCTGCGCCATCGCCTGGAGCGCGCAGGGCGTGGTGGCGTTGCAGCTGCCCGAAGCGAACGATGCCGCCACCCGCGCCCGGCTCCGCCGTCGCCATCCCGGTCTCGAGGAAGCAGCGGCAGCCCCGCCCGAGATCCTTCAGGCGATCGCGGCGATCGTGGCGCTGCTCGAGGGTGAGAAGAACGACCTCGCCGGGATCGCGCTCGACATGAGGGCCGTGCCGGATTTCAACCGCCAGGTCTACGAGGTCGCGCGCCGGATTCCGCCCGGCCGGACCCGCAGCTATGGCGAGATCGCGACCGAGCTCGGCGACCGCTTGCTGGCGCGCGATGTCGGGCAGGCGCTCGGCCAGAATCCCTTTGCCATTATCGTGCCCTGCCATCGGGTGATGGGCGCCAACGGCAAGGTCGGCGGTTTCTCCGCCAATGGCGGGGTCGAGACCAAGCTGCGCATGCTCACCATCGAAGGCGCGCAACTGGGCAGCACGCCCACCCTCTTCGACAGCCTACCGGCGATGGCGCGGCCCGTGCGGCGGCGCTAGAATTCCTTCGCCATGCTGATCAAAACCCTGTTCCAGGGCCCCACGATCGCGGCCACCGACTATCGCTGCACGGCGGGGCCGGGCGATCGGCCTTTCGCCGAATGCCATGGCGGCTACAGCATCGCTTACTTGCGCAAAGGCAGCTTCGGCTATCGCGCGCGCGGCCGCTCGCATGAGCTGGTCGCGGGCTCGATCCTGGTCGGCAAGCCCGGCGTGGAATATGTCTGCACCCATGACCATGTGCATGGCGACGAATGCCTCGCCTTCGGTCTGGCGCCGGCGCTGGTCGAGGCGATGGCGCCCGCCCATGCCGAGCTCTGGCATGTCGGGGCCGTGCCGCCGCTCCCCGAGCTGATGCTGCTGGGCGAGCTGGCGCAGGCGACCGCCGAGGGCCGCAGCGATCTGGGCCTCGCCGAAGCGGGCATGGCGCTGGCGGGTCGGCTGGCCGCGATCGTCTCCGGGCAAAGTCCTGCGACCCCGCAGGCCAACGCTCGCGACCGTCGTCGCGCGGTGGAGGCGGCGCTCTGGATCGAGGCCCATGCGCACGAGGCCATCGACCTCGACGATGCGGCGGCCGAAGCAGGCTTGAGCGCGTTCCATTTCCTGCGGCTGTTCCGCCGCGTGCTCGGCGTGACGCCGCATCAATATCTGGTCCGGTCGCGACTGCGCCGCGCCGCCAGGCTGCTGGTGGACGACACGCGCTCGATCACCGAGATCGCCTATGAGGTCGGGTTCGCCGACCTTTCGAACTTCGTGCGCAGCTTCCATCGCGCGGCCGGCGTCTCGCCGCGCCGGTTCCGGAAGGCGGCAAAGGGCGATCGCAAGTTTCTCCAAGAACGCATGACGGCGGGCCTTCTAGGATGATCCATCCATCGATGGAGGACATCATGTATGACCATGTCGGCTTGAAGGTGAAGGACGTCGCAGCCAGCGTCCGTTTCTACAAGGCGGCGCTGACGCCGCTGGGATACGGACTCGTCTCGCAAGATGAGTCGGGTGCCGGCTTCGGGCCGCCCAAGGCGCCCGCCTTGTGGCTGCAGCGGGCCGACGGCGCAAAGAGCGGCGGCACGCATGTCGCCTTTACGGCAGCCGATCACGCGGCGGTCGATCGCTTCTACAAGGAAGGGATGAAGGCCGGCGGAAGCGACAATGGCAAGCCGGGGCCGCGTCCCGACTACAGCCCGACCTATTACGCGGCCTTCCTGATCGACCCCGACGGCAACAATATCGAGGCGGTCTGTCTCAAATAGCGGGGCTACGAGCCGGCGCTCGTCCGCTTCTCGCGCTTGAGGGTTTGGATCGCCTGCTCCAGCGCCTCCAGGAAGCGCGAGCGGTCCTTCTTGGCGAAGCTCGGACCGCCGCCGCGGATCTCGCCGCTGTCGCGCAGGAATTCGTTGAGGTCGCGCATCGCCAGCGCCATGCCGATGCCGCTCTCGGTGAAGGGCTTGCCGGTGGGCCCCAGCACCCGTGCGCCGCGCTCGAGGCAGCGGGCCGCGAGCCTGATGTCGGCAGTGATAGCGATGTCGCCAGCGCCGACATGTTCGACGATCCAGTTGTCGGCGGCGTCGAAGCCGTCGGTCACCACCACGCGATTGACGGATTGCGATCCGCCAAGCCGCATCCATGTGTTGCCCACCATATGGACCGGGAGCCCGTGGCGCTCGGCCACGAGGATCACCTCGTCCTTCACCGGACAGGCATCGGCGTCGACGAAGATCTCGAGCATCGGCGTCAGGTGAACCGGATCGAGAGGCCGCCCAGGCTCCCCAGGTCGGCCAGGATATGATCGCCGGGCTCGAGCTCCATCGGCTTGACGCAGGTGCCGGTGATCACGGTCTGGCCGCGCGAGAGCGTCAGGCCGAGCCCGCGCAGCTCGTTCGCGAGCCAGGCGAGCGCGATGCGCGGGTCGCCCAGCACGTTCGCGCCGCTGCCCTCGCGCTCGAACTTGCCCTCGTTCCGGCCCCGGCCCTTGTGCGCGGCGAGGTCGAGCCGGCGCCAGTCGGTCTTCGCGGGCGCCCCCACCACGACGAGGTGAGCGCAGGCATTGTCGGCGATGAGATGGGGCGCGCCGACGGTGACGAAATCGTCATAGCGCGAATCCGGGATCTCGATCGCGGGGTGGAGCGTGTCGACCGCGGCCAGGACCTCGTCGGTGGAATAGGGCGCCGGGCGAGGCACGAGGTCCCGGCCCATGCGGAAGGCGAACTCGACCTCGGCCACGCGCATGTGATTGGCGCCCAGCGGCGTGGAACCGCCGTCCGGCAGCACGCGCTCGGCCAGGAGCCGGCCTGCCATGGGCCCGTCGACGCCGATATGGGCCTGGCCTGCTTTGCTGGTGGCCGCGATCTTCCAGCCGAAGACGGGCTTGACGCTGTGGCGCTCGATCCGGGCCTGGATCGCATAGCCCTCGGCGCGGGTCCGAGGCTGGAGCGCCTCCGGCAAGCGGGCCATGCGGCGGCCCTGCTGCCAATGCTCGACCAGCAGGGTCGAGGCCTGGTCGATCTGTTTGTCGGTCAGCATCGGCGGTGATCCTTCGGGGGAGCGGGAGCGTCGTCTCCAGTAGCAAATTCCAGGCGCCCTCGACAGGGCGCGAGATCGTCGTCGATTCGATGATAAGCGGCGCTCTGACGGCAATCGAGTCTGTGCCCGGGTAGAGAATGGTGGCTTCTCAGGGGATCCCGCTCCCTTCTGCCGCGTTTCTCGGCGGCGATGGCGGATCCGCCTCCCACGAATGGACGATCGCATGTCGGGTAGCCTTACGATTCTGCATCTGGCCGGCAACGTGGCCCTGCTCCTTTGGGGCCTGCATATGGTGCATTCCGGGATCCTGCGGGCGCTGGGCTCCGACCTGCGCCGCTGGCTCAATGCCGGGCTCGCCAACCGCGGGAAGGCGCTCCTGGCCGGCATCGGCGTGACCGCCCTGCTGCAGAGCAGCACCGCCACCGGTCTGATGACCGCGTCCTTCCTCGCCAGTGGCGTGGTCGATCTGGTGCCGGCGCTGGCGGTCATGCTGGGCGCCAATATCGGCACCACGCTGATCGTCCAGCTGCTGACCTTCGACGTCTCGGCCGTCGCGCCGATCCTGATCCTGGCGGGGGTGATCGCCTTCAAGCAAAGCGGCAAGACGCGGGTGCGCGATCTCGGCCGCGTCGCCATCGGCCTCGGCCTCGTTCTCCTCGCGCTGCATCTCATCCTGGCTACCGTCCAGCCGGTCGAGCAGGCGGGGCTGGTGCGCGACCTCTTCGCCGTGCTCTCCGGCCATCCGCTGCTGTCGATCCTGCTGGCGGCGCTCATGACCTGGGCCGCCTATTCGAGCGTGGCGGTGGTGCTGCTCGCCATGTCCCTGGCGGCGGCACAGATCGTGACGCCGGACGTGGCGCTGGCGCTGGTGCTGGGCGCCAATCTCGGCAATGTCATTCCGCAATTCCTGGGCGCCGGCAAAAGCAACCCGGCGCGTCGCCTGGCCCTGGGCAACCTGATCGTGCGCGGTGCCGGCTGCCTGCTCGTGCTGCCCTTGCTGCCGCGGATCGGGACCCTGCTCGCCACGGTCGAGCCCGAGCCGGCGCGCCTCGCGGCCAATTTCCACCTGCTGTTCAATCTGGCGCTGGCGATCCTGTTCATCGGCCTGCTGGGCCCGCTCGCGCGGCTCTGCCGCCGCCTGCTGCCGGCGGCCCCGGTCAGCGATCCCGGCGCCCCGCGCTATATCGACGAGGCGGCGCTGGCCACGCCGGCCATCGCACTGGCCGAGGCCTCGCGCGAGACCCTGCGCATGGCCGATATCCTGGAGGCGATGCTGCGCGCGCTGGCCGAGGCGCTGCGCCACGACGATCGCAAGCGGGCCGCCGAGATCGGCGAGCTCGACGATCAGCTCGACCGGCTGCACAAGGCGATCAAGCTCTATCTGACGCGGATCGGCCGCGAGGAGGGCCTCGACGAGACCGATGCCCGGCGCTGCTCGGACATCCTGACCTTCGCCATCAATCTCGAGCATGCCGGCGACATCCTCGACAAGAGCCTGCGCGAGATCGCCGCCAAGAAGATCAAATACCGCCTGAGCTTCTCGGCCGAGGGCGCGCTCGAGATCGAGGCCATGCAGGACCGGCTGATGGCGGTGCTGGGGCTGGCGATCAGCGTCTTCATGACCGGCGACCCCCGCGAGGCGCGCCGGCTCCTGAACGAGAAGGTCGCCATCCGCGAGCTGGAGCAGGCGGCCACGGACAGCCATCTGCAGCGCCTGCGCGCCGGCCGGCCCGAGAGCCTCGAGACCAGCGCACTCCATCTCGACATCCTGCGCGATCTCAAGCGCCTTGCGGCGCATCTGGCGTCGGTCGCCTATCCGATCCTCGACCAGGGCGGCGCCCTGAGGCCGAGCCGCATGATGGATGAAGGGGAGGCGGCAAAGAGCCTGCGGGCGGAAGCTCCGCTGCCGGCCCCTCCGGCATCCTCGTCGACCTAGGCCGGTCTCACCGCGATCCTGACAGCGAGTTGACCGTAAACCAACCCGCCCCCTGGTCGAACAGGCGCTCCGCGAAGGCGGGCAGCCTGCGCAGCCCGATATGGATGCCCTGCCGGAAGCCGGCGAGGCGGAAGCCGGCCGAGCCCAGCGCCAAAGCGAGGCTGGCGGCGTTGAAAATCGAATACTGCCCGCGGCGCGGCGACACGTAGCGCAAGGGCCGGCGCCGGATGCCGACGGCGGCCGGATCGACCCCGTCGCTGAGCGGGGTCGCGACCAGCAGCAACCCGTCCGGCGCGATGGCCCGATCGATCCGCTTCATGAAGGCCAGGGGTTCGGTCAGCTGCTCGAAGATGTTGAAGGCCAGGACGACGTCATAGGGTCCGGCCGCCATCGGCGATGCCGGCCCGGGGCTGCCGGGGGCCGGCTCCGACGGGTCGGCCGGAATGCCCGCTTGACGCAGCGAGGCGGCCAGCCTGTCCATGCCGAGATCGAGCAGGCGCAGCGAGCTCAGCCCTTCGCCGAACCATTCCTTGAGGAGAGGGACGAAATTGTGGTTGTGCCGTTCGGCTGCGTCCAGCGGCGGCTCCGCATTCCCGAGTGTCGTGACCGGGCCCGTCATATCCGTCGTCCCCCAATCGTCGAAGGCGCGGGTGAAAAGAAATCCGCAACCGGGGCAGCGGTAGTAATAGACCGGGATCCCGGACAGGGCCATGCGACGGCCGTCATCCTCGTAACAGTCCTCGTGGTAGTCCACCACGTCGAACAGCGGACTGGCGGTGGCGCAGATCTTGCAGGGCGTCGTGCGCTCCACAATGGGCGTGAGCGGCCGTGCCGTCACGAACGCCGTCACGATGAACGCCCCTGCCGGAGGATCGGCGATTCCGCGACCGTGCCGACATCCGCGAGGCTGGTCGCCATCGGCTGCAGCAGGAGCAGCAGATTTGGCGCGATGAAGAGCGACGCCACGCTGCCGCAGGCGAGACCGAGCCCGATCGCGAGCGCAAACATCTGCAGCGGCTCCGCGCCATATTGATAGAGACAGACCGCGCCGGCGATCACCGTGAAGACGGTGAAGAGGGAACGGCGCAGGACCTGGCCGACGCTGCGATTGACTATGGTCCGCGGGCTGCCGCCGGGCGGGGCCTCGGCGAAATTCTCGCGGATACGGTCGAACACCACGACGGCTTCGTTGAGCGAATATCCGATCACGGTGAGCAAGGCTGCGATGAAGGTAATGTCGATCTCCTGGTAGAAGAGCGCGAAGCAGGCCATCACGAAGAGGACGGAGGTGAAGACCGTCGCCAGCGATGCCACCGCATAGCGCCAGCCGAAGCGCAGCAGGATGAAGAGGAAGGTTCCGGCCAGGGCCAGGAGGATGACCTCGGCCGATTGCACCGCCAGATGGCGCGCCACGGCAGGATCGGCGGTGTTCTCGGCAAAGGTCACGTTCTCGCCATAGGTTTCCTTGTAGCGCCCGATGATCGAATCCACGTCGGCCGTCGTCAGCACATCGTCGAAGCGCGCGGCGATCATGTTGTTGCCCGCACCCCCTATCGCGACCGTCGCTGGCGCGACCCCGGCGGAGAACATCAGGTCGGTCGCATCGGACTGGGTGATCGGCTTGTCGATCTGGATGTCCAGCGCGGTGCCGGATTTGAACTCGATGTCGTAGTTGAGCGGTCCGCGAACGGCGACGACGAGCCCGACCGTGATGAAGATCACGGCGGCCACGGCGATCGGGCGTCCCCAGCGGATGAAGTCGAACCGGAACCGCGCGCCGTCTCCGCTGCGCCGCGCAAGGATCGGCCGGCCGAAGATCGCGTCCGGGTTGTCGCTGTCGCCATAGGCGAGCTGCAACAACCAGCGCGCAAGGAAGACATTGACCATCAGGCTGAGCGCCACGCCCAGCATCGTGGTGAGGGCGAAGCCCCGGATCGGGCCGATTCCGACCACCAGCAGGATGGCAGCGCAGATGAAGACGGTCGCGTTCGCATCGAGGACGGTCCGCAAGGAGCGCCGTCCCGCCTCGCGCAGCGCCTGCTGCAGTCCGACAGCCGAGCCCAGCTCGTCGCGGATGCGTTCATATTGGATGATCGAGGTGCCGGCCGCGATGCCGATTCCCAGCACATAGGCGACGATCGCGGAGAGCGAGAGGATGGCGCCCAGCAGATTGAAGGCGACGAGAAGGGTCCAGACGAAGACCGCCAGCCCGAAACCGGCGAGGAGGCCCGGGAGGCGATAGACCAGGACGAGAAAGACCAGGAGGATTGCCGCCGCCAGGCCTGCCGCGCGCAGCGTTGCCGCGAGGTCGCTGGCGCCAAGCACGCCGCCCACGGTCTCCGAATAGGTCTGGGTGAGCTTGACCGGAAGGCCTGCGGGATCGCGGAGCGCGGCGAGCACGGGATCGCCCTGCGAGACGCCGGCCAGGATGAGTCGAATCTGATTCTGTCCCAGGATGTTCACCTGCGGCTCGGAGACGCCGGTCGCATTGGCCCGCTCCGACAGGATCTCGGCCGTCTTGGTCAGGGCCTCGGGCGTCACGGCGCTGGCCGGTGCCAGCGGATCCGCCGTGAAGGTCAGCTCATAGCCGCCCCTGAATTCGAGCCCGATCTTGGTATGGGCAATCAAGTAGGGTGACGTCGCCGCCATGATCGCGGACAGCAGGACGATCACCAGGACCAGGAGAGCTCTCGAGCGGGTCATGAGGGGCAGGCTCCGCAATCGGGGGAATTAGGAGGAAAAAGGCAGGCTGCGCCGGAATTTTGGGGATGCCCGGCGCCGCCCGCTCCGGGCGGCGCTATTGACCGAGAATCTTCAGCGCCGCCTGAAAATCGGCGTCGGCCTCGGCATCCTTCTCGAGCTTGCACTTTTCCAGGCCTTGCTTACGCAAACCTGTCACCTGCGCCTTCTGCTCGTCGGAGAGGGTCGCGGTCTTTAGGGCATCGTCGAGCCGTTTGAGGACCTGCTCGCAGGCTTCGGGCTCATCGGCATGGGCAAGGCCCGGCAAGGCCAGGGCGGCGGCCAGGGCAGCCGCGAGCAGGAGTCTCTGAAACATGTCCTCGTCTCCATGATTGACAGCGGGTCGCCTGGACTCCGCCTTCGGGGGCCGGGCAGGTCGCGAGGCTATCGGCGGGAGACTTAGAGGAGACTTAGGGGGAGGCCGATTGGGCCGGCGCCCATCAGGCCAGGGGGACGATCAGGCTCGCGGTCATGCCGCGGCCATCGCCGCGATTGCGGAGATCGAGCTGCGCATGGTGGCGATCGGCGATCAGCTTCGCGATCGCGAGCCCGAGACCGGTTCCGCTGCTGTCGTGCGGACGCGCCCGGTAGAACCGATCGAACAGCCGGGGCAGGGCCGCGTCATCCACGCCCGGCCCGTTATCGGTCACGTCGATTCTGGCGACATCCGCCTCGACCGCCAGCGAGACGTCGACCTGGCCGCCGATGCCGGTGTATCGGATCGCATTGTCCAGGAGATTGCCGACCAGGACCGCCATATCGTCCGCCGAACCTACGGCATCGGCGGCGTCCAGCCGTTCGAGACCCAGATCGATGCGTCGCCCGTCCGCGAGCAAGGTCGCCCGCGCCACGCATTGCGCGACACAGGCGGAGAGATCGAAGCGGGCCGCCGGCAGACTCGCCTCGCCCGCTTCGTAGCGGGCCAGCCGCAACAGCTGCGCCACCAGCGCCGATCCACGCCTGACGCCCTCCTCGAGCTCGGCCAGGCGCTCCGGGGCCGGCCCCTCTTGGGCCGCCTGCTTCAGATTGCCGATCTGGATCTGCAGCGCCGTCAGCGGCGTGCGCAGCTCGTGGGCGGCGTCGGAGACGAACCGCTTCTGGCGCTCGATCTCCTGATTGAGGCGCGACATCAGGCTGTTCATCGCCTGCAGCAGCGGCGCGACCTCGACGGGCGTATCCCGCAGCGGGATCGGCGAGCGGTCTTCGAGGCTGCGGCCGGCCACCTCGCCGGCGACCCGGTCGAGCCGCCGCATGATGCGGTCGATGGCGAAGCCCAGCGCCAGCAGGGCGATCGGCACCAGCAGTCCGATCGGAATCGCGGAGCGAAGCGCCGAGGCACCCGCCAGCTCCTGGCGCACGACCATGCGCTGCGACACCTGGATGGTGCCCTCGGCTCCGATGACGGCGAAGGTCCGCCAGGAATCGTCTGCCGCGCTGAGGTCGGCGAAACCGGTCTCGGCTTGTCTCGGAATCGCGATCTCGGGATGGGAGGTCTCCGCCAGCGAGCCATCGGGCTGCCAGACTTGCAGGACCAACTCGTCCTCGGGATCGGCGGCAAAGGCGCGGCCCTTGAGCGTGGCCGGCTCGTCGGGGTCGGCGCTGACATAGCTGGCGACCAGCTTCAGCTGCTGGTCGAGCGCATCGTCCGCTTCCTGCGCGACGAAGTAGTAGGTTCCGACGGCACTGACCAGGCTAATGGCAGCCAGGACTCCGCCCAGCCAGATCATGGCGGAACGGCGCAAGGAGGTCATCGCGGTGCCTTCGGAATGGTCCAGCCGGCGCCCCGCACGTTGCGGATGATGTCCTTGTCGAACTTGCGCCGGATATAGTGGATCAACACCTCGACCGCATTGCTCTGCACCTCCTCGCCCCAGCCATAGAGGCGCTCTTCGAGCACGCCCTTGGACAGGATGCCGCCTTGATGCTCGACCAGGGCTTGCATCAGCGCGAACTCCCGCGCCGGCAGGACATGCGTCGTCTCGCGATAGGTCACGGCATGGGAGGTCAGGTCGAGCTCCACCTCGCCGCTGCTGAGGGACGAGACCGCCTGATCGACCCGCCGGCGCAGCACCGCGCGGATTCGGGCCAGCAGTTCGCGGCTGTCGAAGGGCTTCACCAGATAATCGTCGGCGCCGAGATCGAGCCCCGCCAGCCGCGTCTCCAGATCGTCTTGCGCCGTCACGATGATGAGGGGTGTGCGGATGTCCGCCTTGCGGATCGAGGCCAGCACCTCGAGGCCGAGTTTCTCGGGCAGTCCGAGGTCGAGAAGGGCCACCGCATGGCCGCCCGAGCGCAACGCCTCCTCGCCATCGCCACCGGTCCGGACCCAATCGACCGACCAGCCGGCATCGCCCAGCGCGCGAATCAGGCCCTGGCCGATCATCACATCGTCTTCGATTAGAAGTGCGCGCATGCTCGATCGTGTCGACCTCGCCCGCCGGGTTGATCTCGGAGAAGACGGGATGGGTGTTACGACGCCGGACCGGGCGTCGGCAAGCGAGCCCGATCCTGGCTCAGCTTGAAGATGTGGAACAGCGGGCTCGAGGCGCTGCAGATCTTGCAGGCCGCCTCGGGTGCGGCCCACAGCGGCAGCGGGCCGACGCGGGCGGTTCCGAAGCCTCTGCTACCACGCCGTCCTGCCCTGCCGAGGGCGTGTTCCGCCAGCACGTCCAGGGAGTGCCAGCCGATCCGGCCCTCTTTCTGGAAGATTACGGCTACGACAGATGGGGGAGCCGCCCGGCCACCCGTCTTACGGCCGCTTGATGCCGCCCGCCCGTCGTGGGATCATTTTTCGAGTTTCGCCGCGCGCCCTCCAACCGGCCGCTTTTGCCCGAGGATTGTCGAACGCCATGGCCTTCATCGCCCCCATTGCCGGTCCCTGCGTATGGCGCGGGACGGAGATTGCCGCTTCGAACCGCTGGATCCGGCCGATGGATCGGGCCGTCAGCCGCGCCCTGATCGCCGCCGCCGATCGCGCCCGGGAGGCGGGAATCGAATGGTCGGCGGTCACGCGCGACCAATTCCAGGTGCCGGGGTTGGACGAGCTCTGCGCCGAGGCGCGCGAGGAGCTGGAGAACGGATCGGGCATGGCCAAGCTGACCGGCCTCGATTTCGCCGGCCTCGATCCGCGCTCGCAGCGCCATCTCTGGTTCGGGCTGGGCCATCATCTCGGCACTATCGTCTCGCAGAGCAACAGCGGCCTGCTGATGAAGGCGATCCAGGACGAGGGCTATGACGTGGCCGCCAGCCACGGCGTGACCGTCGATGAGAACGGCAAGCCCTTCCTCTCCTCCTATGCGCGCACGCTCACCAACGGCCCTTTGCGCTTCCATACCGACCGTTGCGACGTGGTCGGCCTGTTCTGCATCGGCCAGGCCGCCGAGGGCGGCGTGAGCAAGCTCTGCAGCACCGGCGCGGTGCATAACGAGATCCTGAAGCGCCGCCCCGACCTGCTCGAAATTCTCTATCAGCCGGTGCCGCGCACGCGCTTTGGCGAGGAGAAGGGCGGCGAGACCTCGATCTACCTGCTGCCGATCTTCGGTCAGCGCGACGGCAGGCTCACCAGCCATTATTCGCGCACCTATATCGAAAATGCGCAGCAGCTGCCGCAGGCGCCGCGCCTGACGCCCCAACAGGTAGAAGCGCTCGCTCTGCTCGACAGTGTCGCCGCCGAGCTGGCCTTCGAGATGGTGCTGGCGCCTGGCGAGATCCAGTTGCTCAACAATCATGTGATCTATCACGCCCGCACCGCCTTCGAGAACGACCCCGCCACCGGCCGGGTGCGCTCGATGCTGCGGCTCTGGTTCGCGATGCCCAACAGCCGCGCCCTGCCCGAGGACCATGCCGTATTGTGGGGCCGCGTCGATCGCGGCGCCATCCGGGGCGGGATCGCCATCGCGGCCTGACTCTCGGCGGTCCTTGCCCAATCGCTGGCGGGCCGTCACCGGATTGTCACGGGCTCATGAACCGGGCGGCGCGGTGCGAGCGGCTCCATCGATGCCATCATTCCACCGGGGCGAACAAATGTCGGCTTGCGGACGCTTGCGGCACTTCGGATAGTAACAGTCCGGGGATGTGTTTCGACGACCGTGGCCAGAACTGATTCTGTCCGATTGTGGGCGGTGCGAAGTGACGGTGGATCGCGAAGAAGCCCGGTTGAAGGCCGTCGTCGATACGGCGGTCGACGGGGTCATCCTGATCGATGCCCGCGGTACCGTCCTGAAATTCAATCCAGCCTGCGAGAAGCTGTTCGGATTCTCCGCCGCGGAAGTCGTCGGCCAGAACGTCAAGATGCTGATGCCGGCGCCCTTTCGCGGCGAGCATGACAGCTATCTCACGAACTATCATCGTACGGGCGTCGCCAAGATCATCGGGATCGGTCGCGAGGTCGTGGGCCAGCGGAAGGACGGCACGACCTTTCCGATGGACTTGTCGGTCGGCGAGGCCAAGGAGGACGGAGAATCGATCTTTGTCGGCATCATCCACGACCTGACCGAGCGCAAGCGCTCGGGACAGGCGATCCGGGAGGCGGCCCAGAGACTGAAGGCCGTGGTCGATACCGCCGTCGACGGCGTCATCCTCATCGACGCCCGGGGCAAGGTGATGATGTTCAATCCGGCCTGCGAGGCGCTGTTCGGCTACGGCGCCGCCGAGGTGATCGGCCGGAACGTGAAGATGCTCATGCCCGCGCGCTTCCGTGGCGAGCATGATCGTTACCTGTCGAACTATCTGACGACCCGCGTGCCGAAAATCATCGGCATCGGACGCGAGGTTTCCGGCCGGCGCAAGGACGGCACCACCTTTCCCATGGATCTTTCCGTGGGTGAGGCCATGCAGGATGACGGGCCGGTCTTTGTCGGCATCATCCATGACCTGACGGAGCGCAAGCGAACCAGCGAGCAGCTCTTCCAGGCCCAGAAAATGGAGACGGTGGGCCAGCTCTCCGGCGGCATCGCCCACGATTTCAACAATCTCCTGACCGTCATCATCGGCAATGCGGAATCGCTGAGCGACGTCCTCAAGGCCCGGCCCGACCTGCGCAAGCTCGCGGAGGCGATCATAGCCGCCGGCGAACGCGGCGCCGAGCTGACCCAGCGGCTGCTCGCCTTCAGCCGACGCCAGACACTCAAACCTTCCCAGATCGATTGCAACCAGCTGGTCGACAAGATGGGCCGCCTGCTGCGCCGCACCCTGCGGGAGGACATCGATATCGCGACCACGCTCGAGTCTGAGCTGAAGTCTGCGTTCGCCGATCCGGCGCAACTCGAATCCGCCGTCCTCAACCTGGCCCTCAATGCCCAGGATGCCATGCCGAGCGGCGGCCGCATCACGGTCTCGACGGCCAATGCCAGCCTGGACGAGCAGTATCGAAGCACGCATCCCGAAGTGCCGACCGGCGATTACATCATGGTCGCGGTCACGGACGATGGCGACGGCATGCCGCCCGAGGTGCTGGCGCGCGCCTTCGAGCCCTTCTTCACGACCAAGGAGGTGGGCAAGGGCAGCGGGCTGGGACTCAGCATGGTCTATGGCTTCGTCAAGCAGTCGAACGGCCATGTCGCCATCTACAGCGAGGTCGGGCTTGGAACCACGGTCAGAATCTATCTTCCGGTCGCCCGCGGCGATGACAGTCACGAAGCGGCGCTGACCGCGGCGGAGGAAACGCTCGCGCCCGGTGGCGGCGAGACGGTGCTCGTGGCGGAGGACGATGCCTTCGTGCGCGACCACGCCGTGTCCATCATCAAAGGCCTCGGATATCAGGTGATTGCCAGTGTCGACGGCGACGATGCCATGCGATGCCTGGCCTCGGGCGCCGCGGTCGATCTCCTCTTCACCGACGTCGTCATGCCGGGGAGCATCAACGGGATCGATCTCGTCGAGCGCGCCCAGCAGCTCCGGCCGGGACTGAAGGTGCTGCTGACATCCGGCTATGCGCTCGACAATCTGCGGGCGCGACGGCAGCTGCCGTCCGGAATCACGGTGCTGCACAAGCCCTATCGCAAGGTCGAGCTCGCCAGGCGAATCCGCGACACGCTCGACACCGTTGTCGAAACCTCCGACTGAGGCGGGATCCCGCCGCCTCCGCCCCTCCCGCCCCGGATTTTTCGGTTGAGCTGCGACGGGACCCGAGCGCAAATTATCGGCAATGACCGTCTCGCCTCCCAGGAAGAGGAGGAAGCGGCAGAAGGCGCCCGGCAAGAGGCGTCCTCGACGACAGGGACAGGGGAGACTCCGTGAAGGCATTGCTCGGCCTGAGCCGCGCGATCGACTGGCTTAATGGGCATATCGGCAGGCTGGCTTCGTGGTGCGTGCTGGTCGCGGTCCTGATCAGCGCCGGCAACGCCATGGTCCGCTATGTTTTCGACACCAGTTCGAACGCCTGGCTCGAGATCCAATGGTATCTGTTCTCGGCCGTATTCCTGCTCTGCGCCGGCTACACCCTGCTGCGCAACGAGCATGTCCGCATCGATGTGATCGCCGGCCGGCTGTCGAAGCGAACCCAGACCTGGATCGACATCGTCGGCTCGGCGCTGTTCCTGCTGCCGATGGCGATCATCATCGCCTGGCTCTCCTGGCCGCTGGTATCGGACTCCTATCTGCGCCATGAGATATCGGGCGATGCCGGCGGGCTGCTGCGCTGGCCGGTGAAGCTCCTGATTCCGATCGGCTTCATCCTGCTGGCGCTGCAAGGCGTCTCCGAACTGATCAAGCGGATCGCCTTCCTGATGGGGCTCATTCCCGATCCCGCCGAGAAGCGCCCGGCCCATGCCGCCGCCGCCGTCAGCAACCGGCGCGCCGGCGGACCGACATGACCGAGCTCCTGATCGCCAACCTGGCGCCGCTGATGTTTCTGGCGCTGGTGGTGCTGCTGCTGATGGGCTATCCGGTCGCCTTCGCCTTGGCCGCCAACGGATTGCTGTTCGGCTTCATCGGGATCGAGCTCGGCCTGCTCACGCCGGCGCTGCTGCAGGCCCTGCCGGACCGCGTCTTCGGCATCATGCGCAACGACACGCTGCTGGCGATCCCGTTCTTCACCTTCATGGGATTGATCCTCGAACGCAGCGGCATGGCCGAAGATCTGCTCGACACCATCGGCCAGCTGTTCGGCCCCTTGCGCGGCGGTCTCGCTTTCGCCGCGATCTTTGTGGGCGCGCTCCTGGCCGCCACCACGGGTGTGGTCGCGGCCTCCGTGATCTCGATGGGGCTGATCTCGCTGCCGATCATGCTGCGCTACGGCTACGACCGGCGGCTCGCCAGCGGCGTGATCGCGGCCTCGGGGACCCTGGCGCAGATCATCCCGCCCAGCCTGGTCCTGATCGTACTGGCCGACCAGCTCGGCCGCTCGGTCGGCGACATGTATGAGGGCGCCATCGTTCCTGGCCTGATCCTGACCGCGTTCTATGCGCTCTATGTGCTGGGTGTGGCGCTGTTCCTGCCGAAATGGGCGCCCGCCTTGCCGCGCGAGGCGCGGACGCTGCATGGGCTGGCGCTGCTGCGCCGGGTGATCGTCTCGCTGATGCCGCCGCTGATCCTGATCTTCCTGGTGCTGGGCACGATCTTCATCGGCGTCGCCACCCCGACCGAGGGCGGTGCCATGGGCGCCACCGGCGCCCTGATCCTGGCGCTCCTAAATCGGCGGCTGAACTGGTCGTTGCTGAAGCAGGCGATGGACACGACCGCGAAGCTCTCCTCCTTCGTGATCTTCATCCTGATCGGCTCGACCGTCTTCACGCTGGTCTTTCGCGGCGTCGATGGCGATCTCTGGGTCGATCGCCTCTTGACCAGCGTGCCCGGCGGCGAACTGGGCTTCCTGATCGTCGTCAATATCCTGGTCTTCTTCCTGGCCTTCTTCCTCGACTTCTTCGAGCTGGCCTTCATCGTGGTGCCGTTGCTGGCTCCCGTGGCCGACAAGCTCGGGATCGACCTGATCTGGTTCGGCGTGCTGCTGGGGGTCAATATGCAGACCTCCTTCATGCACCCGCCCTTCGGCTTCGCACTGTTCTTCCTGCGCAGCGTGGCGCCTTCCTCGACGTTCATCGACAAGATCACCGGGCGCAAGCTCGCACCGGTGACGACCGGGCAGATCTATTGGGGCGCGGTGCCCTTCGTCTGCATCCAGATCGTCATGGTGAGCCTTGTCATCGCCTTTCCGAACATGGTGCTGAGCCGTATCCACCATGTGCCGACCAGCGACGAGATGAACATCCAGATCGACGTGCCGGCGCCCGACAGCGAAGCGCCCTCGATCGACATTCAATAGGCTCGAACGAGGACGGCCATCGTCCCTCGCCGGGTCGACGGCCGCGCTCGATCGGGCCTTGGGGCGCAGATCAGGTCTTCTGCGCCGACTTCGTGTAGACGAAATTGTCGAAGGTGTTCTCGGCCACGCGGAACCAGAGATACTGCTCCTCGCGGAATGGCTTCCAGGCCTCGTAGATCGTCTTGAATTTTGCGTTCGTCGCGGCGGTCTCGTCATAGACCTCGAAGGCGGCCTTGTAGGCCGCTTCCATGATCTCCTTCGAGAAGGGCTTCAGCTTGGTGCCGCCCTGGATCAGCCGGCGCAGGGCCGGCATGTTCTGCGCGTCGTACTTCGCCAGCATCAGGACGTTGGCCTCGGCGCAGGCGGATTCGAGGAGCGCCTGGTAGGTCTTGGGCAGGCTGTCCCACTGCGCCTGGTTCACATAGACCGAGAGCTGCGGGCCACCTTCCCACCAGCCGGGGTAATAATAGAACTGCGCCACCTTGTTGAAGCCGAGCTTCTCGTCGTCATAGGGGCCGACCCATTCGGCGGCGTCGATGGTGCCCTTCTCCAGCGCCGGGTAGATGTCGCCCCCGGGAATCTGCTGCGGCACCACGCCGAGCTTGGTCAGCACCTTGCCGGCGAATCCGCCGACGCGGAATTTGAGGCCGTTCAGATCCCCGACGGTCTTGATCTCCTTGCGGAACCAGCCGCCCATCTGCGCGCCGGTATTGCCGCAGGGGATCTGATAGATGCTGTAGTCCTTGAAGAAATCGCGCATCAGCTGGAGCCCGCCGCCGTAATACATCCAGGCGTTCTGCTGGCGCGCATTGAGGCCGAAGGGGATCGCCGTATCGAAGGCGAAGGTCGGATCCTTGCCCACGTAATAGTAGCTGGCGGAATGCCCGATCTCGACCGTGCCGTTCTGGACCGCGTCGAGCACCTGGAAGCCCGGCACGATCTCGCCCGCGGCAAAAACGCGAATCTGGAACTTGCCATCGGTGACCGCGGCGACGCGGTTCGCCACCGTTTCGGCCGCGCCGTAGATGGTATCGAGGCTCTTGGGAAAGCTGGAGGCCAGACGCCATTTGATCTCGGGCGCCGCCGTATCGGCGATGGCCGGTGCCGCGATCTGGGTGGCGGCGACGGGGGCCGCGGCGAGGCCCACGGCGGCAGAAGTCAGGAATTTGCGACGCTTCATATGGTTTCGTCTCCCTGATGGACGGCGAGGTTCGATCGGTGGTGGTTGCCCGTGTCGAGGCCGGCTGGTTTTTTCGAGGTCCGGAGCGCGCCCATCGAGCGGGCGGCGGCGCCTCATTTTTGTGCGTCCGACACTAGCAGCCCGCCCTCCCGAGCGGCAACGCCCGAAGCCGACGGCGATCGATCGAAGCGGGTCCGGCTCAGTCGGCATCCTCGATGAACATCGCCACCGACCGGAAGCGCTCCGGCACCGTGACCCGGTAGCGGCGATGCTGGTTGATCTGCTGCAGAATCCCGGCGATGTCGGCGCTGCGGCCATGAAGGATCTTCACCGGCCCGCAAGTCACCTGCGGGAAGGGCAGCCGGTAGTTATATTCGTTGGAGAGCGTCGCCAGCTTGAGGCCGCTCTTATAGATCGTCTCGCGAAAGGAGAGCTGGTCCCAGGTCCAGGGCTTGAGCCGGCCCGCAAGCTGCTTCTGATAGAGATCGACCCAGGCTTTGAGCGCCGTAAGCACGCCCGGATCGGCGCGGTAGGCGACGACGCCGGTGTTGTATTCGGGAAAGCAGGTCGGGACCCCGCCGAGAAAGATCCCTTGTTCCTTGAAGCGGAAGGTCGAGAGGCGCAAGGGCGCGTGGGCCGCGGCTATGTCGAAGGCGTCCAGCAGATCGAACAGCTCCTCGAACGGCCGCGCGACGAAGGTATCGGAATCGAGGAACACCGTGCGCCGGAAAGGCGTGAGCCCGAGCGACCGGACCTTCGCCAGCAGCGGATACTCGCCGCCCGGAATGGTGACGGTGCGGTCGAAGGGAGGCGACGCCTCGCCATCGTCGGTGACGAGCGCGATCGGCACCCCCGGCATCAGCTTCTTGGCGGACTCGGCCGACGCCACGGCCTCCGCGACATATTTCGCGCCGGTCGCGAAATAGAGAATCCCCCGGTCTTCCACCCTGATGTCCCCCTGCCGATCCCCCGGGGACGCGGCGTGCCGCGGCTATCGCTGCAGCCCCGAATCGCCCCTCCCGAACCCCGCTTCAACGTAGCGGCCGGCGCCCCCGCGCTCAATGCGCCGGTGCATCGCCGCCGGGCGAACGAGAAAAGGGCGCCTCGCGGCGGTTGGCCGGAAGCGCCCTTAAGATCGTCATTCTTGTCCGACCGCGAGCTAGTCGTTGGTGCTGCGGCTTTCATGCTGGTGGTCGTTGTTCCCGGGCCCGGGCGAGGTGTCGGCGGGCCCGGTCGGTGCCGCCGGCGTATAGGGCCCGATGGTGCTCTTCTCCGAGCAGTTGACCGGGATCTTGAGCACCTTGCCTGCCGAAACGACCTGTTCCGGACGATCGCAGGCCAGCGCCGCGATCGCACCCCGCAGCACGCTCACCGTGGTGGTGCCGTCATAGTCCACCTTGATGAGCAGGTCGGTGCCGCGAATCGAGAGCGTGGCGACCGGCGTCGTCAGGCTGACGCCTTCCTTCCTCGTGTTCTCGCCGGTGATGAAGCGGAACACGCCGCGATTGAACTTGATCGCGGCGGAGGTGAGCGTCTGGTTCGGATCGTAGACGAACTCGTCCAGCGTCACGTCCGAGGCCTGGCCGACCTCGAGCTTGGTGCCGTCGAGGAACTGGAGCGACGTGGTTCCCCAGGGTGGCGTCGTCACCTGCTCCTGGGAGTACACCGCATCCTGATACTTCAGCGGGTTCTCGCTGGCGGCGACCTTGCCCAGCGCACCCTTGTATTGTTCCTGGGTCACACCGCCGATCGTCGGCGCGTCGGCCCTGGCGACGCTCGCTCCGGCCGCGATCCCCAGCATCACGGCACCGGACAGCATCAGCGTCCGCCACTGCAAGCTCGCGCCTGCAGACTTGTCTTTGAACACTCGCATTTGAGTTAGCTCCCCAATTGACCGCTCGGATGATCTGTCCGCGGTCCTCCGAACTTTCAAGTCCTAGCACCGCACCATCGCTCCACGACAGCGGCAATTCCAAGGCGCGGGTGAATAGGGGCGAGCCTCACTTATTTTCCTAAGGGCTTCAAATTACTGCGCTGTAAGGAATGAATCGACCCCCTTCCAGCGCTGGGCCCGCCGCAAAAATGCCTTAGGTCTTTCTCGGCGCGGGGCTCGTCGCCAACGGCCCTCCATGTCGAATGTTTCGCGGCAGAAACACTAGAAACGCCGCTGCAGGCGCGGCCCGGGCGCGCCGGCATGGCGCCAGAGGATTCGCTTGGCGATCTCCACCAGCAGGAAATAGCCGGCAGCGAGGCCCGCAATCGCCGCCAGCAAAGGCAGCGGCAGCGGCACCATGCCGATCCACCGTCCCAGTCCCGTATAGGGCAACAGCACGGCAAGACCTGCGGCGACGAAAACCGTCGCCGCCAGCACCCGGTCGGGGAGATTGGCGAAGGGATTGCCGCGCGTGCGAATCAGCAGGACGACCATGGTCTGGGTCAACATGCTTTCGACGAACCAGCCGGTCTGAAACTCCGCCTCCCCGGCCTTGAAGAGATACAGCAAGGTGAAGAAGGTGAGAAAATCGAAGACCGATGAAACCGGCCCCAGCGTCCACATGAAGCGCTGCACGAATCTCATGTCCCAGCGCTGCGGCCGGGCGAGGGCTGCGCGGTCCACGCGGTCGAACGGAATGCCGAGCTCGGACAGGTCGTAGAGCAGATTGTTGACCAGCACCTGGACCGGCAGCATGGGAAGAAAGGGGAGAAACAGCGTCGCACCGGCCATCGAGAACATATTGCCGAAATTCGAGCTGGTGCCCATCAGGATGTATTTGAGGATGTTCTCGAAGCTGCGTCTTCCTTCTTCGACGGCGGCCCGCACCAGCTCGAGATCGTGATCGAGCAGGATCAGATCGGCCGCTTCCTTGGCGACATCCGCGGCGCTGTCGACCGAGATGCCGATGTCGGCCGCATGCAGCGCGGGCGCATCGTTGATGCCGTCGCCGAGGAATCCCACCACATGGCCGGCACGCCGCAACGCGAGGACGACCCGGGTCTTTTGTTGCGGCGTCAGGCGGCAGAACAGATCGGTGTCGGCGACGCGGGAAAACAAGGCCTCGTCGGTCAGCTTCGCCAGCTCGTCGCCCGTCAAGGTTCCCCGGACGTCGAGACCCAGTGACTGGCAGAGATGCTGGGTGACATGCTCATTGTCGCCCGTCAGGATCTTGATCCCGACCTGGCTGTCCGCCAGCTCGCGGATGACGACGGCGGCCTCCTGTTTGGGCGGATCGATGAAGGCGACGAAACCGACGAAGATGAGATCGGATTCGTCGGCGATCGCCATGGCCCGGGGCCCGGCCGGCATCGGCTTGTAGGCCACCGCCAGCGCACGCAGACCTTCCTGGCTGAGCTTCTCGAAGGCCTGCGTGAGCTGAGCCCGCAGCGCCGCGTCGAGCGGTCGCGCCGCGCCGTCCTTGCCTTCGACCCGGTTCGAGAGCCGCAGCAGGTTCTCCGGCGCGCCCTTGACCAGAAGCTGCGCCCGGCCCTCCCGTTCGATCAGGATCGACACACGCCGCCGCTCGAAATCGAAGGGGACCTCGTCGAGCTTGGTGCAGATGACGGCGCCCGAGGGATCCGGCGAGGCGAGGATCGCCGAATCGAGCGGACTCCTGACGCCCGTGCAGAATTGGCTGTTGAGCCGGGCGAGCTCCAGGACACGGTCGCTGGGCTGGCCTTCGGCATCGATGGCCCGATCCACCTTCACCTGGGCTTCGGTCAAGGTGCCGGTCTTGTCGGTGCAGAGCAGATCCATGGCGCCCAGATTGTGAAGGGCGGGAAGATGCTTCACGATCACGCGCCGCTTGGCGAGCCGGAGCGCGCCATGCGCCAGCGTGACAGTCGTCACCATCGGGAGCAGCTCCGGCGTGAGACCGACGGCAAGGGCGATTGCGAACAGGAAGCTTTCGAGGAGCGGCCGGCCCATCAGCCCGTTGACCAGCAGCACGAACAGCACCAGCAGGGCCGTCAGGCGCATGATCAGCAGGCCGAAATGGCGGATGCCGGTCTCGAACGCGGTCACCGGCGCCCGTTCGCCCAGCGCCTTGGCCACGCCGCCGAGAATGGTCGCGCGTCCGGTGCGGCAAATCAGGAGCTGGCCCACACCGCTGACGACGGAGGTGCCGAGAAACCCGGCATTGTCGGCCTCGGCGGGACCCGCCGCCGGGGCTTTGAGCGGCGCGGCGTGCTTCTCCACGGGATAGGGCTCGCCAGTCAGGATCGCCTGCGTGATGAAGAGGTCGCGGGCCTTGATCAGGAGCCCATCGGCCGGGATCAGATCGCCGGCCTTGAGCTCGACCAGATCGCCGGGCACGAGCTGGTCGGCGGACAATTCGATCCAGTTTCCGCCGCGGCAAGTGCGCGCCGTGAGGGCAACCGACCGGCGCAGGGCCTCGACGGCGCTCTCGGCCCGGACTTCCTGAACGAAGTCGAGGGTGACCGACAGCAGGATGACGGCCGTGATCACGACGAAGCTGGTGATCTCGCCGGTCGCGGCGGAGGCCGCGCTGGCGACCAGCAGGATCAGGACCAGGGGATTCTTGAAGCGGGCGAGAAACTGAAGCCAGAGCGGCGTATGGCGGCGCTGCGCGGCATCGTTGGGGCCGTAGCGGGCAAGCCTCGCTGCGGCTTCGCTGACGGAGAGGCCGGTGAGCCCGGCCGACAGCGCTTCGGCCGCCCGCTCCGGCGCAAGATTCCAGTAATCCTCGGGCACCGGCGGCTTTTCGAAGGGCCGCCGGCCCCAGCCAGGCGATGTCATTTCGGGCTCCCCACGATGCGCCGCATAGTCGGACGCCGATCTCCCCTATGCAATCGCTTCGGTCGCCGTCCCGCGGATCAGCCCTTGAACATGAAGAACGCGGCCGCCACCAGGCAGACGAAGCCGGCCGCGTGGTTCCAGCGCAAGCTTTCGCCCAGATAGAGCACCGAGAATCCGGCGAAGACCACGAGCGTGATGATCTCCTGGATGGTCTTGAGCTGGGCGCCGTTAAACTCGCCGTAACCCAGCCGGTTGGCCGGCACCTGCAGGCAATACTCGAAGAAGGCGATCCCCCAGCTGGCGAGGATAGCCATCCAGAGTGGCGAGTTCGTGTATTTCAGATGTCCGTACCAGGCGAAAGTCATGAAGATGTTGGAGCCGATCAGCAGCAGAATGGTCCACATGGCGAGTTCCGTTGCAGGGGAAATGGAGGCGGGGCCGCATAGCGGGACCGTCGCGGCTTGAGGCGCCTGCGACCGGCCGTCGGCGTTCGGTATGAGGCGATCCCCCGCCGGAGCGGCGGGGCCGGCATCACAAGGTCGATTGCTGATATTTCCGCATGGCGCGCTCGGCCAGGAGCGCGACCCCCAGGGTGACGACCACCAGGATCAGCACCTCGCCCGCGATCGATTGCAGGCCGAACAGCCACCACATCAGCTTGAGGACGATGTACGCCGCAATGGCGCCGATGACGCCCGGCACCTGTCGGATGATCGCTGCCATATTGGACCTTGCCCCTTTTTCCTGCTGTCAGAAGGATCGCCGGCGCGGCTGCGGTCACGCTCCCGATCGAGGGGCCAAGGCTATCGTGCACCGCACCCCCTGACCAGGGCCAGGACCGCGGATCCGGCATGGTGACAAGGGTCGGCAAGGGGCTGGCAGCGTCGAAATGACCTCCCTAGACTGCCCGCCGCGACAGCGAGGGGGACGGCGTAATGGTTTATGATGCGATCGTGGTGGGAGGCGGGCATAACGGCCTGACAGCGGCGGCCTATCTCGGCAAGGCCGGCCTGAAGACCCTGGTGGTGGAGCGCCGTGCCGTGCTCGGCGGGGCGGCGGTGACCGAGGAGTTCCATCCGGGCTACCGCAATTCGGTCGCGTCCTACACGGTCAGCCTGCTGCGCCCGGAAATCGTGGCCGATCTCGACCTGCCGGCCCATGGCTACCAGACCATCCCGCTCAAGGGTCATCTCGATCTCTTCGCCGACGGTCGCCCGCTGCTGTCGACCGGCGACGAGACTCATGATCGCGCCGCTGTCGGGCGCTTCTCCAACCGCGATTACGAGGCAATCGAACGCTTCGGCGCGGCGGTACAGCGCGTGGGTGCCGTCATCCGCGAGCAATGGTTCAAGGAGCCGCCGCATCTGGGCGGCGGTTTCCTGGAGCTGCTCTCGATGGTCGGGGCCGGGCGCCAGATCAAGGCGCTCGATCCGGCCGACCGCCATCTGCTGGCGCAGCTCTTCACCAGCTCGGCCAATGCCATCGTCGAGCGCTGGTTCGAGAGCGAGCGGATCCGCAATCTCTATGCGGCGCATTGCGTCTCCGGCAATTTCTCGAGCCTCGATCAGCCGGGTTCGGCCATTCCCTTCTTCCACCACGCGCTGGGCGAGTTCGAAGGCAAGCGCGGCGGCTGGGGCATGGCCAAGGGCGGCATGGGCGCCATCACCCAAGCCATGGCCGGCGCCGGCCGCGCCCATGGCGTCGAGTTCCGGACCGCGGCGCCGGTCGAGCGGATCATGGTCGAGAACAAGCGCGCCGTCGGCGTCCGGCTCGAGGGCGGCGAGGAGATCCGCGCCCGCATGGTGCTCTCCAATGCCGATCCGAAGCGCACCTTCCTCAAATTCGTGGGCCCCGAGCATCTGCCCGAGGGCTTCGCGCGCGATATCGGCACGCTGCGCTACGGCCACGCCACCATCCGCATGAACCTGGCGCTGTCGGGCACGCCGCGCTTTGCGGAACTGGAGGGCGCGGAGGCTGCGATCGCGCTGGGCTCCTCCATCACCATCATTCCCGAGCGGGCGGCGATCGAGGCGGCCTATCGCAAAGCGACCCTCGGCGAGATTCCGGACGAATTCTATATCGACATCCGGATTCCTTCGGCCTCGGACGACAGCCTGGCGCCGCGCGGCCATCACGTGATGAGCCTGATCGCGAAATACTGTCCCTACAAGCTGGCGAACGGGAGGAGCTGGGATGTCATCGGCAAGGATGTGGCCGAGCAAGCCCTGACCCAGATCGAACGTCACATGCCGGGCCTGCGATCCCTGATCGTCGGGCGGCAATTGCTGACGCCGCTCGATCTGGAGCGCGTCTTCGGCCTGACCGAAGGCGACATCTTCCATGGCCGGCACGACCTCGATCAGATCTTCAGCCTCAGGCCGCATCCCGACGCCGCGCAGTATCGCACGCCGGTCGCGGGTCTCTATCTCTGCGGCTCCGGCGCCCATCCCGGCGGCGGCGTCTCCGGGGTCCCCGGTCGCAACGCCGCGCACCGGGTGATAAAGGATTTTCGGAAAAGGAAGTGAGAGCGCTTCAAGAAAATCACGCCCCCTCCCCCTGCGGGAGGAGGTAGGGGGAGGGGTGCCGCTGCGACACGCATCGGGTGCGTGGCACCCCCTTCCTAACCTTCCCCCGCCCCGCCAGCTTCGCTGGCAAGCTTTTAAGAGTCGCGGGCGTAGCCCGCCTGGGGGAAGGGATTAGAGGTCAGCACTCGATCTTCTGCGACTGCAGATAGTTCTGCAGGCCGGTCTTCTCGGCCAGATCGAGCTGTCTCGAGATGGTTGATATGGTGCTCGGTGTCGTCGAGGATGTGGCGGAAGATGTCGCGGCTCACATAGTCGGGCGTCTTCTCGCAGATGCCGATCGCCTCGACCAGGGTCTTGCGGCTGCGCCGCTCCAGATCGAGATCGGCCGCGAGCGCCTCGGGCACCGTCTCGCCGATCTTGAGCTTGTGGAGATCCTGCAGGTTGGGGAGGCCTTCGAGCAGCAGCACGCGCTTGATGAGCTTGTCCGCGTGCTTCATCTCCTCGATCGATTCCTCGTACTCATGCTTGGCAAGCCGCTTCAGTCCCCAATGCTCGTACATGCGGGCGTGGAGGAAATACTGATTGACCGCCGTCAGCTCGTTGGTCAGCACGCGGTTGAGCTGCTCGATGACATGCTTGTCGCCCTTCATGACGCCTTTCCCTCTCTTTCGAGCGACGCGTCATTCGGCCGCGAGCATGAGACTCCCGATGCGATTGGGCTCGTCGATGAGCTGCTTCATATCCGCAACGCATTTCCCGCATTGCGGCTTGCAACCGAAGCAACCGAACAATTGACCGACGGAACCGGGACCGGCACCGCCGCAAGCGCGCGAGCGCTGCGCGATTTCCTTGCGCACCGCCCCTTCACTCAAGCCATTGCAATTGCAGACATACATCGACCGACCGTCCCCTGGCGAGGCGCCACGAGGTTTGTTGCAAGCGGTTCTTGATTAAGGGATAGTCGGTGCGATTGCAACTCATTCGCAAGAATTTTTCGCGGCGATCTAACATGCTGATCTGGAAGGGTCTTTCGGCGGGGCGCCTGGCTTCGGTGCTGATCTGGGCCCGCCAGCGCCATTCGGACGCGGCACCCTTCCCGGCCAATCAGCGCTCGGTTTCGCTCGCGGCCGTCCGGGCCTTCAGCTCGGCGAGCTCAGCAGCAGCAGCGCCAGCTGCCCCAGCACCAGGCCCGCAACGGCGCCCAGCAAGCCGCCCTTGAGGCGGTTGCTGCGCAGGATCGCCGCACCGATGCCGGCGGCGGCGATCCCGGGCAGGACGACCCAAAGCAGATAGAGCGACAGCACCGCATTCATCGAGATGCGCTCAGAAGCCGGCGGCCTTGATCGCGGCAGCGACGGCCGACGGCTGCACGTGGGTGGTGTCGATGAAGCAGTCCTCGCGGCCGCGCCGGTGCGGACCCACCGTCGCGTCGTAGAGATCGACATAGATCAGCCCGGCGCGACCGGCGGCGGCGCGCAGCTCGCTGTTGAAGAACTCGACCAGCTCGAGGAACTGCCGGGCGACGGCCGGCGGGACGAAGTTCAGCGCCACGGCGCGCGCGGGCGGTCCCATCAGGATGAGATCGAGCTTGCGCTGATTGGCGGCGTCGACGACCCAGTCGGTATAGCGTTGCACCGTCTCGCTGACGAGCTTGCGGCCTTCCATCTCCGGATGCCGGCGCAGCAGGTCCATGAAGCCGATGGTGTAGCGGCAATCCATGTCGCCGACCGAGGCGATGACGCGCCCGCCCGCGGGCTGGCGATCCAGCGCCGCCTCGAAACCGGCGCGGCAGGAGTTGGCGGCGCGCTTGAAGAGATTGACCGCGACGCAGCCCGGCACGAAAGCGGTACGCAGGCGCACGATATCCTCGCCCAGCTTGACCGTGAGATTGGCGGCCGACAGCGACTGCATGTCGCCGACGACGGCGACGTCGTTCTTGGTCTTCTGCTTGTAGAGATCGGCCGAACGCTTGCGGGAATCGACGAGCCGCGCCATCTGGCCGTGATAGCCGGCATAGACGTCCTCGGTGCGGCCGCCCCGGGCCTGCGCGATTTCATCGCATTTGGCCAGCGCCGCTTCGATCTGGGGCAGATCGCCCTGCTGCCACACGGCGAGCGCGCTCAGGACCGCTTCGCGATAGAGGTTGCGCTGATCGGCCGGCGGCGGCAGCGTTGCGATCTCGGCATGGCGGCCGAGTGCGAACAGCGTCAGGGCGCAGGTGGTCTGGGGATCGGGTGCCGCCGGTGAGGCCCGGCGCGCCGCCAGCAGATGCTCTGCGGCGCGGCCGAGATCGCCCTGCTCGCGCAGGAGCATGCCCAGCACCTGATGGCCTTGCGGGTGATTGCTGTCGACCGCGACGGCCTCCTCGGCCGTCTTGATCGCCAGATCGGGATCGCCGATCTGGCCCCACATGACCGCCTGGCGGACCAGCAGCACGGCCGTGCGCGGTTGCAGCGTCCTGGCGGCCTCGAGTTGGATCCGCACCGCCTCGGGGTCGTTCTCGAGAATCAGGAGCTCGGCGAAGCCGGTGCGATAGGCTGCGTTGTCGGGCTCGAGCCGCACGGCTTCCGCCAGCGCCTGCAATGCCTCGTCGCGCTTGCCCTGCTGGTGCAGCACCAGGCCCAGGAGATGATGGGCCATCGGATTCTGGGGATCGGCGCGGCGCACCTGGCGATAGATGTCCGCCGCCTCGGTCAGACGACCCTGACGGTGATAGAATCGGCCATTATCGAGCAGCCGCTGGAGTTCCTGCACCTTGGAAGCCTCGGTTGATTGGGGGGCTGGGCGGGCGCCACTATGCCCATCGGGCCGCCTGCCTTCAACTGGGGCCCTTCAAGGACGCCGGGCCCGCCCTATGATCCGGGAATTTACCTTAACAGAAGGTTCCTCGAGCGATGCGCTGGTTGATCCTGGGAGCGGGCGGCGTCGGCGGCTATTTCGGCGGCCGGCTGCAGGAGGCGGGTGGCGACGTCACCTTTCTGGTGCGTCCGGCTCGCGCGCGGCTGCTGCGCGAGCAGGGGCTGGTCATCGAAAGCCCCGACGGCGCGACCCGGCTGCAGCCGAAGCTGCTGCTCCAGGGCGAGCCGGCGGCCCAGCCCTTCGACACGCTGCTCCTGACCTGCAAGGCCTATGACCTCGACGGTGCGATGGCGGCGGTGGCGCCCTATCTCGGCAGCGCCACGGCGATCCTGCCGCTGCTGAACGGGCTCCTGCATCTCGACCGGCTCGAGCTCGCCTTCGGCGCCGAGCGCGTGCTGGGCGGTGTCTGCCATATCTCCGCGACGCTCGGACCCAACGGCGAGATCCGCCATCTCGACCTGCCGCCGCGCCTGACCTTCGGCGAGCGCGCCGGCGGCGGCAGCGATCGGGTGCGGGCGATCGCCGCCGATCTGGCGCCCGCCAAGTTCAAGTCGGTGTTGAGCGAGAATGTCCTGCAGGAGATGTGGGAGAAGTTCACCATGCTGGCCACGCTGGCGGGGCTCACCTGCCTGATGCGCGGGAGCGTCGGCGAGATCGCGCGGGCCGGCGGGGCCGGCATCGCGCGGGCGATGCTGAAGGAAGCGAGCGCCGTGGCGGCGGCCAGCGGCCATGCCGCCCGCGACAAGGTCCTCGAGGCGACCGCGCAGCGGCTGACCGATCCGGCCTCGGCGGTGCAGGCGTCGATGTTGCGCGATCTCGAGCGCGGCGGCGCGACCGAAGGCGCCCATATCCTGGGCGACATGGTCGCGCGCGGGCGGGCCCTGGGAATTGCGACGCCGCTGATCGAGGCCGCGGCCTGCCACGTCGCCGTTTACGAGGCCCGGCGCGCCGCGCGAAAAGAGGCCTGACACAAATCGGGCCGGCGCCCGGGCGCCGGCCCTACGGTTTCGCTGCGGGAGTTCGGGAACCCTTCGATCGCTCGGTTCAGTCGACCACGGCCAGGTTTTCGGCGGACTCGCGCCCGTCCTTGCTGTGCTGGATCTCGAAGCCGATCTTCTGACCCTCCTTCAGGGTCTGCAAGCCGGCGCGCTGCACGGCGGTCACATGCACGAACACGTCCTTGTTGCCGCCATCGGGGCGGATGAAGCCATAGCCTTTGGTCGGGTTGAACCACTTCACGGTGCCGGTAGCCATAAACGTCTCCCTGGGCATAGGGGCAAGTCAGAAACCGCGCGGCAAGAGCAGCGCGGTTGGTCCGTCAATCAGCGGTTCGGGGGGAACGTTGTCAGGACGCTCTAATGAGCAGACGACGCGGCAGCGCCCGGACCCTTGATCGTCCGGATATTCTGTCTAGGGGCGATTTGAGCTGGCAAGCGAGTTTTCCGATGCCATCGAAATGCCACCGCCGCTATTTGCCGCTGCCGCTCGCATCATGCGTATCGCGGGTGAGCCAATAGGCGCCCAGGATCGGCAGCATCGTGACCAGAATGACAAACACCGCCACGACATTTGTGACAGGGCGTTCGCGCGGCCGTAACAATTGGCCGAGGATCCAGATGGGAATCGTCTGCTGCTGCCCGGCGGTGAAGGTCGTGACAATGACCTCGTCGAAAGAAAGGGCAAAGGCCAGCATCCCGCCCGCCAGCAGCGCCGTGGCGATATTGGGCAGGATGACATGCCGGAACGTCTGGAAGCTGTTGGCCCCCAGATCCATCGAGGCCTCGATCAGGGCCGGCGAGGACCGGCGCAATCGGGCGATCACATTGTTGTAAACCACGACGATGCAGAAGGTCGCGTGGCCCAGCACGATGGTCCAGTAGCTGAAGGGCATATCGACGAAGCCGAAGGCCGACCGCAGGCTGATGCCGGTGACGATGCCCGGCAGCGCGATCGGCAGCAGGATCAGGAGCGTGATCGCTTCCTTGCCGAAGAAGCGGAAACGGAACATCGCGGCCGAGGCCAGCGTGCCCAGCACCAGCGCGATCGCCGTTCCTGTGAGAGCCACGCGCACCGAAAGCCAGAGCGCCTGCCAGATGTCGTCGCGCTCCCAGGCGACCGCGAACCATTTCAGGGTCAGGCCCGGCGGCGGGAAGGTGAAGCTCCGGTCGTCCGTCGAGAAGGCGTAGAGCAGGATGAAAGCCAGCGGCAGGTTGAGGAACAGGAGCCCGAAGGTCGCCGCGGCCTTGAGGCTGAAGCTCGGCCGCTCGCCCATCCTCAGGCTGCTGTTGCTGGCGGCCTTAGAGGGCATCGAAGGCTCCGAAGCGCTTGGCGAGCGTGATGTAACCCGCCATCACCAGCACCGGCACCATGGCGAAGGCGGCGGCCAGCGGCAGATTGCCCGCCGTGCCCTGCAGGCTGTAGACCACCTGGCCGATGAAGGGCCGCGAGGAGCCGACCAGGTTGGGGATGATGTAGTCGCCCAAGGTCAGCGAGAAGGTGAAGATCGAGCCGGCGGCGATGCCGGGAACCGCGAGCGGCAGGATGACCTTGCGCAGGGTGGCCTTGGGCCTCGCGCCCAGATCGGCCGAGGCCTCGAGCAGCGAGCGCGGCACACGCTCCAGCGCCGCTTCCACCGGCAAGATCATGTAGGGCAGCCAGATATAGGTGAAGACTAGGCCGGTGCCGAGATAGGAAGAGGACAGGGAGGGGCCGCCGATCACGGGGATGGCGAGGATCCCGTCGAGGACCCAGCTCAGATGCAACTGTGCGAAGATCCAGCTGATGGCGCCCTCCTTGGCCAGGATCAGCTTCCAGGAATAGACGCGCACCAGATAGTTCGACCAGAGCGGCAGCATCACGGCGAGATAGAAGATCGCCTTGGCCTTCATGCCGGCATAGCGCGCCATGTAATAGGCGAGCGGGAAGGCGATCGTGCCGCAGACGACGGTGACGGCCGCCGCCATCACCACCGTTCGCAGGATGATGGTGAGGTTGGCCGGGGTGAAGAGCTCCGCATAGGTGCGAAGCGTCGGCTCATAGACGGTCAGGCCGCTGAAGTCGTCGATATAGAAGATGCTCTGCGCCAGGAGCGCGAAGAGCGATCCCAGATAGACGATGCCGAGCCACAGCAGGGGCGGGACCAGCAGCAGGGTCAGCACCAGGCGTGGGCGCAGATAGAGGAACGAGGACAGGCGCGTCAGCGGCGAGGAGAGGGTGACGTCGAGGCTCATGCGGAGGAGCTCTCCACCATGCCCTGCATGTGGTCCCGGCGCCACCAGAGCAGCACGGGCCGGCCCTGCATCTCGGCACCGCCGCGGGCGCCGCCGCTGCGGTTCTGCTCGATCACGGTGAGCTCGCCGCCGCCTTCGAGCGCCACGTTGAACCGGGTCGAAGAGCCCAGATAGAGCAGGCTGTCGATCTTGCCGCGCGCGACGCAGGCGCCCGGCGGCGGGGCTTCCTCGCCGCCCGCCACCAGGGTGATCTTCTCCGGCCGGATCGAGAAGGCCGCGGGCGCGCCGGCGATCGAGCGGGCCGCCGCACCGGTGAGGATGTTGGAGACGCCGACGAAACCCGCGACGAAGGCCGAGGCCGGATGCTCGTAGACGTCGGCCGGCGAGCCGATCTGCTCGATGCGGCCCCGGTTGAAGACGGCCACGCGGTCGCTCATGCCGAGCGCCTCGCCCTGGTCGTGGGTCACATAGATGAATGTGATGCCGACGCGCCGCTGGATCGCCTTGAGCTCGACCTGCATCTGCTCGCGCAGCTTGAGATCGAGCGCGCCCAGCGGCTCGTCCAGCAGCAGCAGGCTCGGCTTGTTGATGAGCGCGCGCGCGAGCGCCACGCGCTGGCGCTGGCCGCCCGAGAGCTGGTTCGGCTTGCGCGCGCCCAATCCCTCGAGCGCCACCATGCGCAGCATTTCCTCGGCCTCGCGCAGCCGCTGCGCCTTGGGCTCGCCGCGGATCATCGGGCCGTAGGCGACATTGTCCGCGACATTCATATGCGGGAAGAGGGCGTAATCCTGGAACACGGTGTTGACGTCGCGCTCATAAGGCGGCACGCCCGCGACCGATTTGCCGTGGATCAGGATGTCGCCCGAGGTCGGCTGCTCGAAGCCCGCGATCAGGCGCAGGCAGGTGGTCTTGCCCGAGCCCGAGGGGCCCAGCATGGCGAAGAATTCGCCGTCCTCGATATCGAAGCTGACATTGTCGGCGGCGCGAACCTCGCCGTAATGGCGGCTCACCTGCCGGAAGGAAACGGCGGATGTGGAGGCTTTGGTCATCGCGGTCTGAAAAGGGCCTGAAACGAAACGGGCGGGCGCCGGTCGGTCTTGGCCGGCGCCCGCCCCTGAGAAGGCAGTTTACTGTCCGCTCTGGATGGCGAGGAACGTCGACGTCCAGTCCTTGTACGGCACGCATTTCTTGCCGTTGCCGCAATCGGCGACCGGAGTCTTCCAGAACGAGATCTTGTCGAAGTTCTCGACGCCGTTGGCTTCGCAGCCCTTCTCGCCGAGCAGCGCGTTGTCTTTGCAGGCGTCGGGCACCACCGGCACCGAGCCGAACCAGGAGGCGAGGTCGCCCTGCAGCTTCTTGTTCAGCGAATGCTCGAGCCACATGTAGGCGCAATTCGGATGCGGCGCCTGCGAATGCATCATCGTCGTGTCGGCCCAACCGGTGGCGCCTTCCTCCGGCACCGTCATGCCGATGGGCTGGCCTTCGCCGGCGAGCAGATTGGCCTGATAGGGCCAGGAGGTCGAGGCCACGACGCCTTCGTTCTTGAAGTCCTCGGTCTGGGCCGTGGAATCGCCCCAGTATTTGAAGACGAGCTTGCGCTGCGCCTTGAGCAGGTTGACCGCGGCGTCGAACTGCTCCTGCGTCAGCTCATAGGGATCGTCGATGCCGAGCGCCGGCTGATGCTTCTTCAGATAGAGCGCGGCGTCGGCGATGTAGATCGGGCCGGAATAAGCCTCGACCCGGCCCTGGTTGGATTTGCCGTCGGGCAGCTTCTGCTCCTCGAACACGACGGCCCAGGTCTTCGGCGGTTCCTTGAAGACCGTGGTGTTGTACATCAGCACGTTCGGGCCCCACTGATAGGGCACGCCGAAATGCTTGCCGCCGACCGTGTGCCAGGCGCCGTTCTGGAGGCGCTTGTCGATCGTGTTCCAGCTCGGGATCAGGTCGGTGTTGATCTGTTGCACCTTGCCGCCCGCGATCAGGCGAAGCGTGGCGTCGCCCGAGGCCGTGACCAGGTCGAAGCCGCCGGCGTTCATGAGCGAGACCATCTCGTCCGAGGTGCCTGCGGTCTTCACAGTCACCTTGCAGCCGGTCTGCTTCTCGAAATCGGTGACCCAGTCATAATTCTTGTCGGTGTCGCCCCGCTCGACATAGCCGGGCCAGGCCACGATCGCGACTTCGCCTTCGCCCGGGCCGACCTTGGACATCATCTCCGCCTTCGCGATGCCCGTGGCCATGGCCAGGGCGGCAAACGCGGTAATTCCCGTCAACGCGCCCAGTCTGATCCCCGACATTCCAGCCTCCTCGTCCTGTTTCATGATTCGATGTTTCGGCCCTGATTGGCGTTCGGGCCGCTGCGACAGGCAACCTAGCCTGAGAGCCTGGAATTGGCAAAGGGCGGCGGCTTCAAGACGCCGCGAAGGGGGCCGTTCAGCCGGCTGTAACGGCCGAGAATTCCTGGCGAATCCCGGGCTCGGCCAGATCCTTGACGATCAGGACAAGCCGCGAGCGGCGGTCGGCGTCGGGCCAGGCCGGCAGCAGGGCCGGCGGATGGAAGAGATGCTGCACGCCATGCACCGCGACCGGCGTGTCGAACCCGTCGACATTCAAGATCCCCTTGATGCGCAGGAGCCGGTCGCCGTCGCGTGCGATCAGCGTCTCGATGAAGCGGGTGAAACGCTGCCAGTCGAGCGGACGCTCGGTCGTGACGCAGAAGGCGCGAATATGGGCATCATGGCGGTTGGGGTCGAGCGCGGTCTGCTCATGGGCATGGCCGTGACCGTGATGATGCGCGTGGCCATGGTCTTCGTCGGCCTCGCGCGGGTCGTAGGCTTCGGCGCGCAGCCAGCCCTGCACATCGGGCGTCTTGAGCGCCGGGTTGAACAGGCCGGCATCGAACAGCGCGGCGCCATCGACCTCGCCTTGGCGCGCCAGGATCTGCGGGGCTGCAGGGTTGAGCTGGCGGAGGCGAGCCCGCAAGGCCGCCAGCTGCGCCGGTGTCGCAAGATCTGTCTTGGTCAGCACCAGCCGGTCGGCGACCGCCGCCTGCTTCACCGATTCGAAATAGCGGTCGAGCTGGTCCATGCCGTTGACCGCGTCGACCGTCGTGATGACGCCGTCGAGACGGAAGCGGTCGGCCAGCAACGGATCGGACATGAGCGTCTGCAGGATCGGCGCCGGATCGGCGAGGCCGGTGCTTTCGATCACCACCCGCTTGAAGGGCGGCACCTCGCCCTTGACGCGGCGGCGGAACAGCGAGCGCAGCGTGTCGATCAGATCGCCGCGGATGCTGCAGCAGAGGCAGCCGCTGTCGAGCAGCACGGTCTGCTCCGGCGCGTTCTCGACCAGGTGGTGATCGAGACCGATCTCGCCGAACTCGTTGATGACAACGGCGGTCTCGGCCAGGGCCGGCTGGCGCAGCAGCTTCGAGAGCAGCGTGGTCTTGCCGGAGCCGAGGAATCCAGTGAGCAGGCTCGCCGGCAACCGCTCCTCGGGCAGGATGTCGTCGCGGCTCATCGGGCGCCGCTGCCGGCGACGACGACTTCGCGATCACCATGCGCGTCATGCAGTGCCCAGACGACGAGCGTCAGCAGCGTCACCGCGCCCGCCTGATGCAGTGCCGCCAGCGGCACGGGGACAAGCAGCAGCAGCGTTGCAATACCCAGGCCCACCTGAAGCAAGGCCATGGCTGTGGCGAGACGCACCGGCAGGCTGCCGGTCGCGCGGTCGCGCCAGCCCAGCGCCAACACCGTCAGCATCGTCGCGATCGCGAGCCAGCGGTGGACGAACTGGGCCGCCGGCGGGTTCTCGAACAGATTGATCCAGCCGGGAACCATGGCCCAGAGATCGGAGGGCGCCAGCTCGCCGCCCATCAGCGGGAAGCTGTTATAGACGAGCCCGCCATGAAGCCCGGCGGTGAAGCCGCCCATGACGATGGTGAGGCCGAGCAGCGCCAGCGCCGTGAGGAGATGGGGAAAGAGACGGCATGGCACCGGCCAGCGTTCGCGCGCGCGCAGCAGGCCCAGCGCCGTCCAGAGCATCGCGACATAGATCGCCAGCGCGAGAACCAGATGCGCCACCAGGCGGTACTGGCTGACATCGACGCGGTCGGCGAAGCCGCTCGCCACCATGAACCAGCCGAGCGCCCCTTGCGCGGCCCCCAGCGCGAACAGCAGCGTGAGGCGCGGCGCCAGCCCGCGGCGGATGCGCCCGCGCAGCAGGAACCAGAGGAACGGGACCAGGAACACCACGCCGATCAGCCGGCCCCAGAGCCGGTGCGCCCATTCCCACCAGAAGATCCCCTGGAACTCGGCGAGCGTCATGCCGTGATTGATCTGCTGATATTCGGGGATCTGCTGATAGAGGGCGAAGATTCGCTGCCATTCGGCCTCGCTCATCGGCGGCAGCGCGCCGCGCAGCGGCGCCCATTCCATGATCGAGAGGCCCGACTGGGTGAGCCGCGTGACGCCGCCCAACACCACCATGACGAAGACCATGGCGCAGCAGGCGAGGAGCCACAGGCCGATCGCGCGGTCGTTGCGCCGGACGAGCTCGTGCCGCCGCTCGGGGTCGGCGATATCGAAGGGGGAACTGGGGGAAAGGGCCCGCATGATGCCTGCGGGATTTAGCGAAGGGCCGGGCCGGCGGCAAGGCCGGGCTTGTCGCGGGGGACAGGTGCCGCCTGCGGGATGAACCCGCTCTCGGGATGACCCCTGGCAACCGGCCGGCGGCTAAAGGCCGGGCGGGGCGGGCGGACCGGAACTGACTGCCGCGATCAGTGCAGCGTCAGATAGGCCTCCGGCATCCTGACGCTCGCCGGCTGGATCAGCTTGTTCGAGGCGACCTTGACCGAATGAAGCTTGCCGTCGAGCGAGCGCCGCCAGAAGTCCAGGAAGCGCCGCAGGGTCGGGAAGTCCGGGGCCAGGTCGTAATCCTGCCAGACGAAGCTCTGCAGGATCTGCGGGTGATCCGGCAGGTGGTAGAGGATCTCCGCCGTTGTGAGGCGGTAGTCTTTGAGCTGCAACTGAAGCGTCATCCGGGGTTCTCCCTTCGAATCGGAGGCGCCTCCCCATCTTCACCGGTCATCGTCCGGCAAAGAAGAAAATAATTAATTAAACCAATGGTCTAGCAGCCGGGTTCTCGGACTGCTGCCAATGATTCCAGGCGGTTGCGAGGCGCTTCTGGTCAACGCCGCCTCGCTGGAATCGCTCCAATCAAGCCCTGAATCGCGGCAGGGGCACTTGACTCGGGTTCGCGCTGGGCCTACATCGCTGGCACTCACCGACCGGGAGTGCTAACAGCGGCAGAAACCGCGGAGGCTGCCGGTCTTCAACGAAATCAGAGACTTGTGGAGGTTTATCCATGCATTTCCGTCCGCTGCATGACCGCGTCGTGGTGCGCCGGGTCGAGGAAGAAACCAAGACCGCCGGCGGCATCATCATTCCGGACACCGCCAAGGAAAAGCCGATGCAGGGCGAAGTGATCGCCGTCGGTCCGGGCGCCCGGAACGAGGATGGCAAGCTGGTCCCGCTCGATGTGAAGGCCGGCGACATCATCCTGTTCGGCAAGTGGTCCGGGACCGAGGTGAAGCTCGATGGCGAGGAGCTCCTGATCATGAAGGAGTCCGACATCATGGGCATCGTCGAAGGCGCCAAGGCCTCGAAGAAGAAAGTCGCCTGAGAGTTTGAGTTTCAGAAGGAACGATAGACATGGCCGCTAAAGACGTACGTTTCTCCACCGACGCCCGCGAGCGCATGCTCCGCGGCGTCGACATTCTCGCGAACGCCGTGAAGGTCACGCTCGGCCCCAAGGGCCGCAACGTCGTGATCGACAAGGCCTTCGGTGCCCCGCGCATCACGAAGGACGGCGTCACCGTCGCGAAGGAAGTCGAGCTTGCCGACAAGTTCGAGAACATGGGCGCCCAGATGGTGCGCGAGGTCGCCAGCAAGACCAACGACATGGCTGGTGACGGCACCACCACCGCCACGGTTCTGGCCCAGACCATCGTGCGCGAAGGCGTGCGCGCGGTCGCGGCCGGCATGAACCCGATGGATCTGAAGCGCGGCATCGACCTCGCGGTCGAAGCCGTCGTCGAAGACGTCAAGAAGCGCTCGAAGAAGGTCTCGACCTCCGACGAGATCGCCCAGGTCGGCACCATCTCGGCCAATGGCGAGCGCGCCATCGGCGACATGATCGCCAAGGCGATGCAGAAGGTCGGCAACGAGGGCGTGATCACGGTCGAGGAGGCCAAGGGCCTCGACACCGAGCTCGACGTCGTCGAAGGCATGCAGTTCGATCGCGGCTATCTCTCGCCCTACTTCATCACCAATGCCGAGAAGATGCACGTCGATCTGGAAAGCCCCTACATCCTCCTCCACGAGAAGAAGCTGTCGGGCCTCCAGGCCATGCTGCCGGTTCTCGAGGCGGTCGTGCAGTCGGGCAAGCCGCTGCTGATCATCGCCGAGGACGTCGAGGGCGAGGCTCTGGCCACGCTCGTCGTCAACAAGCTCCGCGGCGGCCTGAAGGTCGCGGCCGTGAAGGCGCCGGGCTTCGGCGATCGCCGCAAGGCGATGCTCGAGGACATCGCGATCCTGACCGGCGGTCAGGTCATCAGCGAAGACCTCGGGATCAAGCTCGAGACCGTCACGCTCGACATGCTGGGCAAGGCGAAGAAGGTCGTGATCGACAAGGACAACACGACCATCGTCGACGGCGCCGGCAAGAAGAAGGAAATCGAGGGTCGCTGCTCGCAGATCCGCGCGCAGATCGACGAGACCACCTCCGAGTACGACAAGGAAAAGCTCGCTGAGCGCCTTGCCAAGCTCGCGGGCGGCGTGGCCGTGATCAAGGTCGGCGGCGCCACCGAGGTCGAGGTGAAGGAGCGCAAGGATCGCGTCGACGACGCGATGCATGCGACCCGCGCCGCGGTCGAAGAGGGTGTCGTTGCCGGCGGCGGCGTTGCGCTGCTGTACGGCGTGCGGGCTCTCGACAAGGTGAAGTACGCCAACAACGACCAGAAGGTCGGCATCGACATCATCCGCCGCGCGATCCAGTCGCCGGCGCGCCTGATCGTCGAGAACGCCGGCACCGATGGCTCGATCGTCGTCGGCAAGCTGCTGGAGTCGAAGAACACCAACTACGGCTTCGACGCCCAGTCGGGCGAATACACCGACCTGGTGAAGGCCGGCATCATCGATCCGACCAAGGTCGTCCGTTGCGCGCTGCAGGATGCGGCGTCGGTGGCGGGCCTTCTGATCACGACGGAGGCGATGATCGCCGACCGTCCTGAGAAGAAGGGCGCTCCGGCCGGTGGCCCGGGCGGCGGCATGGGCGGCATGGGCGGCATGGGCGACATGGACTTCTAAGAAGTTCGGTAGCCCGGCCCTCGAGGCCGATAGAAACGGGGCCGCATCCCTTAAGGGGGTGCGGCCCTTTTCTTTTGTGTGGCTGCCATGGTTGGTTGAGGGTTCGAGAAAGTCACTGGATCGCGCCATGCCCGATTGTGCCTTCACCCGGATCGAAACCAAGCGGCTGGCCTTGCGCCGGCTCCAGGCTCGCGACCTGCCAGACCTAGTCTCCTACCGCGCCCATCCTGATGTCCTGCCTTGGCAGGGCTGGTCGCGCTTCGCGCCCACCGATGCCGCGGCCCTCATTGCGGAGATGGCCTGGCTCGATCCAGACTGGCCCGGCCGCTGGTTCCAGATCGGGATTGCGCTCAAGGACGGCGATCGGCTGGTCGGCGATATCGGGCTCTTCACGCCGGCGGCGGATCCGGCGGAGGCCCGCATCGGCTATACGCTGGCACCCGATTGGCAGGGTCGGGGCCTCGCGCGCGAGGCGGCGGCGGGGCTGATCGCCTATCTCTTCGCGGCCCGCGGCAAGCGGCGCGTCGTCGCCGGCACGCTGCCCGGCAACGGCCCGTCGCAGCGATTGCTTGCGGCGCTGGGCTTCCTCCGCGCACGGTCCCTCGATCTCGATGGCGAGTGGGGCTACGCGCTGGAACGGCCGGCCGCCGCTAAAGTTGGTTGACGTCCTCGAGTGCGAAGGCGCTGCCTTGCGGGTTGTCGCCGATCACGAGCGATGTGTCGTTCTCGAAGCCATAGGGCGGCACCGGCAGATTGTAGGGCGCCGGCACGTTGCGGAAGACGCGCCCCGCCAGATCGTATTTGGAGCCGTGGCACTGGCAGAGATAGCCGCCGGGCCAATCGGCCGTGACCGTCGGCCGGTAGCTCGGGATGCAGCCCAGATGCGTGCAGATCCCGACCAGGACGGCGAACTCCGGCTTCACCGAACGGGACCAGTTCTTCGCGTAGGGCGGCTGCTGCAGGGCCTGCGATTGGGGATCGCGCAGGCGATCCAGCATCGAGGGGGACTTCAGCGCGGCCAGCGCCTCGGGCGTCCGATGGACGATGAAGATGGGCCGGCCGCGCCAGGTCACCACGATCTGCTGACCCGGTTCCACTTTCGAGATATCGACAGTCACGGGGCCGCCCGCCGCGATGACGTCGGCGGACGGATTCATCTGATCGACGAAAGGCCAGGCGAGGGACGCGATGCCGATCGCCGTGGTGGCGGCGGTTGCGAGATAGAGGAATTCCCGACGCGTGGCGGGCGGGGACGGGGCGGCCTTCTCGCCGGCCGGGGGGACGGTGTACTGAACGGGCATGGATGCACCTCACTTCCCCGCCACGCCTGACGTGGTTGGCGCCGCTAGGAAGAAAAGAGGCGGATCGCCGCGATCCCGAGATCATGGAGGCGTTTTAAGGCGGCTGAAGCGCGAACGTTCAAGGCAAGACGCGATTTTCCCAATCGTCATGCCGGTGAAGGAATGAGATTCGGCAACCCCACACTCTCCGGTCATCCCCGCGGAAGCGGGGACCCATCTTGATCCAGGGCGCCGGGCACCGAGTTGGGCCCCCGCTTCCGCGGGGGTGACAGGGGAGAGCGGGCGTTGCAGCAGAGGGGAGAGGGCGAAACCTACGCCGTCCGGTGACGGACCCGGGCGCCGGTCTCGATCGCGGCGGCGGTGAGGCGGTCGATGTCGAGATGGTTACGGATCAGCTCGAGGAGCCGGAGCTCCTCCTGCGAGGCCTTGCCGTCGGCGGCGGCCACTTCGCAGGCGAGCGCATAGGCGGTCTCGCGCAGCTTCTTCGGGAGCGCCTTCCTGATCAGCGACAGGGCGTCGTCGAGGCCGTCATCCTGCTGCAGCAGCTTGGCAAAATCGGCGCCGACCTTGGGCAGCCGCTTGCGGTCGAAGCCTTCGAACACGGGCAGATGCAGCACCATGTCGCCGATCGAGCCGAGCTCGGCGTCGGACATGTTCCGGTCGGATGCCGATACCATCATCATCGTGTAGATGAGCGCGGCATGGTGGCTGATCTTCGCCATTCAATTTCTCTCCTGATGTGCGGCCCCCTATGTAGAAGCCGGGTCGCGGGATGGCAAGCGAGCCCCGGGCGATCCCGGGCTTCGACCGGTTTTCCACAGGGAACTGGCTGGACCGGCGCTGCGCCGGCTTGACCGGGGTGAACCGGTCGCCCTAGCGTCGGGGCCGGCTGGTATAAACGGTACACCAGATACCAAGGATACCAATGCAAGTCAGCCCCATCCGGCGACGCAAGCTGTCCGAGGAGGTCGCGGCCCGTCTCGAGGCCATGATCCAGGAGGGCGGCTACCAGCCGGGCGACCAGCTCCCCTCCGAGCGCGATCTGATGAAGCAGTTCGGGGTCGGAAGGCCGGCGGTGCGCGAGGCGCTCTATTCGCTGCAGACCATGGGGCTGGTGGCGGTCAGCAGCGGCGAGCGCGCCCGCGTGACGCGGCCCACGCCCAAGCTCGTGATCGAGTCCCTCGCCGGCACGGCGCGGCTGATGCTCTCCGAGCCCGACGGCATCCGTCATTTCCAGCAGGCCCGCACCTTCTTCGAGATCGGGCTGGCGCGCCACGCGGCCGAGCATGCGACCGAGGCCGATCTGATCGATCTCAGGCGCGCGCTCGAAGCGAACCGGCTCTCGATCGGCAATATCCGCCGTTTCGAGCAGACCGACATGGCCTTCCACTATGTGCTGGCGGTGATCCCGCGCAATCCGATCTTCACCGCGATCCACGCCGCCATCGCCGAATGGCTGATGGAGCAGCGCACGATGACGCTCACATATCCGGGCCAGAACGAGATCGCCTACCGGGCCCACGCGGCCATCACCGAGGCGATCGCGGCGCGCGATCCCGACCGTTCGGAGCGGGTGATCCGCGCGCACCTCGACCAGGTGGCGGACCTCTATTGGCAGGTGGTGGGCGAGCAGGGAGGCGAGCATGTCGGGCTACGTGATCATGGTGGATTTTCGCCTGAAGCCCGGTCGCCAGGCCGAATTCCGCCGGCTGATTGACGAGAATGCGCGGGCCTCGTTCCGCGAGGAGCCGGGCTGCCGGCGCTTCGACGTGCTGGAAACGGCCAAGGAGACGGACCGGGTGGTCCTCTACGAGATCTATGACGACCGCGCGGCCTTCGAGCTGCATCTGAAATCGGCGCATTTCGCCTCGTTCAACAGCGCGAGCGCGCCGTTGGTGGCGGAGAAGATCGTCACCGACTACGCCTTGGTCTGTGCCGGATCGGAGTAACCCGCGAGCCTTGGGAGCCGCGCTCCCGAGGCCGCCATGAAGGGATCAGCGGAGCATGGAGAGCGTCAGCCTGAAGCAGATGGCCCGCAGCAAGAAGGTGAAGCTCGGCCATTTCATCGTCGAGTTCGCCACGCCCGGCATCGGCCACATCGTCAAGTCGGCGGGCGGCGATTTCGTCCTGTTCGATCTCGAGCATTCGGGCTTTTCCTTCGAGACCGTGAAGAGCGCCATCCGCTATTTCGAGGCCGCGGGCATCGCGGTCATCTGCCGCGTGCCCTCGAAGAACTACGACCACATCGCCCGCGCCTGCGATATGGGCGCCGAGGGGATCATGGTGCCGATGGTGGGATCGGCCGAGGAGGCGCGCGCCATCCTCGACTGCATGAAATATTATCCCGAGGGCAAGCGCGGCGTGGCGCTGCAGGTCGCCCATGACAATTACCGCCCGGGCGATGTCGCGAAGAAGCAGGCGGCCGCCAACAAGCGCACCACGCTGTTCTGCCAGATCGAGACGGCCGAGGGTGTGCGCAATGCCGACAAGATCGCGGCGCTGCCGGGGGTCGACTGCCTCTGGGTCGGGCATTTCGATCTCTCGACCTCGCTCGGGATTCCCGGCCAGTTCGGCGATCCGAAATTCACCGACGCGATCGCCAAGGTCGCGGCCGCCACCAAGAATCACGGCAAGGCGCTCGGCCGCCTGGTGCCGAACGTCGAGACCGGCGTCGATTATTTCAACACCGGCTTCGATTTCATCTGCTATTCGGGCGATGTGTGGGTGCTGCATAACGCGCTGGCCGACGCCCTGGCGAAGCTGCGCGAAGCCTGCGCGGGCAAGGCCGGCCGCAAGACCCGGATCGCCGCCGCGCCGGGCGCGGCGCCCAAGCGCAAGGCCAAGAAGAAGAGGTAGGTTCCGCGCGATGAGCAGGGCTCCCTTCCGCGTGGCTCTCTCGGGCGATTTCAAGAAGCCCGACGGCTCGCCGACCTTCCCCGATTTCGACCTGGGGCCGCTCTCGTCGGCGCCCGGGGTCGAGACGGTCTTCCTCGGACCCGCCAACCCGCTGACGGCGGAGCAACTCGCGGACTTCGACGCTTTGATTCTGCTGATGCCGCGCTTCGCCGCCGAGAGCATCCATGCCAACGGGCGCCTCGGCCTGGTCGCGCGGTTCGGCGTCGGCTACGACAATGTCGATACCGAGGCCTGTACCAAAGCCGGCATCGCGCTCGTCATCACCCCCGACGGCGTGCGGCGGCCGGTGGCGGTCTCGATCATCACCCTGATGCTGGCCCTGACCGGCAAGCTCATGATCAAGGATCGGCTGACGCGCGAGGGACCGGAGGGTTTCGCGCGCCGCGTCGATCATATGGGCGTGGGCCTGGTCGGCCGCACGCTGGGCTCGATCGGCATCGGCAATATCGGCGCCGAGCTGTTCCGGCTGGCCAAGCCCTACGACATGACCTTCATCGCCCACGATCCCTTCGCCGACGCCAAGGTCGCGGCGGAGTTGGGCATCGAGCTGGTCGATCTCGACAGCCTGTTCCGGCGCTCGGACGTGCTCACGGTCAATTGCCCGCTGACGCCCGAGACGCGCCATCTGGTGAACGAGGAACGGCTCGGCCTGATGAAGCCCACCGCCTATTTCATCAATACCGCGCGGGGGCCGATCGTCGACCAGAAGGCCTTGACCCGCGTGCTGCAGGCGCGGCGCATCGCCGGCGCCGGCCTCGACGTGCTGGAGCAGGAGCCGCCGTCGATGGAGGACCCGATTCTCACACTCGACAACGTGATCCTGGCGCCGCACGCGCTCTGCTGGACCGACCAGTGCTTCGCCGGCAATGGCGCGGCCGACATCCGGGCGGTCCTGAGCGTGATGAAGGGCGAGGAGCCGCGTGGCGTCGTCAATCGCGCCGTTCTCGCCTCGCCGGCTTGGAAGTCCCGGCTCGAACGCAACCGCCAGCGCTTCGGCCGTTAGGTGAATGGGAGAGTGCTCTAGCCCCGAAAAGGAGAATCGCCGCCAAACACGCCGCCGACATCAAGCCAATGGTCGACACGCAAGCCCTGAAATAATTGGGCACTAGGGAGGAAGCCATGAGTTTGTTGAAGAAGCTTGCCTGGGCCGGCGCCTTCGCCGGTCTCGCGCTCGGTGCCTGGTCATCGGGTGCTGCCGCGCAATCCGCCGACGAGATCGCCGCCGAGGCGGCGAAGAAATATGCCGGCACCGAGATCACCGTCGTGTGGGAAGCCGGCCTCCAGTCGCTCGATCCGCTGAACTTCTCCGGCCCGATGTGGGAGAAGCTGACCGGCATGAAGGTCAAGGTGATCGAAGTGCCGACGGAAGAGATGTTCACCAAGATCATGCAGGAATACCGCGCCGGCACCGGGGCCTATGACGCGCTCAACGTCATCCCCTCCTGGATGCCCGATCTCGCCAAGGCCGGCGCCCTCGAGCCGCTCGATGCCTATGTCGACAAATACAAATACCGCGACGAGCTGCAGAAGATCGCGCCGACCTTCCGCGACAACCAGATGACGGTGGACGGCAAGATCTACGGCTTCCCGGACGATGGCGACGTCTTCATCATGTATTACCGCAAGGACGTCTTCGCCGATCCGCAGAACCAGGCCGATTTCAAGGCCAAGTTCGGCTACGACCTGGCCCCGCCCACGACCTGGAAGCAGTTCGACGAGATCGGCCAGTTCCTGACCGACAAGTTCCAGCCGAAGATGTATGGCGCCGCCTTCTTCCGTCAGGCGCCCTATGCCCAGCTCATGTTCCAGGAGCGCTTCCGCAACGAGGGCGGCAAGTTCTTCGACGCGAACACGATGAAGGCCACGGTCAACAGCGATATCGGCGTCAAGGTGCTGACCGATATGCGCAACGAGAACAAGTTCATGCCGCCCGGCGTGGAGACCTGGGGCTTCGTCGAGAACCTGGCGGCCTTCATGTCGGGCCAGACCGCCATGACGATCTCCTGGCCGCCCTACGGCCGCTGGGCCGCCGGCTACGGCCAGGACGAGAAGGCGCTCAACTGGGTGCCGAAGACGCAGATCGCCGGGAAGGTCGGCTACGCCCTGCCGCCCGGCGGTCATCCGCAGCTGGCGCTGGGTTTCGCCCTCTCGGTGGCCTCGACCAGCAAGCATAAGGACGCCGCCTATCTGTTCATCCAGTGGCTGAACAGCGAGAAGATCTCGACCGAGCGCGTGCAGCTGCCCTATACGCTGCGCGATCCGTTCCGGGTCTCGCACTACACCGATCCGACCTATCTGTCGCGCTGGCCCGATGCCAAGGATTACCTGGCGACTCTGAAGCAGGCCTCGGAAACGGGTCTCCTCGATCTGTCGATCCTCCAGACCGACAAGTACGAGGAAGCCCTGCGCCAAGGCATCAGCGCGCTCTGGTCCGGCGAGGATCCCAAGGCCATCCTCGACAAGATCGCATCCCAGTGGGACGCGATCACCGAGAAGATCGGGGTCGACAAGCAGAAGGCCGCCTATCAGGGTTGGGCGGCGAAGTCCGGTGCCTATCCGCAGATGTGAGTGACGCGGGGGAGCGGCGGCGGTGCCGCCGCTCCCTCATTCCTTGCGGTGAACGCGGTAGCTTTTTCACTGTCATCCTCGGACCGGCCCCCCGTGTTGCGCCGAAGGCGCACACGAGGGCAGGCTCCAGCCGGATCCGGGGATCCAGCCCTTCCGGCCCTGGATCGCCGGGTCAAGCCCGGCGATGACAGAAGAAAGAGCCAGCCCCGAGAAGGGGGAGGGGATGAGTTGTTGAGGATGGCCTGTCGATGACCCTGCAACTGGCGGCCGGACGGCGGCGCGCTTCGGCGAGCGGGCCGTTCCTGGATCGGAACTTCAAATATGTGATCGTCGCCCCGGCGATCCTGGTGCTGCTGCTGGTCGGCCTGTTCCCGCTGATCTATTCCCTCGTCGTCAGCTTCCAGGGCGTGACGATGATGGAAGCGGATACCTCGTTCCAGGGCCTGAAGAACTACGCCGCGCTGTTCGACGATCTGCGCCTCTGGCAATCGCTGGCCCACACGTTGATCCTGACGGCGGTGGCGCTGCCGATCGAGCTCGTGCTGGGGCTGCTGCTGGCCCATCTCTTCCTCGAGAAGATGCCGGGCCGCGCGATCTTCATCGCGCTGCTGACGCTTCCCACCATGATCTCGCCGATCGTCTCCGGCGCCACCTGGCGGTTGCTGTTCGATCATCATTTCGGCCCGGTCAACCAGATCATCGCCTGGTTCGCCGGCCACCAGGTGCCGATCATCTGGCTGCTCAATCCCAACACGGTCTATCCGGCGATCCTGGTCTGCGAGATCTGGCAGTGGACGCCCTTCATGTTCCTGATCCTGCTGGCGGCGCTCTCGAACGTCGACAAGTCGCTCCTGGAAGCGGCCGAGCTCGACGGCGCGGCCTACCGCACGGTCTTCCGGCGCATCGTGCTGCCGGCGATCTGGCCGGTCATGTCGGTGGCGCTCCTGATCCGCGGCCTCGACCTCTTCCGCATCTTCGACATCATCTGGGCGCTGACGCGCGGCGGGCCCGGCACCATGACCGAGACCATCTCGGTCTATACCTATCTCCAGGGCTTCGAGCAGTTCGAGATCAGCTACGCCGCGGCGATCGCCTTCCTGGTGATCTTCCTGCTGACGGCCGTGGTGATGATCCTCCTGAAGCGCACGGGGATCGCGCGATGAAGGGCCGGCGCGCCGCTACCACGCTAGGCCTTCGCTATGCCGGCGCGATCGCGGTCACGATCGTCTTCCTGTTCCCGATCTACTGGCTCTTCATCATCTCCTTCAAGACGCCGGACGAGATCTTCGCCTTCCCGCCGGTCTGGTGGCCCGCGAACATCCAGTTCGCCAACTACGCCGTGCTGTTCAAGGACGGCGACGTGGTCGCGGTCTGGAACAGCCTGGTGATCGCCGGCTCCAGCACGGTCCTCGCCATGTTCTTCGGCACGCTCGCGGCCTACAGCCTGGTGCGCTTCCGCACCGGCGGCGACGATCTGGCGATCTGGATCATCTCGCAGCGCATGATCCCGCCGATCGTGATCGTGTTCCCGATCTTCCTGCTCTATGTCTGGCTCGGCGGGGTCGATACCTATTGGGGCCTGGTCCTGCTCTATACCGCCTTCAACCTGCCTTACGTGATCTGGATGATGCGCGGCTATATCGCCGACATCCCGATCGAGCTAGAGGAGAGCGCGCTCGTCGATGGCTGCAGCCGCTGGCAGGTGCTGATGGGCGTGGTCTTCCCGATGGCGCGCGCCGGCCTCTTCGCGACCGCCGTCTTCACCTTCGTCTTCGCCTGGAACGATTTCATCTTCGCCCTGGTCCTGACCCGGACCGAGGTCGTCACCTATCCGGTCCAGGTGACGCATTATTTCGGCGGACAGTCGAATTTCTGGGCCAAGATCGCGGCCATGTCGGTGCTGGGGACCGTGCCGGTCTTCATCGCGGTGGCGATGCTGCAGCGCTATCTGGTGCGCGGCATCTCGATGGGCGCGGTCAAGGGCTGAGGATCGAGCGAGGGATCGAGATCATGGCGGACCTGAAGATCAAGGACCTGCACAAGCATTACGGGCCCGTCCATGCCGTGCGAGGCGTCGATCTCGAGATTCCGGCGCAGGAATTTGCGGTACTGGTGGGGCCGTCGGGCTGCGGGAAATCGACCCTGCTGCGCTCGGTCGCCGGGCTCGAGGATGTCGACCAGGGCACCATCGAAATCGGCGGCAAGGTCGTGAACGAGATGCGGCCGCGCGACCGCGATATCGCCATGGTGTTCCAGAACTACGCGCTCTATCCGTTCCTGACGGTCTATGAGAACATCGCGTTCGGCTTGAAGGCCCGCAAGACGCCCAAGCCCGAGATCGAGACCCGCGTGAAGCGCGCGGCCGACATCCTCGGCATCACCGCCCTGCTGGAACGGCTGCCGCGCCAGCTCTCGGGCGGACAGCGTCAGCGCGTGGCGATCGGGCGCGCCATCGTCCGCAATGCGCGCCTCTTCCTGTTCGACGAGCCGCTCTCCAATCTCGACGCGCAGCTGCGCGACGAGATGCGGGGCGAGATCAAGCGGCTCCATCAGGAGATCGCCACCACCATGATCTATGTGACCCACGACCAGATCGAGGCGATGACGCTCGCCGACCGGATCGTGCTGCTGCGCGACGGAAGGATCGAACAGCAGGGCAAGCCCTTGGAGCTGTTCGAGCGGCCCGCCACCCGCTTCGTCGCCGGTTTCCTCGGCTCGCCGCAGATGAACTTCCTGCCCGGCCGCCTGGTGAACGGGGGCGGGACCCGTGCCGTCAAGCTCGGCGACGGCACCCTGCTGCCTTTGCCGGCAAGCCGCTGGGGCGGGCTCGCCGCCGCCAACGATGCCGAGATCGTGCTGGGCCTGCGGCCCGAACATATGAGCCGCGCGCAAGGCACGGCGCTGCCGCCGGGGGTCGTCCGGATCGGGACCGTGGTCGAGCTGGTCCAGCCGACCGGTTCGCGTAGCTACGCCACGCTGGGCCTCGGCGGGCAGGCCGTGGTGGCCGAGCTCCAGGCCCATGACGTCAGCCGGCCGGAAGAGAGGCTCGAGCTGCAGATCGATCTCAACCGGGCCTCGCTGTTCGACGCCAAGACCGAGAAGGCGCTCTGATGCGCCGCCCTGTATCCTTGATTGTTATGCCAGTCTCGGGAGCGCGAAGGAATTGGACGATCGAAAAGCAATCACGCCCCCTCCCCTTGCGGGAGGGGGAAGGGGGAGGGGTGCCACGAGCGCGGCGGGGCCGCAGTTGCGATCGATCAGCGCTCTGGGGGACAAAAGGTTTGGGCTTGGCTGCGAGAGGGCGACCGCGAGCAGACGAAGCTCGACGGTTTCTGCCAGGGCCTCGCATGGAATCGCCCCTCCCCCCAACCCCCCTCCCGCAAGGGGAGGGGGCGTGGATTCTCTTTGTTTCACCGACTCTTTCATTTCTGTCTTCGCCGATGACGAATATGACCGGCGCCTGAGAAGGAACCTGGACCATGCCTATCGCCGCCCCGTCGCCCGCGATCATCCTCACCGGAACCGAACAGCCCAATGTCGTCGGCCGAACGCTGAAGGCGGGCCCCCTCACGGCCGAGCTCGAGAATGGCGCGCTGCGCACCATCCGCTTCGGCGGCGTCGAGGTGCTGCGCACGGTGGCCTTCCTCGTGCGCGACGAGAATTGGGGCACCTTCGATCCGGCGATCAGCGACCTCAAGGTGACGGAAGCGGCCGACGGCTTCACGGTCTCCTACAAGGCCGTCTATGCCGATGCCAAGCGGCGGATCCGCCTGGAGGCGCAGATCGCGGGCAAATCCGACGGAAGCCTGAAGTTCGAGGCGAACGCGGCGCCCGAGACCGACTTCCTCACCAACCGCACCGGCTTCGTCGTGCTGCATCCGCTGAAGGGCGTGGCGGGGCATCCGGTCAAGATCGAGCATGTCGACGGGCGCAAGGTCACCGACAAGTTCCCCGCGATCGTCGATCCGGTGCAGCCCTTCCTCGAGATCCGCGCGCTGAGCCATGAGGTGGCGCCCGGCGTCTGGGCGACGACGCGCATGGAAGGCGACACCTTCGAGATGGAGGATCACCGCAACTGGTGCGACGCCTCCTACAAGACTTACGTGCGGCCGCTGGCGCTGCCCTGGCCCTACACGCTCAAGAAGGGCGAGAGCTTCAAGCAGTCGGTGAGCTTGAGCTTCAGCGGGGCCGCGCCCAAACCCGCGGCGGGCGCCGACGCGGCCGGCGGCATCACGGTGTCGCTGGGCGAGGCCGGCGGCGGCAAGCTGCCGCGCATCGGGCTGGGCCTTCCGGCGGAGGAGGGCGCGCCCTCGCTGGCCGCGGCCGATCTGCTGAAGCGCGCTGGGCCGCAGCTCCTGGTCGCGCAGATCGATCTGCGCCAGAAGCATGGGGCGCGCGAGCTCGAGACCTACAAGAAGATCGGCGAAGCGACCGGCGCCGGCATTGTGCTGGAGATCACCTTGCCCGGCCAGACGGACGATCCCGCCGAGGAGCTGGCGCCTTTGGCGAAGGCCTTGAGCGAGAGCGGCCTCGAGCCCGCGGCCATTGCCGTCTCGCCCGCGGTCGATCTCAAGGCCGTGCTCCCGGGCAGCAAGGGTCCGAAGGTACCGCCGCTGGAGAAGATCTATGCGGCGGCACGCAAGCTCTTCCCGGGCGTCACGCTGGGCGGCGGCATGTTCTCCTTCTTCACCGAGCTCAACCGCAAGCGCCCGCCGGCCAAGCTGCTGGACTATGTGACCCATACCTCGAGCCCGATCGTCCATGCGGCCGACGACCGCTCGGTGATGGAGACGCTGGAAGCGCTGCCCTATCAGGTTCAATCGACCCGCGCTTTCATCGAGGGCAAGCCCTATTGGGTCGGGCCCAGCGCCATCGGCGCCCGCGACAATCCCTATGGCGCCGCTTCTTCGGCCAATCCCCACAACCAGCGGGTCTGCCTGGCGCAGATGGATCCGCGCCAGCGCGGCCTGTTCGGCGCGGCCTGGAATCTGGGCTATATCGCGGCCTTCGCGCGCGGCGGGCTCGATGTGGTGTCGTTGGGTGCGACCACGGGGCCGCTCGGCATCGTCTATCGCAAGACCGGCGACACGCAGCCCTTCTTCGACGGGCTGGGCCAGGCCGCGGTCTATCCGGTCTATCACGTGATCGCCGATCTCGCGGCCGCTGCCGGCGAGGATCTGGTCGCGACCGCCTCGTCGGAGCCGGGCAAGGTCGAGGCCTTCGCCGCGCGCGGGCCCCATGGGACGCATCTCTGGGTCGCCAATCTCACCGACCAGAAGCAGATGGTGGCGCTCTCGAACATGCCGGCGGGCCCGGCCAAACTGCGGATGCTCGACGAGAACAGTTTCGTCGAGGCCACCACGCAGCCCGCCTGGTTCGCCACCTCCGGCGGGCCGCTGGATCTGAAGGCGCCGCTGCGGCTGGGTGCGTACGCGGTGGCGCGGATCGATTGGAGCAGCAAGTGAAGGGCGAAGGGGGAAGAGCAATCATTGTCACCTCCCCCGGTACGGGGGAGGTCGTGAGCGTCAGCGAGCGGGAGGGGGCCGCTCGGTGCACGAAGAGGAGCAGGCGGCGCGCAGCGAGCAGCCCCCTCCCCAACCCTCCCCCGCGGAGCGGGGGAGGGGACATAACGAGCAGACTCCAGTGACCGTCCTGCTGGGCTGCATCGCCGACGATCTGACGGGTGCCACCGACCTCGCCAACATGCTGGCGCGCGAGGGCATGCACACGGTGCAGACGATCGGCATCCCGGCGCGCGAGCTGGTGCTGCCGCCGGCCGACGCGGTGGTGATCGCGCTCAAATCGCGGACCATCGCTCCCGAGGACGCGGTGCGCCAGTCGCTGGTGGCGCTGGACTGGCTCAAGCGCAATGGGGCGCGTCAGATCCTCTTCAAATATTGCTCGACCTTCGATTCGACCGACGCCGGCAATATCGGCCCGGTCGCCGACGCTCTGTTGAAGGCGCTCCATGCGCGCTTCACCATCGCCTGTCCCGCCTTCCCGGAGAACGGGCGCAGCCTGTTCCAGGGCAACCTCTTCGTCGGCAATGTCGCGCTGGCCGATTCCGGCATGCGCCATCATCCGTTGACGCCGATGACGGATTCCAACCTGGTGCGCGTGCTCGGGCGCCAGACCAAGGCCAAGGTCGGCCTCGTTCCTTACAACATCGTGCGGGAAGGGCCGGCCGCGATCCGCAAGGCCTTCGAGCAGCTTCAGCATGACGGCATGACCTTCGCGATCGTCGATGCGATCGAGAATCAGCATCTGCGCGATATCGGTGCGGCCGCGTCCGATCTGGCTTTGATCACCGGCGGTTCCGGCATCGCGATCGGGCTGCCGGCGAACTTCCGGAAAGAGAATCGCCTGGCGCCCGCGGGCCCGCCCGAGAAGCTGGAGCGCATCGAGGGCCTCTCGGCCGTGCTCTCGGGCAGCTGCTCGCAGGCGACCCTGGGTCAGATCGCCGCCTGGAAGGCGCGCCGGCCCGCCTTCGCGCTCGATCCCCTGGCGCTGGCCCAGGGCCGCGATCTGGTCGCCGACGCGACGGCCTGGGCGCAGATCCACATGTCCCGCGAACCGGTGCTGATCTATGCGAGCGCGCCGCCCGAGGAGGTCGCCAAGGTCCAGGCGGCGCTGGGCCGCGAGAAGGCGGGCGCGTTGATCGAGGAGACCCTGGCCAGGATCGCGCAGCGCCTGGTGGCGGCGGGCCTGCGCAAGCTCGTCATCGCCGGCGGCGAGACCTCCGGCGCCATCGTGCAGCGGCTGGGGGTGAGCGTGCTCAAGATCGGGCCGCAGATCGATCCGGGCGTGCCCTGGACCGTGAGCCTCGGCACGCCGAGGCTGGCGCTCGCGCTCAAGTCCGGCAATTTCGGCGGGCCCGATTTCTTCATCAAGGCGCTGGAGATGCTGGCATGAACGCGGAGCTGTCGCAGGAGGCGCAGCGCTCTGATCCCCTCGCCCCTCGAGGGGGAGAGTTAGGGAGGGGGATGACGCGATGTTCCCTCCTGGACTCGGCTCTCCTCTTTCCTTTGATCGGGGTCCGAGTCATCCCCCTCCCTGCTCTCCCCCAAAAAGGGGGAGGGGATTCGGTGCCGATGCAGGGGAGACAGCGATGAATGAGAGCCAGGCGCGCGAGAAGATCGCCACCCTCGGCCGCTCCATGTTCCAGCGCGGCCTCACCTTCGGCTCGTCCGGCAATATCAGCGTGAAGATCGCCGATGGCTGGCTGATGACCCCGACCAACGTGGCGCTGGGCGATATCGATCCGGCGCGGATCGCGAAGCTGGACGCGGCCGGCCGGCATCTCTCGGGCGACGCGCCGACCAAGGAGGCGATGCTCCATCTCGCCATGTATCGCGAGCGGCCCAACGCCGCGGCGGTGGTCCATCTCCACTCCACCCATTCGGTCGCGGTCTCGGCGCTGGCGAATATCGATCCCGCCGACGTGCTGCCGCCGATCACGGCCTACTACGTGATGCGGGTGGGGCGGTTGCCGCTGATCCCCTATTACCCGCCGGGCGACCAGGGGCTGGCCGAGGCGGTGGGGAAACAGGCGGCGAAGCATCATGCCGTGTTGCTGGCCAATCACGGGCCGGTGGTGGCCGGCGGCTCGCTCGAAGCGGCCGCGGGGGCCATTGAAGAACTCGAGGAAACGGCCAAGCTCTATCTCATGCTGCAGGGCCATCGCACCCGTTTCCTGACGCCCGAGCAGGTCGCGGCCCTGCGCGAGCGCTACCCCAGTTGAAGGGATCACCCGATTTCATGGCCACGCCCCTCTCGAAGCCGAAGCTCGCCGCCAATCTCAGCATGATCTTCCCCGAGGTCGAGTTCCTCGACCGCTTCGCGGCCGCCGCCGCGGTCGGGTTCCGCGCGGTCGAATATCTATTCCCTTATGCTTACGCCAAGACCGAGATCCGCGCGCGCCTCGACAGCTGGGGGCTGGAGCAGGTGCTGTTCAACGCACCGCCGGGCGATTTCGAGAATGGCGAGCGCGGCGTCGCCGGGTTGCCGGGCCGCGAGGACGAGTTCCGAAAATCGATCGAGCTGGCGCTCGACTATGCCGCCACGCTGCGCTGTCCGCGCATCCATGTGATGGCGGGGCTGGTGCCGCTCGCGGGCGATCCGCGCCGCCATCGCGAGGTCTATGTCGAGAATCTGAGCTGGGCCGCGGGCCAGGCGCGCAACGGCTCGGTCGACCTGATGATCGAGCCGCTCAACGCCAAGGACTTTCCCGGCTATCTGATCGGCACGCCCCAGGCGGCGCGCTCGGTCATCGAGGAGGTCGGCGCCCGCAACATCAAGCTCCAATATGATTTCTATCACGCGCAGATGACCCATGGCCGGCTGCTCGACACCTTCGCCGCCGAGCAGGACCTCATCGGGCATGTCCAGATCGCCGGCGTGCCGGGCCGCAACGAGCCCGACGACAGCCAGGAGATCAACTACCGCGCCGTCTTCGCCGGGCTCGAGACCATGGGCTATGGCGGCTGGATCGGCTGCGAATACCGCCCCCGCGGCGAGACGGTCGCCGGGTTCGCCTGGGCGGCGCCTTACGGGATCGGTCCGAAGGGGAAGCGGCAGGGATGACAACCTCTTTCGTCACCCCCGCGAAAGCGGGGGCCCATCTTGATCCAGGCCGCCAGGCGTTGAGGTGGGTGCCCGCTTTCGCGGGGATGACGAAAGGGGCAACGGGCATGAGCATCGGGCGTAAAGGAAGCAACGCAACATGAAGATCGTCATCACCGGCGGCACGGGGTTCCTCGGGCTGATGCTGGCGCGCGCGCTGATCAAGCGCGGCCGGCTGACGGCGCCGTCGGGCAAGCAAGCGGAGATCGATGAGATCCTGCTGTTCGACGTGGCCGCACCGCCCACGCGGCCCGCGGGCCTCGATACCCGCGTGAAGATCGCGACCGGCGAAATCTCCGACGCGGCGCGCATCGCCAGCCTGATCGACCGCGACGATATCGGCATCTTCCACCTGGCCTCGGTCGTGAGCGGTGAGGGCGAGCAGAATTTCGATCTCGCCCTGCGCGTCAATCTCGACGGCACGCGGGTTCTCCTGGAGGCGGCCCGCGCCCGGGGCTCGAAACCGCGCCTCGTCTTCGCCAGCTCGATCGCGGTCTTCGGCGGCGAGGGCATGCCGGCCAGCGTCGGCGATGCGGTCAAGCAGACGCCGCAGACCACCTACGGCGTCACCAAGGCGATCGGCGAGCTGCTGGTCAACGACTATAGCCGCAAGGGTTTCATCGACGGGCGCTCGGTGCGGCTGCCGACCATCATCATCCGGCCCGGCAAGCCCAACAAGGCGGCGTCCAGCTTCGCCAGCGGCGTGTTCCGCGAACCGCTCAGCGGCGTCGATTGCGCGCTCCCCGTGACGCTCGACGCGGTGATGCCGGTCTCGGGCTATCGCACCGCGGTCGAGAACATGATCCGGCTCTACGAGCTGCCGGCGGAGAAGCTCGGCAACGACCGCGCCGTGGGCCTGCCCAGCCTCGACGTTACCGTCGGCCAGATGGTCGAGAGCCTCAAACGCGTCGCCGGCAACCGCCATCTCGGCGAGATCACCGTGGCGCCCGATCCCTTCATCCAGAAGATCGTCGCGGGCTGGCCCGTGGCGACGAACTTCAGGCGCGCGACGAGCTTGGGGCTGGCGGCCGACGAATCCCTCGACCCGATCGTGCGCGGCTATATCGAGGATTTTCTGTCGTAGGCGGATGGCGGAAGCGCTCTCTTATCCCCTCCCCCTCGCGGGGGAGGGTTAGGGAGGGGGCGGACGCGATCGAGCGACGATGGCCTCGAAGAGAACGCAAGCCTCACCGCGTAATGGGCGCCGTCGGCGACGGCGCCGATTGTTTCAAGGCGGGGCGTCCGAGCCGCGTGACGCCCGGCGCCTCGCCCCCTTCGACGATGTCCGCGACAAGCCGGCCGAGGGCCGGGCCGAACTTGAAGGCATGTCCCGAGCAGCCGCCGGCGACGACGAACGGGCCCCATCGATCGACGATGAAGTCGACATCGGGCGTCATCGTCCAGGGATGACGTTGCGTGCGGCTGACCTTGGGCGCCACCGACGGCATGCGCCGGGCCAGCCACTGCAGCAGGCGCCGTTCCTCGGCCGGATCCGGCTCCCATTCCTCGACGTCGGGATGCCAGCCCGCCGCACCGGAATCGAAGGCGATCTTGTAGCCGATGCCGGGAACGGGGTGACCATAAATGCCGGTCTAGCCATTCGGCCGCCATTCCGCGATTCCGGGTCGATCGACGAGAGCCGGCGCGTCGAGGAAGGTGACCTGTGCCACGGCCGGCGCCAGCGGCAAGGGCAGTCCGATGCTGTCCAGGAGATCCTTGGCCCAGGGGCCGGCGGCGACGACCACCTGCTTCGCCTCGAAATGCCGCCCGTCGGTGTGCAGCGTGACCGTCGCTCCCGGTTCGAGGCGGATCACGCGCTCGGGGGCGAGATAGGTGACGCCGGCCTTCCGCGCGGCCTGCAGCAGGGCCGCCATGCCGGCATCCGCGATGACGGTGCCGGCCTGTCGCTGGAAGAGTCCGATTTCGCCGGGAGACAGCACGATCTCCGGAAAGCGGCGGCGCAGATCGGCCGCCTCCATCGCCTCGATGGCGGCACCCGCGGCGCGCACCGTGCGCGTCAGCTCCTCGAGCTTGCTTTGCGGCCCCAGATCGATCTGGCCCGTCAGATGCAGGATCTTGCGACCGGTTTCGGCTTCGAGCCGTCGCCAGCTCTCGATCGCCTCCAGCGCCAGCGCGACATAGAACGGATGGTCATAGGCGATCCGGATGCTGCGGGACGCCCCGGTCGAGGAGGTCGCCGGATGGCCGCTGCCGAATCGATCGAGGGCCAACACCGAGTGGCCGCGCCGCGCCAGCTCACAGGCCGTCGACAGGCCGAAGACGCCGGCCCCCACGATCGCGATGTCGTATGTCATTGGCAGACCTGGTTCCTATGACTGGCTCTCCGGCACCGCCCGGCTTCAGGCCGACGGCCGGGAAAATGCGCCCTGTTCATCGAGTATCCAGTTATTAACCAATACTCGTGATCCTGGCTACACGGCTTCATTCGCCGATCGACCACATCGCCGAGGCTGATCCATGCTGATTCGGGACCTGCTTGCGGGGAGGGCGGTGGCGGACGCGAAAAGCGTCCCGCCAGAGGGCTCCCTTCGGGAAGCCGCCGGCAGAATGGCATCCCACAATGTGGGCGCCCTGGTCGTCACCGATGACGGCGGGAAGCTCGTCGGCATCGTCTCGGAGCGCGATCTGGCGCGGGCCATCGCCAAGTATGGCAACGGCGTGGCCGAAAGGACCGTCAGCGATGTGATGACGCGATCTGTCATCACCTGCTCGGGCAGTCAGTCCGTCGCCGACATGTTGTCGCTGATGACAGCAAACCACATCCGTCATCTTCCGGTGCTGGAGGGCGACAGGCTCATCGGCATGGTCAGCACCCGGGAGCTGACACAGGCCTATGAAGCGCTCCAGGCCCAGGCGAATATGGACGCGCTCACCGGTCTGTCGAATCGGCGCCACTTCCTCGAAAACCTGGACGTCGAATGGGCCCGGAGTCGCCGCTACGGGCGCCCGCTGTCCGTGGCGATGATCGATGTGGATCGCTTCAAGCGCGTCAACGACACCTATGGCCACGAGGCCGGGGACAAGGTGCTGAGCGCCCTGGCCCGCCACTTCGAGCGCCAGCTGCGCAACGTCGACAGGACGGGACGCCTGGGCGGCGAGGAGTTCGCGGCCATCTTCCCGGAGACGGATGTCCCGGGCGCCAGAGTGGCTTGCGATCGCCTTCTTCGCACGATCCGGGACACGGCCGTGGAGGTCGACGGGACAAAGATCTCCTTCACCGTGAGCATCGGCCTGACCCGCGCCAATCCGGCTCCGGACGGGAGTCCGGGCGCGGAAGATCCGGCCGCGATCTTGAAGCGCGCCGACGGGCTTCTCTATGCCGCCAAGTCCCAAGGCAGGGATCGTATTCAGGTGGATGCAGCCGCCGCGTAACGGAACCGGCGCCGGCCGCGCGGCGCCCTCGGCCGCTTCGCCGGCTCACCCTGCCCGCAGGAAGGGCGCAGGACAGCCGGCCGGAAAGCGTTGCAAGCAGCAGCCCGGCTTTCGCCGCAATCCTCACGGGCGGCGGGCATGACCCGATCGGAACCAATGATCCGAAGTGGAAATCCGCCCGGATGGACTCCCCAACCGGACGCGATTGCAGTTTGAGCTCCCGTGCATCTTCTGACAGCTGATCGGCCGCCAAGTGCGCAGCCGGACATCTCCCGCCTTACGTGACGGGGCTGGGATTTGTGTATGCTCACTATGTGAATGCCGGATAGGAAAAATACTGGATCCATCATGCACTACGACCCCCGCAAAGATATCCGCCCCTTAGCCTTCGATCCGTTCAAGAGCTGCACGGTACCGCGGCCCATTGGCTGGATCTCCACGATTTCCAAAGATGGCAAGACCAATCTCGCGCCCTTCAGCCAATGGCAGAACATCACCTACGACCCACCGATCGTCATGTTCTCCGCAGATCAGCACGTGGACGGCCGGAAGAAGGATACCGTCATCAATGCCGAGGAAACGGGTTATTTTGTGTGGAACATGGCCACCTATGATTTGCGCGAGGCCGTGAACAAATCGGCCCAGCCTGTGCCGCGTGGCGTGGATGAGTTCGAGCTCGCCGGCGTGACGAAGATACCTTGCATCGAGGCGCCGGGGCCGCGCGTGGCTGAAAGCCCCTGTCATTTCGAGTGCAGGTATCTCAACACGCTCCGATTCCCAGGAGCCACCAAAGTCTCGGACGCAGACGTGGTGTTTGGCGAAGTGGTGCGTATTCATGTGAAGGAGGAGTTTGTGCTGTCATCGGGCAAGCTTGATGTGCTCAAGATCAGGCCGCTCGCCCGGATGGGCTATTACGACTACACCAGCGTGACCGAGATTTTCGAGATGCGCATTCCCAATGCCGATGCCACCGAGATGGCGGGCCTTGAAGGCAGGCCAAGGAACCGTTTGTGAACTTCAGCCCAACGGCAGGCGCACGTCCGAGCCTTCCCCATTTACCTGTCTCGCGCGCCCGGAAAGTTTTGCCTGGGGCGACTTAAAGGGGCCGATTCAAAAACGCCCGCGTCTCCGCCACGGCCTCCGCCAAGCCCACGCGCTTGAACTCGACACCTTCGGGGAACGCGCCCTTCAGCCGTGATGGCATCATCGGATCGAGCAGCACGAACACGCCGTGATCGTCGGCCCGCCGGATCAAACGGCCGAAGGCTTGCTTGAGCCGCAGCCGCACCAGGCGGTCGTCATAATCCTTCCCGCCCATCGCCTTGCGCCGCGCACGGTGGAGGATGTTGGGTCTCGCCCAGGGCACGCGGTCGAACACCACGAGCCGCAGCGAGCGGCCGGGCACGTCGACGCCGTCGCGCACGGCGTCGGTGCCGAGCAGCGAGGCGTTCTCCTCGGCGCGGAAGATGTCGACCAGCGTCGCGGTGTCGAGCGGGTCGACATGCTGGGCCAGGAGCTGCAGGCCCTCGCGCTCGAGGGCGGGCGCCAGTCTTCGATAGACTTCGCGCAGGCGCTGGATCGCGGTGAAGAGCCCGAGCGCGCCGCCGCCCGCCGCCAGGATCAGCTCGCGATAGGCCGAGGCGACGATGGCGAGATCGTCCTTGCGCACGTCGGTCACGACGAAGAGCCGCGTCTGGTTCGCATAGTCGAAGGGCGAGGGTACGCGCGCGCGGATGGCGGGCATCGGCAGATGGCTGGCGCCGCTGCGGGCCTCGGCCGCGCGCCAGTCGGCCTCGACATCGCCGCTGCCGTCGGTCAGCGTCGCCGAGGTGACGAGGATCCCTTGCGCGGGCGAGGCCACGGTCTCGGCGAAGGGCAGCATCGGATCGAGCCAGTGGCGATACATGCCGATATCGAGATCGCGCCCGTCGACGCGCTCGACGCCGAACCATTCCACATATTGGGGCGGGCAGGGGCTGCCGAGCCCTTCGAGCATGGCGCGCCAGCCGGCGGTCTCCATGGTGCCGCGCCGCTTGAGCGCGCGGATCATCGCCTCGATCCTGAGCCGCGTCGCCGTATCGAGCCCTTCGGCCTCCTCATCGAGTCTTGCCGAAAGCCGCGCCATCAGGGTCTTCAGCGGCAGCTCGAGATGGCCCAGCGCGCGGGTGAGGGCCGCGCCCGCCTCGGCCAGGCCCTCGACCATCGGCAGCACGTCGGTCTCGAGGCTGTAGGGATTGGTGGCGTCGGGATCGCGCGCATAGACCTGCTGGCGAACCTTGGCGAGGAAAGCCTCGGTGGGGCCCTTCGGCTTCTCGGCCAAGCGCTGATGCCAGCCCTCGCCGGGGAGCGCGGCGGCAGCGACCAGCGCTTCTTCCAGCGCTTGCGTCGCCGGCTCGTCGCCCGCGAGGAGATCCTCGATCCGGCGCTTCAGCCCGCGCGCCCGGCTGCGGCCCCGCCCGCCCTCCGTGCCCAGGATCCAGCGCCGCAGCTCGCCCGTCTCCATGCCGCTCAGATGGCTGGCGAAGGTGCCGTCGGCCGCGTCGAACAGATGATGGCCCTCGTCGAACACATAGCGCGAGGGCAGGCTGCGTTCCTCGGGGCCGATCGCGGCCTGGATCATCACCAGCGCATGGTTGGCGATCACGATGTCGGCCCGGCGCGCGCGGCGGATCGAGCGCTCGATATAGCAGCGGTGGTAATGCGGGCAGGCCGAATAGACGCATTCGCCGCGCCGGTCGGCCAGGCCCAGCGAGCGGTTGCGGCCGACGAGGTCGGAGAGCCAGCCCGGGAAGTCGCCGCCCACCAGGTCGCCGTCGCGCGTGGTCTCGCCGAAGCGCGCCATCAGCCCCAGCGCCACGATGTCCTGCGGGCGCGAGGGCAGGCCGCGCACCGCCTCTTCCAGATTCAGCAGGCAGAGATAATTCTCGCGGCCCTTGCGCACCACGGCCTTGAGCGTCTTGATCGCGGGATCCGGATAGAGCCGGTCGAGCTCGCCGTCGATCTGATGCTGCAGGTTGCGGGTGAAGGTGCTGATCCAGACCGTGCCGTCGTTCTTCTCGGCCCAGAGGCTCGCTGGCGCGATATAGCCCAGCGTCTTGCCGACGCCGGTGCCGGCCTCGGCCAGCACGAAATTGGGCTCGCCCTCGCGCTCGCGCGGCGCGAAGGCCGCGGCGGCGGCCGAGGCATAGTCGGCCTGCTGCGGCCGCGCCTCCGCGCCCTCGCCCAGCAACTGCGCCAGGCGCTGGCGGGCTTCGGCCGGATCGACGCCGATATGGCCGGGCGGCGGCTCGGGCGCATGCTCGGCCCAGTCCGGCAGGTCCTCCCAGACCGAGAGCGCGCTCTGCGCGCGCGCACTGGTCGGATGAACGCGATCGAGCTCCTCGGGCCGCAAGACGCCGTCGAGCGCTTCCATGACCGCCGGCCCCCAGCGCCAGCCCCCCGCCGCCATGGCCGAGGCGATGGCGCGGCGCCGGCGAAGCTGATGGGGCTTGAGGTCGGTCTCGTCGCCGAGCTCGGCGAGCAGCGCGCCCGCGATCTCGGGCAGCATCCCCGCCTCGGATTCGAGATCGGCCGGCACCGGCAGTCCCAGCGAGCGGGCGAGTCCGCGCGGGGTGGGCAGGCAGAAGCGCGCCGGCCGCACGAAGGCGAAGAGTTCCAGGAGATCGAGGGCCGGCAGATTCTCGAGCCCGAGCCGGCGCAGGGTCACGGGCGCATGGACGAGCATGGCGGGGCGCTCGCGCAGGGCGGCCGCGGCCTTGGCGAGATCGACCAGCCGCACCTCGCCATCGGGGCTCGCGATCGCGGCCTGGGCATGGCCGACCGCGATCGATGGCGCTTCGGGAAGGCGCAGGACGGTGCGGGGACGCGGAAGCGAGGTCGAGGTCAAACCGTTCATGCCGGGTGGGGAATCAGCGGAAGGGCGGCAGTATAGAGACGCGATGCGGCTCCATCACCCTCGGCTTTCTTCACCTCCCCCCTTGAGGGGGAGGCTGGGGTGGGGGTGGCCTCAAGCTCGATATGGGCCGCGTTCGGACGACGAAGAGTTCGGCAGCGTCACGTTCTACGATCACCCCCCACCCTAACCTCCCCCTCAAGGGGGGAGGGGATCAGAAGAAATGGCGGTGGGGCCAGCGTCCCTCCGCGGCACTCTCCCTCCTTGACGCCCGCGCACCGCTCTTCCTTCTGTCATCGCCGGGCTTGACCCGGCGATCCAGGGCCGTCGGAACTGGATGCCCGGATCAAGCTTGTCCTCGGGCCAGACCCGGGGATCCGGGCATGACAGAAGAAAGGGCGCGGCAACCTCCCTCGTTGACGCCCGGGGGAGTGCTCCTTAGTGTCGCCCGGCCCTGCTGGAGCAGGGGATTTCGGCTGTTTTACTCAAGTTTGGATCCTGGACATGGCGAGCGAGCGGGAACTGGCATTGGCGGCGAAGGCGTGGCCTTTCGAGGAGGCCCGCAAGCTCGTCGCGCGCTATGAAGCCAAACCGCCCGCCCGGGGCTTCGTCCTGCTCGAGACCGGCTACGGGCCGTCGGGCCTGCCGCATATCGGCACCTTCGGCGAGGTCGTGCGCACCACCATGGTGCGGCGCGCCTTCGAGCGCATGTCGGACATCCCGACCAAGCTCTACGCCTTCTCCGACGACATGGACGGGTTGCGCAAGGTGCCGGACAACGTCCCCAACAAGGAGATGCTGCGCGAGCATCTGGGCCGCCCGCTCACGGTCATCCCCGATCCGTTCGGCAAGTATGAGAGCTTCGGCCATCACAACAACGCGATGCTGCGGGGCTTCCTCGACAGCTTCGGCTTCCAGTACGAGTTCCAGAGCTCGACCGACTGGTACAAGAGCGGGCGCTTCGACAAGGCCCTGCTCGAGGTGCTGCAGCGCTATGACGAGATCATGGAGGTGATGCTGCCCTCGCTCCGCGAGGAGCGCGCGCAGAGCTACAGCCCCTTCCTGCCGATCAGCCCGAAGTCGGGCCGCGTGCTGCAGGTGCCGATCATTTCGCACGACGTGAAGGCCGGGACCATCACCTTCAAGGACGAGGATGGCAGCACGGTGGAATTGCCGGTCACCGGCGGGCGTTGCAAACTTCAATGGAAGCCCGACTGGGCGATGCGCTGGCATGCGATCCCGGTCGACTACGAGATGTCGGGCAAGGACCTGATCCCGTCGGTCGAACTCGCGGGCAAGATCTGCCGCATCCTGGGATCGCCGCCGCCGGAAGGCTTCAATTACGAGCTCTTCCTCGACGAGCAGGGCAAGAAGATCTCGAAGTCGAAGGGCAACGGCCTCTCGGTCGAGGAATGGCTGACCTATGCGCCGCCCGAGAGCCTGTCGCTCTTCATGTATCAGAAGCCCCGCGCGGCCAAGCGGCTCTATTTCGACGTGATTCCGCGCGCGGTCGACGACTACCTGACCTTCCTCGAGAAGTTCCCGACGGAGACGCCGGCGCAGCAGCTCGAGAATCCGGTCTGGCATATCCATAACGGCAAGCCGCCCGCGGCCGTGCCGGGCCTGAGCTTCAACATCCTGCTCAACCTCGCCAGCGTCTGCCATGCCGAGGACAAGGCCGTGCTGTGGGGCTTCATCTCGCGCTATGCGCCGACCCTCACGCCCGCGAACGCCCCCTTCCTCGACAAGCTCGCGGGCTACGCGATCGCCTATTACCGCGACTTCGTGAAGCCGACCAAGAAATACCGCCTGCCCGACGCGATGGAGACGAAGGCGTTGGCGGAGCTGCTCGCCGAGCTGGAAAAGCTGCCGGCCGGTGCCGACGCCGAGGCGATCCAGACCATCGTCTATGAGGTCGGCAAGCATCATCCCTTTCCGGAGCTGCGCGCCTGGTTCAAATGCCTCTATGAGATCCTGCTGGGCCAGGACCAGGGCCCCCGCATGGGCAGCTTCATCGCGCTCTACGGCCTGAACGAGACCAAGTCGCTGCTGAAGCGCGCGCTGGCGGGCGAGAATCTGGCCGGGTAACGTCGCGGCCGAAAACCGCGCGCTCTATCCTTCATCTTTCCTCTCCACCCGCGTAGCGGGCGGAGAGGGTAGGGTGAGGGGGGCGAAGGTTCACCCTCACCCGGCTCCGAGTAAGTCTCCGCTTCGCGCGCCGGCCTCGCCGGCAATCAAACAAAATAGCGGCCATTCGCCCGCGGACTAACTCTTCGCAACCCTCTCCCTCACTGCGTGAGGGCGAGGAACGTGGTGTGCTTTCAGCAAGCCCTTCCTCTCCGCCCGCGAAACGGTGGAGAGGAATGCGAAGGGTTGGCGCAAGCTAATTTTCGTCCGCCCCTTCGCGCCCTGCGTGGCGAGCTCCTTCGTCCGCCTCTCCAGGGCCGCAAACGCCGCGTCAACGGCAATCGCGGATGTCAGGTCGCGCCGAGATGACGCGCCAGCTTGCCCAGGGTCTGATAGCCGAACTCCACAGCGCCGAAGCCGATCGCTGCATCGCGCTGCTCTTTGGTCGGGTGGAGTTGGCGCAAGGTTATTACGGTCTTTCCGTCGCTCTGCGCGTCGAACGTCACAATGACATGGAAGCGCGTCGGGTCCTCGTCCTTGTCGGGGCCATGCTCGATCTCGATCAGCCGCGGCGCTTCCACCCGCAGGAACACCATGCGGTTGTCGTAACGCGTGCCGTCGGGTCCCGTGAAGATGAAGCGCCAGCGCCCGCCGGCGCGGAGGTCGCACTCCAGCGATTCAACCTTGAATCCGTCGGGCCCGAACCACTGCACGATCTGCTTCGGGTCGGTCCATGCCTGGAAGACGCGCTCGCGCGGTGCGGCGATCACACGGCTCAGCACGATCTCACGATCGAGCGCCCAGGTTCTGCGGGGGTCAGCGCTCATGGTCGTCACCTTTCGTCTCTGTCGTTGCGAGGAATTGTTCCAGACGGTCGAAGCGCGCCTCCCAGGCGGCGCGGGTGTGGTCGAACCAGCGGGCGGTCTCGGCGAGACGATCGACATTCAGCCGACAGGGACGCTTCTGCCCGTCGCGTCCGCGCGCGATGAGGCCGGCGTGCTCCAGCGCCTTCAGATGCTGCGACACGGCCGGCAGGCTCATCGCGAAGGGTGCGGCGATCTCCTGCACCGTCAGGTCGCCCTGGGTCGCCAGGCGGCTCAGGATGGCCAGCCGGGTCGGATCGCCAAGCGCGGCAAATGCCTGCGTAAGAGATTGAGAAGACTGCATGTTTTTGAGTCGCCTTATATTTAAGTGGATACTTAAATATAAGAGATCGGACCCTCCGTCAAGCGAAAGGGCCGGACCCGGGAACGAATGCGGCCCCCCGACCAACTCGTCGCAACCTCCTCTCTCACCGCGTGAGGACGAGGAAAGCGGAATACGAATATTCGTCTAGGCCTTCGCGCCCTGCGCGCCGAGCTCCCTCGTCCGTTTCTCCAGGGCCGCAAGCGCCGCGGCGAGGACGTTGCGGATTCGGGACGCGTCGGCCGGATCGACCATGGTCGGGTCGACGAACAGGTCGACGCCCTGGAGATGCTCCTCCACGATCGAGGGGCGGGCCCCGGTGGGATCGAGCAACGCCTCGAAGCTGTAGGGCACGACCTCGCGCGCGATGCCCTTCATCTTGATCGCAGGCTGCGCGCGCGCCTCGGCGATGTCGCGCACCAGGGCGTAAGTTTCGTAGCTCAGGATGATCTCGCCGGGCGCCGCGATCGACTGCAGGCGGGAGGCCAGATTCGCCTCCGCGCCGATGATCGTGTAGTCCATCCGCTCGTTGCTGCCGAAATTGCCCACGTCGCAATAGCCGGTGTTGATGCCCATGCGCACGTTGAACGGGTGCTCGATGCCCAGCCGGCGCCATTTGCTGTTGAGCTCCGCGCTGCGGCGGCGCATCTCCACGGCCATCTGCAGGCAGGCCCGGGCATCCTCGGCGTCGCCCTTGCTCTCGGGATCGCCGAAGAAGATCAGCATCGCGTCGCCCACGAACTTGTCGATGGTGCCGCCATGATGCAGGGCGATGGCGGACATCTCGGTGAAATATTCGTTCAGCAGCGAGGTGATCTGCTCCGGCTGCAGGCGCTCGGTGAGGGCCGTGAAGTCCTTGATGTCGGAGAAGAAGATCGTCAGCTTCTTGCGCTCGGTACGGATCGCGGTGTCCTTCTCGCCGCTGAAGATGCGCCGGTAGATCTGCGGCGACAGATAGTGGGAGACCTTGTTCGAGATCGCGGTCAGAAACTCGTTGGCCGATCGAAGCTGCTTGTTGATCCGCTCGATGGTGGCGGCCTGGCGGTCCTGCAGCATGATGAAGGCGAACCCGACCCCGGCGGTGAAGAAGAAATAGAGCAGCAGATATTTGAAGGAGAAGAGGTTGGTCGCCAGCGGCTGGGAGATCGCGATCTCCTGAATGCCGCGGACGTCGCCGACCTTCCAGTCCCGCTTGGGGCTGTCGGGATGGGTGTTGTGGCAGGCGACGCAGGTCGGTCCCATCAGAATCGGGGCCACAAGCCGCACGCGGTCGGCGAAGAGCGATTCGGACAAGTCGACGGGCAGTTGCTTGGGGTCCTGGCGCAGACTGGCCAGCGCGCCGCGCTCGAAGTCGTCGAGATCGTGGGCCGCGCGGTTCTTGAAGGGATAATCCGAGACGAAACGATAGACGATGTTGTGCTGCTGCTCGCTCACCACCCGTCCCAGCTCGAGGGACAGGGTGGCGGGTATCGGGATCGCGCCGGGAATATCGGCATAGTTGGGGACGACCTGGGTGTGGTCGGGCGCGGCCAGGATGCGGCCGACGACATTGCTGGCGTAATAGGCGCGGAAGCCGCCGATGATGGCGTTGAGATCGGTCGCCTGGCGCCGGAGCAGGCTTTCCGAGAGATTCCGGAGATCCAGCCAGACGGCAACCGGCAGTCCCGCCATCAGCAGCAAGACCAGGGCGATGAATACCGGCTTTCTGCGCCGGGCCGCATTCGCGGGCGAAGTTCCCATCACATGCCTCCAGGATTCGGCAGTGGCCTGCCGGCTCCGAAGTGTAGTCCCGATGTTGAAAGGGGACTATGACGGCGCGGGCGCAGACGACGGCGGGAGGGTTCTTCCATTTTCCTCTCCGCCCGCGAAGCGGGAGGAGAGGGTTGCGAAGGGTTGGCCCGCGGGCGAAGGCCCGCTCCTTTGTTTGATTGCCGGCGAAGCCGGCACGCGCAGCTTGCGCTTACCCGAAGCTGGGAGAGGTGGGCTCTTCTTGCATACACACCCTCTCCCAGCTCCGGCTAAGTCTCCGCTCCGCTGCGACTAAGCCTGCGCAACCCTCCCCTCAAGGATGTGAGGGGGAGGAAAGAAGAGGCTTTACTCCCTCGCCAATCCCGCGATTCTCAAGCCCTCGAGCAGGATGTCGAAATGGCGGCGGTCGCGGAACGGGTAGGTCTCGCGCAAGTAGGCCTCGCAGAAGCCCGGCTGCATCTCGAGCAGCGCGTCGAGGGCGGCGCGCGCTTCGCTGATCTGGCCGAGATGGGCCGCGGCGGCGGCGAAGCGCGGATAGGCGCGGGGATAGTCGGGGCGTACCGACATCGCCTTGCGCGCGCAGATCGCGGCGTCATCGAACTGTTCGAGCTGGAGATAGCAGAGGGACATGTCCGCCAGCATCGCGGCATTGCTCGAATAGCGCGGATCGAGCCGCATGATGATACGCAAGTGCGGCAGGGCGTCGCTGGGCTGGCCCGCGAACTCGAGCGAGCAGGCGGCGGCGTGGCGCGCGAAGGATGAACTCGGATTCATGTCCACCGCGCGGTTGGTCCGCTCGAGGCTGGCATTGTAGTCGTGGCGCATCCACAGATCGTTGAGGCCGCCCACCGCATGCGCCATCCAGTCGAGCTCGTCGAGCGCCAGCGCGCGGTTGGCGCAGCGGTCCGACTCCTCGAACGACCGCTGCGGGCTCTCGCTCCAGCCGAGGATGCCGTCATACCAGTAGCATTGCGCGAGCCGCGCCCAGGCGATGCTCAGTTCGGGGTCGATGGCGATCGCCTCATGCAGCAGATCGATCGCCTTCTCCATCCCCGGCCGGGTCATCTTCGCCCTGTGCAGGCTCGCCCGCATCACCCGGTCCCAGGCCGTGATATCGCGATCGGGCTTTCTGAGCGAGCGCTCCTGCTCGGCTCGCTCGACCAGGGGCTCGATGCTGGTGACGATCTTCTCGACGAGATCGTCCTGCACGCCGAGGATCTCGTTGAAGTTCACGTCGTAGCGCCGCGCCCACAATTGGTGGTGGGTCAGGAGGTCGGTCAGTTCGGCGCGGATGCGCAGGGTCTGGCCCGACGGCCGGATGGTGCCGGTGACGGCGTAGCGCGCGTCGAGCTGCCGGCCGATCTCGGCGAGGTCGGTGATGCTGTTGCTGTAATAGCGGCTGGAGTTGGTGCCGATGACCGGGAACCAGCGCCAGCAGGAGAGCCCCGTGGTGATGTCGTCGGCGATGCCCTCCGCCAGATATTCCAGCTCGCTCGTCTCGCCGACATTTTTGAAGGGCAGCACCAGGACCGCGGCCCGGAGGGGTGCCACGAAGCGCTCGGGACGGGCCGCCGGTACCGCCGGCGACTCGTCCGGCTCCTCGCCCAGCCGTGACGCGCGGGCAGGCTCGCCCGCGGCCTTGATCTCCTCATAGAGGCGCATGGTGATGAAGTCGGGCTCGACATCGAGCTCCTGGCGCAGGAGCTCGCTCAGGCGGTGGTAATGCTGGAGGGCCTGCGCGCGCTCGCCCTGCTTGGCCAGGATGCGCATATAGAGACGATGCGACTTCTCCTTGAGCGGGTCGAGATCGAGCAGCCGCTGCACCGTCGCCAGCGCATCGGCATCCTGGCCACGGGCCTTGTAATGTTTAGCCAGGCGGTACTGGACCTGCCACGCCACCTCGCGCAGCCGCGCCCGTTCGAGGTCGAGCCACTCGTTGAAGCTCGATTCGCGCAGACGGAGATTGGCCAGGAGCGGTCCGCGATAGAGCGCCGCCGCGGCCTCCAGGTCCGAAGACGATTCGCTCGCGGCCAGCCTTTCGAACTCCCAGACATCGACCGTGATGAGGGCGGGCTCGAGCGTCACCGTTTCACCCGCGGTGACGATCGGGTTGATTCCGTCGACATCGAGCGCCCGGCGCAGGCCGTAGACCGCCTGGCGCAGGCTCTGGCGCGCCTGCTGCTCGAAGCGTTCGCCCCAGAAGAGATCGATCAGCCGGTCGCGGGACGGCGGCTGGTGCCGGTTCAGCGCGAGATAGGTCAGCAGCGCCAGCGATTTTCGGCTGGCGAGATTGATGTCGACCTCGCCGCGACCGATGCCTGACGGCTCGCCCAGGATCCGCAAACGATAGTCGCACACCCGGTCGGTCCCCCGTCCATTCTCCACTCCCGCGTCGGCGGGCACCGGGGATGTCGGCGAGGTCCAGGCGCCCATTCCTATCTGGCGGCTCGGCGGCGGCTCCGCCACTCCCGGCCTTGGATTTTCATTCGCGTGATTTCTTTTTGACGCCGAATTGACGGCGTCTCGGGTCGCCGGCAACGCCGAACTGACCCTCCGATGACGGCCCCACTCCATAAACCCCTCCATAGAACGCTGCGCCCCCCGGCGCGGCGACCTCGGGTGGGACCGTTTCCCTATGGAGACGTTCCTACGCACCCTCGATTGGAGGACTCCATGTCAGCCAGCACGCAGGAAGTCAACCGCCCGGCTGTTCACATCGCCGTGCAATCTTTCGGATTCGTCATACGCCGGTGCGCCGCTGCGTTTCTTTCCTGGCGCGAGCGCCAACGCGCGGCGGGTCATCTGATGATGCTCGACGACCGCATGCTCAAGGATATCGGCATCGGCCGCGGCGAAATCAGCGCGATGGTGCATGGCATTAGCGGCGATCGGAGGCGTCACCATGACATTCGCTAGTCCGATGCGGCGGCCGCACGCTACACAAAGTGAAGCGGGTCCGAGCGCGCTGGCGGTGCTGTTGCACAGCTCCGCCAGCAGCGGCTCGCAATGGAAGAGCCTGACCGGTTGGCTCGCTCCGTCACTGCATGTCATGACGCCTGACCTGCCCGGCTATGGTACAGCCGCTGGACTTGACGATGGCGAAGACGATGTGCTTGCCGATGCCGGTCCCGTCATCGCGCTCATCGAGCAGGCGGGGGCCGCGGCTCATCTCGTCGGCCATTCCTATGGCGGCGTCATCGCGCTCGCCATCGCGATGGCGCGTCCGGAACTGGTTCGCAGTCTCACGCTGATCGAGCCCGTCGCCTTCTATCTGCTGCGCAACGGCGATGCGGACGACCGTCGGCTGCTGCGTGAGGTGAACTCGATCGAAGCCCGCATTCGCGCGGCGATGGATCTGGGCGCGCCCGAGATCGGCATGGCGCGCTTCATCGATTTCTGGAACGGGGAAGGCAGCTGGGCCCGGCTCGAACCGGCGCGCCAGATTCATCTCTGCCGCCAGATCCACCGCGTCGCCGCGAACTTCGCCGCGGTCGCGCAGGAGCCTTGCACGCTGACGCCGATCCGCGCGATCCGCCGTCCGACGCTGATCATTCGCGGCGAGCAGTCGCCCGGATGCACGCGGCGAATCGCCGGGATGCTCGAGGCGGCCATCCCGAGCGCCAGGCTCGCCGAGATTCCCAATGCCGGCCATATGGCGCCACTCACCCACCCGCACTACGTCGATCCGCTCGTCGCCGATCACATCTTTGCCGCCCGGCAGCGACATATGGCCGACCTGCAGCGCGTCGGTGCGGCGAACTTCAGATATTGACGGCGCGGCGATCGACGCCACGCCGGAAGACAATTCCATCCACGCGAAAAGAGAGAGATCCCATGACGAGCGCCACGACCCATCCCGAGACCCTCATGCTGCATGCCGGCCCCCGCAACGATCCCGTGACGGGTTCCGTCGCCGTGCCGATCCACCAGACCACCTCCTACCAGTTCCGTGACACGACTCATGCGGCGAACCTGTTCGCGCTCAAGGAGCTCGGCAACCTTTACACCCGGGTGATGAACCCGACCTGCGACGCACTCGAGCAGAAGCTCGCGGCGCTCGAAGGCGGCGTTGCCGCGATGGCCGTGAGCTCGGGCCAGGCGGCGTCCGCGCTGGCGGTCCTCAATATCTGCCATGCGGGCGACAATATCGTCAGCTCGACGGACGTCTATGGCGGCACCTGGAACCTGTTCGCCCACACGCTCTCGACCCTGGGCATCACGGTGCGCTTCGTCGATCCGGTCGACCCAGAAGCCTTCCGGCGCGCCACCGACAGCCGCACCCGCGCCTATTACGCCGAAACGCTGCCCAATCCGAAGCTGGCCGTGTTCCCGATCGGCGAGGTGGCCTCGATCGGGCGCTCGCTCGGCGTGCCGCTCATCATGGACAACACGGCGGCGCCCGTGATCTGCAAGCCGTTCGAGCATGGGGCTGCCATCGTCGTCCATTCGACCACGAAATATATCGGCGGCCACGGCACCTCGATCGGCGGCGCCATCGTCGATGGCGGCAATTTCGACTGGGAACAGCATGCCGACCGCTTTCCGATGCTGAACCAGCCCGATCCCAGCTATCACGGCGCGATCTGGACCCAGGCCGCGAAGCCGCTGGGCCCCATCGCCTATATCCTCAAGGCCCGGGTCACGCTGCAGCGCGACCTCGGCATGTCGATGAGCCCGTTCAACGCCTTCCAGTTCATCCAGGGGCTCGAGACCCTGCCCTTGCGGATGCGCGAGCATTCCCGCAACGCGGCCTCGGTCGCCAACTACCTGCAGAACCACCCGGCGGTGACGCGGGTGATCTTCCCGGGCACCCACACCGACGCCGAGCAGCGGCGGCGGACCAAGGCCTATCTCAAGGGCGGCCTGGGCGGGCTCGTTGGTTTCGAGCTCAAGGGTGGCGAGGCGGCGGGCCGGCACTTCATCGATGCGCTCAAGCTCTTCTATCACGTCGCCAATATCGGCGACGCGCGCAGCCTCGCGATCCATCCGGCGAGCACCACGCACTCGCAGCTGACCGAGGCCGAGCAGGGCGCCACCGGCGTGACGCCCGGCTATGTCCGGCTTTCGGTCGGGATCGAGCATATCGACGACATCCTCGCGGACCTGACCCAGGCCTTCGCCGCCGTCTCAGCGGGCCTCGCGGCGGCGGCGTGAGGTGGCTGGCGGGCGGCAGGAACGCCGCCCGCCAACCGCCCTTCTCAAGGCGGCAATCATGGCGATCATTTTTCCCGACGGACTGCCCGCGAGCGCGATCCTGCGCGCGGAAGGCATCGAGGTTCTGGATGAGCCGCGCATCGGCGCACCGCCCCTCCGGGTGGGGCTCGTCAATCTGATGCCGGACAAGCCCGCGACCGAGACCCAGTTCGCGCGGCTGCTCGGATCGGGGCGGCGCGATGTCGAGCTTATCCTCACGCTGCCGGCGACGCACCGGCCGCGCAACACGCCCCTCCGGCATCTCGAGGATTTCTACCGGCCCTGGCCGGAGGTGGCGGCCCAGGGCCTCGACGGCGTGATCGTGACCGGCGCGCCGGTCGAGCTGTTGCCGTTCGGCGCCGTCGATTACTGGCCCGAGCTCTGCCGCATCCTCGACTGGGCCCGCAAACGCGCGACAAGCAGCTTCTATGTCTGCTGGGCGGCGCAGGCCGCCCTCCACCGGTTCCACGGCGTCGGCAAGCAGGTCCTGCCGGCGAAGCTGTTCGGGCTGTTCGATCACCGCCTCACGGCGGCGGACTCTTCCCTCGCGCGCGGCTTGCCGGTGCGCTTTGCCGTGCCGGTGTCCCGCTACACCGAATCGTCGGTCGAGGACATCGCCCGGCAATCGGGGCTGACCTCCGTCATCGCCTCGGCGGAGTCGGGGCTCTGCCTGATCGAGGATGACGCGAACCGCGCCGTCTATGCCTTCAATCATTTCGAATATGACGCCGACACGCTGGCACGGGAATATCGACGCGACCTGGCGGCCGGCGAGGCCATGCCGATGCCGGAGAATTATTTTCCCGGCGGCAATGCGGAGCGGACCCCCGTCAACAGCTGGCGCGCCGTGGCCCGCGTCCTGTTCCAGAACTGGCTGCACTCGCTCGACCGGCCCGCGGTCCAGACTTCTCTGCGACCGGCGGGCCGGCAGCCGCAATGGGTGCGGGGGTAGCGGATCCACTCTTTCGTCACCCCGGCGAAGGAGCGTGTGAAAGAATCGAGCGAAGCATAGAAGCTCCAAGCCCCCTCCCCTTGCGGGAGGGGGCGAGAGTATTTCTGACGCCCTCTTACGGCATCATTCGATTTCTTCACACGCTCCTTCGCCGGCATGACGAGAAATTGCTGTTGCGGAGTGATATGAGCGCGGGGTCTCAATACCCCGTTGCCGCCAGCCAGGCATCAGCCGCCTTTCGTCCGCTCTCCTTGAGCCTCGTCAGGAACGACCAGTCGAGATCGAGCGCGCTGTTGCGCTCGAGCCCGTCGACCTCGTCCTCGGCCGCGATCCGGTGCAGCCGCAGGCGGTGCAGCTTGCGGGCTTCGCGCGAGAGCAGGAACGGCTCGCTGCGGCAGAGCGCCGTCAGGCTGGATAGCGCTTCCAGCTCGCCCTGCAGCGGGCTGTTGAAGGAGATCTGATTCACGCGCCGCGCGATCTCCTGCGAGGATTGCGGCAGGGCCTTCAGGCGTTCGGGCGTGAGTTGGACCAGCATGAGATCGTCGGCGTCGGATTCCATCGCCAGCCGGCGCAGCGGCGGGTTCGCGCTCAGGCCGCCGTCCCAATAGAGCTCGCCTTCGATCTCGATGGCGTGATGCAGCAGCGGCAGGCAGGCCGAGGCCAGCACCATCTCCAAGGTGAGCTCGGTCTCGCGAAACAGGCGCAAGCGCCCGGTCTTCACCTGCGTGGCCGCGATGAACAGGCGTCGCGACGAGGCTTTGCGCAGCCGCTCGAAATCCACGAGATCGGCGAGGATCGACCGCAGCGGATTGAGGCCCAGCGGATTATATTGGTAGGGCGAGACCAGCTGGGTGGAGAAGGCCAGCGTGGTCGCCGCCGATCCCGTCACCCCCATGCTGCGCAAGGGACCGAAGGGCGTGAGCAGGGCCGCGTCGCTGGCCCGCTTCCAGAATCGCTGCAGCTTCTCGCGGGCCTCGTCGGGGCCGACGCCGAGCCCGTCCGCCAGGATGACCGCGTTGATCGCCCCGGCGCTGGTGCCGCTCAGCGCATCGATCGTCAGCCCATGCTGCTCGATCAGCCGATCGATCACGCCCCAGCTGAAGGCGCCGAAGGAGCCGCCACCCTGAAGCGCCAGCGACAGCAATCCGGCGGGCGTCTCGCCACCCTTCCTCCGCGACCAGGGCAACCGATCCAGGGCCGGCAACCCGGCGCGCCGCGGGGCCCCGCCGTCATTGGCCGGCCGACCCTGCCGGGTCGCTGGCCGAGTCCATCCATATCGCATCGCACAATACTCCAATGCTGGATCATAGCACTGAAATATAGCGGAATTGTGCCATTTATATGGGCATTATGGTGCAGAGCAGCATCATCGGATAGAGCGTCGAAACAGGCCGATGGGCCGGCGGCCCGGGTCCTTGCGGCCTACTTCCCGTGGGCGAAATCCCAGTAGAGGCGCCGCGCGAGCTGGAAGACGGGGCCCGGCTGCAGATGGCGGCCTTCGATGTTGGTGACGGGGATGACCTTGCCGTAATTGCCGGTAGAGAACACCTCGTCCGCATCCTTCACCTCCTGATAGGTGAGGGTGCGCTCGAAGACCTCGACGCCGGCGTGGCGCAGCAGCTTGATCACGCGGGCGCGGGTAATGCCGGCGAGGAAGGTGCCGTTGGCGACCGGCGTATGGGCGGCACCGTCCTTGGCGATCCAGAGATTCGAGCTCGAGAACTCGGCGACATGGCCCATGGGATCGAGCATCACGCCCTCGTCGAAGCCCTTCGATTTCGCGTCGGCGCTGGCGCGGCCGGCCTGCGCATAGAGCGCCACGGCCTTGGCGTTGGTGGGCGCCGTCTCGGGGCTCGGCCGGCGCCATTTCGACAGGCAGGCCGAGAAGCCCTTGGGGTCGGGCAGCGCCGCCTCGACCACCGAGATCGCGATCCGCGTGGTGGCGGCGTCGGGCGCCATGAAGCCGTCTTCCGACCACATGAAGGGCCGCAGATAGAGCGGCGTGCCCTTGGGGAACTTGGCGATGCCCTCGCGCAGAATCTCCTCGATCTGGCCGGCCGGCATCGGCGAGGCCAGGCCCAGCGCCGTGGCCGAGCGGATCGCACGCTGGCAATGAAGATCGAGGTCGGGCGTCACGCCCTCGAAGGCCCGCGCGCCGTCGAAGATCGCAGAGCCCATCCAGATCGCATGCGACCAGGCGCCCATGAGGAGCGGGTTGCCCGTAACCCATTTGCCATCGATGAAATGCTGCGCATTGATGGCGGGGGCGTGCTTGTCGCTGCTCATGGTCCGGTTCTCGCGAGGTTGCTGTCGGTTTCTGTACCGGTTCCGAGCATAGCCGTTCCCCGGCGGCGCCGAAACTCGCTCGCCGCCGATGAACCTGCATGGCCTGCATGCGCGAAGCTCGCGCCAATGTCACCGCGACATTGTCCTTGGGCGGCCGGATCGAATGCCGCTGGTCAGGAATCCAGTCCGAAATGAAGAGGGCGGCATCTCGCTGGAATCGAGATGCCGCCCTTTTTCGCTATCGAAGCGTCGCGATGGTCGAGCGACGGCTTACTGGCTGACCCAGATGATCCGCGCCAGCCAGCGCAGCTCGTCGGGGGCGTAGGCGCGATCCTCGCGCGCCGAATTGAGCGAGCGCAGCTCGATGCGCTTGGCGCTGCGGCGGACCAGCTCGCGCACCAGCACGTCGCCCTTGCGGGTCTTGATCACGACGCGATCGCTCTTCCGGATCGGAACCGCCGGCGACACGATCAGGAGGTCGCCAGACCGGTAGGTCGGCTCGAGGGCGCTGCCGGAAATCTTGAGGACATAGGCGCCGGTCTCCGAGACCGTCGGCAGTTCGAACTCGTCCCAGCCGCGCCCCGTGGGGAAGCCGGTCTCGTCGAACAGGCCCGACTTGCTGGCCTCGCTATAGGTGAGCATCGGCAAGGTCCGCCGGTCGGCATTGCCGCCGGAGGGGCCGATCAGGCTCACAAAACCATTCAGGGATTCGCCGGTCGCTTCGAGGATTCGAGCGAGGCTGTCGGTATTGGGCCAGCGCAGCTTGCCTTCGGGGCTCTTGCGCTTGCTCTTGTTGAACGTGGTGGCATCAAGCCCGGCGGCGCGTGCCAGACCGGATGGGCTCATCCCATGCTTTCCGGCCAGACGGTCAATCGCTCGCCACACATCCGCGTGTCGCAACATTATCTCTCCTTCGCTGACAACAAGCGCGAATCAAATCCTTTCGAGCACGGGTCCCCACATCCGTGCTTTCCGTTCATTGCTTCGACGCATCTAATGCTGCGTCTTTAGTCCCCGCGTCACCCATGCGTCAACATCGTTCCTGCCGCACCAGTCAAATTGGCACGCCCCGTATGCGGATAATTCGTGGCTTGACCAATTCTGTAAACCTATCAGATGGTTATTAGGGTCCCCCAAGAATGACACATCGTTCATCTCCGATCATCGCCGGCTTGCGGATGCTGGCGCCGGAAGCCGCGCACCGGCTCACCGTCCGGGCGTTGGCGATGGGGCTGGGTCCGCGCGATCGCGGGCCTGAGGATCCTATTCTGGAGAGCTCCGTCTGGGGGCGTCGCTTCCCCAATCCGGTGGGGATCGCCGCCGGCTTCGACAAGAACGCGGAAGCCTACCGGGCGCTGCTCCGGCTGGGCTTCGGTTTCGCCGAGATCGGCAGCGTCACGCCGCGACCGCAGGCCGGCAATCCGAAGCCCCGCCTGTTCCGACTGACCGAAGACCGGGCGGTGATCAACCGGATGGGCTTCAACAATGACGGCATCGACGCGGTCGCGCGTCGCCTGTCAAATCGCGGGCATCTGCCGGGGCCCCTCGGCGTCAATCTCGGCAAGAACAAGGACAGCGCCGATGCCGCGGCCGACTATGTGCGGGGCGTGCAGGCGCTGGCACGCTATGCCGACTATCTCGTGATCAATGTCTCATCGCCCAACACGCCGGGACTGCGGGCGCTCCAGGGCCGCGAGCCCCTGACGGCCCTGATCGAGGCGGTGAAGGCCGCGCGCGCCGAGGCTTGCCCGACGGCGCCGCCGCCGCTCCTGGTCAAGATCGCGCCCGACCTGCAGCCCGAGGACAAGACCGACATCGCCGCCGTGGCGCTGGCGTCGGGCATCGACGGGCTCATCGTCTCCAATACGACCCTCGCGCGGCCCGCCAGCCTCCGCGGCGCCGACCGCGGCGAGGCCGGCGGGCTCTCCGGCGCACCGTTGTTCGAGCCTTCGACCCGGCTCCTGGCGGAGATGTATCGGCTGACGCAGGGCCGCCTGCCGCTGGTGGGCGTGGGCGGCATCGCCAGCGGTGCCGACGCCTATGCCAAGATCCGGGCCGGGGCCTCGCTGGTGCAGCTCTACAGCGCGCTGGTCTTCGAAGGTCCCGGGCTGGTTCAGCGGATCAAGCGGGAGCTCGCGCAAAGTCTGCGGCGCGACGGGTTTTCGAGCCTCTCCCAGGCGGTCGGTGCGGCCGCGCGCTAGACCTTCCGGCCGGCGCGGCCGCTTAAGCCCGCGTTAAGCATAAATCAAGCAGTTCGCGGCCATCTTGGCGGCTCCTTTGGGGCACCATCAGCCGAGACAAACCGTCCGCGATGTCCTTGATTCGCCACTTCTCCTTTTTCCTGCTCTATGCCGCCGCCGCGGTTGCGGCCGCCTATGCGCTGCCGCAAAGCGCGCCCGAATTGCTGCTGAGCCCCGGCTTGTTGTGGGGCGCGGTCGTGCTGCTGGTGGGGCTCATGCTGCATCAGATGCTGGCGACCCGCTCGGCGCTGCGCCTGGCCGAGGCCGACCGCGCCGAGGTGGCGCGCGCGCTGCGCGACCAGAGCCGCGAGCTGCTGCGCCTGCGCGACGAGGCCGATGCCATCCGCGAATCGATCCGCGACCGCCAGCAGGAGAATGGCGTCTCGACGGTCGTGGCCGAGGTGAAGCTGCTCCAGTCGCTGATCGAGCGGCTCTATTCCGCGCGCAGCGGGGCCGCCGGCGAGGGGCTCGCCGAGCCGCCGCCGGCCGACAATGCCGCCAGCACCAATGCCAGCGCCATGGGCGTGAGCGCGCCGGCAACGCGCATCGCCGCACCGGTACGCCGCGATTACGACGAGCGCAAGATCCTGGCCTCGGTCGAGAACGCGCTGCGCGACAACCGCGTCGAGCTGTGGGTCCAGCCGGTGGTGAGCCTGCCGCAGCGCAAGCGCCGCTTCTTCGAATGCTATACCCGCATCCCCGCGGGCGACGGCGCGATGGTGCTGCCCGAGCAATATGTCGGCGTGGCCGAGCGCAGCGGCATGATCACCGCGATCGACAACATCCTGCTGTTCCGCTGCATCCAGATCGTGCGCAAGCTCTACGACCGCAACATGAGCGCCGGCTTCTTCTGCAACATCTCGCCGCGCTCGCTGCAGGACCGAGAGTTCTTCAAGCAGTTCATCGCCCTCCTGGCCGAGCACAGCGCGATCGCCTCCTCGATCGTGTTCGAGTTCCCGCAGGCGGCGATCGAGCGCCACGACCCCGAGCTCGAGCGCGACCTCGAGAAGCTGGCGGCGCTGGGCTTCCGCTTCTCGGTCGATCAGGTCACCGATTTCGAGTTCGATGCGATCGAGCTGGCACGCCGCAACTTCCGCTACGTCAAGGTCGATGCCAACCGCCTGATCCCGCCGCCTCTGGGTGTGGCCGAGCAGGATCCGGAGATGGTCAAGCGCAAGCTCGACGTGGCCGGCCTCGATCTGATCGTCGAGAAGGTCGAGACCGACGCGATGCTGGTCGAGCTGCTCGACATCGGCATCGATTACGGCCAGGGCTATCTCTTCGGCGAGCCGCGGCTGTCGCGCCTCGATTTCTGATCCGAGGCCCCCGCAACGGCGCTTGCCTCCCGGGGCCCGCTCGGGCATCTAGAGGCCCGCCCATGACGCCCTTCTCCCTGATCCACGATCGACGCCCATGACTCATCCCGCCCTTCCACCCCTGCTGGACGGTCTCGCCGCCGTGGCCGACCGCTATGACGGCTATCTGGTCGATCTCTGGGGCGTGATGCATAACGGCGTGGCGCCCTATCCCGCGGCGGTGGCCTGCCTCGCCGAGCTGAAGCGCCGCGGCAAGCATGTGCTGCTGCTCTCCAACGCCCCGCGCCGGTCCGAGGAAGCCACGCGGCGCCTCGCCGCCATGGGCATCGAGCGCGCGCTGTTCGACGAGCTGGTCACCTCGGGCGAGGCCACCTGGCAGGAGCTGAAATCCTTCGATGCGCCCTTCTATCGGGGGCTGGGGCGGCGCTGCCTGCCGATCATGGCGCCGACCGACCGCGGCATGCTCGAAGGGCTGGATGTCACGGTGGTGAAACGGACCGACGAGGCCGATTTCATCCTGGCGCTGGGGATCGAAGGTCCCGGCGACAAGCTCGACAAGTTCGAATCCCTGCTGCGATCGGCGGTCGCGCGCGAACTGCCGATGATCTGCGCCAATCCCGATCTCGAGGTCATGCGCGGCGACGTGCGCGAGATCTGCGCAGGCGCCATCGCACTGCGCTACGAGGAGATGGGCGGGCGGGTGCGCTACCACGGCAAGCCGCATGACGGTGTCTATCGGCGCTGCTTCGCGCTGCTGGAAGGTGTCCCGCGCGCGCGCATCCTGGGCATCGGCGATTCCCTGCGCACCGACATCGCCGGCGCTGATGCCGCTGGCATCGACAGCCTCCTCATTCTCGGCGGCATCCTGGAAGAACATCTGGGCGGGCCCGATTCGGTCGCCGCGAGCGCCACCGACCCGCAGCAGATGGGGCGGCATCTCGCCACGGCGGTCGCGCATCCCGACCTGCTGATGGTCCGGTTTTGTTGGTGAATCCGCCAGCGAACGCATGGCTGATGGCCGGCGACTGCATCCCGGTTTAGGCCTTTCTTCACCGCACACTTTCTACCATCCCCGGTCCGGACCCCCGCCGAGCGGGGGCAGGGGAGTCTTGTGTCCGGGAGAGGCCGTTTCATTTGTCTGCCGTCACGTCACCGCAGGAATCCGCGTCGGGTCTCTCATCCGACGGCGTCGAGACCGGCATGGCCGACCCGCAGGGTCGTCTGCGCGGAAGGCTGACCGGCACCCCGATTCATCCCAAATCGCTGCTGGCCACCGACTATCTCAATCACTTCAACGAGCCCGCGATGCTGCTCGACATTCTGGCGGACTGCCCGGAGAGCATCGAGGACCTCGCCGCCTGGAAGCCGCTGAGCTACGCGGATCATTTCCGTGCCAGCGGCCTCTCCTATTCGGAGCTCGCGATCGAGGCCTATCGTCTGGCGCCGGCGCAGTTCCGCATCGGTTTCGAGCTGGTGGTGGCGGAGATGAACGCGCTGGTCGCGGGCGCGATCGCGCAGGCGAAGGAGGCGCTCGAGACGAGCGACCCCGCGACCTTTGCCAGGATCTCGGCCGATGCCCAGCGCCTGCAGGCGCTGGTCGCCGAAGCAGGCGGCATCGTGCAGGGCGAGCCCTCGCGCCGGGTCGATCAGAACGCCATCGACGCCCTGATGGGGCAAAAATAGCGCATTGAAATAACTGCATCTTTAGCCCGGCCGCGGGATTTCTGCGGCGGGGTTAACCGGCGATTCATGACGCTATTCCTAGGCTGGCGCCCTTGAATGGCAGTCGCGTCCATGCCCGCGAGAACGCCCGGGAATGACTCCCGGGGAAGAACTCGAGCCCGGTACCGACCATGAGTCCATCGATCCAGCCCGCGCCCCGGCGCATCTTGAGCGCGCTCAAGGTCCTGATCGTCGACGACAGCCCGCATATGCAGGCGATCCTGAAGCGCGTCCTTACCGACATGAACATCCGCGATCTGATCACGGCCAAGGACAACGAGTCCGGCCTGGCGCTGCTGCGCAAGATCCATCCCGACTTCGCCTTCGTCGATTGGACCGTGAAGCCCGAGGGCGGCAGCCATTTCGTGCGCGCGGTCAGGACGCTGGAGGATGCAGAGCTGGCGCGCACGCCGCTGATCATGATGGCGGCGCAGGCCAACGTCATGCGCGTGAAAGATGCCCGCGACGCCGGCATCAATGCCTTTCTCGCCAAGCCCGCCTCGGTGCAGGCGATCATGAGCCGCGTGCTCTGGGTCTTGAGCGATGCGCGCCCCTTCATCGAGAGCGAGCGCTATGTCGGTCCCGACCGGCGCATGCGGGCGCAGGAGCATGAGGGCGACGAGCGCCGCCAGGCGCCGCTGGTCCCGCCGCCGGCCAAGGCGCGCGCCACCCGCTACGCAACGCGCTGAGGCTCAAGTCCCGCGAAACGCCAGCAGCGCGTCGGCCAGCCGGCGATAATCCGCCATCTCGTTATAGATCTGCGCCGAGACCCGCACCCAGAGGCTGCCGCCGAACGGGATGATCGGCACCTCGATGCCATGCTCGCGCCAGAGCCGGTCGTTGAGGGCAAGTGCTGCCGGGCGGTCGAGCCCGGCGAAGCCCGCCAGCCGGATCGTCGCCATGGCGCCGCGCAAGCCGGGCGACTGGCCCTCCTCGCCGTCCAGGGCTCGCGACAGCAGGGTCGCCGCCTCGTTCACCAGCGCATGGTTGTGGGCGCGGATGGCGCTGCCGCCCATGCGCCGATAGAAGGCCAGCGCGGCGCCGGTCGCCAGCCAGCCGGAGGGATCGCGCGTCCCGACCCAGTCGAACTCGGTGACGAAGCCCTGGTCCAGCCCGTGCGAGATGGTGGTCGGGTGAAGGCCCGCCTGGCAGTCCCGCCGGGCCCAGAGAAAGGCCGTGCCCTTGGGCGCGAACAGCCATTTATGGGCGTTGCCGGTGACGTAATCGGCGCCGAGCCCCGGCAGGTCGAACTCGATCTGGCCCGGCGCATGGGCGGCATCGACCAGAATCCTGGCGCCGACGGCGCGGGCTTTCGCGGCGAGGGCGGCAACCGGCAGCACCAGCGCCGTCGGCGAGGTGATGAGATCGATCACCAGCAGCTTCGTGCGCGCATTGATAGAGCCCGCGAGGCTGTCGATGACGGTCTGCGAATCCAGGGTCGGATAGGGCAGGGGCGCCTCGATCAGCTTCGCGCCGAAGCGGTCCGCCAGATGGCGCATGGTGTTGCGCACGGCGCCATAGACATGGGTCGTGGTCAGCAGCTCGTCGCCGGCCGAGAAGCTCAGCGAGCGCAGCACCGCATTGATGCCTTGCGTGGCGTTCTCGACGAACACCAGGTCGGTCGGCTCGGCGCCCAGGAAATGCGCGAGCCCGGCGGCGTTGGCGCGCAAGGCCTCGGGCAGCGTCCGCTGCATGAACCGGGTGGGTCCCCGTTCGAGCTCCAGGCGCCAGCGCTGCTGGTCCGCCAGCACCTCATGCGGCGTGGCGCCGTAGCCGCCATGGTTGAGATAGGCGATGGCGGGATCGAGCGGCCAGAGCGGCAGCAGCGACCGGCCATAGTCGGGCCGGTTGGCCGCGGTCGTCGGGCTCGGGGTCGCGGAGGCGGAAGCCGGCTGGGCTTGCATGAGACGGGGTTCGCTGTTGAGAGAGGGGCGTCGAGCCCGCCCGCGACTATGGCGAGGCCGGTCCGGGCTGGCAATGACAGCCGGAGATCCGCGACCTTGCGCGCGAGGCCCTTCGCATGGACGCGGCGAAGCCCCCTCCGCTATACTGGGGGAATTAGGGAGCGAGGTTCCGAATTGCCTGATTTTCCAAAGAAAACCCTCTCGGATTGGGTGGCCCTGGCGGCCAAGGAACTGGGCGGAGCTGCGCCCGAAAGCCTGACCTGGAACACGCCCGAAGGCATCGCGGTCAAGCCGCTCTACAGCGCAGCCGATCTCGAAGGGCTGGCGGAGATCTCCACCCTGCCGGGCTTCCCGCCTTATCTGCGGGGGCCCCGCGCCACCATGTATGCCAACCGGCCCTGGACCGTCCGGCAATATTCCGGCTTCTCCACCGCCGAGGATTCGAACCGCTTCTATCGCGAGAATCTGGCGGCCGGACAGATGGGGCTCTCGGTCGCGTTCGATCTCGCGACCCATCGCGGCTACGATTCCGACCACCCGCGCGTGGTGGGCGATGTCGGCAAGGCCGGCGTCGCGATCGATTCGGTCGAGGACATGAAGATCCTGTTCGACGGGATTCCGCTCGACAAGATGAGCGTCTCGATGACCATGAACGGCGCGGTGCTGCCGGTGCTGGCCGGCTACATCGTCGCGGCCGAGGAGCAGGGCGTGCCGGCGGAGAAGCTCTCCGGCACGATCCAGAACGACATCCTCAAGGAGTTCATGGTCCGCAACACCTATATCTATCCGCCCGGCCCCTCGATGCGGATCGTGGCCGACATCATCGCCTATACCGCGCAGCATATGCCCAAGTTCAACTCGATCTCGATCTCGGGCTATCACATGCACGAGGCCGGGGCGACGGCGGTGCAGGAGCTGGCCTTCACGCTGGCCGACGGCGTCGATTACGTGCGCGCGGCGCTCTCGCGCGGCCTCGAGATCGACGAGTTCGCGCCGCGCCTCTCCTTCTTCTTCGCCATCGGCATGAATTTCTTCATGGAGGTGGCGAAGCTGCGCGCGGCGCGCCTGCTCTGGGCGCGGTTGATGCAGCAGTTCGAGCCGAAGAACCCGGCCTCGCTGGCGCTCAGGACCCATTGCCAGACCTCGGGCGTCAGCCTCACCGAGCAGGATCCCTACAACAACGTGATCCGGACCACGGTCGAGGCGATGGCGGCGGTGCTGGGCGGCACGCAGTCGCTCCACACCAACTCCTTCGACGAGGCGCTGGGCCTGCCGACACCTTTCTCGGCCGGGATCGCGCGCAACACCCAGTTGATCCTCCAGGAAGAGAGCGGGATCACCCATGTGGTCGATCCGCTGGGCGGCAGCTATTACCTCGAGCATCTGACCGCGAGCCTCGGCGCCGAGGCGATGAAGCTCATCGAGGAGGTCGAGCTCCTCGGCGGCATGACCAAGGCGGTCGAGACCGGCATGCCGAAGCTGCGCATCGAGGAGGCGGCCGCGCGCCGTCAGGCCCGCGTCGATCGCGGCGACGAGGTCATCGTCGGTGTCAACAAATATCGCGCCAGCGAGCCCTCGCAGGTCGATGTGCTCGATATCGACAACAGCAAGGTCCGCGAGCAGCAGATCGCGCGGCTGGAGCGGATCCGCGCCACGCGCGACAAGGCGAAAGTCGCGGCGACGCTGGCGGCCCTGACCGACGCGGCCCGCTCGGGCGAAGGCAACCTGCTGGCGCTGGCCGTCGATGCGTCCCGCGCCCGGGCCACCGTCGGCGAAATCTCGGATGCGCTGGAGAAGGTCTTCACCCGCCATCGCGCGGCCACCCGCTCCATCAGCGGCGTCTATGGCGCGGCCTATGCGGGCGACGAGCGTTTCCTCCAGATCCAGCGCGACGTGAAATCCTTCATCGATTCGACCGGCCGGCGCCCACGCCTCCTGGTCGTGAAGCTCGGCCAGGACGGGCATGACCGCGGCGCCAAGGTGATCGCGACCGCCTTCGCCGATATGGGCTTCGACGTCGATATCGGGCCCCTGTTCCAGACGCCGGAAGAGGCGGCGCGCCAGGCGATCGAGAACGACGTTCATGTCGTCGGCATCTCCTCGCAGGCCGCAGGCCACAAGACGCTGGTGCCGCAACTGATCGAGGCGCTGCGCAAGGCGGGGGCGGGCGACATCCTCGTGGTCGCGGGCGGCGTGATCCCGCCGCAGGATTACGACTTCCTCAAGAAGGCGGGCGTGGCCGCCATCTACGGACCCGGCACCAACATTCCCTTGGCGGCGGCCGAAATGATCGACATGATTCGCCGGCGCCGCAAAGCGGCTTGAGCCTTACGTCCGAGTCGGGGGGACGGAATGACGGCGAAAGGGGGACGGTGGCTGGGGGCGACGGTCGGCCTCGTGCTGACGATTGCCTGGCTGGCCTTCGTGGCAGTCTATGTCGATCGCGACATAGGCTGGGAGAATGTGCGCAGCATGCTGCCCCACGAGCTGGGGGCGGCGATCGCCGGCGTGTTCACGCCGCTCGCGTTCCTTTGGCTCGCGGTCCTCTACTGGGCGCGCGGCCGCGATCTGGCCGAAGCCGCGGCCTCGATCAATCGCCAGCTCGATCTCCTGACCTTTCCGTCCGAATCGGCGGCGGCGCGAGCCGAATCCGCGGGGGCCGCGTTGAAGCGCCAGGCCGAGGCGCTGCGCTCGGCCTCCGATCAGAGCTCCGAGCTCCTGGGCGGTTTCGCGGTGCGCTTCCAGAGCGAGGCGGCGGCGCTGGCCGAGGTGGTGCAGGAGGCGCGCGCCCAGACCGACAAACTGCGCGAAGGACTGGCGGCCGAGATCGCCTCGGCGCGCGAGGTCGCGACCAAGCTCGACACCGAGCGGCTGCATTGGAACGAGATCGTGCGCCGCCATGGCGACAGCGTGACCTCGGCCGCCGGCGCCGCCAGCGAGCAGATCGCGCGCGAGATGGAGCGGCGCACCGACGAGATCGACGCGGCGGTGACCCGCGCGCTCGAGCAGGGCACCTCGATGGCGGCCGAGATCAAGATGCAGGAAGAGCAGCTGGGCCAGGCGGTCGATTCCGCGATCGACCGCTTCGGCCAGGCGATGGCGCGGCTCGCACGCGAGCTGGCCGCTGCCGGCGACCGCACCGCGCAGCGCGGCGGCGAGCTGGTGACGACGCTGCAGCAGCAGATGGAGCAGCTGGGCCGCACCGCCGACGATGCGACCATGAATCTCAAGACCGATATCGGCGCGTCGACGGAGTATCTCACCAACAGCCTGACGCGCCTTTCCGACGATATCGAGGCGCGCCTCACCGCCGCCGACAAGCAGACCCAGCAGATCGCCGCGGCGGTCCGCGCCGCGGGGGCGGCCGGCGCCGATTTCGAGAAGGTCCTGGCGGAACGCGCTGCCGCGCTCGTCCAGACCGGCCAGACGGCGCGCGACGAAGCGGCCACGGCCGGTCAGGCCCTCGGCCGCCTGGCGGAAGAGACCGCGGTGGCGATGCGCCGCCCCCTGGACCAGGCGCTCGACCACATCCGCACCGTCGCGAGCGAAAGTGCCGTGACCCTGCAGCAGACGGGCCAGACGGCGCGCGACGAAGCGGCCTCCGCAGGCCAGGCCCTCGGCCGTCTGGCGGAAGAAGCCTCGGTGGCGATGCGCCGGCCGCTGGACCAGGCGCTCGATCACATCCGTACCGTCGCGAGCGAAAGTGCCGCGACCCTGCAGCAGACCGGCCAGGCGGCGCGCGACGAAGCGGCCACGGCTGGCCAGGCGCTGGGCCGCCTGGCGGAAGAGACTGCGGTGGCGATGCGCCGCCCGCTGGATCAGGCGCTCGATCACATCCGCAGCGTCGCGAGCGAAAGTGCGGCGACCTTGCAGCAGACCGGCCGGACGGCGCGCGACGAAGCGGCCACGGCCGGCCAGGCGCTGGGCCGCCTGGCGGAAGAGACCGCGGTGACGATGCGCCGGCCCCTGGACCAGGCGCTCGACCATATCCGCAGCGTTGCGAGCGAAAGCACGGCGACTCTCCAGCAGACCGGCCAGACGGCGCGCGACGAGGCCTCGTCCGCCGGCCAGGCTCTTGGCCGCCTCGCCGACGACACGGCCGCCGCGATGCGCCGGCCCTTCGATCAGGCGCTCGATCACCTGCGCGCCATCGCAACCGAAAGTGCCGCCAATGCGAAGGCGCTGTCGGACGATCTGACGCGCCAGGCCGAAGCGGTGCGGGCGCAATCGACCGCGGCCCAGAGCGAGGCCGCGGCGCTGGGGGCCTCGCTGGCCCGCCAGATGGAGGACGTCACGGCCGCGACCACGGCGCTGCGAAACCAGGGGGAAGCCTCGGCGACCTCCCTGCGGGCCGAGCTCGAGGCGGCGCTGGCGCAGTTCCGGCGCGCGGGAGGCGAGTTGCTGGCCGATCTCGCGGTCGGCGCCCAGGGCGAAGGCGAGGCGATGCGCCGGCGACTGGCGGCGGCGTCTGCGGATTTTGCAAACGAAGCGCAACGCCTGCTCGAATCGGTCGGCAGCGAGACCGACCGCATCGGGCTCCATTGGCGCGACAGCGCGGAGGATGCGCAGAAGCTGCGCCGGGCGCTGGCGGAGCAGGCGGCGGGGGTCGAGCAGATCTCGGCCGAGGCCGGCGAGCGGATGGAGGGCGTGCTGCGGCAGGCCGAGGCCAAGCTGCTCGATTACAAGCGCAGCGGCGAGATCATGCTGGAGAAGATCGACAGCATGATCATGGCGGGCCGCGACCAGGCCGACCGGATCGGTGCCACCGCCTCCGACGGGGCGGGCAAGATCGAGAATGCCGGGCGTCTCTTCTCGGATCAGGCCTCGCGCCTGGCGGCGGTGGCGACCGGCGCCTTCGCCGCGCAGCAGCAGGCGCGCGAGGCGATCGGCAAATTGTCGGACGCGCTGGGCGAGACCACGGGCGTCAGCGCCGAGCGCATCGGCGAGCTGCAGCGCATCGTCGGCACGCTCAAGGGCGATCTGGTCAATGCCGCCGAGGAAGCGTCGCGCAATTCGCGCTCGATCGCGGAGACCTTCCAGGGCGACACCGAGCGGCTGGTCGGCATGGCGCGGCGGGCGGCGATGCAGGTGGCCGCCGTGCGCGGCGTGGTCAAGGATCAGCTGACCGAGCTGGGGCAGCTCTCGACCCAGGTGGGGCAGCTCGTGGACATGATCCGCGACAGCCTGCGCGGCCAGTCGGAGAGTTTCGCTTCCGTCGCGGCGGGGGCCCGCGCCGATTCGGCCGCGATCAAGGGCGAGCTCGAAAGCCAGATCCAGGTGCTGACGCAGCTCGGCGACCAGGTGGCCGAGCGGCTCGACAAGATGGGCGGCTCGCTCGACGGAAGGACCGAGAAGCTGGTCGACGCCACCGACTATGTGGTGCGCCGCTCGAACGAGATCGGAGCCACCTTCGGCGAGCGCGCGCAGTTCCTGACCGAGACGGTCGATCGCATCGGCAACCAGGTGGCGGAGCTGGCGCAGCGCTTCGACCAGCAGACCCAGCAGCTGACGCGCTCGACCAGCGCCGCCGAGACCCAGGTGCAGAACCTGAAGCGCGTGCAGGAGAATGTGACACGCGACCTGTTCCTGCGCGCGGCGGCGGCGATGGTCGAGGAGCTGAACACGCTGGCGATGGACATCAGCAAGCTGCTCGAGACCGACGTGCCCGCCGATGTGTGGAAGGACTATCACAAGGGCGACCGCTCGGTCTTTGCGCGCCGCCTGTTCCGGGGCAAGGACAGCTATCTGGTGCCGGCCATCGACCAGCGCTACAAGGACGACGATCGGTTCCGGGACATGGTCGAGCGCTATATGGGGCGGTTCGAAGAGCTGCTGGCCCAGGCCCAGGAGGCCGACCCGGAAAGCGTGCTTAACGCCGCTTTCATCACGGCCGATGTAGGCAAGCTCTATCTCGTTTTGTCGCGCTCGATCGGGCGCTCGGCGCCGCACTGAGCGGCGGTCCTCGCCAAGCGGGTTCGAAAAGGACATGGCCATGGAGCCTCCCAAGCCCAAACCCCTGCAAGCCGGGCCTCAAGCCCAGCCTCCGCAGCGCCCTGCCGGCGCGCGTCCCGGTCCGCGTCCCGCGGGTCCCGGCCAGGCCGCGCCGGGCGGTCCCCGGATGCAGATTCCCGACGTCCAGGGCACGGCCTTCCTCGGCGCCGATCCGGCGCCGGTGCCGGCCGCCGAAGGCAGTGAGCCCTTGACCAGCCGAAAGCTCGACAACCGGATCATGGCGCTGGGCCTCGCGACCGAGCTGCTCCATACGCGTCCGCCCTTCAGCAACTTCAAGTTCGGCAAGCTGACCGGCGTCATCCGCGGCCAGATCAAGCGCGGCCATTACCTCTTCACCTTCCGCGGCAAGCAGCCGGTCGGCTATATCGGCTGGGCCGAATGCGACCAGAAGGTGGCCGAGGCCTGGATGGAGCGCAGCTACATCCCCACCTACCAGGAATGCAACGGCGGCGATTCCTGTGTGCTCATCACCTTCGTCTCGCCGGGCACGACCGTGACCCTGCATCTGATCCGCGAGGCGCGCCGGCTCTATCCCAACCGACCGATCTATTTCATGCGCGAATATGACCAGGGCAAGAAGCGCAAGGCCACGGTGCTCAACCGTTTCTTCGATCGGGCCGAACGGGGCGGCGGCGCTTGAGGCGGGCGCCTCCATCTCGAAGTCGCTGGTAGAGCGCATTTTTGCTGTCATGCCCGGACTTGATCCGGGCATCCAGTCTCGACGGCCCTGGATCGCCGGGTCGAGCCCGGCGATGACGGTGAGAAGAGACTGGCGGCAGGATAGTAGGTCGCGAGCCTGCCGGTTTCATGCTAGGGATGGCGTTGTTCGGCAGGCCGCCACGAGAGTCTCATCCTGAGCTTAGGCCGCTCGAAAGCCCCACGCCGCCAATGGTTCCTCCCGCCGTCCCGACCCCTGCCGCCGCTTCGTCGCCTCGCGGCCAATGGGCGGCGTTGCGATCGCTCCTGCCGCATCTCTGGCCCGCGGGCGAGACGGAGCTCAAGGCCCGCGTGGTCGTGGCCTCGACCTGCCTGATCCTCGCCAAGGTCACCAATCTCTATGTGCCGATCCTGTTCAAGCGCATGGTCGATGCGCTGGGGATCACGGGTACCGCGATCGCCCTGCCGCTGGGCCTGCTGGCGGCCTATGGCCTGGCGCGCGTCCTGGCGCAGGTCTTTGCCGAGCTGCGCGACGCCATCTTCGCCAAGGTGGCGCAGCGCGCGATCCGGCGCGTGGCGCTGCAGACCTTCCGCCATCTCCACCAGCTCTCACTGCGCTTCCATCTCGACCGCCAGACCGGCGGTCTTTCGCGCGCGATCGAGCGCGGCGCCAAGGGCATCGAATTCCTGCTGTTCTTCGTGCTGTTCAACGTGTTCCCGACCATCGTCGAGATCGGGCTCGTCTGCGTCGTGCTCTGGCACTTCTACGATGTCTGGTTCGCGCTGGTGACCGCGGTCACGATCGGCGGCTATATCTGGTACACCTTCTTCGTCACCGAATGGCGGATCAAATACCGCCGGCGCATGAACGAGAGCGACAGCGAAGCCAACACCAAGGCGATCGACAGCCTGCTCAATTACGAGACCGTCAAATATTTCGGCAACGAGGATCATGAAGCGCGCCGCTACGACGTGGCGCTGCAAGGCTACGAGAAGGCCGCGATCAAGACGCGCGTCAGCCTCTCCTATCTCAATATCGGCCAGGCCGGCATCATCGCGATCGGCGTCAGCCTGATGATGGGCATGGCGGCCAGCGGCGTCGTCGCCCACCAGATGACCGTCGGCGATTTCGTGCTGGTGAATGCCTATCTGATCCAGCTCTATCTGCCGCTCAACATCCTCGGCACCGTCTATCGCGAGCTGCGCCAGTCGCTGATCGACATGGAGCAGATGTTCAAGCTGCTCGGGCTCACGGTCGAGGTCCCCGACCGGCCAGGCGCCCCGCCGCTCCTTGTCGAACGCGGCGAACTTGTCTTTGACCATGTCGATTTCGGCTATGACCCGCGCCGCCCCATCCTGAAGGACGTGTCGTTCCGCATCGCGCCCGGCCATACCGTGGCGGTGGTGGGGCCGAGCGGTGCCGGCAAATCGACGCTCTCGCGGCTGCTGTTCCGCTTCTACGACGTCGATGCCGGGCATATCCGGATCGACGGCCAGGATATCCGCGAGGTGCAGCAGGTCTCGTTGCGCGCGGCGCTGGGCATCGTTCCGCAGGACACGGTGCTGTTCAACGACACGATCTATTACAACATCGCCTATGGCCGCCCCTCCGCCTCGCGCGAGGAAGTGGAGGCGGCGGCGCGGCTCGCACGGATCCACGATTTCGTGGTGACCCTGCCCGACGGTTACCAGACCAAGGTCGGCGAACGCGGCCTGAAGCTTTCCGGCGGCGAGAAGCAGCGCGTGGCGATCGCGCGCACGATCCTCAAAGGCCCCGCGATCCTCTTGTTCGACGAGGCGACCTCGGCGCTCGACACCGGCACCGAGAAGGAGATCCAGAAGAGCCTGGCCGAAGTTTCCGCCAACCGCACCACGCTCGTGATCGCGCATCGCCTCTCGACCGTGGTCCATGCCGACGAGATCCTGGTGCTGCAGGAAGGCCGCATCGTCGAGCGCGGCCGGCACGAGGCCCTGCTGGCGCAGGGCGGCATCTACGCCACCATGTGGGCGCGCCAGCAGGCCCAGGCGCGCAAGCCTGCCCCTGCCGGTGAGCCCGAGGCCGCGCCAGTGGCGCCCGCCCGGCAACCGGAGGCCGCCCTTCCGACACGGGGCCATCATGGGCGGTGATTCGGACCGCTCGCTGATGGAACTCGCCGCCGGCGTCGAGGCGCGCGACCGCCGCGCGCTCGCCCGCGCCATCACGCTGGTGGAATCCAATCGTGCGGCGGACCGCTCGGCCGCCGACCGGCTGATCGAGAAGCTGCTGCCGGCGACCGGCCATGCCCTGCGGCTCGGCATCTCGGGGCCGCCCGGCGTCGGCAAATCCACCTTCATCGAAGCCTTCGGCCTGCATCTGGTCCAGGCCGGCCATTGCCTCGCGGTGCTGGCGATCGATCCTTCCTCGCGCGTCAGCGGCGGCTCGATCCTGGGCGATAAGACCCGCATGGCGGAGCTGGCGCGCCATGCCTCCGCCTTCATCCGGCCCTCGCCCGCGGGCGAGACGCTGGGCGGCGTGGCGCGGCGCACGCGCGAGGCGATGCTGGTCTGCGAAGCGGCCGGCTTCGACATCGTCATGATCGAGACGGTGGGCGTCGGCCAGTCCGAGACCGCGGTCGCCGACATGGTCGATCTCTTCCTGCTGCTGGTGCAGCCGGGCGGCGGCGACGATCTGCAGGGCATCAAGCGCGGCATCGTCGAGCTGGCCGATCTGGTGATCGTGACGAAATCGGACGGGCCTCTCGAGCCGATCGCCGGCCGGACCGCGGCCGATTATCAGGCCGCCCTGCGATTGCTGCGGCCGGCGGCCGAGGGTGCCGTCGCCGTGCGCGAGGTTTCCGCCGTCAGCGGCAAGGGCATCGACACGCTGTGGCAGGCGGTCGAGGCGGCGGCGAAGGCGGCGGAAGCCAGCGGAACGCGGGCCGCGCGCCGCGCGGCCCAGGCCAAGACCTGGCTCTGGAGCGAGCTCTCCGAGAGTCTGCTGGCCGCGCTCAAGGCCCATCCCGAGGTGGCGGGCCGGCTGCCCGAGCTCGAGACCCAGGTCGCCTGCGGCCGCGTCAGTCCGCCGGCGGCGGCGCAGGCGCTGCTGGCGGCCTTTCGCAAGGGTTAGATCCCGGTCCGACGCCGCCACCTGGCCGGACGGCGCCCCTGGCCGCCCGAGGGGCCCTGGATCCCCCGCGACGACCTGCCCCGACGCCAGGGTTGACGGCGGGGGTGGGGCTGCCGTAAAACTCGCGCCTCGCCGCCGGACTCAAGACCTGGGTCGAGGCGGTAAATTATTGGTAAATAAGGACTTAGCCATGGCGCGCCGCTGCCCCCTGACCGGTAAAGGCATCCAGTCGGGCCACAATGTGAGCCACGCGAACAACAAGACCAAGCGTCGGTTCATGCCGAACCTGCAGCAGGCCTCGCTCACGAGCGATGCGCTGGGTGGCGTGGTCCATATCCGCCTCAGCGTCAATGCGCTCCGCACGGTCGAGCATAATGGCGGCATCGACGCCTATCTGCTCGGTATCAGCAATATGCGCCTGTCGGACGATGCGCGCCGGCTGAAGAAGCGGATCGAGAAGGCCCTCGCCAAGCAGCAGGCCGCCGCTTAAGCTTCTCACGAGTTTCGGCCCGAACGGGTCGTCGACCTCCCTCTCTGAAGACAGCGAAAATGCCGCCCGGGTCCAACCGGGCGGCATTCGCTTTTGGGACCTCCGGATGTCGCCCTGCGCTCGGGCACGCGCTTCGGCAACTCGCTGCCTAATCTCTGAGCGCCCGTAAACCCTTTCATCGCGAAAACTGAAGTTAAACCAGCTATTTAGCGTGCAGTTGATTTAATTAACACTTGTAAAATGTGTTATATAAACAATCACGATAGGAGACGGTAATTCATTTGACCTTGGCCCTGTCGATCGCAGCTAATGAGCATGGGTCCCTGGGGCCTCGGGAGTTGAATGCCGATGGATGTGATGTTTGCCGATTGCGCCGGTCGCAGTTTCGTCGAGCCGGCGATCGCCACGCCGCCGAAGGCCGATGCGGTGATGGAAAGCCTGGCGGGGCTCGAGGGCGTCGCCGAAACGGCCAAGCCCAAGCGGTCGCCGCTCGCGGCCTATGCGGCCGATCTCGATCTCCGGTTTCGCGGCATGACGGCGCAGAAGATTCTCGCGACCGCGATCCGCGATCTCTTTCCGGGCCGCGTCGCGGTGGTGTCCTCCTTCGGTGCCGAGGCCGCGATCGTGCTGCAGCTCGTGGCCGAGATCGACGCTTCCGTGCCGGTGATCTTCCTCGAGACCGGCAAGCATTTCGATGCGACCCTCATGTATCGCGACATCCTCAAGCAGCGCTTCGGCCTCACCGATCTGCGCTCGATCGAGCCCGATCCGGCCGAGCTCGCGGCCGAGGATCCCCATGGCGATCTCTGGTCGCGCGATCCCAACCGCTGCTGCGCGCTGCGCAAGGTGCGTCCGCTCGATCGCGCGCTCAAGGGCTTCGATGCCTGGATCACGGGCCGCAAGCGCTATCACGGCGGCGAGCGCAGCGCGCTCCCCTTCGCCGAAGCCGCGGCCGGGCAGATCAAGCTCAACCCGCTCGCCGGCTGGAATTCGGCGGATGTGCAGGCGGCCTTCAAGCGCTATCGCCTGCCGCAGCACCCGCTGTTCGACGAAGGCTACGCCTCGATCGGCTGCGCGCCCTGCACGCGGCCCGTCCATGATGGCGAGAACGCGCGCGACGGCCGCTGGGCCGGCACCGACAAGCGCGAATGCGGCATCCACCTGGACTATTCGATCTGAGCTCGTGGCCATTGCTTCCTCTCCCCCACTCCGTGGGGGAGAGGAAAGAAGACTACGGCCCCGCCCAGTGGAACTGCATCAGCAGCGTGCGCTGGAGCGGGTTCTGGTTGTCGTCCGAGAGGATGAAGAGATAGAGCCCGCCCTCGACGTCCGGTTCGACGGCGAGACATTCGAAATTGTCGACCGTCATCGGCAGGCGCCATTCCGCCAGCAGCGCCGGCTGCAATCGGGCGCCCGGCAGCAATGAGGCGGCCGCGATGAAGGAGATCCGTACCGCGGGTCCCTTGGCCTTGGTGAAGTAGCGCTCGAGCAGCAGCAGATCGCCCGACGGCACCCGCGCCAGCGCGGTGGGCCGGAAGCCCTGGCTGTGCCGAATCGTGACCAGGTCCCAGGCGCCGGGCTTTCCCAGCCAGCCGATTCCGTCGCCGGGCGCATTCTCCTGGCCCTCCGCCAGCATCAGGATCCGCCCGTCGGCAAGCTCGGCCAGCGCCTCGATGCCGTTGTTCTCGGGCAGGTTGGCCAGCGTCGCCGGCCCGTCGATCGGCGAGGCGGGGCCTTCGGGCAGCGCCGTATCCTGATCGCTCCCGGCGTAGCTCCAGAGCCGGTGATGGCGCTCGAACCCCACCACCCAGCGCCCGTCGGCCAACCGCGTCATCGATTCGGCGTCGGATTCGAATTTCCTCGTGAGGGCGGTGCCGTCGAGATCGCGCAAGGGTGCCGCCTCGGCGCCCGGCACGCCGGTGAGCCTTCCTTGCGCGTCGCGCGTGAGGCGCAGGCGCCACCACCAGCCGATATCGCTGACGCTCAGAAGCGCGCTGCCGTCGCGCGCCAGCATCATGTCGGAGAGCCCGCCCCACGGCGCCAGGGGCCGGGTCGCCAGCAGGGTCGGCGCCGGCATCAGCGCGAAGCCCGCGACATAATCGAGCGCGCCGACTTTGTTTACATCGGGATGCACGGGATCGAGAGGCACGGCCTGCGCCTCGAGCGGCATCTCGTCGGCCGCGGCCGGAACCATCGCCGCGGCGAGAAGCCCGGCGGCAAGAAAAATGTAATGGAAAGAGGAGAGAAGAACGCTCCGCCGGAGCGAAGCGGGGTCTCGCCTCAATGGAGGACCTTGCGGCGGACGCGGCCGCGCTGGGTCTTCGGCTCGGCTTGCGATTCGTCGAACAGCTCGGCCAGCTTCTCCATCATGGTGCCGCCCAGCTGCTCGGCATCGACGATCGTGACCGCGCGCCGGTAATAGCGCGTGACGTCATGGCCGATGCCGATCGCGACCAGCTCGACCGGCGAGCGCGTCTCGATCCAGTCGATCACCTCGCGCAGATGGCGCTCGAGATAATTGCCCGGATTGACCGAGAGGGTGGAATCGTCCACCGGCGCGCCGTCGGAGATGACCATCAGGATGCGGCGCTGTTCGGGACGTCCCAACAACCGTTCGTGAGCCCAGAGCAGCGCCTCGCCGTCGATGTTCTCCTTGAGGATGCCTTCGCGCAGCATCAGGCCCAGGCTCTTGCGCGCGCGCCGCCAGGGCGCGTCGGCGTTCTTGTAGACGATATGGCGCAGGTCGTTGAGCCGGCCCGGATTGGCGGGCTTGCCGCCGGCGAGCCAGCGCTCGCGCGATTGTCCGCCCTTCCACATGCGCGTGGTGAAACCCAGCACCTCGACCTTGACGCCGCAGCGCTCGAGCGTGCGCGCCAGGATGTCGGCGCTCATGGCCGCGACCGTGATCGGCCGGCCGCGCATCGAGCCCGAATTGTCGATCAGCAGGCTCACCACCGTGTCGCGGAACTCCATGTCCTTCTCGCGCTTGAAGGAGAGCGGCAGGACGGGGTCGACCACGACGCGGCTGAGGCGCGCGCTGTCGAGCAGGCCCTCCTCGATGTCGAACTCCCAGGAGCGCGACTGCTGCGCCATCAGGCGGCGCTGCAGCCGGTTGGCGAGCTTGCCGACGACCGCCTGGAGATGCTGGAGCTGCTGATCCAGAAGCTGGCGCAGGCGCCCGAGCTCGTCGGGATCGCAGAGGTCGGCCGCCTCGACGATCTCGTCGTAATCGGTGCAGTAGGATTTGTAGGTCGGCTCGTTGCTGCGGTTCGAGAGATCGGATTGCGGCGGCCGGCCGGGACGGCCCGGCGACTCTTCCTCGGCGTCCGCCATCTCGTCGGACGCGGTCTCGGTCTCTTGCGCATCGGCATCGTCCTGGCCGCGATCGCCGGCCTCGGTCTCCATGGCGGCCGCTTCGGATTTCTGCTGCTCGCCGCCCTCGCCCTTGTTCTGGTCGGTATCGTCGTTCTGCTCGTCCTGCTCGCTCTCGTCGGAATCCTCCGGCTGCGCGTCCTCGGGCCCCATATCGACGTCCAGATCGGACAGCAGCTGGCGCGTCGCCTTCGCATAGGCGCGCTGGTCGTCGGCGCTCTCCGCCATCCGGGCGAGGTCGCCCAGCACCTTGTCGGCGAGGACGGGCTTCCACAGATCGACGATGCGCTTGGCGGCCTTGGGCACCGGCTGGCCGGTCATCGCCTCGCGGGCGAGGAGCCGCAGGACCTCGGAGAGCGGCGCCTGCTCGCGCTCGGTCACGCGCGCATAGCCGCGCTGCCGGCAATGCTCCTCGAGCGCCGCCGCCAGGTTCTCGCTGACGCCGGTCATGTAGCGCGAGCCAACCGCCTCCACCCGCGCTTGCTCCACCGCGTCGAAGATCTGGCGTCCCATCTCGGTGCGGGGCGCCTCGCGGCGATGGGTCTCGGCGTTGTGCAGGCGCAGCTTCAGGGCGATCGCGTCGGCCTCCCCGCGCACCTGCGCCACCTCGGCCTTGGGCAGGTCCCGGGCGGGCAAGGGCAGGCGCGCCTCGTTGCCGGCCAGCCCATGCTGGCCGGGCGCGAAGGTCACGTTGAGCTCGGTCTTGCGCGCGATCGCGCGCATCGCCGCCGCGGTGACGCGTCGGAAGCTTTCGACGGCGCTCTCGTTCTGGGCCATGGCCGCCCGGATCGCCGCTTAGACGAGCTGGGTCTTGCCGGCCTGCTTCAGCTCGGTGCCGAAGCAGCGCTGGTAATACTCGGCCACCGTCGTGCGCTCGATCTCGTCGCACTTGTTGAGGAAGGTCACTTTGAAGGCGAACGCGACGTCGTTGAAGATCTTCGCGTTCTCCGCCCAGGTGATCACGGTGCGCGGCGACATGACGGTCGAGATGTCGCCGGCGATGAAGCCCGAGCGCGTCAGATCCGCCAGCGCCACCATCGCCGAGACCGCCTTGCGGCCTTCGTCGGTGTCGTAGGTCGGCGCCTTGGCGAGGACGATATTCACCTCGTCGTCATGCGGCAGATAGTTGAGCACGGTCACGATGTTCCAGCGGTCCATCTGACCCTGGTTGATCTGCTGCGTGCCGTGATAGAGGCCCGAGGTGTCGCCGAGGCCGATCGTGTTGGCAGTGGCGAACAGGCGGAAGGCCGGATGCGGCCGCAGCACCTTGTTCTGGTCGAGCAGCGTCAACTTGCCTTCGACCTCGAGCACACGCTGGATCACGAACATCACGTCGGGCCTGCCGGCGTCGTACTCGTCGAACACCAGCGCCGTCGGATGCTGCAGCGCCCAGGGCAGGAGGCCTTCGCGATACTCGGTCACCTGCTTGCCTTCGCGCAGGACGATCGCGTCCTTGCCGATCAGGTCGATGCGGCTGATATGGCTGTCGAGGTTGACGCGGATGCAGGGCCAATTGAGCCGTGCCGCGACCTGCTCGATATGGGTCGATTTGCCGGTGCCGTGATAGCCCTGGATCAGGACGCGGCGGTTATAGGCAAACCCGGCCAGGATCGCGAGCGTCGTGTCGTGATCGAAGCGATAGGCTTCGTCGACGTCCGGCACATGCTCGGAAGGCTGGCTGAAGGCCGGCACTTGCATGTCGCTGTCCAGGCCGAAGGTCTGCTGGACAGAGATCGTGATGTCGGGCAATTGCAGCTGCCCGTTGGTCGTCGTGCTTTCGGTTGCCATTCGTCTCTTTCCGCGTACCGATGGCGGGCGGACCCGCTTTTGCGTTCAAAACAGCGCGCTTTGCTTCAGCGTGCTGTAGGCCTGGTTCACGAGCTTCAAGCGTTCCTCGGCCAATTTATCGCCGCCATTAGCATCGGGGTGAAGCAGCTTGGCAAGCCCCTTATAGCGGGCTTTGACCTCGTCCCAGGTGACCCCGGGCTTCAGTTCCAGCGTGCGCAGCGCCTGATATTCGGCGCTGCTGAGTTTGGGCCCCTGCTGCCGGGCCTCGCTGGCAGGCTCACTTTCCTCGTCCAGGCCCATGGCCCGACGGAAGGCGCGGTTCACGTCCTCGCGCTGAGGTATGCGCCAGCCGCCGAGCGGCCATGTCGGCCGGTCCCAGACGGTGTCGCGCCGGATCTGATGCTCGATGTCGTCGGCGCCCATGCCCTGGAAGTAGTTCCAGGACTTGTTATAGGCCCGCACATGCTCCAGGCAGAAATTGAAGTAGTCATTGAGCCGGTCGCGCGACTTGGGCGCGCGATAAAGACCCGGTTCGGCGCAATTCGCATGGTCGCAATGCGGCGCCTCGGCCTCCGCTGCCGCCTCATCCTCCCACTGGAACATGATCTTAGGTCTCGCCACCAAGAGAGTATGGGCAGCCCCTGGCGGGCTTGCAAGCCGACCCCATGGGGGGCCTCCCGGAAGATCGCGGACAGCCGCCATTCAAGCCTGAGGCCGATTGCCACGCCGTTAAGGACGGGATTGTTGCGGTGACATTGCGGCAAAGATCCGGGCGGCAAAGATCCGGGCGGCGGAAATCCGGCTCGAATCAGGCGGCCTGCCTCGCCGGTTATGCGGCCGGCTTGCGCGGCTTGTATTCGACCAGCACGAGCCCGATCAGGATCAGGAGAAAACCGAGCAGCAAGGCCGGCTGCGGATGTTCCCCCAGCGCCACGGCCGACGCGGTCAAGCCCATGACCGGCACCGCCAGGAAAGCCAAGGAACTCGTCAGAGCAGGGAGACGGCGCGTCACCGCGACGGCGGCCCAGTAGGCGAAGCCCGAGGCGATCGGGCCGTTATAGGCGAGCACTAGCAGGGTGCTCCATTTCCAGTCGATCGCGTCGGGGCCGCCCTCGACCAGGAATGCCACCGCCAGCAGGGGCAGGGCGCCGGTCAGCTGCTGCCAGGGCGCCAGATCGAGGGCCGAGCCGTGCCAGCGATGGCCGCGGATATGGAGGATGGTGAGGGCCCAGAGCAGCGCCGCGCCAAGCAGGAAGGCATTGCCGAGGAGCAGGGGGCGGTTGGACCAGTCGAAGCTGCCGGGCTCGAACAGGATGAGGAGGCCGGCCAGCCCCAGTGCCAGACCGGCGAGCTTGCGCCGGCTCAGCGTCTCGCCGAGGAACAGGGCGGCCCCCGGCGCCACCCAGAGCGGTGTCGTGTAGCAAAGCACCGCCGAGCGGCCGGCGGGCACATGGAGCAGGGCGATGTTCACCAGGGCGAGGAAGCCCGCCATCTGCACCAGCCCGACGGTGGCGACCACCGGCCAGTCGGCCAGCGCCGGCAGAGTCAGCCGGCCGCGGAACGCTGCGACCAGAAAGAGCGAGATCGAGCCCAGCAGCAATCGCAGCCCGCCGAACCAGAAGGGCGGGATCGATCCGAGCCCGACCTTCATGACCGGCCAGTTGATGCCCCAGACCAGGATGATCGCGCCCAGCAGGAGAAAGGCGCCGCGGCGGTCGCCGGGCTCGCTGGCGGCAGAGGTGACGGTCACAGGCGAAGCCTTTCCCCCGAACCCGGAATCGGTGACGCGTGGCGACCGCGTCATCGCCAGGGTTGATTCGCTCGGAACCCGAGGGTAAAGCCGCGAAGATCGAAATCCCAGGCCGTTCGGTTGCCGAGCCTATCCGGATATTCTCACCGCAACGGCCATTGGCACACAGGAAGAGATGAGATGTCGGACAAGCAAGCGGCGGACAGGCCCGTGGCCCTGGCGATCGAGACCAAGCTGCGCCAGGCGCTCCATCCGACCCATCTGAAGATCATCGACGAATCCGGTCTCCATGCCGGTCATGCCGGGGCTCGCGCCGGCGGCGAAAGTCATTTCCGCGTCGAGATCGAAGCCGCTTCCTTCATGGGATTGTCGCGTGTCGAACGGCAGCGCCGCGTCCATGCGGTCCTGGCCTCCGAACTCGCTGAACCGGTGCATGCGCTGTCGCTGAGCCTGACGGCACCCGGCGAGCGAGCGCCGAAGCCATAGAAACTCCCACGGAAATTCGAACTGGCAGGGCTGTCACGAGAGGGCCAATCGCCGGTGGTGTGGCGCCGTGGATTTTTTCTTTGATTGATCATCCAATCTCGTTTTGGCCAATCTCATTCTGGCGATGGCGAGGCCTGGTACGGATCGATCGCAATCGACGCCAATCCCCAAATGGATTGTCGACAGGGGCGAACGATGATGCTTGCGTGATCCCGCGATCCGCTCGCACGCATCGCGAGTGCAGCGCAACAACCATGACAAGAAATCGTTTGGTCGATCTTTTGCTGGGTTGTAGATTGTCTGGCGGGGCTTCATCACAAATCAAAAAATACATCCATGACAATCGACTTGTCGCGACGCCGGCCACAGGTGCGCAATATCAAGCTCGCCGGCCGACGCACCAGTCTCCGTCTCGAACCCGAATTCTGGGATGCGCTCGATGAGATCGTCACGCGCGAGCGCTCGTCATTGAGCGCGTTGTGCGAACGGATCAAGGGCCGCCGCGCCGCCGCGAATCTGACCGCCGCGGTCAGGTTGTTCGTGCTGCGCTATTTCCGCGGCGCGTCGACCGAGGCCGGCCATCGCGGTGCGGGCCATGGCCGTGCCGCCAGCCGAGGTTCGCGCAACGGCACGCTCTGAAGCTGCCGCGGCCGGCGCGCGCGTTTACTCGCCGCGATAGTAATCCGGCCAGAAGCGCTTCACGACTTCGCCGTCCGCGGCGAAGGCGTGGCAGGTGTTGATCGGCGGCGGCGACTTCTCGCCGGTGCTGCGCTTGCGGCGCCAATACATCGTCTGATAAGCGACCGTGCCCATCGAGCCCATCATCTCGACGATATGGGTGCAGCCCCTGACGCCGCCGAGCAGCTCCTTGAGGCGCAGATGCCAGCCCGGCTTGATGCGCTCGCCCTTCATGACCTGGAAGTTCGGCACGATGTCGGGGCAGATCCGATAGGGGCCCGCGTCGCTCGTCACCTCGATATCGGTGACCGTCAGCGTGTCGTCCAGCGTCAGCCGGACCCACATGTCGTGGATCGGGTCGCCCGGCTGGATCTCGCCGCGAAACTCGTTGGCGAACCCATAGGTCTTCGTGTCGGTGATATGCCCCTCGATGTCCCACAGCCCGTCCTCGCGCTCATAGCCGCAGAACTCGTAGCGGCGCGTATGGAGATGCTTGCGCGGAACCGGTGCAGAGAGAGGCATGGGGCGAACCTTCGGGACTGAAAGGGCGGCGGGGCCACGGCCTCGCCAAGCTTGGCGGCAACGCTAGCGGCCGGACGCGGGGCCGGTCAAATGCAGGAACGCGGGAACAGCGCTGCGAATTACGCCGTCGCGGCCAGCGACGGGGGCTCGCTGGCGGGCTCGAGCGGCCGGATCCGCACCCGCTTGATCCGGTTGCGATGGCGCTCCAGCACCTCGAAGCGGAAGCCGTGGAACATGAAGATCTGCCCCACCTCGGGAATCCGGCGGGCCTCGTGCAACACCAGGCCGGCGATGGTCGAGGCGTCCTCGTCGGGCAGACGCCAGCCGAACTGGCGGTTGAGGTCGCGGATCGTCACCTGGCCTTCGACGTCGATGCTGCCGTCGGCCGCCCGGCGGGTGCCGCGCACGCGCACGTCATGCTCGTCGTCGATCTCGCCCACGATCTCCTCGAGGATGTCCTCGAGCGTGACGATGCCGAGCAGCGCGCCATATTCGTCGACCACCAGCGCGAAATGCTCGCGCCGTTCGCGGAAGGCGCGCAGCTGCGCCAGCAGCGTCGTGGTGCTGGGGATGAACCATGGCTTGGCCGCGATGGCGCGGATGTCGAGCGTGTCGGTCGGCTGGTTCTGGGCGCGCACCGCGCGCAACAGCGCTTTGGCATGGAGCACGCCGACGATGTTGTCGGGGTTGCCCTGATAGATGGGAATGCGCGTGTGCGGGCTCGCCAGCACCTGGGCCACCGTCTCGGAGGGCGGCTGCTCGGCATCGACCATGGTGACGTTCTGGCGATGGATCATGATGTCCAGCACCATCACCTCGTTGAGGTCGAGGATCGAATGCATCATGGCGCCGGCTTCGCGGATCTCGGTCGAGGTTTCCGTGTGCTTCGCCGTCTCGGTATGGAGGTCGATGGCGCCGCGCAGCTCCTCCTCGGTCTGCTCCCGTCCCAGCTCGGTCACGATCCGCGCGCCGAACAGCATCAGCGTGCCGCGCACCATCCAGCCGATGAGCTTGGTGAAGGGCGTGACCACGAGGATGAAGGCCCGCATCAGGGGAGCGACGGCAAGCGCGGTCCGGTCGGGGTTGTTGATGGCGATCGTCTTGGGCAGCACTTCGCCGAACAGGACGACCAGAACCGTCATGCCCGCCGTCGCATAGATCACGCCATGCTCGCCGAACATCGCGATCAGCACGCTGGTCGCCAGCGCCGATGCGGTGATGTTGACCAGGTTGTTGCCGAGCAGCAGGGCGGCAATGACCTGCTCCATGCGCATGCGCAGATCGTTGACGATGCGGGCCCGGCGGTTGTTCTGCTGCGCCAGCGCATGCATGCGGGGGCGCGACGCCGCGGTCAGCGCCGTTTCGGCCCCGGCGAAGAAGGCCGAGCAGCAGAGCAGGAACAGGATGATGACAATTGCGCCGTACATTCGGCCCGTATCCTTACCGCGGTTCGCGGCCTTCCATCAGGCGGCCAGCGATCGTTCGAGCAGCGCCTCGACCTGACCCATTTCCACGTCGCGCGAGAGGAAGGCGCGACCGATGCCGCGCGCGAGGACGAAGGTGAGGCGGCCGTCCTTGACCTTCTTGTCCTGGCGCATGTGATGCACCAGGCGGCTCGCATCGAAGCCGCGGCCGATCGCGGCGGGCGAGGTCGGAAGCCCGACCGAGGCCAGGTGGCGCGCGACCCGGGCCGCATCCTCGCTGGGCCCGAGGCCCAGCATGGCCGAGAGCTCGAACGCCATCACCATGCCGATCGCCACCGCCTCGCCATGCAGCAGCTCGCCCGTATAGCCGCATTCGGCTTCGAGCGCATGGCCGAAGGTGTGGCCCAGATTGAGCAGCGCGCGCTGATCGGCTTCGCGCTCGTCGGCCGCGACCACCGCGGCCTTGGCGGCGCAGCTGGTCATGACGGCATGGCGGCGCGCGGCCCCGTCGCCGTCGACGAGGTCGGCGCCATGGGTTTCGAGCCAGGTGAAGAAGGCCGGGTCGTTGATCAGGCCGTACTTCACCACCTCGGCATAGCCGGCCAGGAGCTCGCGGCGCGGCAGCGTGTCGAGCGCGTCGATGTCGGCCAGCACCAGGCGCGGCTGATAGAAGCTGCCGACCAGGTTCTTGCCCTGGGCGGTATTGATGCCGGTCTTGCCGCCGACCGAGCTGTCCACCTGGGCCAGCAGGGTCGTCGGGATCTGGATGAAATCGATGCCGCGCAGCACGATGCTGGCGGCAAAGCCGGTGAGGTCGCCGATCACGCCGCCGCCCAGCGCCAGGATCATGCTGCCGCGCTCGATCCGCGCCTGCAGCAGCCGGTTGGCGAGATCTTCCAGATGCCGGAAATCCTTGGTTGCCTCGCCCGGCGGCAGCACGATCGATTCCTGGCGGATGCCGGCGGCCTCGAGGCTGCGCGCCAGCTCGTCGAGATAGAAGCGCGCGACCGTGGCGTCGGTGACGATGAGCGCGCGGCGATCCTTCAGCCGCGGCGCGATCAGGCCGCCGGCGCGTGCGATCAATCCGCCGCCGACCAGGATGTCATAGCTGCGCGGGCCGAGATCGACCGCCACACGGCCGATCTCGCTTACCGGGGCGGAAGAGGAGACACTGCTCATGAGGAGGCGGCCCGGCGTCCTTCGTCCGTTTCGGTCTGCCGGTCCGAGGACGGCGTGAACTCGGCCAGCGCGGCCAGGACGCGTTCGAGCGTCGCGTCCGGCGGCCCGTCCTGGCTGTCGACCGTCAGGTCGGCCTCGGCATAGATGGGGTAGCGGGTGGTCATCAGCTCGGCCAGCTTGGCGCGGGGATCGTCGACTTGCAGCAACGGCCGGTCGCCACGCCGCCCGGTGCGTCGCACCAGCAGATCGAGGTCGGCGCGCAGCCAGATCGAGATCGCCTTCTCGCGGATGACGGCCCGGGTGCGGGGATCCATGAAGGCACCGCCGCCGGTGGCGAGCACGAAGGGCGGGCTTTCGAGAAGGCGCAGAATCACGCGGCGCTCGCCATCGCGGAACGCCTGCTCGCCATGGCGGGCGAAGATCTCGGGAATGCTGCAGCCGGCCGCCTGCTCGATCTCGCGATCGGCGTCGACAAAGGGCAGCCGCAGGCGCTGCGCCAGGCGCCGCCCGATGCAGCTCTTGCCGGCGCCCATCAACCCGACCAGCACGAGCGGCCGATCGACGACCATCTCGCCGCTCATTGCCGACCCGCCCGCGGCACAATAGAATCGCCTGTGCCCGGCCTTTGTAACCGCCGCAGTTTCGCCATAGTCGGACCCTATCACAAAACCCTATTCCTGTCGCAATCCTGCCCCGGCTGGGCATCTTCAGGGGTCGGGCACCCCCCTGGAATCTGCGGGTTTCCTGGCCGATTGGTTCAATCGGCCGAGCGCCTGCCAGGTTCCCGATCTCGCTTGCGTTCCGACACCACGCTTAAGGGTACCAGCCGATGAAACGACTCCTCGCCATCTTCTTCGCTCTCGTGATTGTCGGCGTCGTCGGCGCCGCCGTGGTGCTTGGCAGCATCACCTTGCCGGCCCCCACCCAGCATATGGAAGTTCCCGTCTCGAATGACCGCCTGGCGCAGTAGCTCTTCGCTCTGCGGCCTTGCTACGGCCGCCCTGCTGATCGGGTTGGGTTTGGGTGCGAGCGCCGCCCGGGCGGACTCGACCGGCCAACCGCTCCAATTGCTGCCGCCCTCCGCGGCCACGCCGGCCGCCGCGTCGTCGGCCGACAGCGCCACGCCGCCCGCCTCGGAGGCGGCGCCCGCCTCGACCACGGTCGACCCGACCGCGCCGGAGACCCCCGCGATCACGGCGCCGACCAGCACAGCGCCCACCCTGCCCACCGTCACGCCTCCCACCATCACGATGCCGTCGATCACCCTGCCGACGGTGGGCGCGCCCGCTTCGCCGGATGCGCCGACGGCCCCCTCCGGCATCCAGGTGCAGGAGATCGGCAGCTCCAACAGCTATGCCGGCACGCTGGAGCCCGACGCCGGCGGCTTCGGCTACGACATGTGGAAGGGCACCTCGGCCCACGATGTCGAGACGCTGCTGCCGCGCATTCCCTTGCCGGGCCCGTCGCCGGCGATGCGCGTGCTGGCCCGGCGCCTGATTCTCTCCAATGCCGAATCGCCGACCGGCCAGGCCGATCGCGATCTGATGTCGATCCGCGCCGAGCAACTGACGCGCCTCGGCAATCTCGCCGACATGGAGGCCTTCCTCGCGGTGGTCCCGGCCAACAGCAAGGATCCGACGCTGACGGCCTTCCGGCGCGAGGTGCTGTGGCTCAAGGGCGATGTCGACGGCGCCTGCGCCCAGGCTGCGGCCGACATGGCGGTGATGCCGACCGATCTCGATCTCAACCGCCAGCAGCTGCTCTGCCGCGCCGCGACCGGCCAGACCAAGGAGGCGCAGCTCGGCATCGACATGCTGCGCGAGCAGGGCCAGTCCGATCCCAAGCTGGTGATGCTGATCGATGCGCTGGGCGGGGCCAAGGGCGCCAAGCTGCCGCCCGATTTGCCGCCCTCGCCGATGCTCTATGCCCTGATCAAGAAGGCCAATCTCGCCGTGCCCCCGGAATGGGCAGCCAGTGCCACGCCGGCGCTGCAGGCGCGCCTCGCAGCCGACGATACGCTCGAACCGGCGGCGCGGATCGGGGCCGCCGAGTCCGCCTTCATCTCAGGGGCCATGCCGATCGACCTGGTGAAGCAGCTTTATGGCAGCCAGGATGTGAGCCCGACCCAGATCGACGCGCTGCTGGCGGCCGAAGACAAGGATGACGGGCCGATCGGCCATGCCCAGCTCTATGAGGGGGCGCTGCGCACTGAGCAGCCGGCTCATCGCGCGCAGATCCTGCAGCGCGCGCTCGAGATGGCGCGGCGTTTCGGCGGCTATCCGACCGCCGTCGCGGCCAACGAGACCCTGCTGCAGCAGATGATGCCGGCCCCCGAGCTTGCCTGGTTCGCGGGCGATGCCGGCCGCGTCTTCTATTATCTCGGCCAGTATGAGCGGGCGCAGGCCTGGCTCAACATCGCGCGCAACCGGGCCGAGGCCGACGCCCAGGCCCGCAATGCGGTGCCGACCCTGGCCCTGTTCGCGCAGATCGCGGGTGCGGGCCAGAAGCTGACCTGGGCGCCCGATGCGGTCGAGCAATGGCGCGCGGCCCAGGAAAAGGCCGGCGATCCGGATGCGGCGCTGCGCGCGGCCCGGCTGTTCGCCATTCTTGCGGCCCTGGGCGAGCCGGTCGGCGATCAATGGCGCCAGATGGCCGAGACCGCGCAGGCCTCCACGACCTTGCCGGACCTGACCTTGGTGAACCGGCTCGATGCCGCCTCGGCCGCCGGCCGCCATGGCGAGGTGGTGCTGATCTCCCTGGTTCTCATGGGGCCGACCGGCCCCGCGGGCGCTCACCCGCTCGTGGTCAACCGTGTCCTGTCAGCCCTCTATGCCAACGGTCTGCAAAGCGAGGCGCGGGCCATTGCCTTCGAAACCGTCATCGCCAACGGCATTTGACCGGCGTCGGGGTTTGCGCAAGCCGGAGCCGCCCCTGACCAAGGAGCTCGAGGCCTTCCTCGAGATGCTCTCGGCCGAGCGCAACGCCGCGCTCAACACCCGCATGGCCTATGCGCGCGACCTTCAGGATTTCCAGGGGTTCGTGACGCGGCGCCAGTCGACTCTCGCGACCGCCGATGCCGATGCGATCCGCGCCTATCTGGCCCAGCTCGACGGGGCGGGCATGGCGCCGCGCACCGCCGCGCGCCGGCTCTCGGCGCTGCGCCAATTCTACCGCTTCCTCGCGGCCGAAGGCTGGCGCAAGGACGATCCGACCCTGGCGATCGACACGCCGAAGCTCGGCCGACCCTTGCCCAAGGTCTTGAGCGAGGAGGAAGTGACGCGGCTCCTCCACGCGGCGACGAAGCTGCCGGGCGCCGAGGGGGCGCGCCTCGTCACCATGGCCGAGCTGCTTTATGCGACCGGATTGCGCGTGAGCGAGCTGGTGAGCCTGCCGCTCGCTTCCGTGACCCGCGAGCAGCGCGTGCTGGTGGTGCGCGGCAAGGGCGGCAAGGAACGGATGGTGCCGCTGAGCGAGCCGGCGCTCGACACGCTCAAGATCTATCTCGCGCGGCGGCGCGAGTTCCTGCAGGGGCCGCCCGACCGGCCGGCGGCCTCGCCCTGGCTCTTTCCCTCGCGTGGTAAATCCGGGCACCTGACCCGGGTGCGCGTGTCCCAGTTGCTCAAGGATCTGGCGGCCAGGGCCGGCATCGATCCGGGCCGCGTCTCCCCCCATGTGCTGCGCCATGCCTTCGCCAGCCATCTCCTCGGCCACGGCGCCGATCTGCGCAGCCTGCAGAAGCTGCTGGGCCACGCCGACATCTCCACCACGCAGATTTACACCCATGTCGCCGGGGAACGCCGCCAGGCCCTGGTCCGGGACCATCATCCGCTGTCCAAGACCCGCAAGGGCGGCTGAGGCGGATTCGATGTCGCAGCCGGACCGCCGGCCTGTGCGGCGCGCGAATTATTCTCGACCCAATCGGATTGACAGGTTGGGGTTCCTGCCGCCATCTAGGCCGCCTTTCGCGGGGCCGCGCGGTGTCGCTCCCGGATCGTGAGCCCGCCGTCATTTTTTCTGACTGAGGAGCCAGGACCATGAGCTTCAAGATCGTCGATCAGGCGCAAGCCCGCCTCAACCGCAGCGAGCTGGCGGTGCCGGGCTCCCAGCCGCAGCTCTTCGAGAAGGCCGCCAAGTCGGCGGCCGACGTGGTGTTCCTCGATCTCGAGGACGCGGTGGCGCCGGACGACAAGGCCCAGGCGCGCAAGAACATCATCCAGGCGCTGCATGAGATCGACTGGGGCACCAAGACGCTCTCGGTGCGCATCAACGGCCTCGACACCCATTACATGTATCGCGACGTGGTCGACGTGATCGAGCAGGGCGGCGAGCGGCTCGACCTGATCATGATCCCCAAGGTGGGCACGCCCGCCGACGTCTATGCGGTCGACATGCTGGTGACGCAGTGCGAGGACGCCGTGAAGCGCAAGAAGCGGCTGGGCTTCGAGCTCATCATCGAGACGGCGCTCGGGATGCAGAATGTGAACGAAATCGCCGGCAGCTCGAAGCGGCTGGAGTCTTTGCACTTCGGCGTCGCCGACTACGCGGCCTCGACCCGCGCGCGCACGACCGTCATCGGCGGGCCCAACAAGATGTATGGCGTGCTGACCGACAAGGAAGGCGACAAGCCGCGCGATTTCCACTGGGGCGACATGTGGCATTACGCGATCGCCCGCATGGTGGTGGCCGCTCGCGCCAACGGCCTCAGGCCGCTCGACGGCCCCTTCGGCGATTTCTCCGACCCCGACGGCTTCAAGGCCCAGGCCTATCGCGCGGCGGTGCTGGGCGCCGAAGGCAAATGGGCGATCCATCCCTCGCAGGTGGCGCTCGCGAACGAGGTCTACAGCCCGTCCGAAGCCGAAGTGACCCGCGCCAAGCGCATCCTCGAAGCGATGGCCCAGGCGCAGCGCGAAGGCAAAGGCGCCGTGGCGCTCGACGGCCGCCTCATCGACATCGCGTCGATCCGCCAGGCGGAAGTGCTGGTGGCCAAGGCGAAGCAGGTCGCTGCCGCGAAGTAACGGGCAGCTAGCGCTCCTCTGCTCTTCGTTTTTATCCCTCCTCCGTAAGGGGCAATTGGTGTTTGAGATATGGAGAGATAAGCAGAAAGAATATTGTTGTTATTTTTCAATAAATTACAATAACAAATTGCATTTATAGGTGGAAATCTGCAACTAATGGCGCTCAATTGCAAGTTACCGCCATGAACGCAGACGATTTCAAAAACTCCCCGTCCGGCAGGCTGGTGCCAACGATCCATGGGCGCATGGCTTTCGTGCCCCATCCGCTGCCGCCACCCCATATCGATCTGGCCAGGCTGGCCGCTCCTCTGGCGAACGCTGCGCTCGCCCTCGGCGAACTCAGCGGCATCGGCAGAACGTTGCCAAATCCGAATTTGTTGATTCGGCCATTTTCGCGAGTTGAAGCCGTCGCGTCCTCGAAGATCGAGGGCACGGTGACCTCTGCGCCCGAACTCTTGATGCTGGAGCTGAGTCCGTCCACGCAGCATGTCAGTGCCGATACCCGGGAAGTTCACAATTACATCCTTGCTCTTCAGCGGGGACTCAATCTGGTGCCGAGTCTCCCTCTGTCGAAACGCCTTTTCCGAGAGCTGCATGAAGTTCTCCTGGATGGCGTGTCCGCGGATAGGGGCGCCCGCTTTGCACCGGGGCAGTTCAAAACAGACCAGAATTGGATCGGGTCTCGCACAATCGAGAACGCCCGGTTTGTGCCACCGCCGCCCGACGACTCCATGACCGCTCTCGATGAGCTCGAGAAGTTCATTCATCGAAAGAACGAGGATCTGCCGCTTCTCGTCAAGCTGGCGCTCATCCATTACCAATTCGAGACCATTCATCCCTTCCCGGATGGTAACGGCCGCGTGGGGCGGCTCATCGTTCCTCTCATGCTCTGCGAGCAAAAGGCGCTCTCTCAGCCGTTGCTGTATTTGAGCGCCTATCTGGAGAAGCACTACGACACTTACATCGATCTTATGTATGACGTCAGCCGTAGTGGCTCCTGGGATAACTGGATCGCGTTTTTCCTGACTGGCGTTGAAACGGCGGCCCGCAACGCGATAACAAAATCTCATGCGCTGCAGGATTCGCATCGGGATTTCATGGGGCGCATTCGCACCGCCAGAACCTCCGCTCTGCTCGCCATGACCATCGATTCTCTCTTCGAGATTCCAGCGACTACCGTCCCTCACGTCAGCAGGGAGCTGAAGATTTCCTATAACGCCGCGAAGAACAACCTCAAGAGGCTTCTGGACTTGGGAATCATTGGCGAGGGCGACAAGGACCGCCGACCGCTCTGGTTTTATGCACGGGAAATTATGCGCATCACGAACGCGCCGGATTCCTAAGAATCTCCGTATGCCTTTTTCATCTTCAGCTTGGCTTTGGTTGGCTTCTTAGGCGCGGTCTTGTGCTGCGGCGGAACCGACGGGACGCGCCTGCCGGAAGAAAGAACTCTGCTTTCGAGGGGTTCTCCCTTTTGCGAGTTTCGCCCTACAGCGGCTTCGGGTCGATGAAGCGCTTCAGCACGTTGCCTGTGATCCGCGCCACGTTGTTCTTGAAGCCGTTATGGCTGAGGCTGCCGGCCCAGGCGATGGAGCCGGTGGAGAACACCGCACCGCCCTTGGGCGTCTCGAAGAAGACCATGTCGCCGCGCACCTTGGGCTCCTCGATGCCGTCGATGCCGGGATAGGTCGAGATCATCTCCTCGGGCGTCAGCACATAGACGTTCGAATGCAGCTCCGAGGAGGCCAGCAGCAGCGCGTGGGGCGGCGTGCCCTGCCGAGGATCGACGATGTCGAGCTCTAGGCCCGCGGCCCCGCCGCCGACCACGCCAAAATCGCCGATCTTCTCGTCCTTGCCGACGCCCTCGAAGATGAAGGACACGCGCGGATCGAAGCTGCCGGGCAGCCGCCGGTACCAGGAGGATTCGTCGAAGCCCTCCGAGCCGAAGCCGATTCCCACCAGCTGCTGCGGCGGAATGCCGTTGTTGCGCCAGAGGCCGCTGAGCTCGGCGGTGAAGCTCAGATGATATTCGCCGGGCTCGGCCACCCAGGTGCGCGTACCGTTCTCGGCGCGCCGGATCTCGATCACGCCCGGCAGCGTGTCATGCCAGGCGATGCGCCAATAGAAGCCGTTGCCGCCCATATAGATCAGCCGTCCGCCGCGGCCGAGATAAGCCTCGACCGCGCGCATCTGCGCCAGCGAATGATATTCGGGATGGGTGCCCGTGACGACGCAGCGGTAATTCTCCAGGAGCGACAGGCCCTCTTGATGCAGCATCTCGTCGGTGATGACGTCGAAGGGTTGGTGGATGCCCTCGAGCCAGTCGGTGATATGGAGGTCGGCGCCGAAGTTCCAGAGCGAATGGCGGGGCCGCGTGTTCAACACGGGCCGGAGCCGCGAGCTGGTGCAGGAGCCCGAGCCGTCGCTATGCACGTCATAGGTCGAGACGCCGAGCTCGCGGCGCGCATTGAGGGTCCGCTCGGTGGGGCCGAACTCCAGCAGCGCGCCGTAGCAGATCTCGGCCAGCACATCGTCCCAGCCATGATGGCTGTTGGCATAGGCCATGTAGGTGGCGTTGGCGGCGAGGAAGGCGACGGGGGCGGTCGTCTTGCCCTTGGGCGGCAGCACGAAGAAGGTGACGAAGGCGAGCTGCTCATAGCGCTCGCCGCAGGTGAGCTTCACCGCATAGACGCCCGAGCGCATCTCCGCCGTGATCGGCACCTCGAAATCGGTCGACCAGCCGGCATCATAGACATCGTCGTCGTGGAAATGGATCGCGCCGTAATGCTCCGGCTTGTCGGTCCAGCGCATTGCCTCGCCGGTCCAGGCGGCACCCTTCATGGCGCGGGTCGGCAGGTTGAAGGTCTCGCCATCGAGCCGGTTGACCGATAGATCGACCACGCGCGTGGTCGGAATCTCCCTCGAGAAATCCCAGGCCGCGATCACGTCGGCCGCCAGGATCGGCGGGATGCCGAACTGCAGCGCTTCGATCTCGTCGTCGCGCAAGACCCGTGCAGCCAGCCGCGGCGCCTCGATCTTGCCGTTGAAATGGCCGCCCAGAAGAATCTTGGCACCGCGCCGTCCGGTGACATGGGCCGCCATGGTGAAGGGCGTGTCGGCCGGTGCTTGCGGCCGGACCCGCAGGATCGCCTCGGCCTCGCTGCCGGAATCGTCGCGCGCCATATGAGCCAGCGGGCGCTGGCTGAGGCGGACCTCGCCGGTTGCGGCATCGAAGCTGGCGGTGACGCGATACCAGGCGCGCTCGCGCAGCGGGCGGTTGGTCTTGATCGCGGCGAGCCCGCCTTTGCCGTCGCCCAGATCGAGAGCGAGCGCTCCGGTCTGGTCGAGTCCGAGCCGGAAGCCGGCGCGCGTCGCCTCCGACCAGCGCGCCAGCAGGGTCTGCGGCTTCTTGCCGGGCAAAGTCGGCCAGACCAGCGCCGTGAGGGTGAAGCTCTGCAGACGGTCGAGGAGCGGGGAGGGCGCCACCAGCACGGCCGAGCCGGTATCGAGCGGCTGCCGGCGCGCCGGGTAATCGCCATTGGCGGGGCTGGCGACGGGGGCGTCCTTGTAGCCGGCGCCGCTCGGCGAATCGTCACCGCAGATCATGCGGACGACCTCGGCATGGAACTGCGTAGCGCCGGCCTCGCAGCTGACCTTGACCTGAAGCCGGTCGCCGGGGCGCAGGCTGTGGCGGTCGCCGTAACCGAGAATTTCGAGCATGGGAAAGGGCCTGTCGGAAGAGGACGTCAGTCGAGGACGAGTTCGCGGCCGGTCAGAGCCTGCCAGCGCAGCTTGAACACGGCCCACTCCGCCTCTTCGTAGGAGGTGAATTCGTAGCCCGGGACCGGCGTGATCGGGTCGCTCAATGCCGCGCCCATCCGGCCGAGGCCCCAGCGCTTGTGACGCTCGAGCGTCACCAGGACGAGCCGGCCCGTGTTGCTGCCGGCCCGCATCCGGTTGATGACGCGCTGCAGCTCGCCGCTATGGCGGCCGAAGGGCTTGTCGCGGAACTCGCGCGCCAGATCGAGGCGCTCGGGGTCGATCTCATACATGGAGGGCTCCGGGAAGGACTCTTCGGAAAATGGCGGCCGGCCCGCAGTGTCGCGGGCCGGCCCCGGGCCGTGACGATCAGCCGGCCTTCACATCCTCGAAGATCTTGTTGCGCCGCTGCTCCATCTCCGGCGAGACCTCGGTCTCGAACACGCTGTGCTGGAACAGGTTGGAGGGCGAGGCGAAGCCCAGATCCGCGACGATCTTCTGGTCGGCGATCTTGAACGAGTCCTTGTTGCAATGACCGTAGCCATATTGCTCGATCATGTATTTGCCGCTTTCCGGCGAGGACATGGCGTCGAGTAAGTCATAGACCTGCTCGTCGGGCACGGTGGAGTTGGCCATGTGCACGAGGCCGCAGGTCCAGCTCAGGATGCCTTCCTTCGGCGTCATATATTCGACCGGGATGCCCTGCTTCTTCATGGCGGCGAGGCCGTCATTCCAGGCATAGGCGATCAGGATCTCGCCCGAGGCCATCGCCTGCTGATAATCCGCCGGCGCATCCCAGTAGAAGCGCACCAGCGCCCGCTGCTTCATCAGATAGGCCTTGATCTTGGCGCCGTCTTCCTCGGAGAAATCATAGGGATTGATCCCGAGCGCCAGCCCCGCGACCGAGACGGTCGGGGTCGCGTTGTACATCGATATCTGGCCCTTGTATTTCTCGTCGAAGGCGAGCTTCCAGGACATCTCCTCGGGCTGCACCTTGTCGCTGCGATAGAGCAGCGAGCCGTTGCCCCAGTCGAACGGCAGGATGTAATGCTCGCCGTCCACATTCGCCCCCGGCAGCGCCAGCAGCTCCGGCCAGACATCCTTCCAATATTTGAGCTTCGCGGTGTCGAGCGGCTTGATCATCTTGAGCTTGTGCCAGCGCGAGACATCCTCGACGCAAGGATGCGCGACATCGGTGGTGAAGCCCGATTGCAGCTTCTGGAAGGCCTCCTCGGTGCCGCCGAAGAGACTGAAGGTCGGCGGCGTGCCGTACTTCTTCACATAGTCCTGCATGATGTCGGGGATGTCGTAGCCGGCCCAGGTGTAATATTTGAGATCGCTGCCGGCGGCGGCGGCGGCCGGACGGCTGAAGCTGTAGGTCGTCACGGCGCCCAGGCCCAGTGCGGCCAGGCTGCGGTGAAAATCGCGGCGCGAGAGCTTGCCCTCGGCCAGGCGATCGAAGAATCGGTTCTTTTCCATGATGCGCGTTCCTCTCCCTGGAGTTTCTATCCTTGCGTGGATCGATCGGGCGCCGGGTCTTCGACCTCTTCGCCCTTGTTCTCGTCTCGTCCCTCGACGCCCGTCACTTCAACAAGATTCGCATCCCGCCACAAGCCGAGCTCGTGTGGAAATTTAGGGGGATGGGCGCCCGCGGGACGCCGCCCGTCCCCGGCCTCACCGTCCGAGCGGCGTCATCACCTCGGTCAGGCTGCGCTCGAGCAGATCGACGATCTCCGCCAGTTCGGATTCAGTCGCGTTGTAGGGCGGCGCCAGGATGATCTGGTCGCCGCGGATGCCGTCGACATTGCCGCCGGTCGGATAGCAGATGAGCCCGTTCGCGAAAGTCCGGTCGCGCACCTTGATATTGAGCTGCAATGCCGGATCGAACGGCTCCTTGGTCGCCTTGTCGGCGACCAGCTCGATGCCGAGGAAGAAGCCGCGGCCGCGGATATTGCCGACATAGTCGCGGGATCCCAGCCGGTCCTGCAGCACCTGCTTGAGCTTGGCGCCCTCGCGCGCGACGCGCGCGACCAGCCTGTCGCGCGCGACGATCTTCTGCACCGCCACACCGGCGGCGCAGGCGGCGGTATGGCCGGTGAAGGTGTGGCCCGTCAGAGGCGCGCCATAACGCTCGAGCAGCGGTCCCGCCACGCGCTCGTGATAGACCGCGACGCCCAGCGGCATATAGCCGCCGGCGAGGCCCTTGGCGACCGACATGATGTCGGGCTCGACGCCGTCATGCTCGAGCGCGCGCCAGGTGCCGCAGCGCCCGGCGCCGCACATGACCTCGTCGGCGATCATGAGCACGCCATAGCGATCGCAGACCTCGCGGATGCGTTTGGCATAGCTGGCCGGTGCCGGCAGCGCGCCGCCGGCGGCCCCCACCACCGGCTCGAACACGAAGGCGGCGATATGCTCGGGCCCCTGGCGCAGGATCTCGCGCTCGAGCTCGTCGGCGCAGTAGGTCGCGACGTCTTCCGGCTTCACGCCCTTGGGCGGACGGTACTCGTTGACGGTCGAGAGGAAGCTGGCCTCGGTCAGCGCGCCCTCGAAGGGCAGCCGGCGGTCGCGGAAGCCGGAGATGGCGAGAGCGCCCAGCGTGTTGCCATGCCAGGAGCGCTGGCGCGAGATGAAGCGCCGGCGCGTCGTCTCGCCGCGCGCGGAATGATATTGCAGCGCCAGCTTGAGGCAGGATTCGACCGCCTCCGATCCGCCGGAGACGAACACCATGCGGTTCAGGCCGCCGCCGCTGTTGCCGGCCACGATCTCGGTCAGCTCTTCCAGCGGGTCGCTGGTGAAGGCGTAGCGATAGCCATGCGCCACGCGATCGAGCTGCGCCTTGATCGCGTCGTTGACCTCCTCGTTGCCATGACCGAGGCAGAACACGGCCGGCCCGCCCGAGCCGTCGAGATAGCGCTTGCCGGTCGTGTCATAGACGCAAGAGCCCTTGCCCCAGGCGATCTTCGGCAGCGCGCCTTCGCCGAAATGGGTGGCAGCGCTGGCGGCTTTGGCGGGCTTGGACATGGATTGCTCCTGGCGGGCGAGACGGGCCGCCGGCGTCCCGGGACGCCGGCGGCAAGACGTGGAAAGAGCGCGGTAATCTGCCAGAACCCGGGGCTATGGCAAGCGCGCGAGCGGGCGATGCCCCTATGATTTTTGCGGTCGCCGGGCCGGTCCCGCCTGTGCTAAATGCTGGCCCGCCTGCCGGTCGGCGCGGGGTTTCCCGGTTCCGGATGATTTCTGCGCCGCAAGCTGGCACAACTGAACAGTTCATGGCCCGTTCGCGGCCGGACGCCTGAAGGGATCTCGCGAGCGGCCGACCAGGGGAACTCCCGCCGGTATCGCGGGGCCCGATCCTCGCAAAAGGACCGATGCCCACTTTCCTCGATTTCGAAAAGCCGATCGCCGAGCTCGAAGGCAAGATCGAAGAGCTCCGCCATCTGGAGAACAAGGGCGACATCAATGTCGCCGAGGAAGTCGCGCGCCTTCAGGGCAAGGTCGACAAGCTGCTGCGCCAAACCTACGGCAAGCTGACCGCCTGGCAGAAGACGCTGGTGGCGCGCCATCCCGAGCGCCCGCATTTCCTCGACTATGTCGCCAACCTGTTCCAGGAGTTCACGCCGCTCTCGGGCGACCGCAGCTTCGCCGACGACCGCGCGATCCAGGGCGGGCTGGCGCGCTTCCGCGGCCGGCCGGTGATGGTGATGGGCCATGAGAAGGGCTCCGACACCGCCAGCCGCGTGCGCCATAATTTCGGCATGGCGCGCCCCGAGGGCTATCGCAAGGCGCAGCGCCTGATGGATCTGGCGGATCGATTCGCCCTGCCGATCATCGCGCTGGTCGACACGCCGGGCGCCTATCCGGGCGTCGACGCCGAGGCGCGGGGACAGGCCGAGGCGATCGCGCGCTCGATCGAGACCTGCCTCAAGGTCCGCGTGCCGCTGGTGGCGGCCATCATCGGCGAAGGCGGCTCGGGCGGGGCCATCGCGCTTGCCGCCGGCAATCGCGTGCTGATGCTGGAGCACGCCGTCTATTCGGTGATCTCGCCCGAAGGCTGCGCCTCGATCCTCTGGCGCTCGGCCGAGCAGGCCAAGGAAGCGGCCGAGGCCCTCAAGCTCACCTCGGAGGATCTGCTGAAGCTCGGCGTGATCGACGAGATTGTGCCCGAGCCCCTCGGCGGCGCCCATCGCGGCCGCGAGGAGACGATCTCGGCGCTGGGGGCGGCGCTGGAAAAGTCCCTGACGGAGCTCGACGGCCTCTCGGGCGACGATCTCCGGCGGACGCGACGCGAGAAGTTCCTCGCCATGGGCGAGAAGGGGCTGGGGTAGGGGCCTCGGGCGTCACACCCGGCTTCGCGCTACCGTCGATAGCGCGCCTCTTCGCTGGCATGACGGAATAGGGCGTTAGCGCCCCTCCCACTGTCACCCCCGCGAAAGCGGGGGCCCATGCTGATCCAACGCGTTGAGCTGAGAGTTGGGTCCCCGCTTTCGCGGGGATGACAATTGGGTGCGCGGGATGACCGAGCGGCGCTCCCTCACACCTTCCCGTGGCACTGCTTGAATTTCTTGCCGGAGCCGCAGGGGCAGGGCGCGTTGCGCTGGACTTTGCCGAACTGCGATTCGGGGACGCGGGGCTGGGCGGCGGCCGAGGCGGCGCTCATGGCCATCGGGCGCGCCGCGCCGCCATTGGGGCGCGCCATGCCGACGACCGGGCTGCCCGAGGCGGCCGCGGGTGCAGCACCGTTGGCGCCCTCCGCCAGGGCCGGGTCCTGGCGCGTCTCGCGCATCGGCGTCGAGGGCGCCGGCGGGGCCAGGTCTTCCGGGCGGCTGACGCGGATCTCGATATGCGACAGCACGCTCGTCACGGTCTCGCGCAGGCGCGCGAGCAGGCCCTCGAACAGCTCGAAGGCCTCGCGGCGATATTCGTTGAGCGGGTCGCGCTGGCTGTAGGCCCGGAGGCCGATGCCGTGGCGCAGATGATCCAGCGCCAGCAGATGCTCCTTCCACAGATGGTCGAGGATCTGGAGCAGCAGGTTCTGCTCGGCCTTGCGCATGATCTCGGCGCCGAAGCGCAGCTCGCGCTCGGCCGTATGCTTGTCCGAGGCCTCGGTCAGGCGCTCGAGCACCATGTCGACATCGATGCCCTCTTCCTTGGCCCAGGCCTCGACCGGCAGGTCCAGCGCCAGGATGCGCAAGACCTCCTCATGGAGGCGACCCACTTCCCACTGCTCGGGGTAGGAGCCCTTGGGGATGGTGCTCTCGACCAGGGCATGGATCGTCTCGTGGCGCATGTCGGCGATGGTCTGGCCGAGCTCTTCCGCCTGCATCAGCTCGCGGCGCTGCTCGTAGATCACCTTGCGCTGATCGTTCATGACGTTGTCGAACTTCAGCAGATTCTTGCGGATCTCGAAATTCCGCGCCTCGACCTTCTGCTGCGCCTTCTCCAGCGCCTTGTTCACCCAGCTATGGACGATGGCCTCGCCTTCCTTGAGGCCGAGCTTCTGCAGCATCGAATCCATGCGCTCGGAGCCGAAGATGCGCATCAGGTCGTCCTCGAGGGACAGATAGAAGCGCGAGGCGCCGGGATCGCCCTGGCGGCCGGAACGGCCGCGCAGCTGGTTGTCGATGCGCCGGCTCTCATGGCGCTCGGTGCCGAGCACGAAGAGCCCGCCGGCGTCGAGCGCCACTTGCTTGGCGGATGCCACCTCGGCCTTGATCTGCTCGATCTTGGCCTTGCGCTGGGCCTCCTCCATGGCCTCGGTCTCGCGCCGGATGCGCATGTCGATATTGCCGCCGAGCTGGATGTCGGTGCCGCGGCCGGCCATGTTGGTGGCGATGGTCACGGCCCCCGGCACGCCGGCATCGGCGATGATGTAGGCTTCCTGCTCGTGATAGCGCGCGTTCAGCACCTGGTGGGGGATGTGGCGCTGCTTGAGCATCGAGGAGAGCAGCTCGGACTTCTCGATGCTGGCCGTGCCGACCAGCACCGGCTGCTTGCGGGTGCGCGCATCGATGATCGCCTCGATGATCGCGGTGTATTTTTCCTTGGCGGTGCGGAAGACCTGGTCGTCGTCGTCTTTGCGGATGGTGGGCAGGTTGGTCGGGATCTCGATGACGTCGAGACCGTAGATGTCCGAGAATTCCGGCGCCTCGGTCATGGCCGTGCCGGTCATGCCGGCCAGCTTCGGATAGAGGCGGAAGAAGTTCTGGAACGTGATCGAAGCGAGGGTCTGGTTCTCGTTCTGGATCTGCACACGCTCCTTGGCCTCGAGCGCCTGATGCAGCCCCTCCGAGTAGCGCCGGCCTTCCATCATGCGGCCGGTGAACTCGTCGATGATGATGACCTTGTTGTCCTTGACGATGTAATCGCGGTCGCGCTGGAACAGCTTGTGGGCCTTGAGGCCCTGCATGGTGTGATGCACCAGCGCCACGTTCTGGATGTCGTACATCGAATCGCTGCGCAGCAGGCCGGCATCCTTCAGCAACTGCTCCATATGCTCGACGCCGGGCTCGGTCAGCGTCACCTGGCGGCCCTTCTCGTCCAGCTCGAAATCGGCCGCCACCAGATGCGGGATCAGCGCATCGATCTTGATGTAGAGCTCGGAGGAATCCTCGGTCGGGCCGGAGATGATGAGCGGGGTGCGCGCCTCGTCGACCAGGATGCTGTCGACCTCGTCGACGATCGCGAAGTTGAACTTCTCGCGCTGCACCATCTGCCTGATGTCGTACTTGTTCAGATTGTCGCGCAGATAGTCGAAGCCCAGCTCGTTGTTGGTGGCGTAGGTGACGTCGGCGGCATACTGCTTCTGGCGCTCGATGTCGTTGAGGCCATGGACGATGCAGCCGACGGTCAGGCCGAGGAAACGATAGATCTGACCCATCCACTCGGCGTCGCGCTGGGCCAGATAGTCGTTCACGGTGACGACATGGACACCGTCGCCCGAGAGCGCGTTCAGATAGACGGGCAGGGTCGCGACCAGCGTCTTGCCTTCGCCGGTCTTCATCTCGGCGATCATGCCGCGATGGAGCACGATGCCGCCCATGAGCTGGACATCGAAATGCCGCTGGCCGAGCACGCGGAAGGCGGCCTCGCGCACCGTGGCGAAGGCGTCGGGCAGGATGTCGTCGAGCGTCTCGCCCTTGGCGAGCCGATCCTTGAGCCAGGCCGTGCGGGCCTTGAGCGCCTCGTCGTCCAGCGCCTTGACCTCGGGCTCGAGCGCGTTGATCTCCTGAACAGACTTGGCGAGAGTCTTGATGTAACGGTCGTTGGCGGAGCCGAACAGCCGTTTGGCAAGGACGGAAAGCATTCAAACCTCGAAGAGCGCGCGAATGGCCCCGTTTCGGGGGCGTCGCCTCGGGAAAAGGTCAAAAAAGGCCGGCAAACCAACCGGGCAGCCCCTTTGGGGCCCGGGGCGGAAAGAGACATAGGACCCCGCCCCTGGCCTGTCAACGCAAGGGGCCGGTTCCGCGTCGCTAGGACCCAGCCCCGGCCGAAGCACCCCCCGACAGGGCGGGGTCCGGATCCGGTCAGCCCCTCGCTTGCCCGGCAGCCTGTCACGCCAATGTGACGAAATTGGCCCCGCGATTGCGGCCCCCGGCGGCCTTGTGCCGGGACCGGCGCTGTGCATGATGGGCGCCGCCCAAGCGGCCTCTGGCCCAATCATGACGGCTGCTGGCATCTCTTAAACCTTTCCAGAGCCATCGATGAACAAGTTGCTCATGGCCGGCGCCGCGGCCGTCCTCGTCTTCGCCACGCATCCGCTTCTGGCCGACGACGCCACCACCACGGCCCCTGCCGCCGCCCCCGCCGCGCCTGCGGCCGACACCGATCCGGTCGTCGCCACCGTCAATGGCACCCCCCTCCATCATTCCGACGTGGTCGCCTCGGCCCGCGGCCTGCCCGAGCAGTATCAGCAGCAGATCGACCTGATCTTCCCGGCCCTGGTCGAGCGGCTGGTCGGTCTCGAGCTGCTGGCCCAGGCCGGCCGCGATGCGAACCTGGCCAACGACCCCGAAGTCCAGAAGATGATGAAGGCCTATGAGAGCCAGGCCATCCGTCAGGTCTATATGACCAACCTGATCCATGACGGGGTGACGGACGCCGAGATCCAGAAGCGCTACGACGCCTATGTGGCGGCCAACCCGCCCAAGACCGAGATCCATGCCCGCCATATCCTGCTCAAGACCAAGGAAGAAGCGGTCGCCGTGATCGCCGAGTTGGACAAGGGCGCGAATTTCGCGGAGCTGGCCAAGACCAAGTCGACCGATCCGGCCGCTTCGAACGGCGGCGATCTGGGCTATTTCCTGCCCGAAGAGATGGTGAAGCCCTTCGCCGACGCCGCCATGGCGCTGGAAAAGGGCAAATACACCGAGACCCCGGTCCAGACCGAATTCGGCTGGCATGTGATCTTCCTCGAGGACAAGCGCGAGCGGAAGCCGCCGACCCTCGACGAGATGAAGTCGGAGCTGCAGAGCCAGATCGCCGAAGAGATCGTCGGCAAGAAGGTCGAGGAGCTGCGCGCGACGGCGAAGATCGAGCTCTTCAATCCGGACGGCACGCCGCGGCCCGACACCCCGCCGGCTCCGGCCGATGGGGGTGCGGCGGCACCGGCGACCGACGGAACGACCGCCCCGGCGACCACCGCGCCGGCTCAGTGACATCTCTTTGACGGAGGCTGGGCAGGGCTGCCCAGCCTGCCCCAAAGTTTGCTATGACGTGATCCCCGCTCCGGCTGAAGGCCGGGGCGGGGTTTTTCAAACCGGATGAGGGCGGGCCTTCGGATCGGCCCTTCGCCCTGAAACTTCCCCGAGGTCAGGACCCATGCTGGATCGCTCGCCGCTCGCGCCCGCCCAGACTCCCACCCTCCCGCCGATCGCCGGCGTCAGGCTGTCGGCGGCCGCCTGCGAGATCCGATATAAGGGCCGCAAGGATGCGACGCTGATCGAGTTCGCGCCCGGATCGACGGTGGCCGGCGTCTTCACCCGTTCGCTCGCCCCCAGCGCCCCGGTGGATCTCTGCCGGAAGCATCTCAAGGGCAAGACGGCGCGCGCCATCCTGGTCAATTCCGGCAATGCCAACGCCTTTACCGGCAAGCTCGGCAAGGCCGCCTGCGACCGTTCGGCCAAGGCTGTCGCCGAAACGCTGGGCTGCAAGATCGGCGAGGTTTTCCTGGCTTCGACCGGTGTCATCGGCGAGCCGCTGCCGGTCGAGAAGCTGTTGGCGGGCCTGGATGGTCTCCATCGCAATCTGAGCGGCGGCGGCTGGGCCGATGCCGGGGCCGCGATCATGACGACCGACACCTTCCCCAAGCTCGCCACCCGCCAGGCCAGGATCGGCGGCGTCACCGTCACGATCAACGGGATCGCCAAGGGCTCGGGCATGATCCAGCCCGACATGGCGACCATGCTGGCCTTCGTCGCGACCGACGCGAAGATTCCCGCACCCGTCCTGCAGAAGCTCTTGAGCACCGGCAATGAGCGCTCCTTCAACTGCATCACGGTCGATGGCGACACCTCGACCAGCGACACGCTGCTGTTGGTGGCGACCGGCCAGGCCAAGCACGCGGCCGTGAAGAGCGCGGCGGACGCCCATCTCAAGACCTTCCGCAAGGCGCTCGACGATCTCCTCGTCGATCTGGCGGTTCAGGTGGCGCGCGACGGCGAGGGAGCGACCCGGCTGATGACGATCGACGTCACCGGCGCGGTCTCGGACAAATCCGCCCATCGCATCGCGCTCGCGATCGGCAATTCGCCGCTGGTCAAGACTGCGGTCGCCGGCGCCGATGCCAATTGGGGCCGCATCGTCATGGCGGTCGGCAAGGCCGGCGAGAAGGCCGAGCGCGACAAGCTCAAGATCTCGATCGGCGGCACCACCGTCGCCGCCAAGGGCCAGCGCGTCGCCGGCTATGACGAGGCGCCGGTCGCCGCCCATATGAAGGGCCGCGAGATCGCCATCGCCGTCGATCTGGGGCTCGGCCGCGGCGAGGCCAGGGTCTGGAGCTGCGATCTGACCCACGGCTATATCGCGATCAATGGCGACTATCGGAGCTGACAGCGAGTCCGGCTGCGCGGCGCTGCGGATCGAGACGCCGCGCCTGATCCTGCGCGCCGTCACGCTGGCCGACGCGCCCTGGATCGAGCGCTATGTCAGCGATTGGGACATCGCGCGCCACACCGCGCGGATTCCGCATCCCTATCCTCCGGGCGGGGCCGTGGATTTCGTGCGCAGCCTCGACCCCAAGGACGGGCCCACCTTCGCCATCGAACGGCGCGAGGACCGCGAGCCCGTGGGCCTGATCGGGCTCGAGCTCGAGGGACCGGGCGAGGCCGAGATCGGCTTCTGGATCGGCAAGCCCTTCTGGCGGCGCGGCTATGCCAGCGAGGCGCTCAAGGCCGTGATCGAGCATGCGTTTCGCAAGATCGGACTTTCCTCCCTGATCGCGATGGCCGTGCCGGAGAACCGGGCCTCGATCCGCGTGCAGGAGAAGGCGGGTCTGACCTATACCGGCATGGCCGAGACCGAGGCGCCGGCGCGCGGCGGCAAGCACAAGGTGGAGCGGCGTGCGCTGGAACAGGCGCAATGGCAGAAGCATCGTGCGCAATCCGCGCTGCCCATTCTGCTGGTGGTCGCGGTCGCGCTGATCGATGCCGACGGCCGCGTGCTGCTGGCGCAGCGGCCGAAGGGCAGGTCGATGGCGGGGCTGTGGGAGTTTCCGGGCGGCAAGCTCCAGGAGGGAGAAAGCCCGGAGGAGGCGCTGGTGCGCGAGCTGAAGGAGGAGCTCGGCATCGACACCAGCGAGAGCTGCCTGGCGCCGATCGCCTTCGCCTCGCATCGCTACGAGAAATTCCATCTGCTGATGCCGCTCTATGTCTGCCGCGTCTGGAAGGGCACGCCCCATCCCCATGAGGGCCAGACGCTGGCCTGGGTGCGGCCGCAGAAGCTCGCGGACTATCCGATGCCGCCGGCAGACCTGCCGCTGATTCCAGTGCTGCAGGATCTGCTTTAGGTGCCGAGAGACCCACAATAAGGCGAATGCGGGCCAGAAAAGACTGGGTGCCGCATTCCTGTACTGACTAATGAGCCGGTCAATTCGATCGAGAATATGGAGGGTGAAACATGGACACTCTCTCAAGAGAGCGGCGCAGCGCACTCATGGGTCGTGTCCGGCAGAAGGGCACGACCCCGGAGCTGATCGTTCGGCGGCTTGCCCATCGACTCGGCTATCGATTTCGTCTCCACAGACGAGATCTTCCAGGAACACCGGACGTGGTCTTTCCACGGCTGCGTAAAGTCATTCTGGTGCACGGTTGTTTTTGGCACGGCCACCGGGGCTGTCGCCTAGCGACCATACCCAAGACAAGAACCGATTTTTGGCTACAAAAGATCGAGACAAATCGAGAACGAGATGCTAGGGTCAAGCTACAACTTAAGAGAGATTCATGGAACGTTTATGCCATCTGGGAGTGCGAAACTCGGAATATTCCTTTGTTGGAGCGGCGGCTTCGAAGGCTGCTAACGCATTGATTTTAGGATACCGCCTACATCTTGCGTTTTGGCGCATGACACCCCCAATATATTGAACCACCAGAGGAGACTAGCGTGAGGACTGTTGGGCTGTTCGCGGGAATTGGGGGACTGGAGCTTGGGCTGTCGGAAGCAGGCCATGAGACGGTCCTGATGTCTGAAATTCTGCCCGCTGCGCGCGCCGTCCTTTCGCATCGTTTTCCGAATATCGAGCTCCAAGGTGATGTTCGGGCACTGCGGGACTTGCCAGGCGGAACAGATCTGATCGCGGCGGGGTTTCCTTGCCAGGATCTGAGCCAAGCCGGCATGACCAAGGGGCTCGATGGAAGTCGAAGCGGGCTGGTCGGCGAGGTTTTCCGGCTGGCCTCGATCGCGCGGCCCAAGTGGATATTGCTCGAGAACGTTCCATTCATGCTTCAGCTTCGCGGCGGCGATGCTATGCGCCGGATCACTGCGGCCCTTGAGGAACTGGGCTATCTTTGGGCGTGGCGCGTGGTCGATACATTTGGATTCGGATTGCCACATCGGCGCGAGCGCGTTTTTTTGCTCGCTTCGCGCGAAGGAGATCCAGCCAACGTGCTCCTGGCTGAGGACTCTCCATTGGAAAGGCCAAAGACCGCGCTGGGAAGAATCGCGCACGGGTTCTATTGGACCGAAGGCCGAGGAGGCCTTGGTTGGGCTGCCAATGCGGTACCTACGCTAAAGAACGGCTCAACAATAGGGATTCCTTCTCCCCCTGCGGTGCTGTTACCAAATGGGCAGATCATCAAACCAGATATTCGAGACGCAGAGAGACTCCAGGGGTTTTCCGAGGAATGGACGAGTCCTGCGGAAAATGTCGTTCGCCCTGGATTTCGTTGGGGACTGGTTGGGAGCGCTGTGAGTGTTCCCGTATCCAAGTGGGTTGGCGACCGATTGGCTAGGCCGGGCCAGTACGATCGTCTTCTTGATGGCGCCTTTCCCGAACAAGGAAAATTGCCGCGCGCAGCCCGATTTGACGGGGTGCGACGGCATAGCGTGGGCGTTGGTACCGATCCGATTGGAGTGCGTCCCGACCCGCTGGCCGACTTTCTAATGCATTCCGGAACGCCGTTAAGCGTTCGAGCCACGTCGGGTTTCCTGTCTCGCACGCGTATTGCGACATTGCGATTTCCAGAAGGGTTCATCCCTGCTGTGGAAGCGCATCTTGGAAATGTCGAGATGCCTCGTCAGATACTGGAAAATTGCGTGGCATAGAGATGCGCTAGTCGACCAATGAATCCCGCATAGTTATACACGTCACCCGGCTGGGGGGCGGGCGGGGCGTCATGAAGCGTAACAGGCGAGCCATCGTTGGGGCACCTCACAACGGCAATCGCAAAGGCATCGAAACCCTCGGTGTTAGAGTTGGAACGCCGAGGAAGTTGCATGAGTTTGTCGACAATACTCTGAGCCGCGTGTGGCTGCCTATGTTGTGAAACCGCTGTCGGCTGAGTGCCAATAAGCCAATGATTGCGTAGCGGAGAAACAAAGCTATCTGCAATGTTGACCATGGAGAACCCCGCGGCGATAGCACTGGCCGAGTCTCCATGTATGGTGAGATGCGAACTGTTCAGTTCATCATATAGCCGGGGCCTGGCCTTCCCGAATTCTGTCATGCAGGCTTTTGCTTCTAACGCGACAAGCACCGTCGATGGTTTTGCCAAGGGAATATCGGGAAGCTTCGCAAGGCATTTCAGATCGGCAGAGTTGAGCTCGATTCTGTATACGTCTCGAAGGCTAGAAAACGTTCCTGCGCCGGCGAGCGGCTGGGCAGAAGAACCTCGGCAGATGACCATGTCGAGATTCTTCTTTCTGCTGCGAGCAAAATCCGTCATCTCATGGTTGATGCCAAATCTGATTTTGCCATTCTCCGCGTGCTGGCGAAGCAGCGGCGATTCATTCAGCAAATCCAGCATGATTGCCCAGCAGGCAATCTTAGAATGACGATCGCTTCTTGGATGATATTGCCAAGCATTCTCATACTTGAATGGGCTGCCGAGCGGGCTACCAGTTGTTGCGACGCTGAGCGAGCGCGCAAGTATCTCTAGCCCCCGCATCTATTGTCCTTTCGAGCCAGTACATATTTCTGAATAACCCCTCCCACCGCGACTCTGGGAGCCACTGCCACGTTACCAGCGCAACTCCAACGCGCAATAGCTCAGAAATTCGGTCGGAGGCCCTGCAATAGGGTTTGCGGGCCCGGGTTCATCTTTAGTGACCCGGATTATGCGCTCAGCTCACAGCTTCTAATCTTGGCTCGGCATCGAGGCAGTCGGACGAGGGGGTCTTTAGTTCTTCTGCCTGCGGGCGTATTCCGCCCGGTCGGCGAGATAGCCGGGGCTGGAGAGATAGGCGAACTCGCCGGCGCGCGTGGTCGTGACGCAGTCGCGCGCCGCCAGCGTCTCGTCGGGAAATCCCGGATGGCACATGATCAGGCTGCCGGTCGGCGCCACCGCGAGCCAACGGCGGAACAGCGCGCGATAGGATTCGCGGGGACTGAAACTGCGCACGCCCAGGAAGCCGCGATTGAGGGCCTGATCGCCAGCCTCCTCCGCCAGCCGCCGCCCCATCCGGCCGAGCATGGCGGCCTTGCCCTGCTGGGGCAGCGCATTCTTGGCGACGCCTGCGGGCAGCTCGATCATGCGCACCGGCACGTCATGACGGCGGGCGTGGGCCAGCACCACCTCGCGCACGATCGGCAGCACCTGCACATGCTTGTGGCCATCGATGAAATCGGGCTTGCGTCCCAGCGCCGTCGCCAGCCGCTGGAACTGCCGCTCCAGCTCGGCCGCGATCTCCCGGCCGTCGAGCTGGCGTGTATAGGCGCGCAGCAGGAACAGGGCCATGGAGGGAAGTCGGCCGTTTGGTGAAATTTTCTTCATCGGGCCGAGCGGCGAAAAATCGGTCAGGGTGAAATGCAGCCCGATCCGGCAGGGGCCCGCGACCGCGACGAGAGGCGCGATCTCGCTGTCGAAATCGTCGAAAACGGTCATGACGCTGATGGCATCGAGACGCCGGTCGGCGGCCAGCTCGCGGATCGCCCGATCGACGCCGGGTGCCAGGCCGTAATCGTCCGCGCACACCAGGGGGGAGGACATTAATCGCATTTTATGAAGCCGGACACTTTCTCGCCGCAGTCTCGACACACGATCTGCTCAACGGTGATGGCAAAGCCATGCGGGCGGGCCGATGAGCAAAAGCGATCCTATCAATTTGGCGGTGGTGGTGCCCTTCTTCAATGAAGGGCCCGGGGCGGCGGCCTTTCTCGATCGGCTGCGCGATGCCCTGGCCGTGGTCGAGCGCAGCGGCGCCGTCGCGCCCGGCTGGCGCGTGATCTGCGTCAATGACGGCAGCGGCGACGACACGCTGGCGGTGCTGCTGCAGGCGCGCCGCCTCGAGCCGCGCATCGCGGTGATCGACCTTTCGCGCAACTTCGGCAAGGAATATGCGCTGACCGCCGGGCTCGATCATGCCGATGCCGACGCCGTGGTGGTCATGGACGGCGACGGCCAGCATCCGCCCGAGATGATGGGCGCCATGATCGCGGCCTGGCAGGAAGGCAACGACGTCGTCTATATGGTGCGCGAAGCGCGCGACGTGCGGGGTCTTCATCGGCTCCTGCGCCATCTCTTCTACCGCCTGTTCTCGCTGGCCTCGCGGACCAAGCTGCCGGCGGAGGCGGGCGACTTCAGGCTGATGGACCGCCATGTCATCGCGGCGATCCGGCAATTGCCCGAGCGCACCCGCTTCCTCAAAGGGATCTATAGCTGGGTCGGATTCCGCCAGACCGGCCTCGTCTATCGCGAAGACGCGCGCATGCGGGGCCAGAGCCATTGGCGGCTGTCGCGGCTGATCGGTTTCGCGATGGATGCCTTCACCGCATTCTCGACCCTGCCCTTGCGGATATGGAGCTGGATCGGCGCCGCGGTCGCCGGCCTCAGCCTGCTCTATGGCGCCTGGCGCGTGGTGCGCGCGATCTTCTGGGGCATCGATGTGCCGGGCTTCGAGACCATCGTCGTCTCGATCACCTTCCTCGGCGGCATGCAACTGCTGTCGCTGGGCGTGCTCGGCAGCTATATCGGCCGCATCTTCGAGGAGGTCAAAGCGCGCCCGCTCTATATCGTGCGGCGCTGCTACGGGCTGTCGGAGGATCTGCCGCAGGCGGCCAACGAGACCGGCCCGCGGGTCGTGTGGGACGAGCCCGCCCCTCAATCTTCGCCCGTGCTCTTCAAGGGACGTTCCTGAGTTCCCAGCGCTTCCGCAAGCCGCGCCTTGGCGCTTCCCGGGCGCAGCGCCTTCTGCTGCGATTCGTGCGGCGCCCAGCCGGCGAGAAACAGGATCCGAAAGGTTGCCTTGATCCGGCCCTCGGCGTCGGCATGACGCCCGGCATAGAGCTCGGCCGCGCGCAGCAGGCTGGGCCGGGAGAGGGCACCGACTGAAACCAGCGCCGAGGCTTCGCCCATGCCGCGCAGATCCGCCAGCAGGCGGAAGGGATCGGCATAGGTGACGGTGATGATCTCATGATCGGCAACCGGAAGCGCGAAGCCCGCGCGCTGCAGCAGACCCGCCGCATCGCGCAGCTCGGGCAGGGGCGCCACGCGCGGGCTGGCGCCGCCACGGATCTCGAGTTCCGCCTCGGCCAGCGCATCGCGCAGCTCGATCAGGGTTCCCGCCCCGAACATTGCCGCCAGGAACAGGCCGTCCGGCTTCAGCGCGTGGCGGATCTGCAGCAGCGCGCCCGGCAGGTCGTTGACCCAATGCAGCGACAGATTGCTCATCACCAGATCGAGGCTTTCGGCCGCAAAGGGCAGGAACTCCTCGTCGGCCACCAGGGCCAGCCCGCCATCGGGTGCCGCCCGCCGCAGCATCGCCGTCGAAAGATCGCTCTGCACCAGCCGGTCGACCTTGCCCGTCGGCGCCAGCGCCCGGCCCAGCTCGCCGCCATGGCAGCCCAGATCGAGCGCCAGCTCGAACCGGCGGGCGAAATCGCTCACCCGCTCGGCCAGCCGCCCGGCCACATCCTCGAACAGGAAATCATGCTGGGCCCAACCCGGGGCCGCGCGGTCGCGATGCAGGCGCAGGCGGCGCCGGTCGAAGGGGGCGAGCGTCGGATCCATGATGCCGGCGATCATGGCGCGGCCCGCCGTTCCGGGAAAGGTTCCTTCTCTTATCCCCTCCCCCCTTGAGGGGGAGGTTAGGGTGGGGGGTGATCGAAGAGCGCGATGAAGGTCGTGAGCGCGACGTCTTGTTACTGTTGAGACGAGACGACTGTCGAAGCAGGTTTATCAACAGGGAGACCGGCTTCCACCCCCCCACCCCAGCCTCCCCCTCAAGGGGGGAGGTGAAGATAGTTAGGGAGTGATCGTCTGTTGACGGACCAATTGACAGGCGCGCGGTGTCGCTCGAAAGTTCGCGCCATGGTGGAAGTCGCTCCTTGGGCCACGCGTACCATCGCGCTGGGCCGATCCGCGCTCGATGCCTTACTGCCGCCGCGCTGCCTCGTCTGCGGCGCCTCGGTCGGCACCGCGGGTGCGCTCTGCGCCGGCTGCTGGGCGCGGATGACGGTGCTGGGACCGCCCTGCTGCAGTTGCTGCGGCTATCCGTTCGACTATGGCCAGGGCGAGACGGAGGGCGAAACGCTCTGCGGCGCTTGTCTGCGCGAGCGTCCGGCCTATGCGCGCGCGCGCGCGGTGCTGCGCTATGACGATGCCAGCCGCGGCCTCATCATCGCCTTCAAACATGCCGACCGCACCGACGCGGCGCCGGCGCTGGGGCGATGGCTCGCCAATGCCGGGGCCGAGCTGCTGCGGGACGCCGATCTGGTCGCACCCGTGCCGCTGCATCGCTGGCGCCTGTTCCGCCGCCGCTACAACCAGGCGGCCTTGCTTGCGAGCCATGTGGCGCGCGCCTCGGGCAAGCCGCATTGCGCCGACCTCCTGACCCGCAAGCGCGCGACGCCGTCGCAAGGGCGGATGGGCGCCACCCAGCGGCGCGAAAATGTGGCCGGGGCCTTCATGGTGACGGAGCGCCACCGGGCCCGGCTCGAAGGCCGCCGCGTGCTCCTGATCGACGATGTGCTGACCACCGGGGCTACGGCCGGCGCCTGTGCCCGGGCCCTCCTGGCGGGAGGGGCGGATTCGGTCGATCTCCTGACCCTGGCCCGCGTCGTCCGGCCGGTATGAGCCCGCGCCAGGGCAGCCATGCCAAGCGGAACTTATTCTAACCATTATGAAATCTTGCGTGCGTGAGCATTCCTTAAGCCCTCTAGATGACAAATAGGGGTGGTCATGCCACCTTCTTATCGAGGCCCTTGGGTCGGCCGGTCGGGTTGGTAAGGCGGGCCCTATGACGAGGACGACATGCCCAAAGTCGAGGTCTACACGTCACAGTTCTGCGGCTATTGCCACCGCGCCAAGAAGCTGCTGGCGGATCGCGGCATCGCTTTCACCGAGATCGATGTCGGTGCCGACCACATCAAGCGCGAGGAAATGGTGCGGCGCTCTCAAGGGCGGCGCACGGTGCCGCAGATTTTCGTCGGCGAGCGCCATATCGGCGGCTGCGACGATCTCTATGCGCTCGATAAGAAGGGCGGCCTGATGCCGCTGGTGAGCGCCGCCTGATGGCGGTTCCCTTCAAGGTCGGCCTTGTGCAGATGACGGCGGCGCGGGACGCCGAGCCGAACATCCGCATGTCGCGCGATCTCGTCCGGCAAGCGAAAGCCCAAGGGGCCGACTTCATCCTCACGCCGGAGGACACCGGCATGATGGAGCCGAACAAGCCGGCGCTGCTGCAGAAGGCCAAGCCCGAGGCCGAACATCCGCTGCTGCCGGCCTTCGCCGAGCTCGCGAAAGAGACCGCCGCCTGGCTGCTGCTGGGCTCGATCGCCATCAAGCTCGATGATACGAGCTGCGCCAACCGATCCTTCCTGTTCGATCCGAAGGGTCGCGTCGCCGCGCGCTACGACAAGATCCATATGTTCGATGTCGATCTCAAAGCCGGCGAGAGCTATCGCGAATCCGCGACCTTCCGGCCGGGTCGCGAGGCGGTCGTCGCCGATCTGCCCTGGGGCCGGCTGGGCCTCACCATCTGCTACGACCTGCGCTTCCCCTATCTCTATCGCGCCCTCGCAAAGGGCGGCGCCAGCTTCATCACCGTGCCGGCGGCCTTCACGCGGCCGACGGGCGAGGCCCATTGGCATGTGCTGCTGCGGGCGCGCGCGATCGAGACCGGCGCCTTCGTCTTCGCCCCCGCCCAATGCGGCGAGCATGCGGAGGGCCGCAGGACCTTCGGCCATTCCCTGATCGTCTCGCCCTGGGGCGAGCTGCTGGCCGATGGCGGGACCGAACCCGGCGTCGTGACGGCCGTGATCGATCCGGCCAAAGTCGAGGAGGCGCGCGGCATGATTCCGGCGCTGCGCCATGACCGCGACTTCAGCGGTCCCGCGCCGGCTACGGTCTTGCGCGCCGCCGGCGAATAGCGCGGGATCTCATTAGGCTTCAAAGGAAACGGCGGCTGCCCTCGCGGGCGCCGCCGTTTTTCATACGAAGATTCCGAACTCGCCCGGATCGGCTTACCGATTGGGCTGCGGCGTGACGCGCAAGTAGGGCTTCAGCGTCTTCCAGCCCTTCGGGAACAGCTTCTTGGCGTCCTCGTCCGAGAGCGAGGGGACGATGATGCAGTCCTGGCCGTCCTTCCAGTTCACCGGGGTGGCAACCTTGTGGTTCGCCGTGAGCTGCAGGGAATCGATCACCCGCAGGATCTCGTCGAAATTGCGACCCGTGCTGGCCGGATAGGTGATGGTCAGCTTCACCTTCTTGTCGGGCCCGATCACGAACACCGAGCGCACCGTCAGCGTGTCGTTGGCATTGGGATGGATCATGCCATAGAGGTTCGACACCTTCCTGTCGGCATCGCCGAGCAGGGGGAAGTTGAGCGCCGCACCCTGCGTGTCCTGGATGTCCTGCGCCCATTTGCGATGGTCGGTGACGGGATCGACGCTGAGGCCGATCACCTTCACATTGCGCTTGTCGAATTCCGGCTTGAGCTTCGCCACGGCGCCCAGCTCGGTGGTGCAGACCGGGGTGAAGTCCTTCGGGTGCGAAAACAACACCGCCCATTTGTCGCCGATCCAGTCATGGAACTTGATCGTGCCTTCGGTCGATTCCTGAACGAAGTCGGGGGCGATATCGCCAAGTTGAACTGCCATGTCTCGAGTCTCCTCTGTTTTTCTTCGTGGGCCTCGTGCCGACGCGTTCCGGCGGGGATTATAGGCGGGGTTTTGCCGGGGGCCAGAGCTTATGCCGCGTCCGATGACAGCAAATGTACGGCGGCAAGCCGTTGAAAACAGGCCGGGTAAGGCATCGCCTGTTCCATATCCTCATAAGCGAGAACGCGGAATCGGCCACGGGTGAGGTCCAGCAGCTCGCCCGGCCGCAACAGAAACTCGGGATTGCGCGGCCGGCCGAACCGCTCATTGCCGGCGGCGAAGGTCTCGTAGATCAGCAGGCCGCCGGTCGCGACCGCGTCGAGGAGCGACGGGAAGAGCGGGCGGTGAAGATAGTTGGTCACCACCACACCGGCGAAGCGTCGCTCGCCCAGGGGCCAGGGCGCGCCGTTCTCCAGATCGGCGGCGATCGCTTCGAAATCCGGATGGGACAGCAAGTCGGCCACGCCGGCGAGATCGATATCGACACCGGTCACGGCGCGCCCCGCCTTGAGGAAGTAGCGGCTGTGGCGGCCCTTGCCGCAGGCGAGATCGAGAATCGGCCCCGGCGGAACCAGCGCCGCGAACCGCTGGACCCAGGGCGAGGCCGGCTCGCTCGCGTCAGGCGCGGCCATGACGCAGTACGCGGCCGGGGCGCGCTCCCGTCGATCGGCCCTGCTCCCAGACCGCTTCGCCCGCGACCAGCACGGCATCGATGCCGGCGGCAGGCCGGGTCGGATCCTCGTAGGTGGCGCGGTCGATGATGTTGCCGGCATCGAAGATCACCAGGTCGGCGGCAAATCCCACCTCGATCCGGCCGCGACCCGCGAGGCCGAACCGCTCGGCCGAGAGGCTCGTCATCTTGCGCACCGCTTCCTCGAGCGTGAAGAGCCCGACCTCGCGCGCATAATGGCCAAGCACGCGCGGGAAGGTGCCCCACAGTCGGGGATGCACCTTGCGGCCGAAGGGCAGCCCATCGGATCCGATCATTGCGTTCGGGTGCGCCAGGATGCGCCTGACGTCGCCCTCGTCGAGGACGAAGTAGATGGCGCCCCCCGGCAGCAGGCGCAGCGCCGCCTCCTGGCGGTCGACCTGCATCTCGCGCGCGATATCGTCGAGGTCGCGCCCGCCGGCCTGCGGCATCGCATCCGACCAGGTGATGAGCACGCGTTCGGCGTCGGCGACGAAATCGGGCATGATCGTGGTCGAGCCGGCGATATAAGGATAGACGTCGAGGCCGACCGGTTGCCGGGCGGCCGCGCGGTCGTAGCGCGCCAGCGTGCGCGCCGCATGGCCATGGTTCTTCTTGCCGTCGCCCTGGTGATGCGACAGCACGACCGCGGCCTTCACGCGCCGTCCGATCTCGAAGGCCTCTTCCATGGCGCCGTCGATATCGTCGACATAGTCGCGGGTGTGGGTGACATAGAGGCCGCGATGCGCCGACAGGGTTTCGGCGACGGCCACGATCTCGTCCGTGCTGGCGGCGGCGTTCGTCGGATATTCCAGGCCGGTCGAGAAGCCGATGGCGCCGGCGCCGAGGCATTCGTCGAGTACCCGGCTCATCTGCGCGCATTCCGCCGGCGTCGCCGCCCGCTCGAGATCGGTCATCGCTCCCATGCGCAGCGTCGAGTGGCCGACCAGCGCCGCGATATGGGTGGCACTCGGCGCCCGATCGAAGGCCTCGAAATAGCGCGCCATGGTCGGATAGCGATAGATCTCGTCATCGCCCAGCAGTCGGAATTCCTGCGGCAGGGTCGCCCGCGGGGTGAGCGGCGCCAGGCTGAAGCCGCAGTTGCCGATCACCACGCTGGTGACGCCCTGGCTCACCTTGGGCGCCATGTCGGGTTGGACCAGCAGGAGCCCGTCGTCATGGGTGTGAACGTCGATGAACCCGGGTGCGACAATGCGACCCGTCGCATCCCTCTCGACCGACCCCGCCGTGCGGCCAAGATCGCCGATGGCGGTGATGCGGCCCTGGTCGATCGCCAGATCGGCGCGATAGCGCGCCTTGCCGGTGCCGTCGATGACCGTGCCGCCGCGCAAGACCAGATCCACTCTCGCCGGTGCCTCGGCTGCTGCCATCGCCCGCTCTCCTTGACATGGGGTTCGCCCGCCCATCCTGTCCGACCCCGCGCCCGCCTGCAATCCGGCCCGCAAATCAACCGGTTGCGGAGCGATGACCTTGCCGCTAGCGTCTTGGCAACCCATTTTACGCTAGCCTGAAAGCCTGCGGCCCAATCCACCGATCGATAGACGCATGATCCTGTTCGAACTCAGATGCCAAAAGGACCACCATTTCGAAGGGTGGTTTCGCGACGGTAAGGGTTTCGAGACCCAGACCAAGGCCGGGAAGCTCGTCTGTCCGGTTTGCGGCAATCGTCGGATCGAGAAGGCCATGATGGCGCCGCGCATCGGCAAAGCCGCGCGCAGCAAATCCGAAAAGCTCGACACGGCGAACCTGCCGGTGCCGTCGCCGGCCCCGGTTCCGCCGGTACAGCAGGCGGAGATGAAGGCCGTGCAGATGCTGCGCGAGATGCGCAGGCAAATCGAAGCCAATTGCGACTATGTCGGGCCGGGATTCGCGGAAGAGGCCCGCAAGATCCATTACGGCGAGGCCGAGGCGCGCGGCATCTATGGCGAGACCAGCGCCGAGGAAGCCGAGGCGCTGGACGAGGAAGGCATCGAGTTCGCCCGCGTGCCCTGGGTGCCGCGGCAGGATAGTTAGCGCTCGGTTTGTTCCTTCCCCCGCGAAGCGGTGGAGGGGATTAGATAAACCAGCCTCCGCCCGCCCTAAACCGGCTCCAGCTCTTTCTTCGACTTTCCCTTCGGCTTCGGCGCGGGTTTCTTGCCGGGGCCGGGTCGCGGTCCGCCCTGCAGGATGATCTTGGCGCGCGGGCGGCGGCGCTTGCGCGCCATGATCTGGCGGGGGATGAGGCGGAACAGGCTCTGCTGTCCGTCGAAGGCCCATTTCGGCGTCGGCATGAATCCGGCGGCGATGAACATGCGCATCAGCTCATTGCGCCGGTAGCCGTTCTTCCAGCCGAGCGAGACGCGGTCGACCTTGGGCGTGTCATCGGTCGCGTAATAGCTGACGAAGACCGGGACGTTGTAGCCGCGCAGGCCGTTCAGGAATCCCGGCAGATCCTCGACATATTCGAGCACGCCCAGGGCCGCGACATGGGTCGCCTCGCCACCCGGCGGCAGCTCGCCGCGATAGATGTCGCTGACCACGAAGAGCGGCGCGCGCACGGCGACGTCGGCCGGCAGATGGCTCGAGGATTTCGCCAGCATCTTGCGCATGGCGGCGGTGCCGCAACCGAGATCGAGCAGCACGGCGCCGGGCTTCAGGTTGAGCGCCACGATGGTGCGCGCGCGGCGCCGGCCGAAGACGGGCTCTAGCTGCTTGGGCCCGCGCCAGTTCCAGACCTCGGTCTCCTTGAACTTGATCGGGTTGATGCCTGGATCCGGCCCGATGCAGAAATCATGGCGCCGGATGCGGAACCGGGGGGCCGGCACCTCGTAGCCGAAGGCCAGCGAATATTCGGGGAACATCCGCCAGATCCGGTCGGCCATGGTCCGCATCGGACCCTCCGGCTCCTCGTCATAGCGATCGAGCGCCTTGGTGGTGATCTCCTTGCCATGCTTGGCAAGCTCCCAGCCCGAGCGGGTTTCGCGCTCGATCACCAGATTGAGCCGTTCCTCGCCCAGCCGGTCGAGGCCGCAATAGGCGGCCAGGCGATCGCGCGCTGCGGGCTCCGCCACGAGATCCTCGTAGCGCAGCACCATATGCGGCACGGCGCGCATCGCCATCATCTCCTGCACGCTGTAGGCGATGCGCGAGAAGATCCAGGCTTCGTCGCGCATGCGCTTCGTATCGGTGAAAACCAGGCCCATGCGATTGACCAGCTCGAGCGCCGAGATCGTGACCGCGCGCAGATCGCGCACGCAGAGCACCAGGCGCTTGGGCGGATAGATGCGCAGCAGCCGCTGCCAGCCGAAGAGATCGACGCATTTCACGCCCCAGAGCTCTAGCGATTTCAGCTGAGGCAGAATCGTCTGGTCGAAATATTCGATGTTCGACCGGTACTCGCCTTCGCGCGGCGGCAAGGAAGGCACGTCGAGGCCGAACTCGCGATAGAGCCGGTTCATCTTGAGCTGCAGCGGTCCGTCCCACAGCGCCAGCAGATTGGGCTCGCTGACGACGAGCGACCGGCCCCGCAGGGTCAGGAGATCGCAGACCAGCGTGGTGCCGGTGCGCATCAGCCCCATCACCGCCACGCCCATCGGCGTGCCGCGATTGGGCACCCTGATGGGCATGCCCTTTTCGGCGCTCATGCCGCGCCCTCCGTGGCGGCGCTCGCCTTGCGCGCCGGGACTGGCACGGGGCGCAGCTTCAGCAGGCTCTGCCGGCCATCGAAGGCCCAGCTTGCCGTGACGCGAAAGCCGACGGTGGCGAGGCCGCGCTGGAGCTGGCTGCGGCTCAGATGGCTGCGCCAGTCGAGCGCCGCGCGATCGATATCGGCCGTGTCGTCGGTGGCGTGATAGCTCAGCAGCACCGGAAGCCCGTAGCCGCGCAGGTTCTTGAGGAAGCGCCCCGGATTCTCGACCTGCTCCAGAATCTCGAGCGCCAGGACGAAGGTCGCGGCGCCCTTCGGCGGCAGCTTGCCCTGCAGCAGGTCGGCGGCCTTGGTCTGGGGCGTGCGCTCCGTCACGTCGGCGAGGATCAGCCGGCCGCCCTTGGGCAGCTCGGTGATCATGGAGCTGAGGCCGCCGCCGAGATCGAGCACGACGGCGCCTTCGGGAATGTTCATCGAGGCCAGATGGCGGGCGCGGCGGCGGGCGAAGCTGGGCTCGAGCTGCTTGGGCCCCCACCAGTTCCATTCCTCGCCCTTCATGTAGGGGACGGGGTTGTGGCCGGGCCGCGCGGGGGCCGAAAAATCATGGCCCTGGATCCGCGCCTTGGGCTCGGCCACTTCATAATCGAAGGCGACGGAATATTCGCCCAGCAGGCGCCAGACCCGCTCGGCGAGATTGCGCACCGGGCCCGGTGGCTCGCGCTCGAAGCGGCCGAGGGCCTTCTTGGTGACGCCGCTGCCATGCTTGCGCGATTCCCAGGAATGCCGGCTATCGCGCTCGATCGTCAGGTTGAGCCGTTCCGTGCCGAGCTCATCGAGGCCGACATAGTCCGCCAGCCGCTCGCGGACCTTCGGATCCTCGACCAGGTCTTCATAGCGCAGGACGAAATGGGGCAGCCGGCGCAGCGCCAGGAGCTCGTGCACGCTGTGCGCCAGGCGGGTCAGGATCCAGGCCTCGTCGCGCATATGGGCGCCGCCCGGAAAACCCAGCTTCATCCGTTCGGCGAGTTCGATCGAAGAAATCGCGACCTCGCGCAGATCGCGCACGCACAAAATCAGCTTGCGCGGCTGATAGCGCTGGAAGAGCTGTTGCCAGCCGAAGAGGTCGACATATTTCACGCCCCAGAAATCCAACCCCTGCAGCTCGGGCAGGATGGCGCGGTCGAAATAATTGAAGATGCGGGTCGGCGGCTTCTCCGTCGGCGGGGGCGGCACCTCGATCCCGAAATCGGTGACCAGGCGATGGATCGCGCCGGCGAGGGTCGGATGCCAAGCGCCCAGCAAGTTGGGCTCGCTCAACACCAGCGAGCGGCCGCGCACGGTCAGAAGGTCGGCGACGAGCGTGGTACCGCTGCGCATCGGCCCCATCACGGCGACGCCCATGTTGCGTTTCTTTTCCGCCATTCCCCTTAAGCCTCGACTCGGGACGGTCCGCCCCAGGCGGGACCCGCGCCCTCTTCCGACAGTCGCCCCGGTCCTGTCAATCGACCCCCGGAGGCGGCGGTGATTCCGGCTTCTCGACAGATATCGGCCGGAGATGAAAAAAGCTTTGCGGCCCGTCGGCGTTCCAGCGGGCCTGGACCGCGAAGCCGGCCCGCCGGAAGGCGGCGAGCAGGGCTTCGCGGCTCAGATGATTGATCCAGCCCAAGGCCGCGCGATCGACTCCTTCGGTATCCTCGGTCGCATGATAGGTCGCGACGATGGGCAGATCATAGCGCCGGAGACGGCGCAGCAGCCGCGGCAGATCGGCATCGAGGAACTCCAGCACATGGAGCGCCAGCAATATCGTCGCCTCCGGAACCTTGGGGAACTTGCCTTCATGGAGGGGCGCCACCCGGTAGCGCTGGCCGCGTTGGGCCATATCGACCGGAATATGGCGCCGGCCCTTGGGCAGCATCGCCGACAGCGCCGGCGTACCGCAGGCAAGGTCGATGGCCATGGCACCCTCCGGCAGCCGCTTGGCGAGAGCAAGGCGGGCATGGCGGAGCTGGAAGCTGGGCTCGAGCCGGGTCGGGCCCGGCCAAAGGCCGCTTTCGCTCTTGGGATAGTCGATCGGATTGGTGTCGCTGCCGGGCTGGCGCTGAAACTCGTGGCCGCGGATCCAGCTTTCCGGCGGCGGCAGCTCGAAGCCGAAGGTCTCCGAATATTCGGGCAACAGGCGCCAGGTCCGTTCCGCCAGCGCCTTGACCGGGCCCGGCGGCTCGCTCGCATAGCGGCCGACCGATTGGGCCGTGACGGTGCCGCCATGCTTCTTCAATTCCCACTGCCGGCTGAAGCCGCCGGCGGCGAGATTCTCCCGCGTCCCCGCCATGCTTTCGAGACCCGCATAATCGACGATGCGCTGGCGCAGTTCCGGATCCCGCACGACGTCTTCGTAGCGCGCCAGCAGATGGGGCCGCTGCCGCAAGATCATGAGCTCGTGCACATTGTAGGCGATATTGGTCAGCACCCAGCCCTCGTCGCGCATATAGCGCCGGCCATAGAAGGCGAGATTCAGATAGCCGATGCGATCGATCGCCGAGATCACCACATCGCGCAGATCGCGCACGGTCAGGATCATGCGGCGGGGCGGATAACGCTCGAAGGTCTGTCGCCAGTCGGTCAGGTCGACATATTTCACGCCCCAGAGCGGCAGCTTCGCGAGCTGGGGCAGCAGCACCGCATCGAAATAATTCTGATAGCGCAGCCAACGCTCCGGGGTCGCCAGCTCCGGGCCCGGATCGAGACCGTTGTTGATCGCGAGCTGATGAATGCGCTCGACGGTGTTCGGGCTCCACATGCCGAGGATGTTCGGCTCGCTCAGGATCAGGCTGCGGCCGCGCTGGCTCAGCATGTCCGTGATCAATGTCGATCCGGTCCGCATCAGGCCCATGATCGCGATCGCCATGCCGGTCGGCGCATCGGTCGGCCCCGTCGCCGAGGTCATCGGGCGGGCGCCTTGTCGGCAACGGCCGATTTCCTGCCGGCGAGTGGCGTCAGATGGAACAGGCTCTGGCGGCCGTCGAAGGCCCAATGGGCCTTGCAGCGGAAACCCGCGGCGGCGAAGGCGGCTTCGAGCTCAGCGCGGGTCAGGTGATTGACCCAGCCGAACTGGCGGCGGTCGAGCGTTCCGGTGTCGTCGGCAGCGTGATAGCTGAGCGCGACCGGCCGGCCGGTCCCGGCCAGCCGGGTCAGCAGCGCCATGGGATCCTCGACATGCTCCATCATGCCGAGGATCGCGATCAGATCCGCCGATCCGATCGGTGGAAGCTCGCCGCGATGCAGGGCCGAGACCAGGAACCCCGGCGCGCGGGCGACACTGTCGCCATGGAGGGGAGGGGCCTTGGTGGGCAGGAGACTGGTGAGGCTGGGCGCGCCGGTGCCGAGATCGAGCACCTTGACGCCTGCGGGAATGACCTTGGCCACGGCGATGCGCGCGCGCCGCTGGGCGAAGCTGGGTTCGAACTGGTGGGGGCCGTCCCAGCTCCAGGATTCGGTGTCGAGATAATCGATGGGAGCGGCGCCCGCGGGCCGCCGCAGCGCGAAATCGTGATCCGATAGCGCCGGATCGGCCGGCGGAACCTCATAGCCGAAGGTTCGCGAATATTCCGGCAGGAGACGCCACAGGCGTTCCGCCAGCGCTCTCGCGGGCCCCGGCGGCTCGCTGGCAAATCGCCCGACCGAGGCCGTTCCGATCCCGCCCTGATGTTTCTCGATCTCCCAGGCGCGGCGCATCTCCGCCGCCTTGATGTTGAGCCGTTCCTCCTGCAGCCGGTCGAGACCGACATAGTCGGCGATGCGTTTGCGGGCATCCGGATCGGAGGCCAGATCCTCGTAGCGCACCAGGAGGTGGGGCCGCTTCTGCATCTCCATCAATTGATGCACGCTGTAGGCCAGCCCGGACAGGACCCAGGCTTCGTCGCGCATGATCCCGCTGCCGCTGCCGCGAAAGGTGATGCCGAGGCGGCAGATCCGGTCGAGCCCCGAAAGCGCCGTGTCGCGCAGATCGCGCACGCACAGGATCAGCCGCTGCGGCGGGTAGTTCTTGAACAGGAAGCGCCAGCCGCTGAAGTCGACATTCTTAATGCCCCAGAGCGGCAGCTTGCCCATGGCGGGCAGCATGACCTCGTCGAAATAGCGCTGGTAGTCGCCGCCATAGGCGTCGGGTTCCGGCGGGGCTTCGGGGATATCGAGGCCGACCAGGCGCGCCAGGCGATGAACCCGCGCCGCGGTGGCGCGGCTCCATTGCTTGTAGACCTCGGGCTCGCTGATGACGATCGAGCGGCCGGGGATGGTCAGCAGGTCCGACACCAGCGTGGTGCCGCTGCGCGCGAGCCCGAACACCATCACGCCCATGGGTGCGCGCATGCGTGCCGTTATCGGTTTCGGTGCCTGCAAGAATTCCCCCGTCGGCGCCCGCCCCACCGGCCGCCCTTCGCCCCGGCCCCAGCGTCAGCGCATCGCTTCCGCCAGGGCCATATAGTTCACCCCAAGATCGCGCGACAAGCTCCAATGGTCGGTTAACGGGTTATAGACCACCCCTTCCAGCGCCAGCACATGCCCGCCGGCGCGCTCGATCAGATGCGCCAGCTCCGAGGGACGCAGGAATCGTTTCCAGTCGTGGGTGCCCCGCGGCAGCCAGCGCAGCAGATATTCCGCGCCGACGATGGCGAGTGCGTAGCTCTTGGCGGTGCGGTTGAGCGTGGCGACGATCATCATGCCGCCCGGCTTGAGCAGGCCGACCGCAGCGGCCATGAAACCTTCAACGTCGGCCACATGCTCGATCACCTCCATATTGAGGATGATATCGAACCGGCGCTCGCCGCTGTCGGCCAGGGCCTCCACGGTCTGGCAGCGATAGTCGATGCCGAGTCCCATGCGCTCGGCATGAAGACCGGCGATGGCGATGTTCCGGTGCGAGGCGTCGATGCCGACGACCTTGGCGCCCATCCGTGCCATCGGCTCCGAGAGCAGGCCGCCGCCGCAGCCGATATCCAGGAGATCGAGGCCCTCCAGCGGGGTCGGGGATTTGGCATCGCGACCGAAGCGCCGGCAGGCCTGGTCGCGGATATAGGCAAGGCGGACCGGATTGAGGCGGTGCAGCGGCCGGAATTTGCCGCTCGGGTCCCACCAGGCCTCCGCCATGGCCTCGAACTTGGCGATTTCGGCGGGATCGACGCTGGCGCCCTCGGCGGGCGCCGGGGCCTCCGGGGGCCCGGAGGACGGATCGGGGTCGCCAGAATGGCTGCTGGGTGAAAGGCTCATGGCGACGCAAACTCCCTTGGCAAATGGCTAAAACGGGCGGCTGGCCGGTGTGGGAAAAAGGGCCGCTTTTCCTTGCCTCGGCATAGGCAAATGAGTATGGATACGCGCCGCGCGCGCGGCAACCGGCGAACCCGTCCGGAAGCCAGGGTGATCGCTTCGTCCACCCCCCGCGCGTCCAGATCTCAGGGGATTCCGGTTGAATCGATCTCGCATCGTCATGAAGTTCGGCGGCACCTCGGTGGCCGATGTCGAACGCATCAAATCCGTCGCCAAACGGGTGAAGCGCGAAGTCGATGCCGGCCACGAGGTGGCGGTCGTCGTATCGGCGATGTCCGGCGTGACCAACCAGCTCGTCACCTGGACCAGCGAGATCGCCCGGCTGCATGACGCGCGCGAATATGACGTGGTGGTGGCGACGGGCGAGCAGGTGACCACGGGTCTCCTGGCGCTGGCGCTGCAGGAGATCGGCGTCTCCGCCCGCTCCTGGCTCGGCTGGCAGATCCAGATCCATACCGACGACGCCCATGGCAAGGCCCGCATCGAGCGGATCGACACGGCCGAGATCGAGCGCCGCTTCGCGCAAGGTCAGGTGGCGGTGGTGGCCGGCTTCCAGGGCGTGGGCCCCGACAACCGTGTGACCACGCTCGGCCGCGGCGGCTCCGACACCTCGGCGGTGGCGCTCGCGGCCGCCTTGAAGGCCGATCGCTGCGATATCTTCACCGATGTGGACGGGGTCTATACCACCGACCCCCGCATCGTTGCGAAGGCCCGCAAGCTCGATAAGATCGCCTATGAAGAGATGCTCGAGCTGGCGTCGCAAGGCGCCAAGGTGCTGCAGATCCGCTCCGTCGAAATGGCGATGAAGCATCGGGTCCGCCTGCAGGTGCTGTCGAGCTTCGAGGACAAACCCGGCACGCTGGTCGTTGATGAGGATGAGATCGTGGAACAGGAAGTCGTAAGCGGGGTCGCCTACAGCCGCGACGAGGCGAAGATCACGCTGGTCCGCGTGCCCGATCGCCCGGGCGTGGCCGCCTCCATCTTCGGCCCGCTGGCCGATCACAACATCAATGTGGACATGATCGTCCAGAACGTGTCCGAGGGCGGCCAGTTCACCGACCTGACCTTCACCGTCACCAAGGCCGATCTGGAGCGCGCCAAGAAGGTGCTCGAAGACCGCCGCGTGGCGCTGGGCTACCAGGCGCTGGTGCCGGATTCGAACGTGGTCAAGGTCTCGGTCATCGGGCTCGGCATGCGCAGCCATGCCGGCGTGGCCCAGCGCATGTTCAAGGCGCTGGCCGAGAAGGGCATCAATATCCAGGTGATCTCGACCTCCGAGATCAAGGTGAGCGTGCTGGTGGCGGAGGAATATACCGAGCTGGCGGTGCGCGCGCTGCATACGGCCTACGGTCTCGACGCGGCTTGATGCGATGAGCCAAGCGATCGCGCGGGCCCATCTCGACCGGCTCTGGAGCCGGGGGCGGGAGTTCCTCGGCTGCGAACGCGCCATCATGGGCGGCGCCATGACCTGGGTGTCCGAGCGCAACCTGGTGTCGGCGATCTCCAATGCGGGCGGCTTCGGCGTGATCGCGACGGGTTCGATGTCGCCGGCGCTCCTCAGCGCCGAGATCGCGGCGACCGCGAAGCTCACCGACCGGCCGTTCGGCGTCAATGTCATCACCATGCATCCCGAGCTGATGGCGCTGATCGAGGTCTGCCTCGACCACAAGGTCGGGCATGTGGTGCTGGCAGGCGGGCTGCCGCCGGGGGCCGCGATCCAGCGCGTGCGCCAGGGCGGTGCCAAGGCGATGTGCTTCGCGCCGGCGCTCGTGATCGCGCGCAAGCTGGTGAAGAGCGGTGCGGACGCCATCATCATCGAAGGCATGGAAGCGGGGGGCCACACCGGTCCGGTTTCGACCTCCGTGCTGGCGCAGGAGATCCTGCCCGCGATCCGCGAGGTGCCGGTGTTCGTCGCCGGCGGCATCGGCCGCGGCGAGGCGATCCTGGGCTATCTCGAGATGGGAGCGTCCGGCGTTCAGCTCGGTTCGCGCTTCGTCTGCGCCACCGAATCGATCGCCCATGCGAAATTCAAGCAGGCCTTCATCCGTGCCTCCGCCCGCGATGCAGTGTTGTCGATCCAGCTCGATCCGCGGTTTCCCGTGATCCCGGTGCGCGCGCTGGCCAACGCGGCCACGAAGCGCTTCCTCGAAGCCCAGCGCGCCGTGATCGAGCGGGTCGATCGCGGCGAGCTCGACCAGAAGGCCGCCCAGCTCGAGATCGAGCATTTCTGGGCCGGCGCCCTGCGCCGGGCCGTGATCGAGGGCGATGTCGAGAACGGCTCCGTCATGGCCGGCCAGAGCGTCGGCATGGTCACGGACGAGCAGCCGACGCGCGCCATCCTCGAGGAACTGGTAGGGCAAGCGGTCGCAGCGCTGAGCGCGCGCGAGGCCAGTTTCGGCGACGCCGGCAAGGGCGCCTGACCCTTCGCTAACCCACTGTTTACCTTGACTGGACAGAGTGCCGCCGTTGGCGTTGCAGGGCCGGATTTGGTACCGTTCCCCCCGGCATGGAGTGGCGGGGCCGCGAGCATGGCCGTGAGAGCCAGGCCGGTCCCGAAGGCAATCGAACGAGCCGGAAATCCGCATCCGGCCGAAGAGTTTTGAGCGGTGACATGGCGGAAGATCTGAACGCAGGCATGAGCGACAGGGGCGCCGACCGGACCGGCAGCCGTGTGGGCACGCTCTTGCGCACGGCACGCGAAGCCACCGGACGCAACCTTCAGAGCGTGTCGCAGCAGCTGCGCATCCGCGCGGTCTATCTGCGCGCGATCGAGGAAGGCGATTTCGGTTCGCTGCCGGGCACGACCTACGCGGTCGGGTTCGTGCGTTCCTATGCCGACTTCCTGGGACTCGACGGTCCCGACATCGTCCGGCGCTTCCGCGAGGAAGTGGAGGAGTTGGGGCGGCGCACGCAGCTCGTCTTCCCCGTCACGCCGGCCGAAGGAAAGATTCCGGGCGGCGCCATCGTGCTAATGGCGATCCTGATCGCCGGCATCGTCTATGGCACCTGGTTCTACATGTCGGATCGCGAGCGCAGCCTCGCGGGCCTCATCCCCGAAGTGCCGGCGGAGCTGAAGAATCTGCTGGGAAGCGGCGCGCCGCCGCCGGCGGAGACGCCCTCGACCTCGGTCAGCACCGCCAACCCGACCATCCAGACGCCGGCACCCGTCGAACCGGCAGCCCCGCCCTCGACCGACGCGTCGAACGCGACGCCGGCGCCCGCGGCGACCGCTACCGGCGAGACCACCGCCGGCGTCGCGACCACCTCCGACGAGCAGGCGGCCGCCGCCATCACCCTGGCGCCCGACAACGCCGCATCGGCCGGTGCGGACGAGGACGAGGTTCCGCCTGCCCCTGACAATGTCGATGCCGCGACCGATACCCCCGCCCAGGCGCAGGCCGGCACCGAGGGCGCGCAAGGCACGGACGATCAGGAGATCGTCGAGGCGCCGCCGCAGGACACGGCGCCGGCCGAGACCCCGACCATCACCACGCCCTCCACCGCGACGACGGCGCCGGAGGCCACCGGGCTCTCCAATGTCGCCGCCGCGGCCGCGGCCGCGACGACACCTGCAACCCCAGCGACGGCCCCCGCAGCGACGACGACACAGCAGGTGGCCACGGCGGCCGCACCGCCAGCGCCGCCGCCGGCGCCCGCCGTTGCCGAGGATTCGCTGCCCAAGGGCCAGGATTACGGCGTTACTAACGGCCAGTCCCGCGTGATCCTGGTCGCGCGCCAGGAAGCCTGGGTCCAGGTCAGCAGCGCCACCCAGGAGGTCTGGACCCGGGTGTTGCGGAGCGGCGACCGCTATCTCGTGCCCAACGATCCGACCCTGACGCTCTCGACGGGCAATGCCGGCGGCCTCGACATCATGGTCGACGGCAAGAAGGTGCCGCCGCTAGGGCCGGTCGGGGTGGTCCGGCGCGGGATCTCGCTCGACCCCGCCCGGCTGCTGGGTGGATCGACAATACCCTAATCGCTTCATAGGGTTGGCAATACTTGATCTTATCGGTGGGGAAGCGCATCTTGGCGCCCAAACCGCCGGTCGGCCGCCACGCCGTTCGTGCGGCCCTTTTTCAGTGGGAATTCGAGGACCTCGATGAGCGTTCGCCCCTATCGCGACATCAGCCGGCGGAAAAGCCGGCAGATCAGAGTCGGCTCCGTGCGGGTCGGCGGGGATGCGCCGATCACGGTGCAATCCATGACCAACACGCTGACGGCCGACGCCAAGGCGACGATCGCGCAGATCCAGGAGCTGGAAGCGGCGGGCGCCGATATCGTGCGCGTCTCCTGTCCCGATGTGGAATCGACCGCGGCGCTGGGCGAGATCGTCCGCGCCTCGAAGGTGCCGATCGTGGCCGACATCCATTTCCACTATAAGCGCGCGATCGAGGCGGCCAAGGCGGGCGCGGCCTGCCTGCGCATCAATCCCGGCAATATCGGTTCGGCCGCCCGCGTGAAGGAAGTCGTGCAGGCGGCGAAGGATCATGGCTGCTCGATGCGCATCGGCGTCAATGCCGGCAGCCTCGAGCGCGAGCTCTTGGAGCGCTATGGCGAGCCTTGTCCCGAGGCCATGGTCGAGAGCGCGCTCAGCCACGCGAAGATCCTCGAGGACAACGACTTCTTCGAATTCAAGATCAGCGTCAAGGCGTCGGACGTGTTCCTGGCGGTCGCGGCCTATCAGGGCCTGGCCGATGCCTGCGACTACCCGCTCCATCTCGGCATCACCGAGGCGGGCGGCTTGCGCTCCGGCACGGTGAAGTCCTCGATCGGCATGGGCTCGCTGCTCTGGGCCGGCATCGGCGACACCATCCGCGTGTCGCTCTCGGCCGATCCCGTCGAGGAAATCAAAGTCGGCTTCGACATGCTGAAGTCGCTGGGGCTGCGTCATCGCGGCGTGAACATCATTTCCTGCCCCTCCTGCGCGCGCCAGCAATACGAGGTCATCAAGACCGTCGAGCGGCTGGAGCAGCGCATCGCCCATATCGCCACGCCCATGACCGTCTCGGTCATCGGTTGCGTGGTGAACGGGCCCGGCGAGGCGCGCGAGACCGACATCGGCTTCACCGGCGGCGGCAACGGCACGCATCAGGTCTATATCGCCGGCGTGCCGCATCACCGCCTGAAGGATGCCGACATCGTCGATCATCTGGTCGATCTGATCGAGAAGAAGGCCGCCGAAATCGAAGCTGCCAAGGCGGCCGCCGACGCGGCCGAGGCTTCGGGCGCCAAATCCGCCGCCGAATAGCGGCGCCCAAGAGCGTTCCCTGGGAGCTTTTCATTGACGACGCTGCAGCCCGTTCGCGGCACGCACGATCTCCTGCCTGAAGACATGCGCCGTCACCGGCGCGTGGTCGAGACTGCGCGCGAGGTGGCGGAGCGCTTCGGCTATCTGGAGATCGAGACGCCGATCTTCGAATTCTCGGAAGTGTTCAAGCGCACCCTGGGCGATACCTCGGACATCGTCACCAAGGAGATGTACAGCTTCACCGATCGCGGCGGCGAAGGTCTCACTCTGCGCCCCGAAGGCACGGCCAGCGTCGCGCGCGCCCTCATTTCCGGCGGCCTCGCCCAGCATCTGCCGCTCAAATTCTTCTATCACGGGCCGATGTTCCGCTATGAGCGCCCGCAGAAGGGCCGCCTGCGGCAGTTCCATCAGATCGGGATCGAGCTCCTGGGCGTGAAGGAGCCGGCCGGCGACGTCGAGGTGATCGCGACCGGCCATGGCATCCTGTCCGAGCTGGGTCTGGCCGACCGCATCACGCTCGAGATCAACAGCCTCGGCGACGGCGAAAGCCGGCAGGCCTATCGTACCGAGCTGGTGCGCTATTTCGGCGGCCATCGCGACAAGCTCTCTCAGGAATCGCGCGAACGGCTCGAGCGCAATCCGCTGCGCATCCTCGATTCCAAGGACGAAGGCGACCGGCGCATCGTCGCCGAGGCGCCGCTCTTCGGGGATTTTCTCAACGAGGCGAGCCGCGATTTCTTCGCCGCCGTGACGCGCGGCCTCGACGCGCTGGGCATCCCCTATCGCGTCAGCCCGCGTCTGGTGCGCGGGCTCGATTATTACTGCCACACCGCCTTCGAGTTCGTGACCGACACGCTGGGCGCGCAGGGCACGGTGATGGCGGGCGGCCGCTATGACGGGCTGATCGAGACCATGGGCGGCCCTGCCACGCCGGGCGTCGGCTGGGCCTCGGGCATCGAGCGGCTGGCGATGATGCTGGCCGAGACGCCGGCGGCACGCCGGCCGGTCGCGGTCGTGCCGGTGGGCGACGAGGCGCAAGCCCCGGCCCTCAAGCTCGCGCATGGTCTGCGCAAGGCGGGTTTCGCCGTCGAGCTCGGCTATGGCGGCAATATGAGCAAGCGGCTCAAGCGGGCCAATCGTCTCAACGCTTCTGTCGCCCTGCTGATGGGCGAGGATGAGCTCAAGGGCGGCGTCGTCACGCTCCGCGACCTCGACAAGGGGTCGCAGGAAACTGTCGCGCTCGACGCGCTCAAGGACCGCCTCGCCGGTTACCGTTAGCGGGGCCGGCCGATGCCGGAGCCTCAGAGCACCCACGCCTCGGTCCAGGATCTGCTGCTGGTCGGCGCCAGCCATCGCGGCGCGACGACGGCGCTGCGCGAGCGACTGTTCCTCGACGCCAGCGCCGCGCCCACGATCCTGCAGCGGCTGAAGCAGGAAGGCTTCGCCCAGGCGCTCGCGGTCGTGACCTCCGACCGCTGCGAACTCTACGTCTTTCACGCCGACGCGGCCCGGGCGGCTGCCACGCTGCGCGCCGTCCTGGCGGCGACCGCGGGCCTGGCGCCCGAGCTCGTCTCGGCCCAGTCCTTCGAGCGGCGGGGCATAGTGGCGCTGCGCCATCTCTTCTCGGTCGCGGCCTCGCTGGACGGCCCGGTTCTGGGCGAGCCGCAGATCCTGGGCGAGCTCGAGGCCAATCATCGGGCCGCCACTGCCGCGGGCCTGGTGGGCCCCGAGCTCGAGGCGATGCTGCAGGCGGCCTACCTGGCGGCGCAGCGCATCCGCAGCGAGACGCCGCTGGCCGACCAGCCGGTCTCGATGGCGACCGCCGCGATCGACGTGGCGCGCGAGCTGTTCGGCGATCTCGCGCGGTGCCGGGCGCTCATGCTCGGCATCGGCGAGATGGGCGAGATGATGGCGGTCGAGCTGAAGAAGGGCGGGCTCGCAAGCCTGACCGTGACCCACCCGGCCGGCGCGCGTGCCGAGTTGGTGGCGCGCCGGCTCTCCAGCCACTTCCGCGATTGGGCCGAGCTCGATGCGGCGCTGGCGGGATCGGATATCGTGATCGCGGCGGTCGGTGCCGGCCGCCTGGTGGTGACGAAGGACGCGATCAGGACGGCGCTCAAGACCCGCCGGCACAAGCCGATGCTGCTCTTTGACGCAGCCCTGCCGCCGGATATCGAGCCCGCGGTCGGCGAACTGGACGATGCCTTTCGCTATGATCTCGACGATCTCGAGCGCCTCGCGATGGAAGGGCGCACGCCGCGCGGCACGGCCGCCCTGCGCAGCAGCGCTGCCGAGAAGGCAGTGCAGATCCTGGCGGAGGAAACCGCCAAGTTCGAAAGGCGCCGCGCGGACCCGGCGGCTCTGCCGGCGCTGCAGGCCCTGTTCGAGACCGAGCGGCTCAAGGCTCTGGCGGCGGCCGGCGGTGACGCCGAGAAGGCGACCCGGATCCTGGTCGATCGTCTGCTGCAGCGGCCGAGCGGCGCGCTCGCCGCGATCGAGGGCAAGGATGCCTCGGCCCTGGCGAAACTGATGGAACGGCTGTTCGGGCTCGACGGCTCGGAGAAGGACAGGACGTGAATCTGGATGTGAAACTCGAACGGGTGGTGCGCCGGCATGAGGAACTGGCCGAGGCGCTCGCAGCCGAGGGCAAGCGCGACGCGCAGGAATTCGCGCGCATGGCGAAGGAATATTCGAGCCTGGGGCCCACCGTCGAAGCCATTCTCGAGCTGCGCCGGGCGCGCGAAGAAACCGAAGACCTTGCGAGCCTGAGCCAGGATGCCGCGGCGGAGCCCGAGATGCGGGCCCTGGCGGAGGAGGAACTGCGCGCGGCCAAAACGCGGCTCGCCGAGATCGATCAGCGCCTCAAGATCCTGCTGCTGCCGAAGGACGAGACCGACGACCGCAACGCCCTCCTCGAAGTGCGCGCCGGGACCGGCGGCGAGGAGGCGGCGCTGTTCGCGGCCCAACTCTTCCGCATGTATAGCCGCTATGCGGAACTGCATGGCTGGAAGTTCGAGCTGATCAGCCTCAACGAGACCGGCATCGGCGGCTACAAGGAGGCGATCGCCGAGATCACCGGGCGCGGCGTGTTCGCGCGGCTGAAGTTCGAATCGGGCGTTCATCGCGTCCAGCGCGTGCCGGCGACGGAAGGCAGCGGCCGCATCCACACCTCCGCAGCGACCGTGGCGGTATTGCCCGAAGCCGAAGAGGTCGATATCCAGATCGAGGAAAAGGACCTGCGGATCGACGTGTTCCGGGCCTCGGGGCCGGGCGGCCAGTCGGTCAACACCACCGACAGCGCGGTCCGGATCACCCATATCCCGACCGGCCTCGTGGTGCAGCAGCAGGACGAGAAGTCGCAGCACAAGAACAAGGCCAAGGCCATGAAGGTGCTGCGCGCGCGGCTGTTCGAGATGGAGCGCAACAAGCGCGACGCCGAGCGCGCCGCTTCGCGCAAGAGCCAGGTCGGCTCGGGCGACCGCTCCGAGCGCATCCGCACCTACAACTTCCCGCAAGGCCGCGTCACCGACCACCGCATCAATCTCACCCTCTACAAGATCGAGGATGTGATGGAGGGCGACGGTCTCGACGAATTGATCGATGCGCTGACCGCCGACGACCAGGCGACCCGCCTGGCCGAGCTCGTCGAGGAAGGATGAGCGAGGCGTCGGACGCCGCGGTCGGCGGCCTGCTGGCGGCGGGCCAGCAACGCCTCGACCGGGCCGGAATCGAGAATGCGCGTCGCGAATCGCGGCTGCTTCTCGCCGCCGCCATGGGGCGGTCCTGGGGCGATCTCGTCGGACAGGAAAAACAGCCCGTGCCGGGCGACGCGGCGGCCCGATTCGAAGGCTTCGTCCTGCGGCGTGCTGCGCGCGAGCCGGTCTCGCGGATCCTCGGCCATCGGGAATTCTGGAGTCTGGATTTCGCACTCTCGGCCGCGACGCTCGATCCGCGCGCGGACAGCGAAGCGCTGATCGAGGCGGTGCTCGAGGCGGTGCCGTCGCGCGATGCGCCGCTCGCGATCCTGGATCTCGGTTGCGGCAGCGGCTGCCTGCTGCTGGCGCTGCTCTCCGAATATCCGCAGGCACAGGGACTCGGCGTCGATCTGGCGCCGCTTGCGGTGGCGACGGCGGGAGCCAACGCCGTGCGCAACGGGCTGGAACAGCGGGCCCGGTTTCAGGTCGGCAATTGGGATTCCGGTCTTGCCGGACGCTTCGATATCATTGTGTCTAATCCCCCCTATATTCCGACATCCCGGATTGCGACGCTCGAGCCGGAGGTGGCGCAGCACGATCCCCGGCTGGCGCTCGATGGCGGGTGCGACGGTCTCGATGCGCATCGCCAGTTGGCGCAGTTGCTGCCGCGCCGCCTCGCCGAGGACGGCATTGCCGTGATCGAGCATGGCGACGAGCAAGGGCCCGCCGCGCAATCGATCTATGAAGCGGCGGGACTTGTCCTACGCAAATGGCGTGCCGATCTCGGCGGGCACCGCCGATGCCTCGTAATGGCCCCCGCCGGCGACAAAAAAACAGTTGGAAAGGGTGGGGGGACCGTCTAGGTTAGTTGTGGAAAGCAGATCCGAGACGCTCGGCCAAGGGGGCCGGGCCGACGTTCTGTACCCCCTCCCAAGCTGATGCTTGATTTGATGCGACGGCAGCCCTGACGATTGGCGCCGTGCGCCCGGGAAGCGGGAATAACGGTATCCTAGCGAAGCGATAAGGCGATGAGGCAAGGCTCGAATCCCCGGCGTTCGCGCGGCCGCGGCCAGCGCAAACCACACTTCAATCCGCGTCAACAGACCTTCGACAGCAACGGGCCGGACGTCCGTGTGCGCGGCAACGCGTATCAGGTGCTGGAGAAGTATCTGGCCCTGGCGCGGGATGCCAGTTCCGCGGGCGATCGAATCGCCGCGGAAAACTTTCTTCAGCATGCCGAGCATTACTACCGGCTCATCAACGCCTATGCCGGCGACGAGCAGAATCAGAATCGCAACCGCCAGATGGGCCGCCCCGACGGTACCGGCGGGGATAACGACGAAGGCGACAACGACGGGGACGACGGCCAGCCGATGAACGGCGCGGCGAACAAGGCCCCGGAGCCTGCCGGCGAATAGGCCGGCGAGCCCGGCATTCCTCAAGGGGGGAGGCCGCGGCGGCGAATCCGAGCTCCCGGGCGGCTGAATCCAGGCTTTTGAGGCCCTTCCGGGGCTCCAAAATTGCCCCTACCCCTCTTGTGTCATTGCGGCCGGCGCCCATATTTCCGTGGGGCCTAACGACGCCGATCTTGATCACGGTCAAGGCCGAGCCGGGTGCCTGACGTAAATTCGCATCCTTCGCAGGCGCTGGGCGAACCGGGCTTGCGCGAGAGAGGGCAAGGGAAACATGGACTTCGAAAAATTTACCGAACGCGTTCGCGGATTCATCCAGTCCGCGCAGGGTCTGGCGCTGCGCTCCGGCCATCAGCGCTTCACGCCGGAGCATCTGCTCAAGGTGCTCCTGGACGACAATGAAGGCCTCGCGGCCAATCTGATTCGCAATGCCGGCGGCGATCCCGCCCGCGCGCTCAAGGAAACCGAAGCCGAACTGGCGAAGCTGCCGAAGGTCGAAGGCAGCGGCGCGGGCCAGGTCTATCTGGCCCCGGAGACGGCACGCCTGTTCGACAGCGCCAGCACGCTCTCGGAGAAGGCCGGCGACAGTTTCGTGACGGCCGAGCGGCTGCTGCAAGCCTTGGCGCTGGCGACGGGAACCCCGTCCGCGGCGATCCTCAAGCGGCTCAATGTCACGCCGCAGTCGCTGGAAAAGGCGATCGCCGATCTGCGGCAGGGACGCCAGGCGCATAGCGCCACGGCCGAGAACAACTACGACGCCCTGAAGAAATATGCGCGCGACCTGACCCAGGCGGCGCGCGATGGCAAGCTCGACCCCGTCATCGGTCGCGACGAGGAAATTCGCCGCACCATCCAGGTCCTGTCGCGCCGCACCAAGAACAATCCCGTCCTGATCGGCGAGCCCGGCGTCGGCAAGACCGCCATCGTCGAAGGGCTGGCGCAGCGCATCGTCAATGGCGACGTGCCCGAGAGCCTCAAGAACAAGCGCCTGATGGCGCTCGATCTGGGCGCGTTGGTCGCCGGCGCCAAGTTCCGCGGCGAGTTCGAGGAACGGCTCAAGGCCGTGCTGCAGGAGATTTCGGCCGCCGCCGGCGAGATGATCCTCTTCATCGACGAGCTGCATACGCTGGTCGGTGCCGGGGCCGCCGAGGGCGCCATGGATGCGTCCAACATGCTCAAGCCCGCGCTGGCGCGGGGCGAGCTCCATTGCGTCGGCGCCACCACGCTCGACGAGTATCGCAAGCATATCGAGAAGGACGCGGCGCTGGCCCGGCGCTTCCAGCCGGTGATGGTGTCGCAGCCCTCGGTCGAGGAGACCATCTCGATCCTGCGCGGGCTCAAGGAAAAGTACGAGCTCCATCACGGGGTGCGCATCACCGATGCCGCGATCGTGTCGGCGGCGACGCTCTCCAACCGCTACATCACCGACCGCTTCCTGCCCGACAAGGCCATCGATCTGGTCGACGAGGCCGCGAGCCGCCTGCGCATGCAGATGGATTCGAAGCCCGAGAACATCGACGAGGTCGATCGCAAGCTGATCCAGCTCAAGATCGAGCGCGAGGCGCTGAAGAAGGAGAGCGACCGGGCTTCGGTCGAGCGGCTCAAGAATCTCGAGAAGGAGATCGCCGAGCTCGAGGACGAGTCGGCCCAGCTGACGGCGGCCTGGCAGGCGGAGAAGAGCCAGCTGGCGGGCACGCAGAAGATCAAGGAGCAGATCGACCAGGCGCGCGCCGAGGCCGAGCAGGCCCAGCGCCGCGGCGATCTCGCCCGCGCCGGCGAGCTGCTTTATGGCCTGATCCCGGAGCTGCAGCGCCAGGCGGAGAAGGCCCAGCATGCCGAGCAGCATCGCATCCTGAACGAGGTGGTCGGCGAGAACGAGATCGCGGAAGTGGTCTCGCGCTGGACCGGCATTCCGGTCGACAAGATGCTCCAGGGCGAGCGCGACAAGCTCCTCAAGATGGAGAAGCTGCTGGGCAGCCGCGTCATCGGCCAGGAGGAGGCGATCTTCGCGGTCTCCAACGCCGTGCGCCGGGCGCGCGCCGGGTTGCAGGACCCGAACCGTCCGATCGGCTCGTTCCTGTTCCTGGGCCCCACGGGCGTGGGCAAGACCGAGCTCACCAAGGCGCTCGCGGCCTTCCTGTTCGACGATGAGCACGCGATGGTGCGCATCGACATGTCGGAATATATGGAGAAGCACTCGGTCTCGCGCCTGATCGGCGCGCCCCCGGGCTATGTCGGCTATGACGAAGGCGGCGCCTTGACCGAAGCCGTGCGGCGGCGACCCTATCAGGTCGTGCTGTTCGACGAGGTCGAGAAGGCGCATCCCGACGTCTTCAACGTGCTGCTCCAGGTGCTCGATGACGGGCGCCTGACCGACGGCCAGGGCCGCACGGTCGATTTCCGCAACACGCTGATCGTGCTGACCTCGAATCTCGGCAGCGACATCCTGGCGAGCCAGCCCGAGGGGCAGGAGTCGTCGGCGGTGCGCGAGCGGGTGATGGAGGTGGTGCGCAGCGCCTTCCGGCCGGAGTTCCTCAACCGGCTCGACGAGATCCTGCTGTTCAGCCGCCTGACCCGGGCGCAGATGACCGGCATCGTCGAGATCCAGCTGAAGCGGCTGATCGAGATGCTGGCGGAGCGCAAGATCGCGATCGAGCTCGACGACAAGGCCAAGACCTGGCTGGCCGATGCCGGATACGACCCGGTCTATGGCGCCCGGCCGCTGAAGCGGGTGATCCAGCGGGAGCTGCAGAACCCGCTGGCGAACCTGCTGCTGGCCGGCCGCATCGCCGATGGCGACACGGTCAAGGTCGGCGCCAATGCCAAGGGCCTCACCATCAACGGCGAGACGATCGCGAAGGCGGCTTAAGCCGCCTCGGCCCTGGAATCGAAACGGCGGCGGTTCGAAGGAACCGCCGCCGTTGTCGTTTGTGCGTGGCGCCCGCGATCGCGGGCGGCGCTACTGGCAGGCCGGATAGTTGGGGGCGGCGCTGCAGTCGGGCGACTGCACGGTGCCCTGGGCGGTCTGGAGCTGTGCCGCCTCGATCTGCTCCTTGAGCGAGATCATGTCGTTCATGGCCGCCTTGAACTTGTTCAGCTCGGCGCCGGCGAGCTTGCTGCCGGAGGGCAGCTTGACGCTGGTCGGGTTGACCTGGCTGCCATTCACCAGCACTTCGAAATGGAGGTGCGGGCCGGTGGCGCGGCCGGTGGCGCCGACATAGGCGATGACGTCGCCCTGATGCACGCGCGAGCCGACATGGAGGCCCTTGGCGAAGCGGCTGATATGGGCATAGGCCGTCGCGTAGGTGGTGTTGTGCTTGATCTGGACGTAGTTGCCGTAGCTGCTGAAGGGACCGATCTTGGTGATCACCCCGTCGCCCGCGGCGAAGATCGGCGTTCCGGTGGGCGCGCCGAAATCCACGCCCTTGTGCATCTTGCTGTAGCCCAGGATCGGATGGTTGCGCATGCCGTAGCCCGAGGTGATGCGCGCGCCGTCGACCGGAGTGCGGAGCAGCGCCTTGCGCACGCTCTCGCCCTTCGGGTTGAAGTAGTCGACGAACCCGTCCGACATCTCGTAGCGATAGAGCTGGTAGGTCTTGCCGGAGAGCGTGATCGAGGCATAGAGCAGGTCGCCCGGCTTCGCCAGATTGCCCTCTTCGTCGTCGAGACGGTCGAAGACGAACTCGAAGGTGTCGCCGGGCTGGATGTCGCGCTGGAAGTCGACATCGTAGCTGAGGGCCTTGATCGCCGCGGAGATGATCGCGACGGGAACGCCGGCATCCTGGGCCGCTTCGAACAGGCTCGAATGGATCTCGCCGCGCATGGCAACCGTGCGGTGAGTGAGCGGCCTGTCGATGGCGAAGGCGGTGAAGCCGCCATCGAGCGCGCGCGTGACCTGCAGGTCGCGATCGACCGAGGGCTGCAGGCTCAGATTGACGAGCTGGAAGTCGATCGGACCCTGATGCTGCTTTTCGGGCGCCGAGAAGGTGAGCGCGATTTCCTGGCCGGGCCGCAGATCCTTGGGCGCGAACAGATCCTGCAGCGCTTCGATGGCGCCATAGGCATCGTCATGGCTGACGCCGGCATTGACCAGCACGGTGATGAGCGTGTCGCCGCGCTGGACCTGGACGGTCTGCGCGATCGCGGCGCTGGGATTGGCGGGATCGGTGTCGTCGGTCGTGGCGAGTTCCTCGCCCAGCGCCTCGTCGGGAATGACGTCGTCGGTCCGGCCCGCATCCGAGGTTTCGCCGGAAGGCGCCGTCACGGCCGCGGCTTCGCTGTCAGGAACGCGCGGCGCCGGCAACGCCGCCAGGCTGGGGCCGGGGGCAACCGTTTCCGCCTCCGCGGCGGGCGCGGC